>NZ_JBIXJX010000013.1:0-266085 GCF_052871955.1 Bradyrhizobium sp. CAR08
GTAGAACAGTTGACCTTGGTCACTCTTCAGACGGCCCATCATGGATCGACCTCGCCGAGATTCGCGTCAACACAACGGAATCACGGTTCGTGACTTGTCTCAACCGACTTTTGCAACAAAATCGGCCACAAGCGGAAGTAATCGCTCATTCATTCGATCGGCGCGCCGCCACAATCGCGTACAGTAGCTTCGCGACGCTGTACCCGATATCTTCCCGCGTGAGACCCATACGCAGGATCACCAGTTTACGCGAGGGGATGATCGCAATCACCTGGCGCAGGTGCCCTTGCAACATGAACGTGTCGGTAGGGAGTCGGAATCCCTGGCCCGGCCCCAACCAAAGCTGTCCGCGACCGTAGACCGGGCCATGTCCCTCATCGGACGCTGGCACAGGCGAGCGCATGTAATCGACAAAGCCCGGCGGCAAAAGCTGAGCACCGTTCCACTCTCCGTTCATGCGCAGGAATTCGCCGAAGCGCGCCCAATCATGCGCATTGGCGAAGAGAAAGGCTTCGCCAAGGAATGTGCCTGAAGGGTCAGCCTCAAGAACAGCGCTGGTCATGCCCAAAGGCTTGAACAATCGCTCCTGCGGATACGCTCGCGCGTCCGCTCCAACCGCGTTCTGCCAGACCCGGGCGAACAGGACAGACGAACCCCCGGAATAGTTGAACTGCGTTCCAGGCGGGGCGACAAGCGGACGGTCCCGCGCGAAAGCCGCCGCATCATGTGCGAGATTTTCTAACCCGTCGGGGTCGGCAGAGTCACCGTCCTCGCTCCATTTCAATCCGCTTGTCATGGCCATCAAATCGGCCACCGAGATGTCCGCGCGCGCGTCGCCAGCCCACTGCGGAAACAGATTTTTTCGGTCCAGCGAAAGCTTTCCGTCCCTGATCGCCATGCCGGCCAAGGCGGCGTTCACGGTCTTCGTCATCGACCAGCCCTGGAGGGGCGTCGAAGCGTTGAAGCCTTCGCCGTAGGTTTCTCCGATGATGCGCCCGTCCTGGACCACGACGATCGCGCGCATGCCCGGCCCCTGGAGAGCCGGATCGTTCAGCGTCGCCAGTAAGTGTTTGTCGTCAGACAATTGAGCACTCTCGCCGACCGGCCAGAGCGCACTAGGCTTTCCGGGCAGTGAGGGCGGCTCGGCACGGTCGGGGATTTCGTCCTTAGACACCAGCGTACAACCACGTCCTTCCTCATATTGGGCGTAGCGTTTGGCGAACAGGCCTCGATATGCCGCCTCGACACGCTGGTTGGCGGTGTCGACGTTGATCTTCAGACGTTCGACAATGCGTGGATGTGTTAACGCGAGGTCGGTTTTGATCACCGCATCCGCATCACGTTCGGCAATGAACACATTCGAGCAAACCATTTTTGCCGCATAAGCCGAGGCGGACACTAGTCCATTGGGTGGGCTGAAGGTCAGCCAGCCAGCGAACCCTAAAATCCCAAGAAGCAAGATCGCGACAAGAAATCTGAACATTTTTAGAGCAAGACGCATGCGTCCCTTTAGGTAAATCCAATCAGGAGGCCGCACCTAGGCGAGCGCACAAAATATTGCGCGCAGATCCTGACATGCACCTGACATCCCGGTTTGCCGTGGTTGTTTGGTGGACCGAGGATGTTGGCAGTCTTACCGAGACGATGAGAGATGCAAATCGACGCGAGGTCTGCTCTGGGTCACAAGCCGCCGATCGCGCTCTAGGTGGGAGGCTTCCGCTTTGCGCTGGCAAGCCAACGTTTATGAGTACACGTCCAAGCCTGCCCGCCTACCCTTGCGTATCGTCGCCAGCACGATGTCGGCTGCGAGCACGCTCGGCGACTTGTTACCTGTCGACATGATCGTATCGAGCTGGGCGAATGCTTCCACCTGCTGCCGGCGCAGCGGTGAATCGGTCAGAAGCTCCGAGAGCGCGGGCGCCAGCTTCTCCGGCGTGCAGTCTTCCTGCAGGAACTCCGGGATGACATCCTTGCCGATCACGAGATTGGCGAGGATTACCGAGGAGACACGGATCGCGCGGCGCAGGATGAAGGCTTCGATCGCGCCGACGCGATAGGCCGTCACCATCGGAATGCCCGATAGCGCGAGCTCCAGCGTCACCGTGCCGGATTTTGCCAGTGCCGCGCGCGCGATGCGGAAGGCAGCGCGCTTCTCGTTCTCGCCGACCACGATTTGAGGCTTGACCAGCCAGTTCGCGATGCCTTCGCGGATGGTGGTTTCGAGATGCGGCATGGTCGGCAGCATCAGCTCGAACGCGCGGCCTTCGGTCTGCAATCGGCCGAGCGTCGCGCCGAACACGTCGAGATGGTGCCTGATCTCGCTGCGGCGGCTGCCGGGCAACACCAGCAAGACCGGCGGCTCGCCGTCGCGGCGCGCCTGCTCCTCCGCGTTCGGCCGCAGCGAGGGCAATTGCTCGATCAGGGGATGGCCGACATAGCTGCATGGCGGCCCGCCGAGCTTGCGGTATTCCTCCGGCTCGAATGGCAACAGGCCGAGCACATGGTCGACATAGCCGAGCATGGTCCGCGCCCGTCCCGGCCGCCAGGCCCAGAGCTGTGGCGAGACGTAGTCGACGATCGGGATCGCCGGATTGCGCGTCCGCACGCGGCGGGCGACACGGTGGGTGAAATCGGGGCTGTCGATGATGACGAGCGCGTCCGGCGCGGCTTCGGTCACGGCCTCCGCGGTCTCGCGGATCAGCCGCAGGATCTTCGGCAATTGCTGCACGACCGCGGCGAAGCCGACGATCGAGAGCTGCTCGATCGGAAACAGCGTCTCGAGCCCCTGGCGCGCCATGGTGTGGCCGCCGACGCCCACGAACTGCACGCCGTCGCCGAGGCGCTGGCGCAGCACCTTCATCAAGGCGCTGCCGAGCCGGTCGCCGGATTCCTCCGTGGCGATCAGGAAGATCTTGCGCTTGGGATCGCGACCCTGCATCACGCCGGCAGGCCGATGACGAAGAGATATTTTGCGTCGGCGAGTGCGATCATTGCCTGCGGCTCGGCGGCGATGGTGTTGCCGGCAACGACGGCGATCCCGGCCAGCCCTGCGGCGGCGACGCCCTCGAGGGTGCGCGGGCCGATCGTCGGCAGGTCGAAGCGCAGATCCTGCCCGCTCTTTGGGACCTTCACCAGCACGCCCCGCCCGGTGGCGGCGCGGATGCGGCCCTCTTCGCGCAGCCGTGCCACGCGCGCGAGCAGTGCATCGGTGCCCTCGATATCCTCGACCGCCACCACATGGCCGTCGATCACGACCGCGGCCTGGCCGATGTCGAACGGACCGAGGGCGGTCAGCACCGCGCGTCCGCGCTCGATGTCGGTCTTGCCGGTGTCGCTCGGCCAGGCGCGGCTGATGCAGCCCTCGGGCATCAGCAGATCGGGCGCGACATCCTTGATGCCGACCATCCGAAAGCCGCCCTGCTCGAGAATGCGCCCGACGCCGGACAACAAATGATCGTCGCCGCCGCGGAAGGCGCGGATGACATTGCCGAGCAGCCGAAGCGTCGTGAAGTCGACCCGGACCTCCGAGAGCGAAGGTCGCACCAGCGTGCCGATGAAAATCAGGTCGCGGCAGCCCTCCTCGCGAAACAGCCGCATGGCGCGGCCGAGCTGGCCGACCGAGATCCAGCGATGACGGAATTTCTCTACCCGCGCGGGATCGCAGGCTCCCCGAAGGGGAAACAACACCGGCGTGATGCCGCGGGCGGCGAGCGAGTCGGCAACCGCGAACGGCATCGCGCCGCCGCCAGCGACGACGCCGACCGGCGATGAAATTTCCGAAGCCGCCGATGTCATGCCCGGGGCCATTCCATCATCACTTCGCGATGGCGGGAAGACAGAGCGGGCGCTTGCCCTTGCCGATGAAGTCGAGGATTTCCCCGATCGCCGGATCTCCACCGGCGAGCGGCCGCGCCGCCTCCAGGCGTTCGGCAAAGGTAGCGGGGCCATGGAAGAGTTTCTGGTAGAACGCGCGCACGGTCGCAAGCCGCTGCTTGGTGAACTTGCGCCGCTTCATGCCGATCAGATTGAGGCCTTCGAGCACCGCATATTGGCCGTTGACCAGCCCATACGGGATGACGTCGTCGCGCACGCCGCAGACACCGCCAACCATCACATAGGGGCCGATGCGGGTGAACTGATGCACTGCGGACAGGCCGCCGATATAGACGGCGTCACCGATCTCGCAATGGCCGCCGAGCGTCGCCGAGGTTGCGAAGATCACGTTGTTGCCGACCATGCAGTCATGCCCGACATGACTGTTGTTCATGAAATAGCCGTCGTTGCCGACGCGCGTCAGGCCACCGCCCTTGATGGTGCCGACATTCATGGTCGCACCTTCGCGGATGGTGCAGCCCGAGCCGATCTCAAGCTTCGTGGGCTCGCCCTTGTAGCTGAGATCCTGGGGCGCCCCGCCCAGCACCGCGAACGGCGAGATCACGCAGCCATCTCCGATCGAGGTGTGGCCGATGACGGTGACCTGTCCGATCAGCTTGCAGTTATTGCCGATCGCGACATGCGGGCCGATGATGCAGAAGGGGCCGATCTCGGTGCCCTCGCCGATCACGGCGCCGTCCGCGATCCGTGCGGTGGGGTCAATCTTACTCATCAAGCAATCTGACTCATCAAGAAGGTCTGATTAGGTGTTGAAGTCGCTCGGTTTTCCGCTGGTTAGCGCGACTATGCCCGATCTGTCCAGTGACGTATGATCTCTCCGTGTTTCAAGTGCCGGATGAGGCAGCCTTCCCGGGTCATCAACAAGTTCACGCGGAGCTTCAGGTATCGTGGTCAGGGCCCTGGCACTTCTCCTCGCACAGTTCGCCGCGGCGCCGATCGTCTCCGAGACGATCGAGACCGCCGAACACCGCCCCATCGACCTCGCGACGTTCGAGTGCCGCGACATCAGCCGCAGCACGGTGCTTCAGCGGGTCTGTTACGACCGTGCGCAGCAGGCCCTCGTCGTGGCCGTTGAAGGCGTTTATGACCGCTATTGCGGCGTACCGGTCGACACGGTCGAGCGCCTGCTGGGCGCACCGTCCATGGGACAGTTCTTCAACCAGAACATCAAGCGCGAGGTCAGCGGCGGCCGGTACGCGTGTCCTGCGCGCGAGCGCATCCAGAGAAGTTGATCCCGCTCAGTCGGTCAGCATGGCGCCGACGTCGGCCTCCGCAACCACCTGGCCGTTGACCTTGGCGTCGCCGTGAAACCACCACATGGCCTTGCGGCGGCCGATCGAGCGCATGTGGTATTCGATGGTATCGCCGGGCAGCACAGGCTTGCGGAACTTGCACTTGTCGATGGTGAGGAAATAGACCGCGCGCGGCTTCTCGGTGCCTTCGACCGACTTGATGCCGATCACACCCGCGGTCTGCGCCATCGCTTCGATCATCATGACGCCGGGATAGACCGGGCGATCGGGAAAGTGGCCCTGGAACGGCGGTTCGTTGAAGGTGACATTCTTGATGCCGATGCCGCTGTAATCGGTGCGGATGTTGATCACGCGATCGATCAGCAGCATCGGAAAACGGTGCGGGAGCGTTTGCAGGATCATGTTGATGTCCACAAGCTCGAACCTGACCGGTGCTTCGTCCGTCACTCCCGTTCCTCCTGCTTCGGATCGGCCTTGCTGTCGCGCGCCAAGCGCTCGACCGCCAAAATTTCCTTGAACCACTGCCTGGTCGGCTTGGCGAAAAAACCACCCCAACGTCCGTTGGGAGGAACGTCGTCCTTGACGCCGCTCATGGCAGTCACCTGAGCTCCATCCCCGATCTTGACGTGATTGTTGATGCCCACCTTCGCTCCCAGCGCCACGTTGTCGCCGAGGGTGAGGCTGCCGGCAAGGCCGATCTGGGCTGCCAGCAGGCAGTGCCGGCCAATGGTCACATTGTGGCCGATCTGGACCTGATTGTCGATTTTGGTCCCTTCCCCGATCACGGTGTCGCGCAAGGAGCCCCGATCGATGGTGGTGCCGGCGCCGACCTCCACGTTGTTCTGAATCAGCACGCGGCCGGTCTGGGGCACCTTCAGATGGCCCTCGGGGCCGAAGAAGATGAAGCCGTAGCCGTCCTGGCCGATCGAACAACCGGGGTGGATCAGCACGTCGTTGCCGATCAGCGCGCACTGGATGGCGGTGCGTGCGCCGACATTGCAGTCCCGGCCGATCTTGACGCCGGGGCCGATCACGGCCCCCACACCGATCACCGTGCCGCTGCCGATCTCCACGTCAGGGCCGATCACGGCCAAGGGATCGACGATCACGCCGTCCTCGAGCCTGGCGGTGGGGTCGATGATGGCCGACGGCGCGATGCCGTCGTTGCCGGTCCAGGATTGCGGCCGGAGCGCGTCGCCATGCCACTCCCGCGCGATCCTGACGAAGGCGCGGAACGGCTGTGGCGCCCGCAGCACGGCGACATGCGCGGGCACCCGCGCCTCGAAGCGTGGGCTCACCAGGCAAGCACCGGCCTTGGTCGCCTTGAGCTCATCGGCATATTTGAGATTGTCGAAGAACGTCAGGTGCATCGGGCCGGCTTCGTCGAGCGAAGCAAGACCCCTGATGATTTGGCCGCCCCTGGCGGGATCGACCAACTCCGCCTTGGTCAGCGTGGCGATGTCAGCCAGCGCTGAGGCGGGCGGCTGTGTGAAGAAGGTCGGCTGCGCCATTCCACCCCGTCGCGGTCCGGCTTCGGCATGAAGCGGCCAAGCCGCATCATGCCTCATCTCCTGGATTGGCACGATCCCTTTCGGAAACCGGCTCCGGTGGTCCGGATCGTGCCGTGCTGTTCGAATTAGAACGAGGTGCCGCCGCCGAACCGGAACTCCTGCGTACGGTCGTTCTTGCCCTTGGTCAGCGGCACGGCGTAGTCGAAGCGCAGCGGACCGAACGGCGAGGCCCAGATCAAGCCGACGCCGACCGACGACCGGACCGCATTGCCATTGTCATACACCAGGCCGGTGCAGGTTCCAGCCGAAGCGGGATTGACGGTCGACGGCGTGCAGCTCGAATTCTTGGTCGTGGTCAGTTCGTTGGTCACCGACCACGTCGTCGGTCCCTGATAGTCGAACAGTCCGCCGGCGTCGGCGTAGACGGCGCCCTTCAGACCCACTTCCTTCGGCAGGAACCAGAACGGCATCTGCAATTCGAGCGAAGCACCCCAATACTTGGTGCCGCCAAGCGCGTCCTGCGTACCGAAGGGGTTCAAATCGCGCGGTCCGATGCCGTTCGGGGCAAAGCCGCGGACGAGGTTCGGGCCCATCTGGAAATGATCGAGCATGCGCAGATCGCTGCCCATCTTGTTCAGCATGCCGCCCTGGAGGCGAACGAGACCGACGATATCGGAGACCAGCGGAGTGTAGTACTTCGCGTCAACCACAGTCTTCAGATAGGAGACGTCGCCGCCGACGCCGGCGAAGTCCTGCCGGAAATCGACCAGCAGACCGTCGGTGGGGTTCTTGTTGTTGTCGAGCGTGTTGTAGGTCAGCGTGTAGCCGAGCGCCGAGGTCAGGGTCTTGCCGTTGGCAAGCTCCTTGCGGACCGGCAGCGAGGCCTCGCCGTCGCTGTAGCAGCCGAGGCCGTTGGTCGAGGGAGCCAGAGGAATACCACTCGCCGCGGAGAAAGCCGGGCTTGGATTGAATGCCGGATTCGGAGTGACACCGTCGGCAAGGAACTGGTTGTTGTTACAGTTCGCGAGGTACGACGGCAGCGTGATTTCCTGCCGGTAGATCGAGTAGCGCACCTGCAGCGACAGATCTTCACGCAGGGAGAAACCGAGGCGCGGCGAGAAGCCGAGCGTCTTGGTGCCGTAGGAGATGTAGCTGTTGGACCTCTGCTCACGCTGATAGAGGTCGAGACCCAGCGCGACCCGGTAGTCGAGCAGATAGGGTTCGACGAACGACAGCGAGTAGCCGCGGGCATACTGGCCGTAGGTCACCGCCGCCTTGGCGAACAGGCCGCGGCCGAGCAAATTGCGTTCGGAAACCGAGACTTCGGCCAGCGCGCCGTCGGTGGTGGAATAACCACCCGAGACCGAGAAGTCGCCGGTCGATTTCTCTTCCATGTCCACGAGCAGGATCACGCGGTCGCTCGACGAGCCGGGCTCCGTCGTGATCTTCACGCTCTTGAAATAGTCGAGGTTCTTCAAGCGGCGCTCGGCACGGTCGACCAGCGCGCGGTTGTAGGCATCGCCCTCGGAGACGTCGAACTCGCGACGGATCACGTAGTCGCGCGTGCGGGTGTTGCCGCGAAGGTTGATGCGCTCGATATAGGTGCGCGGACCCTCGTCGATGTTGAACACGACCGACACGGTGTGCGCCTCGAAATTGCGGTCGCCGCCGGGACGGACCACGGCGAAGGCGTAACCGCGACGCGAGGCCTCGATCTGCATCTCCTCGACCGACTTCTCGACCGATTCGACGTTGTAGAGCGAGCCGACATTGACGCGCGAATAGTTGCGCATCGAGGTGGGATCGAAGTTGGGAATGCTGGAGCGGAAGTCGATCGAGCCGACCCGGTATTGCGAGCCCTCCTCGATCTTGAAGGTAACGTTGAAACCCTTCTTCTCCGGATCGTATTCGGTGAGCGCGGCGACGACCTGGACGTCGGCGAAACCGTTCTTGAGATAGAAGCGGCGGATCAGGTCGCGGTCGGCCTCGACCCGATCGGGATCGTAGATGTCGCTGCTGGCGAGGAAGCTCAGCAGGTTGGATTCGTGCGTCTTGATGACGTCGCGCAGGCGGTAGGACGAGTACGCGTTGTTGCCGACGAACTCGATCGACTTGACGCCGGTCTTGGCGCCCTCCTCGACCGTGAAGACGAGATCGACGCGGTTGTTCGGCTGCTCGATGATTTCAGGCGTGACGCGAACGTCGTAACGGCCGGAGCGGCGATAGATTTCTGCGATTCGCAGGGTGTCGGACTGCACCATGGCGCGGGAGAAGGTGCC
Organism: Bradyrhizobium sp. CAR08; assembly: GCF_052871955.1. Lineage (NCBI taxonomy): Bacteria > Pseudomonadati > Pseudomonadota > Alphaproteobacteria > Hyphomicrobiales > Nitrobacteraceae > Bradyrhizobium > Bradyrhizobium sp. CAR08. The sequence goes on from NZ_JBIXJX010000013.1 coordinate 8,938, forward strand.
GCGCGCCTTGGACTGGACTTCACCGGTGAGCTGCTCGTCCTTGATCTTCTTGTTGCCCTCGAAGGCAATGCGGCCGATCACCGGGTTTTCCACCACGGAGACGACGATCTGGCCACCGGCCCCGCGGTTGATCCTGACGTCCTGGAACAGGCCGGTCTCGATCAACGCCTTGAGGCCATCGTCGATGGCACCCTGATCCAGGCGACCGCCGGGACCCGGCTTGAAGTAGGAGCGGATCGTCTCCACCTCGACCCGGCGATTTCCTTCGACGGAAATCGACTGCACGGTCTGAGCAAGCGCAGACGAAGACACAAAGGCAGCCCCAACCGGGGCAAGCACCGGCGCGCCGAACATGATCAGGGTTGCGAGCAAGCCCCCCCGGAGTCGCAGTCCAAACTTCATTGCGCAACGCGCCCTTATCATTCCGTACCAGACCCAACCCCAACGCCGGTCTGGAGATTCCCCAAGTTCAAGCCGCTTGTAGACAATTTCACCGACGCCGCAAACGGTCGAGCGCGCCGTAATTTCATTTTCATTCCAAGACGTTGCCCAAGAGCAACGCCCGGGCAACGCCACAAAAAAGCCCCTATCAGGATGCGGCCATTCGCAGGATGTCGTTATAGGTCGCAAACACCATCAACATCAGCACCAAGCCAAGCCCGATTCGGAACCCCATCTCCTGGGTCCGCTCGGACAGGGGCCGACCACGGGCGACCTCCGCCGCATAGAACATAAGGTGACCGCCATCGAGCAGTGGGATCGGGAACAGATTCAGCAGGCCGATCGACACCGACAGCACCGCGCAGAGGTTGATCACGAACTGGAACCCGGCGCTGGCCGCCTGCCCCGACATCTTGGCAATGCCGAGCACGCCGCTGACCTCGTTCGGATTGCCGTTCCCGACGAACAACGAGCCCAGGAACTTGAAGGTGCTGGTGATGATGAACCAGACCTGCTCCACCCCGATCTTGAGCGCTTCGCCGACGCCGACCGGCGACGTCGAGGCCTCCCCGGCCTGAGACTTGTGTTCGACGCCGAGCACGCCGAGACGGTGGCTGTTGCCGAAGGGATCCTTGCGCTCGAGCAGCGCCGGCGTCGCGGTCAGCGACACGATGGAACCGTCGCGCTTGACCTGGAAGGCAAGCGGCGAACCAGCATTCATCGCAACCATGCGCTGCATGTCGGCAAAGCTTTCGATCGGCTTGCCGTCGATCTGGACGACGACGTCGCCGATCTTGAAGCCGGCTGCCGCCGCAGCGCCATCGGCGACGACACCGTCGACGCGCGCAATCGTGCTCGGCTTGCCGTAATACAGCGCCATGCCGGCGAAGATCAGCGCGCCCAGGATGAAATTGGCGATCGGTCCGGCGGCAACGATGGCGGCGCGCGGGCCGACCTTCTTGTGATGGAAGCTGCCGGCGCGCTCCTCGGCCGTCATGGCCGCGAGCTTCTCGGACGACGGCGTCGAAGCCTCGCTCTCGTCGCCGAAGAACTTGACGTAGCCGCCGAGCGGGATCGCCGAGATCTTCCACCGGGTGCCATGGCGGTCGTTGAAACCGACCAGCTCAGGTCCGAAACCGAGCGAAAAAGTTAACACGCGAACGCCTGCCCAGCGCGCGACCAGGAAATGGCCGAGCTCATGGAAGAACACGACGATGGTCAGGACGAACAGGAAGGGAACCGCGTACCCAAGGAGCCCATGGCTCAACGTATTGAAACTATGGACGAAAAAGTCGATCATCGAATTCCCTCATCCAGTGCCGCAAGGCGCTGGCCCCGAACCATCTAGGATGCCTTTAAGGCAATTTGAGGCAATAGGGCGGCAGCCCTATTTCGCGCAACATGGTCAACAGCGATTGCATCGTCCGCTGACGTCAGCGGCGCCTGGTTCCCGCTGCGGACCCAGTCATCCAGCGTCTCCTCCACCAGCCTGGCAATCGCCCCGAACCGGATCTTGCCGGCGATGAAGGCGGCGACCGCGACCTCGTTGGCGGCGTTGTAGACCGTGGTCGCCCCCTTCCCGGTCCGGAGAGAATCGAAGGCCAGGCGCAGCCCGGGGAAGCGCTCGAAATCTGGCGCCTCGAAGGTCAACTGGCCGATCTTGGCCAGATCGAGCTTGGCGGCCGGACCCTTGATACGGTCGGGCCAGCCGAGGCAATGCGCGATCGGCGTGCGCATGTCGGGTGAGCCGAGCTGGGCCACGACCGAGCAATCGGAGAACTCAACCATGCCGTGGATGATCGACTGCGGATGAACGAGGACGTCGATCTCGTCGGGCGAGAGCGCGAACAGATAGGAGGCCTCGATCACCTCGAGCCCCTTGTTCATCATCGAGGCGGAATCGATCGTGATCTTCTGGCCCATGCTCCAGTTCGGATGCTTCAGGGCTTGCGCGAGTGTCGCCTGCTCGATGTCGGCAGGCTTCCAGGTGCGGAAGGGGCCGCCGGAGGCCGTGATGATGACACGGACGAGCTCGTCGCGATTGCCCGAGGCGAGCGCCTGGAACAGCGCATTGTGCTCGGAATCCGCAGGCAGGATGCAGGCGCCCGCTTTCGCCGCGCGCTGCATGAAGAAATCACCAGCGCAGACGAGACATTCCTTGTTGGCGAGCGCGACATGCGCGCCGCGATCGACCGCCGCCAGTGCCGGCTTCAGCCCGGCCGCGCCACTCACGGCGGCCATCACCCAATCGGCCGGACGCGCGCCGGCCTCGATCACCGCGCTTTCACCGGCGCCGCATTCGGTGCCGGTGCCCGCGAGCGCAGCCCTGAGTTCGGCAAACTTGGAGGTGTCGGCGATCGCAACGAAGCGCGCGGAAAACTCCTTCGCGAGCTTTGCCAGCGCCTCGACATTGCTGTTCGCCGTTAGCGCCTCGACACGGTAGCGCTCGGGAGAGGCGCGCAGCAGATCCATCGTGCTGTCGCCGATCGAGCCGGTGGCGCCGAGAACCGTGACGCTGCGGACGCTCGATGCCGCAGCCTTGTTGTTACGCAATGGAACCGCGCTCATATCTTCACCAAACCATAAGACCGCTTCCGGCGCTATGCACACCATGGCGGAGGAAGCCGATAATCCATGCCACCAGGATGGCGGCGACAAAACCGTCCAGACGGTCCAATAGCCCGCCGTGGCCAGGAATTAAGTGACTGGAATCCTTGACGTCGAAGCGCCGCTTGACCGCGGATTCGAACAGATCGCCGCAGGCCGACACGATTGAGAGGACCGCGCTGACGAGCAGCAATGGAACTATCTTTCCAACCCCGCAAGCGGCAAAGGCGACCGCGACCAAAAGGCTCGCGGCAAAGCCGCCGAGCGCCCCTGACCAGGTCTTCTTCGGGCTCACGCGCGGCCACAGCTTCGGTCCGCCGATGCCGCGGCCGGCGAAATAGCCGCCGATATCGGTCGCCCACACCACGAGCAGCACGAACATCAGCGCGGCGAAGCCGTTCACGAAATCCTTCCGCAGCAGGATCGAGGCGAGTAGCGCCGCCGACGCATAGGCAAATCCGGAGGCCGCCCAGACGAACTTGCCCCGCGCGATCACCGTCACGACCGCCCCGCCAATCAGGCCGGTGATGATTGCGGTCTTCAGCGCGCCGAAGGCAACGCACAAGCCCATCGTGGCGATGACGATCGTCCCCGCCCCGGTCAGCGCGGTCGAGCCTGCGCCAACCACCATCAGCCATTCCGCGAACAGTCCGATCGACACCAGGGTGACGAGAAGCGCCCACAGCCAGCCGCCGGCATAAGCGAGCGCAATGGCGAGCGGCGCCAGCACCAGCGCCGCGAGGATTCGCATCACGAGATTGCTCGGGGCAGGCTGAGAGCCGGCCGGTGCGGAGTTGGGCTCGCTCACGAGGCGGTTTTCGCGACCAGGCCGCCGAAACGGCGCTCGCGCCTGGCGAATTCGGCGATTGCGCCTTCCAGCGCCGCCTTGTCGAAATCGGGCCAGTGAATCGGCACGAAGACAAGCTCGCTATAGGCGGCCTGCCACATCAGGAAGTTGGACAGGCGCTGCTCGCCACTGGTGCGGATGATGAGATCGGGATCGGGAATGTCGGGCGCGTCGAGATGCGCCCCCAGTGTCTCGGCATCGATCGTGTCAGGATTGCGCCGGCCCTCGGCGACTTCGCGCGCGAGCTTCTGCGCCGCCTTCGCGATCTCCTGCCGGGAGCCGTAATTGAATGCGACGACGAGCGTGAGGCGCGTGTTATCGCGCGTCAGTTCCTCCGCCTCATTGAGAAGTGCGCAGATGTCGCCCTCCAGCCCATCCCGCTCGCCGATGATGCGTACCTTGACGCCGTCGCGATGCAAGCTCGCCAGATCGTTGCGGATGAAGCGGCGCAACAGGCCGAACAGATCGCCGATCTCGCTCGCCGGACGCGACCAGTTTTCCGAGCTGAAGGAGAAGATGGTGAGATAGCGGATGCCAAGTTCATGCGACGCCCGAACCACGCGACGCAGGGCCTCCACGCCGCGGCGATGGCCCTCCGCCCGTGGCAAGCCGCGCGCGGCCGCCCAACGTCCGTTGCCATCCATGATGATGGCGACATGCGCAGGCGCATCGGACCGTTCTGGTCCTTCCGTTGCGGGCGCGGCGGCGTTGGACATGAGGCTGCCTTAAAGCATGATCCGGACCCGAAGGGCCGCGTTAGCGCAAAGTGCGAAGCGGTTTTCCGTAAATCATGCGCGAACAATAACCTAGAGCGCGATCCATCGTGCTTTAGACGGTGAGGATTTCTTTTTCCTTGGCGGCCAGCAACTGGTCGATCTCGGAGATCGTGCCGTCGGTCGCCTTCTGCACCTCGTCGGCGTGGCGCTTCTGATCGTCCTCGGACATCTCGTGATTCTTCTCGAGCTTCTTGAGAACGTCGAGACCGTCGCGGCGGACGTGGCGCGCAGCGACCTTGGCGGCTTCCGCGTATTTGTGCGCGACCTTGACGAGCTCCTTGCGACGCTCCTCATTGAGTTCGGGGATGCGCAGGCGCAGAACCTGGCCTTCAGTCGCCGGCGACAGGCCGAGATTGGAATCGACGATCGCCTTCTCCACCGCCTTGACCATCGACTTGTCCCAGACCTGCACCGAAATCAGGCGCGGCTCCGGCACGCTGACGGTGGCGAGCTGGTTCAGCGGCATGTGGCTGCCATAGGCGTCGACCTGCACCGGATCGAGCATCGAGGCGGAGGCGCGACCGGTGCGCAGGCCGCCAAGCTCGTGCTTGAGCGACTGGATCGCGCCCTGCATGCGGCGCTTGACTTCGTTGAGATCGAAATTGTCCGTGGCCATCACGTTTCTCCTTCAAAATCCCGGCGACCTCTCCGCACCCCTTCTCTGAGGGTGCAACGACAAGCCGTCAGCCGGCGACAATGGTTCCGTGGCCGCCGCCACGCAGTACAGCACCGATCGAGCCCGGCTCCGCGATCGAGAACACGATGATAGGCAGCGACGTCTCGCGGGCAAGCGCGAAGGCGGTCGCATCCATCACCTTGTAGCCGCCCTCGATCGCCTGCGAATGCGTCAGACGGTCGAATCGCGTCGCCGTCGGGTCTTTCTTCGGGTCGGCCGAGTAGACACCGTCGACATTGGTCGCCTTCAGAACCGCCTGGGCGCCGATCTCGGCTGCGCGCAGCACCGCGGTCGTGTCCGTGGTGAAGAACGGATTACCGGTTCCGCCGCCGAGCAGCACGATCCGGCCCTCGGCGAGGTATTTATGTGCCGCGGTGCGGGTGAACAGCTCGGAAATCTCGGGCATGACGAAGGCCGACAGCGTGCGCGCAGGCGTGCCCTTGCGCTCGATCGTGGCCTCGAGCGCGAGGCAGTTCATCATCGTCGCGAGCATGCCCATGGTATCACCGGTCGGGCGCGACACGCCGCGCGAGGAGACCTCGACGCCGCGAAAGAGATTGCCCCCGCCGATGACGACGGCGACTTCGGTGCCGAGGTGGCGAGCGGCGATCAGATCGTCGGCGACCCGGTCGATGGTCGGTTGATCGATGCCAAAACCCTGCGGTCCCGCGAGATATTCGCCGGACAGCTTGATCACGACGCGACGATAGACCGGATCAGTCATGAGCACTTTCCTTGTCCGGGCGCCGCTTCCGGCGGCACGCCGGAAGGAACGTTCCGGCGCTTACTTCTTGCCGCTGGCCGCCGCGACCTCGGCCGCGAAGTCGCTTTCCTGCTTCTCGATTCCCTCACCGAGAGCATAGCGCACAAAGCCCGCGATTTTCACCGCGCCGCCGACCTTGCCTTCGGCTTCCTTCACCGCCTGCGCCACCGACTTCCCGGTGTCGTGGATGAAGGCCTGCTCGAGCAGGCAAACTTCCTTGTAATAGGTCTTCAGGCCGGACTCGACGATCTTCTCGATCACGTTCTCGGGCTTGCCCTGCTGGCGATATTTGTCGGCGAGCACGTCCTTCTCGCGCTTGACGACCGCCGGATCGAGACCGGACGGATCCAGCGCCAGCGGGTTGGCGGCCGCGACATGCATCGCGATCTGGCGGCCAAGCGTTGCGAGCTCGTCGGCCTTGCCGGGGGATTCCAGTGCCACGATCACGCCCATCTTGCCGGCGCCCTCGACCACCGCGCCATGGACGTAGCTCGACACCACGCCCTGGCTGACCTCGAGCGAAGCTGCGCGGCGCAGCGTCATGTTCTCGCCGATGGTGGCGATTGCGTCATTGATCGCAGTTTCGATCGTGACGTCGCCGACCTTGGCGGCCTTGATCTTGTCGACATCGGCGCCGGTGTTGAATGCGACCTGGGCGATCCTCTTGACGAGGCCCTGGAACTGGCCGTTGCGCGCGACGAAGTCAGTCTCGGAATTGACTTCGACCACGACGCCCTTGTTGCCCTTGGTGAGCGCGCCGATCAGACCCTCGGCGGCGACGCGGCCCGACTTCTTGGCGGCCTTCGACAGGCCCTTCTTGCGCAGCCAATCCTGCGCCGCTTCCATGTTGCCGTCGTTTTCGGTCAGCGCGGCCTTGCAGTCCATCATGCCTGCGCCGGTCGACTCGCGCAGGTCCTTGACCATCGCAGCTGTGATCGTTGCCATCGTTCAAAATCCTTTTTGCCTGCCGGTTTGCCGCGGCGCGGCCAGATCGCCTCGCCGCGGTCCATCTCAGGAATTCGCGTCAACTGAAATGGTGGCCGGAGCTTGTCCGGCCAACCCATCGCTCTTTTTGACTATTCCGCTTCCGCGGTCAGCGCCTTGGCCTTGGCCACCCAGGCGTCCGCGCGGCTCGGCAGGCCGACTTCTTCGCCGATCTTGTGCGCGGTATCGTGATCGAGCTCAGCCAGCTGCCAGAAGTGGAAGATGCCGAGATCGTTGAACTTCTTCTCGATCGCGCCCGACACGCCCGGGAGCTTCTTGAGGTCGTCGGACGTGCCGCGCGGGCCGGCAAGGCCTTGGAAGCCGCTCGTGGCGGGCAGCTCTTCTGCGACCGGCCGAACCGAAGCACCGACGTCGATTCCGGAATCGCCTTGGGCGCGTGAAATGCCGTCAATCGCTGCGCGCGCGATCAGATCGCAATAGAGCGCAATCGCGCGGCCGGCGTCGTCATTTCCCGGCACCACATAAGTGATGCCCTTCGGATCCGAATTGGTGTCGACGATCGCCGCGACCGGAATGTTGAGCCGCTGGGCTTCCTGGATCGCGATGTCTTCCTTGTTGGTGTCGATCACGAAGATCAGGTCGGGCAGACCGCCCATGTCCTTGATGCCGCCGAGCGAGCGGTCGAGCTTGTCGCGCTCGCGCTGAAGGGTCAGGCGCTCCTTCTTGGTGTAGGAGGAGGCATCGCCGCCGGCGAGCACGTCGTCGAGATGACGCAGGCGCTTGATCGAGCCCGAGATCGTCTTCCAGTTGGTCAGCGTGCCGCCGAGCCAGCGCGAATTGACGAAGTACTGAGCGCAGCGCTTGGCCGCGTCGGCAACGCCGTCCTGCGCCTGGCGCTTGGTGCCGACGAACAGGATGCGGCCGCCCTTGGCGACGGTGTCGCTGACCGCCTGCAAGGCGTTGTGCAGCAACGGCACGGTCTGCGCGAGGTCGACGATGTGGATGTTGTTGCGGGCGCCGAAAATGAACGGCGCCATTTTCGGATTCCAGCGGTGAGACTGGTGACCAAAGTGCACGCCGGCTTCGAGGAGCTGACGCATAGTGAAATCGGGTAGTGCCATCGTTCTAATTCTCCGGTTGGTTCCTCCGGAAGCGTGTGAGCAGGACAGAGCGTTGTCGCCCCGGCTGCCACCGGACGGCCTTGTGAGCCATGCTTCCGTGTGAGATGGCGCGGTGTATAGCGCGATTTCGGCCAGAAGCAAGGAAATAAGGGCCTTTCGGGGCGGCTTTCGCCCGCAAGAGGCCCCCTTCCGTAAAGATCGCTCCGGCCTAGCCCCTGCCTAGCATCTGGGCTGGTTCGGCGGGCACTTCTTTGCCGCCGGCGGCGGAGCCGGAGGACGCGGTGGAGGTGCTGCCGGGCGCGGCGGCGGCGGTGGCGCGACGGCCATCCGGGGCGGCGGAGGTGGCGCCGGCCGGGCGACCGGCGGCGGCGCCGGTCGAGCAACCGCCACGGGTGGAGCCGCCCGTGGCGGTGGCGGCGGCGCAACACGCGGCGGAGGCGGAGGCGCCGGCCGCGCCACGGCCTGAGACCGCGGTGGTGGCGCCGACGGCCGGGCAGCCTGGGCGGGAGCTGCGGTCGGCTGATGCTGCGGCCTGATCGGCTCCCGCGCCGCCGAGGGCGGCGGCGTGACCGGTCGTCCAACTGCGCCAGGAGGCGTGCGGGCAGCAGGCGGCGAACCAGCCGGCTCGCGGGTCGCGGACTTGCCATGGTCCCCAGGCCCGGTCCCGGTCCCGGGCGGGGCCTGGGCCACCGGCGGCTTCGGCGGTTGGCCGGGCACAGCGGCCGGGTTTGTCGCCGTGGGCGCAGTCGCCGGCGCGGCGGCGGTCGGCGCACCGGGATGACCCGGCGGCGTGGTGCCGGGAGCAGCAGTCGTCGGCGCTCCCGCAGGCCCTCCCGGATGGGTCGGCGGCGGTGTGCCGGGAGCAGTGGCCGTGGGCAGCCCGGGTCTGCCGCCCGGCAGTGGCCCGGCTCCCGCTGGCGGTACAGGTGGACCGCCATGGGTGCCGGGAACCGGCAGGGTGTTGGCTTGGGGCAGCTTGGCCGGTGGCGTGGCAAGCGGACTGGCAGGTGGAGTCGTAGGTGGCGTACCGGTCGGTGCGGCATTGGCCGGCCTGGCCGGAGGCATTCCTGGCCTCGCCGTCGGCTGCATCGTCGCGCTCGGCGGCATCGGCGCCTTGCCCTGCTGAATCAGGGCGGCGCGCTGCACGACCGCCTGCGGCATGGCGGGACCAGCCGGATTGGTGCGCCCGGCAATGGCTGGCGCGAGATTGCCCGCTCCGGCACCCGCACCCGCCGGCGGTGCCGGCGGCTGGTTGATCACCGTGTTGATGACCGTCCTGTTATGGATGTTCTGATAGATGATGTTGTTCGGGGGCGGTGCGACATAGACCGGCGGCCTGACGAACACAGGAATTGGCACGAACATCGGCTGCGGCAGCACGAACAGGCCGACCACCGGCATCGGCGGCGACAGCACGACGAAATCCGGCGGCGGCGGTGGCAGATAATAGACCGGCGGCGGCGGTGGCGGCGCAAAGCCAAAATCCGGATCGCTGAAATACAGCACGGGACGCTCGACATAGACCACCTCCTCCGGCGGCGGTGGCGGCACGTCGTAGTCGATCATCGCGAAGCTCGGCGGCGGCTCGGCCGGCGCGGTGAGAATCGCCAAGCGCCGGCGCGCATCCGCCGCATGCGGACCGCGCGGATAGCGACGCAGATACGACCAATAGGCCTCCGGCGTGTCGGTCCGATAGGTCCGCCGCCAGGTGATGGCCTCGCGGCGCGCCGCGACGATCACCATCACGCGCTTCGACAGCGGGTCGCCGGGATAGGCGGAGAGAAACTCTTCGTAGGCCGGCAGCGTGTCGCGCGTGAGCGCGGCGGCATAGGCATCCTGCACGCCGAGATCGCGGATCGGCTTGTTGCGCATCGCGGCGACTTGGTCGGGTGCGGCCTCAGGCGGCGGCGCGTCAGGTCCGCGCTCGAAGAACGAGAATTGCGCCGATATCTTCTGCTCGTTCCAGGGCACTTGCGCGCCCTTGCTGGCCTCGTTGACGCGCAGGCGAACGCGGTCGAACACCTCAGGCAGCGGTAGGCCGCCGGTGCGGATCATCTCCGCCAGCGACTGCGCATAGATGCCGTAAGGTCCAGGCTCCTCGGGCGCCACCGTGCCGGGCGCGGCGTTGAACGCGACCAGCATGTTGGCGTCGGGCTCGACCAGCGCAAGTCCGCTCGCGATCTGCTGGCCGCCCTCCACGAAGGGCTGCGCCCGCGCAGCGTCGAGCACGACGATGTTGGCCTTGAGCGGAACGGAGGCGAGCTGGCGGAGATAGTCGCCGATGCGCAGGCCTTCGGTCGGAATGTCGGTGTCGCGGGTGATGTTGGAATCGACCGGGATGAAGTAGTTCTCACCGGCAAGTTGCACGCCATAGCCGGCGAGGTAGACCATCGCGACGGTGCCCGGTCCGGAGGCCTGCGCCTTCTGGATGAAATCGCGAAAGCTCTTGCGCAGCGTGTCGCCGTCGAGATCGCGGGCGCCGACGACGTCGAAGCCCGCCGCCTGCAGCGTCTGCGCGATCAGGCCGGCATCGTTTGCCGTCGTCGCCAGCGGCGACTTGGCATAGGCGCCGTTGCCGACCACGAGCGCCATACGCTTTTCCTGCTGCTGTGCACGCGCCGGATCCGGCGCGCCCGCGGCAAGGACCGCGATTGGCAGGAGAAGGCAAATGAAGGCTCGGAGCGTCCCACGCATGACTTGCTTGCCCGTTTTTGTTGTTGAGATGCCGCCACGCATCAGACGCGTGGCGAGCTGAATGACACTTGAACGAAAGGCTTCCAAATAACGAAGGCTTGGATTGAGGCGGCGGCATGGCGCCCGGCACCAACGCCAGGGCGCCTGCGTCAGCCTCGCGACAACGAACCGGCGCGAGCCGGTTCGTCTCGTCAGACCTGCGCGATCAGGTCGACCGTTCCCGTCGTGAGCCGATAGATGCCGCCGACGACCTTCAGCTTGCCCTGCTCCACGGCCGCATTGAGGATCGGCGCTGCCGACTTCAGCTTCGCGACGTTGTCGATGACGTTCTGCCGGATCGCCTTGTCGAGGACGTCCCCACCCTGCTGCATCGCAGCCTTCGCTGCAGGCGTGATCGCATCGACCAGCGATGGAATATGGCCCGGCGGCGGCTTGTTGTCCTTGATCGCCTTCAGCGTCGCATCGACCGCGCCGCAAGCGTCATGGCCGAGCACGAGGATCAGCGGCGCATTCAGCACGGCCACCGCGTATTCCATGCTGGCGATGGTTTCGGTGCCGGCAAAATTTCCGGCGACGCGGCAAACGAACAGATCGCCGCGGCCAGTGTCGAAGGCATATTCCGGCGCGATGCGCGAATCGGCACAGCTCAGTACGGCCGCGAACGGATTCTGTCCGCCGACCAACGCCTCGCGCTCGTGCTTGAAATCGTGCCGCCGCGACACACCGTCGACATAGCGGGCATTGCCTTCCGTCAGGCGCTTCAATGATGCGTCGGGCGACAGCACGTTCTGCGGCTTGGGCGGCGCCTTGGTCTCTTTGGCGAAGGCTCTGCCGGTCAGGGCGAGGCCGAGCGCCGAGGCACCCAACAACATCGCGGATCGTCGCGACGGCGCGATCCTCTCATGTGGGGATTCATTGCACTTGTCGCACATGTCACGTTCCCTCCCGGCGCGATGGACGAACGGCCTCACGGCGATCATAGCCGCAACGCTGTGACGACACCACAAATGACGGTGCGGGCGGAGCTCGAATTTCGCGCGGAGGCTATTCTGCCAACCGAAGCTCTGCGATCGTCGTCCTGGCGGCCGGTTCATCCAAGGGCAGGAAATCCAGCGGTCCCTGATTTTTATAGCCGGACGTCATCGCAAGCGTGAGACCCCAGCCCAGCACCCCCGTGCTCGCATTCGCGATCATGGCGCTCTTGCGCTGACTGAAGCGCGCTACGAAGAACACGGTCTGGCCGGACTGAGCCGAAAAGTCCACGCGCGTGACGCCGAGCGCCGCCTCCTCTGCTACGAACTGGTGCTGGCCTGCCGGGCGATCGACATAGACATATGTCCCGGTCTTCAGACCCTTGATCGGCGTACCGTCGAGGGAAAATTCCCAGTCCGGATCGCCGATGCCGCCGAAGCCCTTCTCGCGAAACACGACGACGCGGGCCTGCCCGGCTTTCGGCGGACCCAGCTTTCGTACCGTCTCCGAATATCCAAGCCCGCTCCTCGCCGTCTCACAGCCGCACAGCAGTGCCGCAGCCACGAGCAATACCAGCCCACGCAATAGCATCACGCCCCCAAATTTTCCCCGAGTGCATGCTAACCGAAAACAGCGAAAGGTTGCAACAGGGCCGCCGCATGTCCCGCGCAAGACATACAGCCGCCTGCAACACCGTGCGCGTTGCTAGAGCTGCTGCACGTCCACCACACCGGCGACCGCCTTGATGGCGCCGGCGATCTGCGGCGAGACCTTGAAGCGGCCGGGCAGCTTCATCTCGACCTCGGTTTCGAGGTCGAGCATCATGACCAGCGAGACCTCGCCGTCGCCGTTGGAGCGGGGCGCGATGCCCGGACTGCCGACCTTCGGCGCGGCGCCGTTCGCCATGTCGGGGCCGGCGAGACGCTTGGCGATCGATTCCAGCGGCTTGGTGTCGCGCACGAAGATGCGCAGGCCCTTCTGCGTCTTGGCCGCGGCCTCGTCCAGCGGCTCGGCGTGCAGCACGCGCGCGCGGACGTCCTCGCCCTGGAGCTCGGCGCCGAGCTGGAGCAGCACCGCGGCGCCCGGTTCCAGGACGTCGCGATATTGCGCGAGGCCTTCGGAGAACAGCACCGCCTCAAAGTGACCCGTGGGATCAGAGAGCCCCATGATGCCCATCTTGTTGCCGGTCTTGGTCCGCCGCTCCATGCGCGACACCACGGTGGCCGCGACCTTGCCGGCGGTGGCGCCGGTCTTCACCGCGCGGGAGAACTCGGCCCAGGACTGCACGCGCAGCCGCTTCAGCACGGTGGCGTAATCGTCGAGCGGATGTCCCGACAGGAAGAAGCCGATCGCGTCATATTCGCGGCGCAGCCGCTCGGCCGGCAACCAGGGCTCGATCTGCGGCAGCATGATGGTCGGCGCGTCGGCCGAGCTGCCGAACATGTCGTTCTGGCCGATGGTTGCAGCTTCGTTCGCCCGCTGGCACGCGGCGAGAATCGAGTCGGCGCCGGCGAAGACCCGCGCCCTGTTCGGCTCCAGCGTGTCGAAGGCGCCCGCGGCGGCGAGGCTTTCGATGATGCGCTTGTTGATCGCGCGCGGCGACACCCGCGCGGCAAAGTCGGCGAGCGAGGTGAACAAGCCGTTTTTGGTCCGCTCCGCGATGATCTGCTCGACGGCCGCAATACCGACGCCCTTCAGCGCCGCGAGCGCGTAGTAGATGGTCTTGTCGCCGACCTCGAAAGTCGCGCCGGAACGGTTGACATTGGGCGGCTCGACCTTGATGCCGAGGCGCTGCGCCTCGGCGCGGAATTCGGACAGCTTGTCGGTATTGTTGAGATCAAGCGTCATCGACGCGGCGATGAACTCCACCGGGTAATGCGCCTTCATGTAGGCGGTGTGGTAGGACACCAGCGCATAGGCCGCCGCGTGGCTCTTGTTGAAGCCGTAGTCGGCGAATTTCGCCAGCAGCTCGAAGATGGTATCGGCCTGCCCCTTCGGCACGCCGTTCTTCACTGCGCCTGCGACGAAGATCTCGCGCTGCTTCTCCATCTCGGCGCGGATCTTCTTGCCCATGGCGCGGCGCAGCAGGTCGGCGTCGCCAAGCGAATAGCCCGACATCACCTGCGCGATCTGCATCACCTGTTCCTGGTAGATGATGACGCCGAAGGTCTCCTTGAGAATCGGCTCCAGCACGGGGTGGAGATATTCCGGCTCCTCGTCGCCGTGCTTGCGCGCGCAATAGGTCGGGATGTTCGCCATCGGACCCGGTCGATAGAGCGCGACCAGCGCGATGATGTCCTCGAAACGGTCGGGGCGCATGTCGACCAGCGCGCGCCGCATGCCCTGGCTTTCAACCTGGAACACGCCGACCACCTCGCCGCGCGCCAGCATCTGGTAGCTTTCGGCATCGTCGATCGGCAGCGTCGCGAGATCGACGTGGATGTTGCGCGGCTTGAGCAGTTTGCACGCGACGTCGAGTACGGTCAGCGTTTTCAGGCCGAGGAAGTCGAACTTCACGAGGCCCGCGGGCTCGACCCATTTCATGTTGAACTGGGTCACCGGCATGTCGGATTTGGGATCGCGATACATCGGCACGAGTTCGCTCAGCGGCCGATCGCCGATCACGATGCCGGCCGCATGCGTCGAGGCGTGACGGGTCAGGCCTTCGAGGCGCTGCGCGATGTCGAAGGCGCGCGCCACCACCGGATCCTCGTCGCGGAACGCCTGGAGTTTTGGCTCGCTCTCGATCGCGGCGGCCAGCGTCACCGGCGCGGCCGGATTCTGCGGCACGAGTTTTGTGAGCTTGTCGACCTGGCCATAGGGCATCTGCAGCACGCGGCCGACGTCGCGCAGCACGCCGCGCGCCTGCAGCGTCCCGAAGGTGATGATCTGCGCGACCTGGTCGCGACCGTAGCGCTCCTGGACGTACCTGATCACCTCGCCGCGGCGATCCTGGCAGAAGTCGATGTCGAAGTCCGGCATCGAGACGCGTTCCGGATTGAGGAAGCGCTCGAACAGCAGGCCGAACTTGATCGGGTCGAGGTCGGTGATGGTCAGCGCCCACGCCACCAGCGAGCCTGCGCCGGAGCCGCGGCCCGGCCCGACCGGGATGCCCTGGCCCTTTGCCCATTTGATGAAGTCGGAGACGATCAGAAAGTAGCCCGCGTATTTCATGCGCATGATGACGTCGAGCTCGAACGCAAGCCGCGCGTTGTAATCTTCTTCCGTCGTGCCTTGCGAGAGGCCGTGCACGCGCAGGCGGTTGGCGAGCCCCTCCTCCGCCTGCCGCTTCAATTCGGCCGCCTCGACTGCGGCGGCATCGGAGCTTGCGGCAGCGCCGACCGTGAAGAACGGCAGGATCGGCTTGCGCGTCATCGGCCGGAACGAGCAGCGCTCGGCGATCTCCACCGTCGAGGCCAGCGCCTCCGGAATGTCGGCGAACAGCACCGCCATCTCGGCGCGGGTCTTGAAGCGGTGATCGGGCGTGAGCTGCTCGCGCTCGGTCTCCGCGATCAGCCGCCCGCCGGCGATGCAGAGCAGCGCGTCATGGGCTTCATAATCGTCGGTCGTGGCGAAATACGGCTCGTTGGTCGCAACCAGCGGCAGGCCCTTGGTGTAGGCGATGTCAATCAGGCTGCTTTCGACCCGCCGCTCCTTCTCGATGTTGTGGCGCTGCAATTCGATGTAGAGACGGTCTCCGAACAGGCTGGCCAGACGCTCGCAGCGCGCCGCCGCGAGCTCGGTATAACCGCCGGCAAGCGCCAGCGAGATCGGTCCGTCCGGACCGCCCGTCAGCGCGATCAGACCTTCGGTCTCGCCTTCGAGCCAGTCGAACTTGATGTGGGGAGCATGAGTGTCGGGCGTCTCCAGGAACGCGCGCGAGTTCAGCCGCATCAGGCTGCGATAGCCGCGCTCCTGCGCGGCCAGCAGCACCACGCGCGAGGGCAGCAGCACGTTGCGCGCATTGGGATCCTGGTCGCCGAACTCGATCGCGATCTCGCAGCCCACGATCGGCTGGATCCCGGAGCCCGCCATCTTGTCGGAGAACTCCAGCGCACCGAACATGTTGTCGGTGTCGGTCAACGCCAGCGCCGGCTGATGGTCTTTCTTCGCTAGCTCGGCGAGCTTGGCGATCTTGATCGAGCCCTTGAGCAGCGAATAGGCCGAGTGAACGTGAAGGTGGACAAATCCGGCGCTCGGCATGGTCGCGTGACGGCCTCTTGCAGATGAGATGGAGCGGTCACCGGCACCGGAGGCATCCTGCACTCGCCCGGCCGACTCGCCTCATAATGGTGGGGCGTCATGGTGCCAGAGTCCACGCCGGAGCGGCCGATCGGCCGCGTCGTCCTGCTTTTCCCCAACCTAGGCCCGCGCCTAGAGCTGCGGGAGCACCTGGGCCCAGATCGCAATCATCCCGACAAACAGCGCGATCGACGCCAACGCGGCGGCCTCTTCAACGAAAATCCTGAACATGGCTTACTCCATGGTGAGAACGTATGAAGAACATTGTTCTCATTTCGTTCTCAGGAGTCAAGCCATCTCGACCATCTCCAAACAGAATGGTTAACCCGCTGAATTTAAGCAACAAAAAAGCCCCGGCCGATGGCCGGGGCTTTCGCCAACCGCTCGAAGTCGAGCGATCGATAGCAGTCTTTACTCAGTAACGGCCGAGGCTCGGGCCGCCGAACTTGTAGTTCAAGCGAACGAGGCCCATGTCGACGTCCTGGCGGATGCGATCGGTGCCAACCAGGCCTGCGAACGTGACGTTCTTGTCCTGCAGGAAGATGTGGTTGTACTCGACGCCAACCGACCAGTTCGGGGCGAAACCGTACTCGAGGCCGGCACCGATCGTGCCACCCCAACGGGTCTGATCGTTCGAGGACAGCAGCGCGCCGCCAAGGGTCGAGACTTCATACTTGCTGCCGGCGACAGCCGCACCGCCCTTGGCGTAAAGGAGGACGTTGTTCCAGGCGTAGCCGATCTGACCGGTGATCAGACCGAACGAGTCGATCTTGGAGCGGTTGCGCGTCGCGAACAGCGCGCTGACGTTGTCGCCCGAGAAGTCAGCCCAGTTGCCCTGACCTTCGATACCGAACACCCACTGGCCCGACTGCATGCGGTAGCCGATCTGGCCGCCGACCGTGCCGCCGGTCGCATCGTGCGAACCCTCGCGGCCACCGCCGACGAGATCCCAAGTCGAATGGGCGGAACCGCCGCCGCCGTTGACGCCGATGTAGAAGCCGCTCCAGTCGTAGATCGCGGCGACCATCGCCGGCGCCTTGGTGTAAGGCCGCGCAGCGAGGTCAGCAGCCACCGCCGGTGCGGTCGCGCCGAGCGCGACAAAGCTCACAGCAGCAAGCAACAGATTCTTGTTCATTTGATTCCCGTTCCAGTTTCGTCGTTAGGCCCCCGGGCCGTAGCGTCGTCATAGCAGCGCTCGACAGAATTGCTGTAACCTCGACGCCACAGTTCGCGCCAAAGGATCGCGCTTCATTAATGAAGATTTACCAGCGCGCGCGGGAAACCCTTTGAAACAAGAGTTTTCATGAGTTCCATTGTCGACTACACGACATACGCAGCATGCGCGCGTAACAACGTCGCGCGCACGTTCGCGTGATTGGAGAATCGAATGCGCAGACGAATTGCTCTCCCCATTGTCGCCACATTTTCGCTCGCCCTCGCCACATTTGGTTTCACGCTTAGCGCAAGCGTGCCTGCGCGCGCGTTCGGGACCCACCATGCCTTCTGCCTCACCGGCGATGAATGGCCGGGGCTGAGCAATTGCACGTTCGACACTTACGCGCAGTGCCAGGCGAGTTCGTCGGGCCGCGCCCTCACCTGCATCGCGAACCCGTATTTCGCAGGCCAGAGCGACGATCCCTACGCGTATCAGAACAGGCCGCGCGCGCAGGTGCCGGGTTATTCGCCCGGTTACTATTTGCGCGCTGAGATGCGTCGCGCTCGCTTCGCGCTCCTCGCGATCGGCCTGCTGCTCGCCGGCGCGCCTGCGCACGCGCAGACCTACGATCCGAGCTATGCGGTCTGCATGCAGATCTACGGTCCCGTCGGCTATTTCGATTGCCGCTACACCTCTCTCGAGCAGTGCAGATTTTTAGCCCTCGGTCGGTCAGCGACGTGCGTGGCGAACCCGTATTTTGCGCAGAAGAAGCCCCCTCGCCACTCGCGGCGCGTCAATTAAATCGGGACTTCGATATGCGGCCCGCCTTGCGTTGAGCTTCCGACGCCACGCTCGGCAATCTGGTCGGCGAGACCGGCGCCGCCGCTGGCTCTGGATGATCGAACCCGTTCGGATGCTGCCCGAGATCCGGTGGCTTGAGGAGCCTCCTTAACCAGCCATCGTAACGATCAACGGTCCGCTTCGCGTGGCGATCACGGTGTGCTCGTATTGAACGGTCGGCGCCTCGGGGCTGCTGTAGAGCGTCCATGGATCATCGCCATCCTCTGCCCATTCCGCGCCAAGGGACAGGAACGGCTCGACGGTGAACACGAGGCCTTCGCTCATGATGCGGCGTTCGGAGCGGTCGGGCCACGTTGCGATCTCCGTCGGCTCCTGGTGGAGCGACAGGCCGACGCCGTGACTGGCAAGGTTCCTGACCAGGCTGTAACCGTTCTTCCGCGCAAAGGTCCCGATGGCCTGACCGATACCGGCAATCGGTTTGCCGGCTCCGACCTGCTGCAGGCCCGTCCACATCGCCCGCCGGCCGTCCCTGCAAAGACGTTCGACCGCGCGGGTTGCGGGTGGAACGGCGAATGAGGCTCCCGTATCCGCAAAGAAGCCGTTCTTCTCGGCTGACACGTCGATGTTCACGAGGTCCCCGCGCGCGATCCGCCGATCGCCGGGGATGCCATGAGCGATCTCCTCGTTCACGCTGATGCAGGTTGCGCCCGGAAAGTCGTAGGCCAGCTCCGGAGCCGAACGTGCACCGGCGGCCTCCAGCAGCGTTCGCCCGATCTGGTCGAGCTCGGAGGTGGACATGCCCGGCTCGAGCGCCTTTCCCATTGCCTCCAGGGTATTGGCGACAATGCGCCCGATCTCCTTCAGGCGCGCGAGGTCGTTGTCATCCGAGATTGTCATGTCATGCTCTTCCGAAAGCCGGGACATAGCCCTTGTGAAGGCAGCTTGCAAACGGAAGAGATCGTTTCCAAAACGCGTTCAGATCTCGTCGAGCAAGGTGCGGACTTTGGCAGCCAGGTCTTCGATAGAGAAGGGCTTGGGAAGCAGATGCTTGCCGGCATCGAGCACGCCATTGTGAACGATTGCATTGCGCGTGTAGCCGGTGGTGAACAGCACTTTCAGCGCCGGGTATCGTTTCGACAGCTCGGCCGCCAGCTCGGCGCCGGTCATGTCGGGCATGACGACATCCGTGAACAGCAGATCTGGAACGAAACCATTTTCGATCGTCCTGATCGCCTCTTTGGCGCTGGCTGCCTCGATGACGTTGTAGCCAAGTTCGCGCAGGCTTTCGGACGAAATGTTGCGGACGCGCTCGTCGTCTTCCACGACGAGAATGGTTTCGTTCTGATGGCTTGCACCGGCGGGTATTTCTTCCTGTGACAGAGCTGAGCCCGCCTCCTCGCCGGCGAAGCGTGGAAGGTAGATCTTCACGGTCGTGCCAACATCGACTTCCGAGTAAATTTTGACATGGCCGCCCGACTGCCGCACGAAACCGTAGACCTGACTGAGGCCGAGACCGGTGCCCCTGCCCACGACCTTGGTCGTGAAAAACGGATCGAACACCTTGCCCAGCACGTCGGCCGGAATTCCCGTGCCGTTGTCCGTCACGGCCACGAGAACGTACTGCCCGGGTGCGAGTGCATACTCGCGAGCATATTTTCGGTCTATCGAGACGTTGCTGGTTTCTACTGTCAGCCTGCCGCCCTTCGGCATGGCATCGCGCGCATTGACCGCGAGGTTGATCATCGCGCTTTCCAGCTGGGCCGGGTCTGCCTTGACCCGCCAGAGGCCAGCCGCCAGCACCGTCTCGAGGCGGATCAGCTCGCCCAGCGAGCGCTCGAGCAACTCGCTCATCCCGCCGACCATCTTGTTGATGTCCACGACCTCAGGCGCGAGCGGCTGTTGGCGCGAGAACGCGAGCAGCCTCTGCGTCAACGTGGCTGCGCGATTTGCACCGTCGATGGCGCCCTCGATGAAGCGGTCTATGCTGACCTCTCCCCTGCCGAGCCGCCGCTTGGCAAGATTCAGGCTGCCGAGAATCACGGCCAGCATATTGTTGAAGTCGTGGGCAATGCCGCCGGTCAACTGCCCGACGGCTTCCATCTTCTGGGATTGCCGCAATTGCTCTTCGGCCTTCATGCGCTCGGCAATTTCGTCGGCAACACGTTGCTCCAATCCGGCGTTGAGCGCCTCGAGCCGGGTCAAGAGCTGGGCGTTGTCGATAGCGGTGGCGGCATGGCCCGCAATACCAAGCAACGCGGACTCCTGCTCGGCTTGGAATTTACCCGTCTCGGCGTGACCGAAGAAAAGTCCGCCGAAAACTTCGCCGGTGCGCGAGATCACAGGGACCGCCAGGTAGGATCGGACCGGAAGATGGCCCTCGGGCATGCCTTTCCGCGGCGCGTTCTTGCCATAGCGGGGGTCCCGCAGGATATCGTCGGACCTCACCACGCCGGAGCCCTCGAAGGTCGGGCCAAAGACGGCTGTGTTACGCGGCATCGGAAAGTTTTCAAACGCGGATCGCGGCGCACCAGACAGCGAATACAGCATGTAGCTGCCGCCATCCGGCGCCAGAACGTTGTAGAAAAAGGCGCCGAATTGAGCACCGGTGAGTCCGACGCCGGCATCCGTCACGATCTGGACGATCTTGTCGAGGTCGCGTTCGCGAGAGACCGAGGCCCCGGTATCATTGAGTATTCTGAGATGACGCTCGGTTTTCTTTTGCGCGGTGATATCCAGAACCGTTCCGATGAACCGAACAGCTTGGCCGTTGGCAAAGATGGCTTGACCGGTCGCGGCGATCCAGCGTTCGACCCCATCCTCGATGCCAATGGTCCGGTATTCCATGTTGTAGTTTGCCGGCGCGTGCGGCGTCAGCGCCGCGGAGACGGCCTCGTGGGCGCGCTGCCTGTCTTCGGGATGAAGGCCCTTCAGGAACGACCCTTCATAGCTGACTTCGGCGTCCGGCGATAAACCGAACACCTCCTTGCAGCGGCTATCCCATCGAAGAACGTTGTTGACCGGGTCGTAGTCCCAGGTGCCGATACCAGCCGCCTTGTTTGCAAGCGTCAGTCGTTCGGCGGCCTCCCGCGCCGCCTGTTCCGATCGGACGCGCTCGATGTGGGCCCACGACCGTTCGGTCACTTCGGTGAGCAAGGCGAGTTCGCGCGGCGTCCACTGGTGCGGGCCCCGGTGATGGATCGCCATCAAGGCGGTGAGTTGCCCTTCTTTGACCAAGGGCATGCAAATCGTCGAACCGATCCCGATGTTCTGGAAAGTGGCGGCTTCCTCAGGCGCAAGCTCCTTCAAATTGTCATTGATGATCAGGGGCCTGCCGGCGCCGAGCTCTCGCACCGCCTTCTTCCCGAAGTCAGCCAGGCTGTAGTGACCAAGGATATGCACCGCGCCCGGCGCCGCCCAATCCCCGCGTATGGTGAAGCCGTCCTGGTCGGGATCCATATCGGCATAGGCACAGCTCGATACCTCGAGATGCTCGCCAAGCATCCTGGTCGTCACCGCCATCACGCCGTCGGCATCGCGGGTCCTGGCCGTCTCCTTGTTGAGTGCGTCCAGGAAAAGCAGCCGGGCTTCGTTCTCCCGCACGGCCGTCTCAGCACGGCGACGCTCAACGGCCGTGCGCGTACGCTCGGCAACATCGCGAATGAGCTCCAGCTCTTCGGGGCTCCATTCGCGCGGCCCGGCATTGTTCAAATACAGCAGCGCCACGACCCCATCGGCCTCCGAGATCGGCATGTTGACGAGCGCACGCGCAGAGATCGCCTCGAGAGCCTCGGCACGATCGCCGACGCGAGGGTCTTTTTCAGCATCGGCACAGATGACGGTCTCGCCCCGCTTGAGATCTTCGATGTAGCTGCCATAGTCGCGGAAGCGCAGCACGCCTGCGAGGCTCAGGATGCCCGGTGCGTTCCAGTCGCGGACAATGGTGATGGTCTCGGCTGAGGTGTCGACCGTGCCATAGCCCGCCCGGCTGACGTTCAGGCTGCGGCCGAGCAGTTCCGCCGCAGCATAGGCGAGATCGTCGGGATTGCTGATCTCTCGGATGAAGTCGCCGAGTGTGGCTAAGACGGAATTGCGATCGGCCGAGCGGATCCCGGTCGCTGTCGTCATTGGTCTTCCCCTGCCACGTTCCTAGCTCCACGAGGAGCTACTGCTTGATCGTCCCGCTGCTGTTCGCTTCGACCACAGGTAGCCCGCCTGACTTTCTGAGTGATGCAGCCGGGTCGCGCAAATTGTCTGCGCGATAACCGCATGATGGCATTTAGGTTCCTGTCGTCACCGTCCCCTCGGGAGATGCTGTTCTGCCTGCTCCCACATCGCCGCCAGATTGCCAATCCAGCCGTCGCGGACAGACCCGTGCGGATGCGCCACCGCAAGTTGTGGCTGCGCGGATCATCGTGTAACATCGATCTCTGCTTTTCACTGCGGGTGGTCCCCGTCGTTTCATGCTCGCCCGTAGTCTGCTTGTCCTGGCCTCGCTGATGCTTCCTGGCGCATTGCACGCCGAAGGGACGCCGGCCGAGAAGACTGGATTTGCATCCAGGCTGACGATCTATCTTGCCAAGGGACCACCAGACGCCTGCGGACCGGGCTGCGACCGCTGGATCGCCATCGAGGGCGATATCGACCAGGACGCTGCGCCGCGCATTCGCCGCTTCCTTGCCGGCGTCAAGGACACGCAGCGTCCGATCTACCTCTATTCACCGGGCGGAAACGTGGAGCAGTCCTATGTCATCGGGCGGTTGTTGCGCAGCCGCAAGGCGATCGGTCGGGTTGGCCGGACCATCGCGACGGCGTGCGCCGCGGGCACGCAGGTGGACGCCGCGTGCCTGAAAATAAAAAATACCGGCGGCGAGGTGGAAGCCGAACTCACCACTTACCATGCGATGTGCAACTCGGCCTGCGGCTACCTGTTTCTCGGAGCGACATCGCGCGAGGTCGCCCCCGACGCCGCGCTGGCGGTCCATAATTCCAGGCTGGTCCTTGCCTTTCACGGGCATCCGCCTCCGGCGGCGGTCGCGGAATACAGGCAGCGCCGGATGGCCAGGGCCGATCGCGATCGCGCTGCGTTCATCGCGGCGATGGGGATCAGCCGCGAGCTAGACGATCTGATCCGGACGGTGAAGTTCGAAAACCTGCACCTGCTGACGCGCGCCGAGCTCTATCGTTTCGGCATCGACACGCGTTCGCTTGCCGAAACGGCGTGGAAACTGGAAAAGGAAGCGCGCCCCTTCGCCCGCAAGTTCGCGATGCTGAAGGAGAACGGCGCTTCGTTCCGGCCTATGGAATGGCGTCTGTCCTGCGAAAGCGGAAAGCGCGTGCCGTTGACATTCGCGCGCGAGATCGACGAGACGGCCGTCGGCAAGACCACCATCCTGGTGACGGCGGACGCCGCTCCGGACAACGCGGCCGGAGGGTCTGCGTTGCGGACCGGAAAATACGAAGTCTGGCGTGGCAGCATCGATCCGGACATGCTCAAGGCGATACTGGCGTCCCGCTCCCTCCATGTCCGCGAAACCACGCTGTTACCCGACGACAAGGCGGACATCACGAAATTCGACATCGACTTGACGGGCCTGACGTCAGTGTGGCCGCAGCTTGCGGCGTCATGCGCGGCGGCGACGCCGGCTCCG
This sequence comes from Bradyrhizobium sp. CAR08, assembly GCF_052871955.1. NCBI lineage: Bacteria > Pseudomonadati > Pseudomonadota > Alphaproteobacteria > Hyphomicrobiales > Nitrobacteraceae > Bradyrhizobium > Bradyrhizobium sp. CAR08. The sequence goes on from NZ_JBIXJX010000013.1 coordinate 32,627, forward strand.
AAGAGCCCGTGGCCGGCCATTCAGCAGCCGAACGCCAGCGTAACGCCCCCGGCCGCACCGTCGCCATGAGTCAACGTGGCGAAACTCGAACATCGCGCCGAAGGTCAGCTCCGCCAGGGAGTGTTGCGGATGCGCGTGCATGCGTTCGGCTTGTGAAATGTGGGGTCGTGATCTTCGATGTAATCGAAATTGACAGTCCCGAACGTGGTCTGCGGCTTCTTCAAGGCCGAGCAGGTTTGTACCTGAAGGAATTCGTTCTTGAAATCACCGCGCGGAAATGCGGTGGTCACCTGGTCGCGCTGCTCTGGCGAGTACTCGTCATAGCCAATCCCCACGACGTCGACCAACACACCCGCATTCGTGAGAGCGATGTCCGGCCGCATGTATTGTGGAATTCCGGGCGTCGTATGTAACGCGATCGCCTCCCAAACCAGATCGGCTTTTGGCTCGTCGATGCCGTGCCCCCTCAGAAATTCGCGGGCGGCATCGGCGCCATCAACTTCAAATCGCTTGGTCTGTGTATGGTAATGGTCGACAAGCCCGAGATCATGGAACAGCGCCGCGATGTAGAGCAGCTCGGAATCGAATTTCAGATTTTGCCGATGTCCCTTGATCGCGCCGAACACAAAGACGCGGACCGAGTGGTTGAACAACATGTCGTTTTCGTACTGGCGCACCAGCTCGGCGGCCTCCCGTGCGATCTTGCTGTCGGGAATCTTCACGCCGGAAATTGCGATGGTCATTTCAAGCTCCTGCCTTGAATCGCCGATATCTCAGGACATGCCGTCGCAGTCGATGGCATGTGTTTACCCTCTTGCCGTCCGGCACCGGGGTCAGGCTGCCATCTCTTTCGCGGCCTGTGGCGTATTTCGGAAGCTGATTGCCATGCGATTGTACGCATTCATCAGGCCGATCGCGATGGTGAGATCGACGAGCTCGCGCTCCTCGAAGACGGCGCGGGCAGCCTCGTAAGCTTGATCCGGGATGCCGGTGTCGGCCACACGGGTCACCGTTTCAGCCCATGCGAGGGCGGCACGCTCCCGCTCGTCGAAGAGATGACCGCCTTCCGCCCAGGCCTGCACCAGCGCGATCTTTTCGATCTTCTGTCCGCTCTTCAGCAGATCGCGCGTGTGCATGTCGAGGCAGTAGGCGCAATTGTTGATCTGCGAAATGCGCAGATAAACCAGAGTGACGAGCGTTGCAGGAAGATTGCTCTGCATGACATAGCCGTAAACGCCGCCGAGCGCTTTCATGCCTGCGGGTGCAATGCGGTCGTAGTCGAGACGCTTAGCCATTTTCATACTCCATGATCGGTTCTGTTCGGCGGCTGTCGCCATGTACTTCCGCCATGTACTTCCCTGCCCGATAAATGGCCCCGCCCTGGTCTACAAAAAAGCACCAAGAATGGACGAAAATCGTGTACCACGGGGGCATGGTCAAACCGCTGCAGCTGGAGCTCGATCGATCTGCGAAGACGCCATTGGCAGAACAAATCCGCAGAGGTATCGGAGCTGCCATCGAGAGCGGCGTGCTGGCTCCGGGAGCTCGTCTGCCCTCATGGCAGGATTTGGCGGCTCAGCTGGGCGTGGCGCGCGGCACCGTGCGATCGGCCTACGAAAAACTTTCCTCTGCGCAACTGATCGTCGCGTCGCGCGCGACCGGAACGCGTGTTGCGGATCGACCCGCCTTTACCCCTCGGCAGGAAGCCGCTCCCCACCCCGGCTCGTTCATGGAGATGTACCAGGAGCTCACTGCGGGACCGGCCGTTTTCCAAATGGGTGTGCCCGCTCACGAGACCTTTCCCGCCAAGCTCTTCTCGAGGATGCGCACGCGGGCGGTGCGCGCGGAAACCAGCGCACCGGCCATTTATCGGGATCCCCGCGGCGAGCTGGAATTGAGGCGCGACATTGCGGCATATCTCGCGCTGGCGCGGGGGATCGAATGTGCACCGTCGCAGATCATCATCACCGGCGGCTTCAGCAGCGGCCTCGGACTGGCACTGCGGGTTCTCGGCCTCGAGCAGAAGAAGGTCTGGATGGAGGACCCGGGCTTCCCCTTCACAAGACACGGCCTTGAGCTTGCAAGGTTGTCGATCAGGCCGATCCCGGTTGATGTAGACGGCATTGACGTCCGTTACGGCCTGAAACACGCTCCTGATGCTGCGTTGGTGGTCGTGACGCCAGGACAGCAGGCACCGCTTGGCTCCACCTTGTCGCTGGCAAGACGTTCATGTCTTCTCGACTGGGCAGCCCAGGAAGGGGTGTGGGTGATCGAGGACGACTATCTGAGCGAGCTTCAGCTGAGAGGGCGGGCCACACCGGCGCTCGCCTCTCTCGATCGTTTCGGGCGCGTGATTCACATCGGGTCGTTCAGCAAGACCCTGACTCCTGCCTTGCGGCTGGGCTTCGTCGTTGCACCCGCCTCTCTGGCATCCCGTTTTGCCGAGGTAGCGGCATGCCTCGCTCCGGCGCCCGGGCCCTCCGTACAGCTCGCAACCGCCGAATTCATCCGCGACGGCCACTATCTGCGGCATCTTCGACGCACGAAGCGGGCCTATGCCGCGCAAGGCGATGCGCTGCTGAAATATTTGAAGGCACGCGCCAAGGACGTTGCGAAGGACGTTGCGATCGCCGGATTGGCCGCGGTCCTGAGACTGCCGGACGGAACCTCCGACGTCGCGATCGCGAGGGAAGCAGCATCGTTTGGGTTGGCGCCCACGCCCCTGTCGCTATGGCATGCGTCCGCGGCCTCGGCGCGATCCGGCCTGTTGCTGGGCGTCGCCACATCTCCCCACAAGAGGATCGAGGCGTCCTGCGATCGGCTCCTTCAGATCATCGACCGTCATACGTGACGAGCTTCGACCCCATGTTTCCGCAATCTACACCGGCGTGTAGATCACGAGCTTCAGCGCCGGATCGTCATTGGCCTGAAAGCTCGTGTGCTCGAACCGGAGCACGCCCTTGGTCGGATGGTTCATGATCTTGAGGCCCGCGGCAGTGCTGCGGATCTCGTGCGCCTCCCACCATTTGACGAATTCCGGACTGCCCTGGCGCAGCCGCGTCAGCAATTCCGTAAAGGCGGGATCGCCGGCCCAGACGTCGTGAGTGGCGCGAAACATCGCGACCATGCTCTTGGCGATGTCAGCCCAGCCGGCACCGTAGAATTTTCGCGTCTGCTTGTTCGTCATGACCAGCAGCAGCGTGTTGCGGTCCTGCTCGGGCAATTGTCCGAACCCGAAGATCTCCTCGGCCGCCGCGTTCCAGGCCAGCACGTCCCAGCGCCGCCCCGTGACATAGGCCGGCTGCGCCAGGCTCTCGATCATCCGCCGAACGGGGGGCGGCACGATCTCGCGCGTGAACGCGCGCCTATCGCCGTCGCGCGCAAGTGCCTTGAGATGGGCGTGCTCGGTCTTGCTGAGGCGCAACGCTCGCGCCAGCGCATCCACGGTGGTGACCGAGGGGCTGACGGTGCGGCCCTGCTCGAGGCGGATGTACCAGTCGACGCCGATACCGGCGAGCTGCGCCACCTCTTCGCGGCGCAGGCCCGCCGTGCGACGCCGCCGGCCCGCGGGAAGCCCGACCGTCTTCGGCGACAGCTTTTCGCGGCGGGACCTGAGGAAGTCGCCGAATTCGACGCGGCGTGGGTCGGCCATGGTGACGTGCCTCGATGGAGGGCTTGGGGAATACTAGGATAATACCAGGCCTTCCTGGGCCTGGAAAGGCGGCGCATATGGGCTTCAACCCACTTTGAGGTGAGATCATGAAAGCTGCCGTATTGAAATCATTTGGATCGCCGCTTGCGATTGAGGAAGCCGCGGACCCTGTGCTCGGCACGGGCGAGGTCATCGTGGACGTCATCGCAACGCGGGTGCTGTCCTACATGAACGAGGTCTTCAGCGGGGCACGCAACTATGCCTTCGACCTGCCGATCATCCCGGGGCCAGGCGGCATCGGCCGGGTGCGCGCCATCGGCCCGGACGCAACCAAGCTCAGCGTTGGCGACTGGGTGTTCTGCGACCCGACGGTGCGCTCGCGCGACGACGCCGCAGCGCCCGACATTGCCCTGCAAGGACTCACTGCCCCCGGTGCCGGCGCCATGCGCCTGCAACAGCATTTTCGCCATGGCTCGTTCGCCGAGCAGATGCGGGTGCCGACGGAGAACGTCAAACGGCTTGGCACGATCGCGTCGGAGGACGCCACGCGATGGTGCGCGCTGGGGACGCTGCTGGTGCCCTATGGCGGCTTTCTCGCCGCCAGCCTTCAGCCCGGCGAGACCGTGCTGGTGAGCGGGGCCACCGGCAATTTCGGCAGCGCAGCCGTCTCGGTCGCGCTCGCGATGGGCGCGGCCTGCGTGGTCGCGCCCGGCCGCAACGACAAGATCTTGGCCGACCTCGTCCGCCGTTTCGGCGATCGCGTGAAGCCGGTCAAACTCTCCGGCAACGAGGATGACGACCGCGAGAGCATGAAGCGTGCGGCGCCCGGGCCGATCGACTGCGTGCTCGACATCATGCCGCCCTCGGTGAGCACGAATGTGGTGCGCGCGGCGATCATGACGGTGCGCCCCAATGGCCGCGTCGTGCTGATGGGTGGCGTCGGCATGGCCGGCGGCGCTGGCCTCGAGCTGCCCTACCCCTGGATCATGCGCAACTGCATCAGCATCCACGGCGTCTGGATGTATCCGCCGGATGCGGCAAGCCGCCTGATCGCGCTGGTGCGCGCGGGACTGCTGAGGCTGGAGGAGTACGAGGCCACGGCCTTCGACCTCGACCACGCCAATGAGGCGGTAGCCCATGCCGCAGCCAATGGCGGGCCGTTCAAATTGACGGTGATCCGGCCTTGAACCTCCCGGGAGCACCATTTTTTTCGTCAGTGCGCCCAAGCACTTGGCTACTGTGCATGGGGTTGTTTTCGCGGTTTTTACTCGAGCTCGACCACCTGGCCGTTCGACAGCGACACGCGGCGGTCCATCCGGCCGGCGAGCTCCATGTTGTGGGTCGCGATTAGCATCGAGACCTTGGTCGCCTTGACGAGCTGCATCAGGGCCTGGAAGACGTGGTCAGCGGTGTGCGGATCGAGATTGCCGGTCGGCTCGTCCGCAAACAGCACCCGCGGAGCATTGGCCACCGCGCGCGCGATTGCAACGCGCTGCTGCTCGCCGCCCGACAGCTCGGACGGACGGTGCGTGATGCGCTCGCCGAGGCCGAGATAGCCAAGGATCTCCTTGGCGCGCTTGACGCTCTCGGATTTCTTGAGGCCGCGGATCATCTGCGGCAGCATGACGTTCTCCAGCGCCGAGAACTCCGGCAACAGCCGGTGGGACTGGTAGACGAAGCCGATATCGGTGCGGCGAAGCTGGGTGCGCTCGATGTCGGGCAGTTGCGAGGTCGGCGCGCCATTGACGTAGACCTCGCCGGAATCGGGCGCTTCCAACAGACCCGCAATGTGCAGCAGCGTCGACTTGCCCGAGCCTGACGGCGCCACCAGCGCGACGGACTGGCCCGCCCACAGCGCGAGCTTGGCGCCGTCGAGGATCGTCAGCGGCACCTCGCCCTGCAAGTACTGTCGCTTTATCTCGTGGAGATAAATGACCGGTACATCTTCCGCCCCCTGCTGCTCCATCAGCCCCTCACTCGTACCGCAGCGCTTCGACGGGATCGAGGCGCGCGGCGCGCCAGGACGGATACAGCGTCGCCAGGAACGACAGCGTCAGCGCCATGATCACGACGGCCGAGGTCTCGCCGATGTCGATCTCGGCGGGCAGCTTCGACAGGAAATATAGCTCTGGCGAAAACAGTTCGGTGCTGGTCAGCCAGGACAGGAATTGCCTGATCGATTCGATGTTCAGGCAGATCACCAGCCCGACGATGAAGCCGACCATCGTACCGACCACGCCGATCGAGGCGCCCGTGATCAGGAAGATGCGCATGATCGAGCCTTGCGAGGCCCCCATGGTCCGCAGGATCGCGATGTCGCTGCCCTTGTCCTTCACCAGCATGATCAGGCCGGAAACGATGTTGAGCGCGGCGACCAGCACGATCATGGTGAGGATCAGGAACATCACGTTGCGTTCGACCTGGAGCGCGTTGAAGAAGGTCGAGTTGCGCTGCCGCCAGTCCACCAGAAACACCGGCCGGCCCGCCGCCTCCGTCACGGCCTGGCGGAACGCGACGATCTGATCCGGATTGGTGGTGAAGACCTCGATCGAGGTGACGTCGTTGCTGCGGTTGAAATAGGCCTGCGCCTCCGCGAGCGGCATGAACACGAAGCCGAGATCATACTCGGACATGCCGATCTCGAACACCGCGGCGATCTTGTACGGCTTGATGCGCGGTGTCGTGCCCATCGGCGTGACCGCGCCCTTAGGCGCCACCAGCGTGATGCTGTCGCCGGCGTGCAGCGACAGCTGGTCAGCGAGGCGCCGGCCGATCGCGACCCCCTGCCCGTCATCGAAGCCCTCGAGCGAGCCCTGCTTGATGTTCTTGGCGATCGAGGTGAGGTTGTTGAGGTCGTCGGAGCGGATGCCGCGCACCAGGACGCCGGAGGCGTTCCACGGCGATGACGCCAGCGCCTGGCCATCCACCACGGGCGCTGCGAGCCGAATGCCCTGGACCTGACTGAGGCGGTCGGCGACGTCCTTCCAGTCGGTCAGCGGCGATTCCAGCGGCTGGACCAGGATGTGGCCGTTGAGCCCGAGGATCTTGTCGAGCAACTCCTTGCGGAAGCCGTTCATGACGGCCATGACGATGATCAGCGTCGCCACGCCCAGCATGATCCCGAGGAAGGAGAACCCGGCGATGACCGAGATGAATCCCTCCTTGCGGCGCGCCCGTAAGTAACGCGCCGACAGCATCCACTCGAATGGCGCAAAAGGCGCGGTTTGAACAGTTTCGGTCATGGTCTCATCCATCGCTCGATAGTCCCATGATTCGGGGTCAAATGTGGCCGGATTGGCGGCCGCGATCTCGGGCGATGAACAATATTCAGCCGACCAGCCTTATCAGCCCACAAGTCTTGCGACCGCGTCCGCAGGCGACATGATCTCGCGGGCGCCGTCACTTCGCCGCTTGAGCTCGACGTTGCCGTCGGCGAGCCCTTTCGGCCCGATCATGATCTGCCACGGAATGCCGATCAGGTCGGCGGCGGCGAATTTGGCTCCGGCGCGCTGGTCGGTGTCGTCGTAGAGCACGTCGACGCACTTGGCGGACAGCTCCGCATAGAGCTTCTCGCAGGCCGCATCGACCGCGGCATCGCCCTGCTTGAGGTTGAGAATCGACACGCGGAACGGGGCAACGGCCTCCGGCCATTTGATGCCGGCATCGTCATGGCAGGCCTCGATAATGGCGCCGAGCAGGCGCGAGACGCCGACGCCGTAGGAGCCGCCGTGGATCGGCACGTCGACACCGTCGGGGCCTGCCACCAGCGCCTTCATCGCCTCGGAATACTTCGTGCCGAAATAGAAGATCTGCCCGACCTCGATACCGCGGGTGTTCACCCGCTTGTCCGCGGGCACTTCCTGCTCGAAGCGCGCGGCGTCGTGAACGTCTTCCGTCGCCGCATAGACCGAGGTCCATTGCTTGATGATCGGCGTCAAATCGCTCTCATAGTCGACGTCCTCGCCCGGCACCGGCAGGTCCAGCACGTCGCGATTGATGAACACGCCGGATTCGCCGGTCTCGGCCAGCACAATGAACTCATGACTGAGATCGCCGCCGATCGGGCCGGTCTCGGCGCGCATCGGGATCGCCTTCAGCCCCATCCGCGCGAAGGTGCGCAAATACGCGACGAACATCTTGTTGTAGGCGACGCGCGCCGCGGCCTCGTTGAGGTCGAATGAATAGGCGTCCTTCATCAGGAACTCGCGGCCGCGCATCACGCCGAAGCGCGGACGCTGCTCGTCGCGGAATTTCCATTGAATATGATAGAGATTCAGCGGCAGGCTCTTGTAGGACTTCACATAGGCGCGGAAGATCTCGGTGATCATTTCCTCGTTGGTCGGGCCATACAGCAGCTCACGCTTGTGCCGGTCGGCGATGCGCAGCATCTCGGGGCCATAGGCATCGTAGCGGCCGCTCTCGCGCCAGAGGTCGGCAAGCTGCAGCGTCGGCATCAACAGTTCCAGCGCGCCAGAGCGGTCCTGCTCCTCGCGCACGATCTGCTCGATCTTCTTGAGCACGCGGAAACCGAGCGGCAGCCAGGCATAGATGCCGGCGGCCTCCTGCCGGATCATGCCGGCACGCAGCATCAGCCGATGCGAGACGATCTCCGCCTCTTTCGGATTTTCCTTCAGAATGGGCAGAAAGAACCGCGACAACCGCATGGCAATACTCGAGGAATCAGTGATGACTCGCAGTGAAACCGGATTGGGAGCCAAAACACAAGACCGGGAATGAGGAAAACCCGCTAACACAGCGGAATTCCTGTCATTTTTCCGTCGACTTCAGATTCGACGTGATGTGCCGAAGAGCCCGATTCAGGGCGCCGCCACCTCAAGCTCGTCCTCCAGCGTGATCTTCTCGAAATCGCTCACCAGCGCGTCGATCCGCACATGCCAGCGGCCCGCAAAGGGCAGCTCGACCTTGCGCACGTGCCAGTAGCGGTCCGGCCCGAGCGAGGCGTTCCGCTCCATCGGCTCGATGCCGCGTTCGGGCAGGCTCAGCGTCAGCGTCACCTCCTTGGCCTCGAGAACCGCCCCCTCGCCAGTGATGAGCTGCAGCACGAAGTCGTCGACACCCGCCTTACCCGGCGAGACCAGGACCTGAAACATCGCCCTGTCGGTGTGGATGTGGATCGCCAGCGGCGTCTCCGGAACGATCGTTCGCGGCGGCGGCGTGAAGCGCCAGCCGGCAACGACGGCGAAGATGCCTAGCGCGATGGCGCATTCGATCACGATCGAGCGCTTCAGGGCCGGCGCAGCCTTGTGATCTCCCGCCAGCGCCGGGGTCAGGCGGAAGCGGTTGAGCGCGGCAAGCGCCAACAGCACGAGGACCAGCGCGAGCTTGATCGAGAGGATGAGCCCGTAGCGGGTCTCGACCAATGCAGACGGATTCTCAAGCTGGACGATGGCGAGCGCGAGGCCGGTCAATGCGAGAACACCAACGACCGGCGCGGCGAGGCGAGAAAAGCGGTTCACGACAGGCAATGCCACGGCGGGCCGCTTCGATAACAGGGCGACCAGCGGTGCGAGGGCTCCAATCCAGAAGGCAACACCAAGACCATGGAGAAAGATCGCCGGCCGGGTCAACAGTTCGGGCGGTGCCGTAGCGGCGTGCCCGGTCATTGCCAGCGACAAGCCGACGCCGACGAAGGCAATAATGGCCAGAGCGCGCGCGCACCACGCGCTGCCTAGCGCCAGCAATGCGAACAGCATTGCAGCGACGGCCACGAGCAAGGCGGGGCCCGCGCTGGTCCCGAATGCCACTTTCCAGGGAGCCATCGTCGCGAGAGCCGACAACGGTAGCCCGAGGAGATCCAGCCCCAACACACCAAGGGACGCCACCGCGCTCGGGACGCCGATGGCAAGCGCCACGCACGGAATGGTTATGCCGGTCATCGACCACGCAACCCAGCGTGCAAAGAAAACGCCGCCGACGCCGACGAACAGGCCAAGATAGAGACCGACCCGCGCCAGCCAGATCAGCACGTTCAATCCGCGATCGGCGTTTGCGGGAGGTTGCGTCCCCGTCGGCGTGCCGATAGAGAAGATCACCGATCCCGTAACGGGATGGCCGTCCTGCGAGATCACGCGATAGCTGACGACCGCCGTGCCCTGCGGCATGTCCATCGGCATCGCGACCGAGATGGTCTCGCCCGATGCGTTGACGCGCACATCATCCCGCGCCCTGCCCGCGCCGTCGATCAGCCGGATCGCGCCCGGCGTCACTGTCTCATTGAAGCGCAACTCCACCGCCTTCGGCGCGCTCGCGAGCATGCTGCCGCTCGCCGGCTCGACCGCGACGAGCGCCGCGTGCGCCGAGGCGCCGGTCGCGAAGCCGACAACGAGAAGCAGCGTCGCCAGCGCGGCGAGCAGGCGCATCAGGGTTTTGGCAGAAGTTTTACGCCCGGCGCCGGTGACTTGCCCTCGTGCGAATGCCCTGCCCCCTCCGCGGGGATCTCGATCCAGCGGCTGACGCCGGTCTCGCATTCCTGGACGACGGGGAAGTACAGGATTGTGTTCGGTTTGAGCGTGTCGGTCAGGGCCGTGTGCATGACGAACTCGTCATAGTTCTTGTCCGGCAGCTTACCGCCGGACCAGGTCACCTCCTTGACGCCGGACGAAAGCTTGTTGCCGTGATAGTCGTATTCGCTGGCATATTTGCCCTCGACCACGTCAACACTCCAGCCCGCCTTCGGCATCGGTTTCACCGCGATCACGCCTTCCGGGATCTGCACCCGGATTTTCACCGTGGGCGAGCCGGCGCAACCGTGCGGGACAGCGAAGACGGCCTTGTACGATCCCCCCACGGTTGCCTGCTTGCCTTCGAGGAAGACGTGCGCAGTCGCTGGCGTTGCCGCAAATACGCTCAGAACAATCAGCCAGGTTCGCTTCGACATATTGGATCTCCCAAAGGTCCAGATCATGCTCGTCACATCTTCATTCCAGAATGATCAGGCATTTTCTTCATCATGTGCCCACTGTCGCCGGGCGCCTGCGCGCCGACGCCCTGGACGTCGAGGGAAACGGCGACCTTGCCGGCCTTCTCGAACTGAAGCGTCACTGGCACCTTGTCGCCCTGCTTGAAGGGGCCCTTCAGCTCCTGGAGCATGAGGTGGTAGCCGCCGGGGGCGAACTTCACCGTCTTGCCGGGATCGATCACCAGGCCCTTGTCGAGCAGGCGCATCTTCATCACGCCGTTCTCCATCGCCATCTCGTGAACCTCGGCCTTCCCCGCGATATCCGCGGAAACGCTGACCAGCTTGTCGGCCACTGTGCCCTTGTTCTCGATGGTGAGATAGCCGCCGGCGACCTTGGCGCCGCCCGGCGTCGCCCGGCTCCACGGTTGCGAGATGACGAGATCGCCGGCCTTGATGTCCTCGGCCTGCGCGACGGCACAGGCGGTCAGCAACACTGAAATCGCAAGGAGAGTTCGTCCGATATTCTTCATGTTGATTGCCTCTTTCTCGATTGATCGGGCCAAGAATGGCCCTGCATTCTTGCGATCACTTTCCGCCGCCGTCAGCATCGGCATTCGGAATGCGGGCCTGCCGCGGAGCCGAGCATAGAGCGTCACCATCGATACCTCATTCCAGCGTATACTGCTCTTCCAGTACCCGGCTCAAACAATGCTGACGTCGCCGTCGCTCGATCGATGATGCTGGCGCTGGCTATGTAGGTCTTGTTGGTGAGATTGCGCCCCTCGATGTAGGCAGACATCGGGCCGCCATTGTCGAATCCGGCTTTCAATCCCAACAGGGCGTAAGGCTCTGTCGTCAGCGTGTTCATGCTGTCGACGAAGTAGGCCTGTGGCACCCATTCTACGTTGGGTCCAACATAGAAACCGGTAGGGTGCTTGTAGAGAAGCTCCGTGCGCAAATAGTGAGTTGGGGCTCCCGGCAATCGATTGTTTCCGAAGATCGGATCTTTGTCGAAGCGGAAGTCGTTGAAGGAATAGGCGACATTTAGCCAGATCTTGTCCGGCGCCGGGCCATTGACGAAGATGTCACGAAAGATGGCTGCGCCCGCGCCGGCCTCGACGCCCTGATGGATGGTGCGGTCGGCATTGGTCACATTGCAATTGCCGAAAGCACTATAGAGGCATTGCAATTCGTCGCGAATGTTGGCCCGGTAGGCCGTCAGTTCCCAGGCATAATCAGATCGCTTCATGCGAGTCCCGATTTCGTACGTGGTCGCAATCTGCGGGCGGATGCTGGTGAACGGGATCGTCGGAATGCCGAGACCGATCGCGCTTTCGCCGAAGCTCGGCACCTCGGCACTCCGCGAGACATTGGCGAAGGCCTGCCAAGCCGGATCGATTTGCCACAACAGACCGCTTTTCGGCGACCAGAGATTAAAGCGCGTCGCCCCCGATTGATCCCCGTCGCTGAGGAAACGATCCTGCCGATTACGGGTCGCGTACAGAAATTGCGTGCCGCCGATCAATGCAAGATTTGGAAGGACGTAGAAGCTGTCTTCGATATAGGCGGAGGTGTTCTCCGACCGATCGATCGAGGAAGAAAGCAGAGCGCCCTTCCTCCCGCCGATGTTGGCGAACTGCTGGTTGTCGATGCTGCCGTTCAGCACCTGGACGCCCGCGACCAACCTGTTGCGGAAGCCGCCAATGGTGCGGTCATCCGTGATCTTCGCGAATCCGCCGTAGTCCTTGTAACGGTAGTCCAGCCACTGGAAAATCGGATGCATCAAATGCCGATCGACGCCAAAGGCGCCGAATTCGACTTTGGTGTCATCGAAACGAACGGTGGTTTTGTTGGCGAGCCTGACAGTGTCGATATTGCGCTGCTGATCCATCGCAACATTCGCCGGTGCAGCAGCTTCCGGATCGGTCAAAGCGGACGTCTTGGTCACGGTACCCGGAATTCGCTGCCGCACCTCGTTGGCATTGAGGTAGAACCGTGTCTCGACATCCGCGGAGAACTGATAGCCCACATTACCGCTCAAACGGTTGCTCGAGCCGAAGCTGTGATCGCGAAATCCGTCTGCGGCCTGCGCGGAAGCGGTCACGAAACCATCCCACCGCCCGTTGACGCCTCCCGCGTTCGCCTGAAGTCGTTTGTAGCCGAATCCTCCGACATCGAAGGATACACCGTTCGGAAACGAGTCGCGGCCAGTCGGGGTCACAAAGTTGATCGCGCCCCCCAGCGAATTGGCGCCAAACTGAAGCGCATTGCCGCCCTTGAAGACTTCGACATATTTGTAGGCGCTCGGATCAATCTCCTGGAAATCGCCATAGCCATCCGCGGTGTTGATCGGAATGCCGTCCATATAGAGCTGCACGCCGCGCAGATGAAAATTGCGCGACAGGCCGGATCCGCGAATCGAAAGACGGGTGTCGTCGCCCCATTTGGGCTGGGCGTACACGCCGGGCACGTAATCCAGAACATCCTTGATCGTGTTGGACGGCGTCGAGTTCCTGTAGGCATCGGCCGAGACGAGCGCCACGCCGCCCGGAGTCTGGTCAATTTCCGCCAGCGCTTGTTGAGCAGTCAGAACCGTCAGGGCACCCGGAGCCCCTGCACTCTGGTCGCTCACGGTTTCCTGCGGTGATGGGGTCGTTCGCAGGCTTCGGGTGATGCGGGCCGATCGCGCAGAATTGCGTGGCGGTCGGACCGCCGGCGTACGCTTCTGGTGAGGCGCCTCAACCGTGATCGGCGGCAGCACTGCGCTGCTGTCTTGGGCAAAGGCTCCGCTCGACGACGCAAGCAGCGCGGCCTGAATGGCAACGACGCTCACGCCAAGGCGGGCATGACAACGTAACATGGGGCATTCCTGACGCCGGGCTTTCTCTCCGGCCATTCGACAGCATCAATCGCCTGCGGCGGACCGCGGCGATCACGAGAGTCGTCAGGAAAATTGAGGCGGGGCGCGCGCCTGGGCGTTTGTACCCTTATGGGCCGCGCCGGCGAATGCCTCCGCCGCGTGCCACACCACGCGCTGGGCGTGGCGCAAGGGAACGGAGAGTGCGGCGTGCGGCGGCGAATCGGGCGACGCGCCCACCTGCGCCAGGCAACAGAGGGCACACGTACCGGCATGTGCGACCGGCGTACCCGCCGGATCGTTCAGCCCGCCTTGCTCGCCTGCGCTGTGGCAGATGACGGCGGCGGACAGCGGATCGGCCACGGCCTGGCCGGCCGCCAGACAGGCGGCAATCGGCGCCAGCACCTGCATAACTAGGGCAAGCAGGACCAGAGGTAGGAATTTTTGCAGCCGTGCGCGCATCCGCCGAACCGTTTGTTCGTCTACTAACTAAACACCGGCGGATGGCCAAGTCGAGCCCGGTTCCGCCGCCTTCTTGGTCCCGCGCAAATTCCCCGGAAACTGTGGTCCGGCCGGCCCAAGGGAGGGGACCTCCGGGATTTGAGGCAGTCGAGACCTGGCCCATCCACAGATTTCTTATATTTGTCATACACTTATGCGGCCGGCCGTCCGATCATTTCGTCAATTGCTCGAATTTTGAACATTCGTTGCCGAAAATGATGACAAGTGAGAAAAGTTGATCTAGCATCCTTTTGCTCAGGCTGGCCGCGAGGTCGAAGTCTGGTGGTCCAAGTCTCGGGAGGAGCCCCTGACGCGCAAAATGCAGCGTCGCCCCGCCAATCAAGATCAAATCTTAGAATCGGGGATAATAGGGTCGACACAATTTTCGAGCGGGGCTAGGGCCCCGCTCTTTTTTTGTCTGCGGGGCTAAAGCACCGATGAATGCTCCTCCCAATCCGATCGAACAGAGCTTTGAACTTGCAGCCTCGCGCTGCACCGATCTCACGCCACACGTCTATCAACGGCTGTTCGAACAGCATCCCGAAACGCGGGCGATGTTCCGCACCCAAGGCAGCGAACTCGTGATGGGATCGATGCTGGCTCTCACGATCGAGGCCATTCTCGACTTCGCCGGTGATCGCCGCGGGCAATTCCGGCTGATCACATGCGAGGTCGTATCGCACGATGGCTACGGCACGCCGCGCGAGCTGTTCATCGCCTTCTTCACCGTCATCAGGGATACGCTGCGCGATCTTCTCCGCGATGAATGGTCGCCGGACATGGCGCAGGCATGGGACCGATTGCTCATCGAGATCGACGCGTTCGCCGGCGCCCCGGCCTGACGCTTTGCGCTGCACCAACACGGGCTCGCGGCGACCCCGCCGTTGATTGCGGATTGAGTGGTACCAACTCTTGTGAGACACTTTCGAACATCGGTCGCGCAATCAATGACGCGCCGAGATAGAATTGTATGGGAGCGAGCGATGTCCGGGACGAAAGATTTCTCGACGACGAGGCGCGATCTTCTTCAGGCGGCAGCAACCGCCGGCGCCGCGACTGCCATCCTCGGCAGCATAGGCATAAACCCCGCCCTTGCAGCCGAAGTCGGACGAAGCGAGAAGCCGCTGAAGGCGGCGTTCTCCAACGCGGGCCTCCAGGCGACCTGGTGCGCGCAGGGCAAGCAGGCCGCGGAATTCTGGGGCAAGCTGTTCAATGTCGAGGTCACCTGGTTCGACGGCCAGCTCGATGCCGTGAAGCAGCGCGCGGCGATCGACAACATGGCCTCGCAGAAATGGGACTTCGTCGCGATCCAGGCTTTTGGCATCGGCACGCTCACCCAGCCGGTGCAGAAGATGATCGACGCCGGCACGCCCGTGATCGACATGGACACGCTGATTGCGCCGCTCGACCAGATCAACGTCCACTCCTTCCTCGCCCCCGATAACGAGTTCATGGGCGCCTCGGTGACGCAGGCGCTGTGCAACGCCATGGGCGGCAAGGGCAAGATCATCATGACGCAAGGAGCCCTCGGCCACACCGGCGCGCAGGGCCGCGCCAAGGGCTTCAACAACGTCGTGAAGCAATTCCCTGGGATCGAGGTGCTCGACACCCAGCCGGCCGACTGGGATGTGTCGAAGACCGCGCGTCTCTGGGAAACCTACCTGACGAAGTATCCGCAGATCGACGCGGCGTTCTTCCACAATGACGACATGGCGCTCGCCGCCGCCAACATCATGAAGGCGCGGGGCCGCACCAACATCCTGATCGGCGGTGTGGATGCGATGCCGCCGGCGATCCAGGCGGTCAGCGAAGGCCGCATGTTCGCCACCGTGCGCAATCCGTCCTGCCGCATTCATGGCGGCGCCATCATTGCGGGCGTCTCCGCCGTGGCCGGCGGCGAAAAGAGCGGACAGGGCATCCCGAAGAACGTCGTCACCGACGGTCCGGTCGTGACCAAGGCCAACGCCGCCGGCATGCAGTGGATGCAGGATCATTTCCTGATCTGAGCCTCCATGCGAGAGGATCGTTCACCCATTCTGGAACTGCAGGGCATCACGAAGAGCTTCGGCGGCGTCGAGGCGCTTCGTGGTGTCGACTTCGCGCTTTCACCCGGCGAGATCCATGGTCTCGTCGGCGAGAACGGCGCGGGAAAAAGCACGCTGATGAAGATCATCGCCGGCGTGCACACCGAATTCTCCGGCCGCTTCCTGATCGACGGACAGGAGATGCATTTCCGGTCGGCCCGCGATGCCCACAGCGCCGGCATCGCCATGGTGCACCAGGAGCTCTCCGTCGCGCCCGACCTCACGGTTGCGGAGAACGTGTTTCTGGGCAACCAGCCGACCAACGCCCTCGGCCTCGTGCAATGGCGGCGGATGGCGCGGGAGGCCGGCGAGCAGCTCGCCCGCTTCGGCATCGACGTCGATCCGATGAGCAGGCTCGGCGACCTCCCGATTGGGCTGCAGCAGCTGATCGAGATCGCGCGCGTGCTGTTCTCCGGCGCGCGCATCGTCATCCTGGACGAGCCGACGTCCGCCCTCTCTCCGCCCGAGGTCGAGCGATTGTTCGCGACCCTGCGGCGCCTGCGCGAGGAAGGCACGGCGATCGTCTTCATCTCGCATTTCATCGAGGACATCTTGCGCGTGTCCGACACGGTCACCGTGTTCCGCAACGGGCGGAAGGTCGCGGAGACGGCAAGTGCCGCGACCAACAAGGGCGAGCTGATCGAGGCCATGATCGGCCGCGGCGGCGAAGCGCTCGAGCACAGCTACAGCGACGATTTGATGCTGCCCCAACCGAGCGACAGCTCGGTTGTCCTAAGGGTCGACCAGCTGTCGCTGGCCCGCAGCCTGAAGGACATCTCCTTCGAGGCGCGCGCCGGCGAAGTGCTCGGCATCTACGGCTTCATGGGCTGCGGCCAGCAGGAGCTGTCGCGCATCTTGTTCGGCAAGCTGAAGCCGGACGGCGGCACGCTCGCTGTCGAGGGCAAGCCCAAGACCTTCGCGAGCACGGCGGCGGCGCGGCGCGCCGGGGTGGCGCTGGTGCCGGAGAGCCGGCGCGCGATGCTGTTTCACCAGGAGCCGGTTTACAAGAACATCTCGATCAGCATCCTCGATCGCATCTCGGCGTTGCTGCTCAAGCCGGCGCAGGAGCGCGACATCGCAAAGCGCCAGGTCGAGCAGCTCCAGATCAGGCCGCCCGTGGTCGGCCTCGATCTCGGCATGCTCTCCGGCGGCAACCAACAGAAAGTCGCGCTGGCGAAATGGCTGACCTATCCGCCAAAACTGCTGGTGCTCTGCGAGCCCACTCGCGGCATGGATGTCGGCGCCAAGAACGACGTCATCAACATCGTCCGTGATCTCCGCGCCAGGGGGCTCGCGATCATCGTGCTGTCGACCGAGCCGGAAACGGTGCTGTCGCTGGCCGACCGCATCCTGGTGCTCAAGCGCGGCGCATTGGTGCGCGAATTCAAGAACGAGCCGGTCAGCAAGGACCGCCTGCTGGAAGCGGCGTGACGGAGAAGCACCATGGCAAGCAGTGACACGGCTTTGGCGGCGGGGCAGCGGACGCGAGGGCTTGCGCCCTTCCTGCGCTCGCAGATGCGCAACATCGCCCCGTTCCTGACGCTGATCTTCCTGTCCGGCTTCTTCGCGCTGGCCAGTCCGTCGTTCGCGACGCTGGACAATCTCGGCAACATCCTGACGCAGGTCTCCGTCACAGGCATCATCGCCGTCGGCCTCACCTTCGTGATCCTCTGCGCGGAGATCGACCTCTCGATCGCCAGCATCGCCAACGTCACCGGAATCGCGGTCGCCTACTTCACGCTCCAGGAATCCTACGTCAACATTCCCAACATTCCCCTGCCCGGGGCCGCAGCGATCCTGCTGGCCATTTTGCTGTGCGCGTTTCTCGGCCTCGTCAATGCGCTGGGACTGACCGTGATCGGCATCCCCTCCTTCATCATGACCTTGGCGATGATGCAGATCGCGGCCGGCATCTCGGCGCTGCTGGTGCGGGGCCAGATCGCCTACAAGGTGCCCGGCGTGATCACCACGCTCGGCTCCGGATCGATCGGCGGCATCCCATGGATCGTCATCGTCGCCGCGATCATGCTCCTCTTGGGACATCTGGTGCTGACCTACACGCGCTTCGGCCGCTACGTCTACATGGTCGGCGGCAACCGCGAGGCGGCCGAATATTCCGGCCTTAACGTCAAGCTCATCCTTGGCGCGGTGATGGTCATTTCGGCGGTGTGCTCCGGGATCGGCGGCATGCTCGGTGTCGCTCATTTCGGCAGCGCGCAGCAGAACGAGTTCGACACCTATCTACTCGACTCCATCGCTGCCGTCGTCGTCGGCGGCACCAGCCTGTTCGGCGGCCGCGGCGGCATCGGCAACACCATCGTCGGTCTCTTCGTTCTCGGTGTTCTCAACAACGGCCTCGACCACGTCAACATCGACAGCTTCCTGAAAATCCTGATCCGCGGCCTGATCCTGCTGGCAGCGCTGGTGATCAATGTTTATGCGCAGCGGCTGAGGGAGAAAGCGGTGGAATAGCCGCCCCTCAAAACAAAAAGCGCGAAAACAACCCCATGCACAGTAGAGACTGTGAGGGAATTCAACGACTTACAAAAACCCGAAATTGTGTAGCTGCGACCGTGGCGGCATTTGACTCGTCGGGCAAAACAGGAGCAGGATGTCATCGTGGCAGCGGGCGCGGATGGGCTCAGGGTCGCTCCCCAAACTCCGTCATTGCGAGCGCAGCGAAGCAATCCAGGCTGCCGCCGCGGAAAGATTCTGGATTGCTTCGCTGCGCTCGCAATGACGACGTGACAGCAGGGGCAATCCAGCCTCACCTCGATCGCGGAGCATGAGAACGCGGCTTAGCTCTCCGCTTTCTCATCCGGCGCAAGCCGCGAGAACCGGAAATTGCAGTGGCTCGCACCGCCCGCTAACGTCTGTGTCCTTTCCAGCCGGATGCCTCGCGCTGCGTAGGCAACGAAATCGAGCCCGCAGATGTTCGGCAAAATGTCCTTGTCGCCATGGCGCGCCGCGAGTTTGCAGAAGCCGCAAGCCTTGTAGTTGATGCCGAACTCAAAACTGTCACCCGTATCAGGCTCGACGAAATCGTAGACGAAATCTTCCGGAAATTCGGTCTGATGGCTTTCAGTCGCGCTTCTTGCCGCCTGCTCGCGCAGCAAGGCCTGGTTCTCCGGCGACATGAATTGACGCCCTGAGGCGAGACGCTCCGCTTCAGGCGCGGTGAGCAATTGCGCCTTGTAGGTTTCCCGCTCGATCTCGCCGATCACAGGCACCGGCACGCCGTGGCGCCGCAGCACCCGGCTGATGGCCATAAAACCCATCAGACGCATGAAGAAATCGCTCATGCGGCTTGCCGCGCCGCCGACATAGGGCATTTGGGTGAGCACGATTTCGAACTCGTCCATCACCTCGCGCCTGATCTCGTCGATCTCGGAAAGTTGCGCGCACTCACGCAACATCGCTTCGGCCAAATCGAGCCGATCGCGCATGGCGGCCTCCATTGCACCGCGATGCGCTTCGTAAAACGGATGGATGATCTCAGCCATGGGACACCCGATATGATTGGCTCATTGCAAAGTCGGCTGGTTCACTCCGCGGCGATCGCCTCGATCTCCAGCAGCCATTTGCTGTCGACGGTCTCGACGATCACGACCGTCAGCGCAGGCTGGTGTTCGCCCAGCATCGCGCGACGAATGGAGCGGTTGGTCACGAGTTGATTGCGGTCAGTCAGGAACGTGGTGACCTTGACCAGATGCGCGATGCCAAGGCCGGCGGCAGCAAGCACCTCGATCAAATTGCGCCAGGCCTGCTCGCACTGCGCCTCGAAACCTTCGGGCACGGTGCCGTCGAGTCTCTCCGGCACCTGGCCGCTGATGAACAACAGGCGGCGATACTGCGTCAATTCAAGTCCCATGCAGTAGCCGCCGGCAGGCGCATGGACTGTTGCGGGATTGTGGCTGACGAGGTGAGCTGGGGGCACGAGGTTTCTCCGGATTGCGGGTCGGACCGTATCCGGCGCCATCACCGCTCCGCAAAGCATCATTGCTGCGGTTCAGCGCAAGAAAATCTATTGCAAGGCCACAGCCCATCAGTGTCAAAATGGAGCCCGATGACCTACGCCCTTCCCCCACTCAACGCGCTGCGCGCCTTCGAGGCCGCCGCGCGGCATCTCAGCTTCAAACTGGCCGCACACGAGCTGCACGTGACGCCCGCCGCCGTGGGGCAGCAGGTGAAGGCGCTGGAGGCGCGCCTCGGCGTGCAGCTCTTCGAGCGGCTGCATAAGCAGCTCGTCCTCACCGTCGCCGGTCAGGCCTATCTGCCCGGCGTCTCCGAAGGCTTTCGCCACATTGCGGAGGCGACCTCGCAATTGAAACCGGCAGGTGCGGTGCTGCTGCAATTGGGCATCCATGGCGGCTTCGACCTCCGCCGCCTCGACCTTGCGGCGTTTCGCAGCACGCATGCGGAGATCGGCTTGCGGGTGCTGCACCCGGCCGGCCTGCACGAATTGGTCGAAGGCAAGGTCGACCTGTTGCTCGCCCGCGGCCTCGGCCACCATCCCGGCTATCGCTGCGACCGGATCGATCAGGGATCGGGTTTGGGTGATTGGCTGGTTTCGCCTGAAGGCACCGCGGATTGTCCGGAGATCGTCAGTTTTCGCGCGTGGCTGCGTGCGCTGCCGGCGGAGAACTCGATAGCGAATCGCCGCCCTCGTCTGGTTGGTGGCAGACGATAGGCTCGACCGGCACGGAGGGTAACGGAGATAGAGCGACGCTCGCTGCACCAATTTCGTCACTTCGCCAACACCTCACCGCGTGCCCGTCCGCCCGCGTTTCAAGCACAGGCCCCGGCTCGCGCCGACACACAGCCTCCGCATACCGGCATCGCGGGCTGAATGCGCATCCGTTCGGCGGATTGAGCGGGTTGGGAAGGTCGCCCCCTGTCGTCGCCAGCGGCGCATGGCGCAAGGGATCGGGGATGGCGGCGATCAGGGCTTGCGTATAGGGGTGCGCGGGCCGTTCGAAGATCTCGCGCCAGTGGCCGTTCTCGACGATGCGGCCGAGATACATCACGGCGACCTTGTCGCTCATGTGTTCGACGACGCCGAGATCGTGGCTGATCATGATGTAGGAGAGGCCGAGCGTTTCCTTCAATTCCAGCAGCAGATTGATGATCTGGGCGCGGATCGAGACGTCGAGCGCCGAGACCGGTTCATCGCAGATGACGATCTTCGGATTGAGGATCAGCGCACGCGCAATGCCGATGCGCTGGCGCTGGCCGCCTGAGAATTCATGCGGGTAGCGGTCGGCCTGCTCCGGCCGCAGGCCCACATGCCGCAGCATCTTCGCGACGCGGTCCTCGATCTCGCTCTTGGCCGTGACGCCATGCACGCGCAGGGGATCTTCCAGCGTGCGGCGAACGGTCTGGCGCGGATTGAGCGAGGCGTAGGGATCCTGAAACACGATCTGCACGATGCGGGCCAGCGCCTTCCGATCGCCGGATGGTCGGTTGGTCACGTCCTGTCCGTCCAGCACGATGCGGCCGCGCGTCGGGGTCACGAGGCCAAGGATCGACAATGCGACCGTCGACTTGCCGGAGCCGGACTCGCCGACGAGGCCGAGGCATTCGCCCCGCTTCAGGGTGAGATCGACGCCGTCAACGGCACGGAGCAGCCGCCGGCCGCGCCCGAGCAGGCCGCCTCCGAGCGGAAAATGGACCGCGAGATCTCTGACGCTGAGAATGACATCGTCGTCCGGCCGTGTTTCAACCAAACTAGCTTGCGGCTCATGCATGGTGGTGACACCTGACCAGGCCGCCGGCGTCCAGCAAATCCGCTTCCGGCGGGGTGGTCCGGCAAATATCGGTCGCCTGCGCGCAACGCGGATTGAACCGGCAGCCGTTGGGGAAATTCGTGATGGCCGGGACCACACCCGCGATCTCCGTCAGGCGGGTGCGGCCAAGCGCTGCGCGACTGCCGAGCCGCGGCAGCGAGGCAACCAGGCCTCGCGTATAGGGGTGCGAGGGTGCCCGGAAAATATCGGCCGAGCCGCGCTCCTCGACGATGCGGCCGGCATACATCACGGCCACGCGGCGGCAGACATTGGCGACCAGCCCCAGATCGTGGCTGATCATCAGGATTGCGGTTCCCCGCTCGGCACACAGATTCCGCATCAGCTCGATGATTTCGGCTTGCACGGTCACGTCGAGCGCCGTGGTCGGCTCGTCGGCGATCAGGAGATCCGGACCGCAAGCGAGCGCGATGGCGATCATCACGCGCTGGCGCATGCCGCCGGACAGCTGGTGCGGGTAATCCTTCACGCGCCGCTCCGGGGCGGGAACGCGCACGCTCGCCAGCGCCTCGACCGCCAGTCTATCGGCTTCCCGCCAGCTCTTGCCCTTGTGCAGCACGAACATCTCGGCGATCTGCCGGCCCACCGGCGAGACCGGGTTGAGCGCCGTCATCGGCTCCTGGAAGATCATGGCGATGCGATTGCCGCGCAGATCCCGTTGCCTGGCGGCTGAAAGGTGCTGGATCTCCCGTCCCTCAAACCGGATGACACCGCCGCCGATCGACAACGGCTGCCGCAACAGGCCGATCAAGGCCAGCGCCGTGATGCTTTTGCCGCAGCCGGATTCGCCGACAAGGCCGAACGTCTCGCCGCGATCGATGCGGAATGAAATGCCCTCGGCCGCCGCAACGCGCCGCGATCCATCGTCGAGATCGATACGCAAATCCTCGACTTCGATCAGCGGCGTGCGGGTCATGTGCGCCGGCTCCGCGATTGCGGATCGAGAATGTCGCGCAGGCCGTCACCGAGCAGATTGAGGCCGAGCACCGTCAGGAAGATCGCAAGGCCGGGAAACACCGAGAGCCACGGCGCGGTCGTGATCTGATCGCGGGCATCCGACAACATGCTGCCCCAGCTCGGAAACGGCGGGCGGACGCCGAGGCCGAGGAACGACAACGCGGCTTCGGACAAGACCGCGCTGCCCATGCCGAGCGTGCCGATGACGACGATCGGCCCTAGCATGTTCGGCAGCAGCTGCGTGATCATGATGCGGAGATCGCCGTAGCCGAGCACGGTCGCGGCCTGCACATAGCCCTGGCTCCTCAGCGACAGCGCCGAGGCCCGCGCGATCCGGCACGTGAAGGACCAGTTGGTCAAGCCGAGTGCGATCAGCAGGCTGGTCAGGCCGGGACCGAGCACCGCCATGATGGCCAACGCGAAGATCAGCGAGGGGATCGCGAGCATGAGATTGGTCAGGCCGTTGACGACATCGTCCCACCAGCCGCCCCAATAGCCGGCGCTCAGGCCCAACGCGACGCCGATGACGCTATTGATGAGCTGCGAGACGATGCCGACCGTCAGCGAAACCCGCGCGCCATAGACGACGCGGGAATAGATGTCGCGGCCCTGGTCGTCGGTGCCGAACCACCAGGTCCAGCTCGGAGGCTCTTCGGCGTTGAGCAGATTGGCGTCCAGGACAGGATCGGTATGCGCCAGCCATGGCGCGAGCAGGCCGACCAGGATCGCAAGCGCGAACAGCGCGCCACCGATGATGAGATTGGCGCGGAGCTTCATGCGTATCTGATCCTGGGATCGATCACGCCGTAGAGCACGTCGATCAGCAGATTGATAGCGAGAAAGGACAGCACCACGACAAGAATGGAGCCCTGGACGGCCGGAATGTCGCGCTGCAGGACACTGTCGACCAGCAGCGAGCCGATGCCCGGCCAGGAGTACAGTTTCTCGACCACGACCGCCTGCCCCATCAGCCCGCCGAACTGCAGGCCGACGGTGGTGAGAATGATGACAAGCGCGTTGCGCATCACATGCCACTTCACGACTCGGGTCTCGCTCATGCCCTTGGAGCGCGCGGTGCGGACGAAATCCGCGGTCATGATCTCGAGGACCGCGGCGCGTGTCGTCCGCGCGAACAGCGCCATCGGCGAGACGCCGAGCGTCACGGCCGGGAGGATCAGATATTTCAGTCCGCCATCGCCATAGCCGAAACTCGGCAGCCAGCCGAGCTTCAACGCGAACAAGTACATCAGCACCAGTCCGAGCCAGAATTTGGCGATCGAAAGGCCTGATACCGCCACGACCATGGCCAGCGTGTCGACGATACCCCCCGGCTTCAGCGCGGCGATGAAACCCAGGGGAACACCGATCACGACGGAAAACGCCATGGCGGTGAAGATGAGCTGGAGCGTCGGCCATATCCGCTTGGCGATCATGAACGTCACAGGCTCGCGCGTCCGGAACGACGTTCCGAAATCACCCGTCGCAAGCTTGGCGATGTAGGCTCCGAAGCGGACATAGACGGGATCGTCGAGCCCGAGCTGCTTCTTCATGCGCAGCTCGACCTGCGGATCGGCATCGTCGCTCATCGACGAGACGATGCTGCCGGGAACGACGCTGAACAGCACGAACACCAGAGCCACCACTGCGAGCACGGTCGGAATGGTCTGCAGCAGGCGGCGGAACAGGAAGGAGAGCATCGGCACTTTTCCTCTCTCCCTCCGTCGTTCATGGCGACGGAGGGAGCGCGAGAGCGCGTGTCACTTCGCGGGCGAGGTCTCGTCGACCCAGAGGTCTTCGACGTTCTGATGGGTCAGTTCGGTCGCATTCAGCTGAACCCCCTTGAGCCACGGCTGCACGGCCATGACCGCCTTGTTGTAGTTGAAGAACCAGACCGGCGCCTCTTCGTAGAGAACAGCATTGGCCTTCTGCAGCAGCTGGGTACGCTTTGCAGCGTCATCGGACTGCCCGGCCTCGTCGATCAGCTTGTCGAACTCGGCATTCTTGAAGTTCATGTAGTTGCAGGCCGACTGCGGTGTCGATGAGTGGAAGCATTTGAGGGCGGCCTGCGGATCGGGTCCGGTCGCCTGCGAATAGACAAAGGCCTGGTAGTCGCCGCTGCGAACCACCTCCGCCAGCACCGCGGTCTCGACCTGCTTGACCTTGGCCTTGATGCCCACCCTGTCCAGCATCGGGATCACGGCCGAGACGATCGGCAGACCCCAGCTCTCGTTCTGGCTGGTGGTCCATTCGAATTCGAAGCCTGAGGGATAGCCGGCGTCGGCGAGCAGCTGCTTGGCCTTGGCGGGATCGAAGGCGTAGGGCTTCATGGCCTTGTCGTAGGCGGTAGAGGTGAGCGGCAGCCAGCTGGTGGCCCGGTAGGCCTTGCCCTTGACCAGCTTGTTGATGATCAGGTCGGTGTCGATCGCGTAGTTGATCGCCTGCCGGACCCGCTTGTCGGCGAACGGCTTGAACGCGGGATTCATCCCCATGTAGCGGGTAAAGACCTCGGCGACTTCCACGACCGTGCCCTTGAGGTCGGCGTCGTTCTGATAGGCGACATATTGCGCCGGTCCCAGCACCGAGGTGTCGATCTCCTTGTTGCGGAAGGCGACATCGCGTGCCGCGGCCTCGCCCATGACCGACACGATGATCTTGTTAGCGTAGGGCTTGCCGGGCTTGTAGAACCGGTCCCATCGCTCCAGCACGATGCGCGATCCCGGCACGTGCTCGACGAATTTGAAGGGCCCAAGGCCGATCGGCTTTTGGAGAAAGCTCTCCTTGGCGGCCTCGTCGGCGGGATAGATCGACGTGATCGCGTTCCAGAAGTAGAAACCTGGATCGACCTTCTCGGTCAGCTTCATCTCGATGGTAAAGTCGTCGACTTTCTTCAGGCCGGAGATCTCCTTGGCCTGGCCCTTCTCGACCGCCGCCGCGCCCTCGATCACGCGGACATAGCGCGCACCGGGATAAGCCTTGGTGCCGTCCATGATGCGGTTGTAGGTCCAGATGATGTCGTCGGCCGTCATCTTGCGGCCGTTGTGGAAATAGGCGTCGTCGCGCAGCTTGAAGGTGTGGACGAGACCTCCGCCCGAGACGACGTCCTCCTTGGCGAGCTCCAGAACAGGCTTGCCTTCCGTGGAATTCCAGATGTAGAGCGACCGGTGCAGGGCCTTGGCGTAGATCTCGTCCTGGGCGCGTTGCGTGGTAAGAATGTCCAGGCTGGTGAAGCTCGAGCCATAAGGCGCGGTCATGCGGATGGTTCCGCCCTTGCGCGGCGTCTGGGCCTCCGCCGAGGCCGCCAGCGCCAGCCCCAAACCCGCGACGATCGCCACTATCCTGAACATCATGGTCCCTCCGACAACGCAAGCCGTGCTCTGGTCCGAGAGTTGACCATCCACGGCACGTCGAGCGCAAGCACCTTGAAGGGGGTGACGTATGCGAGCGTCGCGCGCGGGCCCCACCGATTTGCGCAGAAGCCCGCTAGAACTCCGGCTGCCAGTCGCGCAATTTTCGCGCTGCAGCGGTAACGTCCGCAATGGTCGGAAATGCCCCCGCCTCGAGCATCATCGCCCTTGCCAGCCTGACGGCGCGTGCTTCGCTGATCGCGCGCCGGCGCGGATCCTCGATCAGCTCGAAGTCGATATTGTGGGCGAGGCCGAAGATGCGGCGGATGGTTTTTGCCGCGGCGAAGCCGACCGTGTCCGCGAACAGCCGCTGCATGTAGGCCTGCCGCTCGGCTTCCAGCCGTGCCGCGCCTGTCTCGCCGGCGAACAGTGAGGCGGGATAGGCATCGCCTGCGGCGCCAGCGCGCCAGAGCTCGAGGAACTTTCGCGCAAAATCGTTCCAGACCGTTTCCACCGTCTCCAGCACCCAGGCCTCGAAAGCACGCCGTTCGCCCGGCGTGCGCTCATGCCCGGCGGAGGCAAAATAGGCCATCAGGAGGTTGGCCAGCACGGCGCCGACATCGAAACCCATCGGGCCGTAGAACGCGAATTCGGGGTCGATCACCCGCGTCTCGCCGCCCGTGACCATGATCGAGCCGGTGTGCAGGTCGCCGTGGAGCAGCGCCTCGGGGCTCGCCATGAACTTCAGCTTCAACCGGGAGATCGCGACGTGGAGGTCCATATCCTCGCGCAGCTCTGCGGCGAGCGCATCGAGATATGGCGCGGTCCAGCGGTTCTGCTCGGCGACTCGGTAAGGATCGGTGAAGATCAGATCCTCGGTGATCTTGCACAGCGAATGGTTGCCGGCGAAAGCTGCGATGCCCTGCTTCTTCTCGGCCGCCGACACCGCGAGGTCGGAGGTGAAGAACAATGTCCGCGCCATGAAGGTGGTGATGTCATCGACAAAGCGCGGATACCGAGTCCCCGCAACCATCCCCTTGCGCATGATGATGTGGGGCTCGAGCAGCTCCATCACCGTCAGCGCCAGGGCCTCCTTGTGATGCAGCAGCGCCGGCACGAGGCCGGGCGCGAGCTCAGCCTGCCGCGACAAAGCGAGATATTCGTAATGCGCCCGGGACAGCGGCAGCGGCCAGCTCTCGCCGACCAAGCGGACATAGGGCAGCGCCTGCTTCACGGCGACGCCGCCGCGGCCGCCCTTGACGATGAAAACGAGATTGAGATTGCCGTCGCCGACTTCGGTGATCGACCAGGAGGCCGGCTCGCCGCCGAGGGTCGCGGCGAGATCCGCAACGCCCGCGAGATAGTCCCGCAACGCCGCCTCATGCAAAATCCGGTAGTCCCCCTGCCCCTGCGCCATGACGATCCCATCCCATGCTTGGCATGGCCGAATCGTTACTCCCGCTCCAGGAAGCTCGAGCCGATCTCGGCCTTTCTTTTGATCGGATCGTACTCACAATAGACGCTGTCCGCCACCAGCGTGTAGCTGGCGCTGACGGTGTATTTGTCTGTTTTGACCGAGTTCAGGCCGATCACCGCGGTGCTCTTGCCGCCGTTCCATTTGAACGGTGTCGAGCTCTTGGCCTGCTCGCAGGCGATCACGGCCTCATTGAAGACATAGCCCTCGACGAACGCCTTCAGGGTGCGCACCTGCACGGCCATCTTCCACTCGAAATAGCCGATGGCACCGAGACCGGCGACGATAAGCACCAGAAGCGCGACGACGATCCGCTGAAAAGTCATTCTTCCCCCAACCAAGCCAACCACGAAATCCTAAAACGGCATGCCCATCAATTTCGACAGGCGCTCGATCGACAAATAGCCGGCGTGATAGGCGACCATGGCGATCCCGTAGATGACCGCCGAGATGATGGTGGTCCAGATCAGCTTGCCCCCCATCCGTGTCAGGATCGGCGCACCGGGGTCGCTGCCCGGCACTCCGACGCCGTCCTCGTGCTGGCTGCGCACGCCAAACGGCAGCGTCAGGAACAGCGCGACCCACCAGATGACGAAGTAGATCGCGATCGCGGTTGAGATCTGGATGGCCATGGCTTCGGCCTATGCCTGCTCGATTTCGACCAGCGCGCCGGAAAAATCCTTCGGGTGCAGGAACAGCACCGGCTTGCCGTGGGCGCCGATCTTCGGCACGCCGTCGCCGAGCACCCTTGCCCCCTCCTTCACCAGCGTGTCGCGCGAGGCGATGATGTCGACCACCTCGTAGCAGACGTGGTGGATGCCGCCGTCGGCGTTGCGGTCCAGGAACTTTGCGATCGGCGAGGCCTCGCCGAGCGGCTCGATGAACTCGATCTTGGTGTTGGGCAGCGTCGCGAACACCGTGGTGACGCCATGCTCGGGCAGCGCGACGGCCTCCGAGATCTGGGCCCCGAATGCGGTGCCATAGATTTTGGCGGCCTTGACGGCGTCCTTGGTCGCGATCGCGACATGGTTGAGCCGGCCCAGCATGTTTCTCTCCCGTTACACTGTCAGCACATGTACCAGACAGGGGGGCTTTTTGCCCCAATGTTCGTTGATCACGGAGCGGACAGCGCGTCGCACCGACTCCGCCAGCGCATCCGGGTCGCGACGGCGCGCCTTCGGCAGGCCCTCGACGGTGGAGACCACGGCGTCGAAGACGAGGTCGTCGAAGGGCTCGCCCGCTTTGTTCTTCTCGGGGATACCGACGAGTTCGACCGCGGGATCGTCGGCAAGCTCGCCCTGCTCCGTCATGGCGATGGCGACAAAGGCGCAGCCGGAGAAGGCCATGCGGCGCCGCTCGCCCACCGCGCGGGACTTGGAGTCCTCCAGAATCGTGCCGTCCTTGTAGAGACGGCCCGCAGGCACTTGCCCAATGATGCCGGGATCGCCGGGGCCGAGCTTGACGAGATCGCCGTTGCGGCAGACCAGCACGCGCGGCACGCCGGCGGCACGCGCGAGCTTGGCGTGCTCATTCAGGTGCAGGGCCTCGCCATGGACGGGGATCAGGAGCTGCGGCCTGGTCCAGGCGATCATGTCGCGCAATTCGTCGCGGCGGGGATGACCGGAGACATGGACCAGCTGGTCGCGGTCGGTGATGACCTCCACGCCCTGCAAGACCAGGCCATTGATGATGGCCCCGACCGCCTTCTCGTTGCCGGGAATGGTGCGCGAGGAGAAGATGACGCTGTCGCCACGGTTGAGCGTGATCTCGGGATGGTCGTCATTGGCGATGCGCGCCAGCGCGGCACGCGGCTCGCCCTGGCTGCCGGTGCAGAGCGCCAGCACCTTGTCCTGCGGCAGATGACCGTAGACCTCGGCGGAGCGGAAACTCTGCACGCCGTCGAGATAGCCGGTCTCGCGCGCGACCTGCACCACGCGTTCCATGGCGCGGCCGACCACGACGACCTCACGGTCGGCGGCCTTCGCAGCGATGGCGACGGCCTTGAGGCGCGCGACATTGGAGGCAAAGGTCGTGACCGCGACGCGGCCCTTGGCGGCCTTGACGAGCTCGGTGATGGAGCTCGCAACCTCGGCCTCCGAGGGTGAGCGGCCGTCGCGCACGGCGTTGGTGGAATCACCGATCAGGGCGAGCAGGCCCGCATCGCCGAGCTCCCGCAGCCGCTTTTCGTCGGTCGGGCGGCCGATGATCGGGGTCGGATCGATCTTCCAGTCGCCGGTGTGCAGCACCGTGCCGACTTCGGTGTGAATCGCGAGCGCATGCGACTCCGGAATCGAATGCGCGACCGGGATGAACTCGACGTTGAACGGGCCGATATCGACGCGCCCGCCCGACGGCACCACCGTCACCGGGATCTTGGGCGCATTGCGCTCGGCGGCGCACTTGGCCTCGAACAGCGCGGCGCTGAACTGCGTCGCGTAGATCGGACATTTCAGCTTCGGCCAAAGGTCGATGATGGCGCCGAAATGATCCTCATGGGCGTGGGTCAGCACCAGCCCCATCAGATTCTTGCGTTCCTTCTCCAGGAAGCTGACGTCGGGCATGATCAGGTCGATGCCCGGCAGATGCTCCTCGTCGCCGAAGGAGACGCCGAGATCGATCGCCAGCCAGGCGCGCTGCTGGCGGTTGCCGAGGCCGTAGATCGACAAATTCATGCCGATCTCGCCGACCCCGCCGAGCGGTGCAAATACCAGTTCTTCCGGCTTCGCCATCACGCAGCTCCCACGGAGGCGGCCGTGCCGAAGAACACCTCGCCCGCGGCGACCGGCACGCGCCGGCCCTCCGCGGTGCGGACGATCAGGCAGCCGGTGTCGTCGATCGTGTCAAAAATGCCGTCCAGCGTCATCACTCCCGTGTGGATCGCGACCCGCTCGCCGAGGCCGGCGGCGCGCTCCAGCCACAATTTGCGAATTTCGGCAAAGCCACGGCCATTGTCCCAGATACCGCGGAATTCCACCCAGGCATCGGAGAGCGCCGAGAACAACTCCTCCGCACTGATCTGGACGCCGAGCGCGGCCAGCGACACCGCAGGCGTCGGCGTACCCTCGGGCGCGGCGACGACGTTGGTGCCGATGCCGACGACGATGGCAAGACGGTCGCCGATGGCTTCGGCCTCCAGGCCGATGCCGACCAGCTTCTTGCCGCCGGCCAGCACGTCGTTCGGCCATTTCAGGGCGTAGCGGGGACGGCCCTCGCCGAGGCGCAGTGCAGCCTCCAGGCTGACCTTCTCCAGGGCGGCCTCCTCGGCCAGCCCGGCCGCAAAGCCGATCGTCGCGGCGACGGAAGGGGCAACGTCCAGGACTTCGAGGACGCTGGCTGCAAGGTTGCCCTTTGGTGCGATCCAGGGGCGCTGGCGGCGGCCGCGGCCGGCGGTCTGCTCCGACGTCACGAACCACATCGGGCCGCGTTCGCCGCGCCTCGCGTGCTCGATCGCCTCGGTATTGGTCGAGCCGGTCCGTTCGAAAGCTGCGAGCTTGTAGCCCGCCGACGCCGCACGAGGACCGAGCGCGAATGCCATCCTAGAACAGCGACTTGGCGGCGGCGGAGGCGACGCTCACCACCGGGCCCGCGAACAGGGCGAACAGAATGTTGAACAGGCCCGCGACCGCCAGCACCGTCTTGACTTCGACGCGCACCGGATCGACCTGCCCGGCCGGCTCGTCGAAATACATCGTCTTGACGATGCTGAGATAGTAGTAGGCGCCGACCACGCTGGAGAGCACGCCGATCACGGCGAGCGTGAACAGGTTCGCCTTGATGGCGGCGACGAAGACGTACCATTTGGCGAAGAAGCCGGCGAGCGGCGGGATGCCGGCGAGCGAGAACAGCAGCATCGCGAACATGAAGGCGAGCAGCGGATTGGTCCGAGAGAGACCTGCGAAATCGCTGATCTGCTCCACCGGCTGGCCGTTCCGCTTCATGGCCAGGATGATGGCGAAGGAGCCCAGCGTCATCGCGACATAGATCACGATGTACATCAACACGCCCTGCGCGCCCTCGACCGTGCCTGCGGCAAGACCGACCAGGGCAAAGCCCATATGGCCGATCGAGGAATAGGCCATCAGGCGCTTGATGTTGCTCTGGCCGATCGCGGCGAACGAGCCCAGCGCCATCGAGGCGATCGACACGAACACCAGGATCTGCTGCCACTGCGAGACGATGCCCGGGAATGCGGTCAGCGTGACGCGGGTGAAGACCGCGAGCGCGGCCACTTTCGGGGCCGAGGCGAAGAAGGCCGTCACAGGCGTCGGTGCGCCCTCGTAGACGTCGGGTGTCCACATGTGGAACGGCACCGCCGAGACCTTGAAGCAGAGGCCGGCGAGCAGGAACACCAGGCCGAACACCAGGCCGACATTCGAGATCGTCGCGGCCGCCGCGATGCCGGTGAAGGCCACCGTGCCCGTGAAGCCGTAGATCAGCGAGGAGCCGTAGAGCAGCATGCCCGAGGACAGCGCGCCGAGCACGAAGTACTTCAGGCCGGCTTCGGTCGACTTGGCGTTGTCGCGGTTCGAGGCCGCGACAACGTAGAGCGCCAGCGACATCAATTCGAGGCCGAGATAAAGCGAGATCAGATCGCCGGCCGAGATCAGCACCATCATGCCGAGCGTCGAGAGCAGCACCAGGATCGCATATTCGAAGATGCGGCGCGACGGATCCGACAGGAACTCGGTCGACAGCACCAGCGTCACCGCCGAGCCGATCAGGGCCAGGATCTTCATGAAGCGGGCAAAATCATCGACGATGAAGCTGCCGCCGAAGGTCACGTGCTTGCCCGCGGGCAGCATGTATTCGAGCACGCCGACAACGATCAGGAGCAGCACCGCAAGCGTCGTGACCGTCTTGGTGGTCTCCTGCCCGCGATAGGCGCCGAGCATCAGGAGTGCCATCGCCCCGACCGCGAGCACGAGCTCGGGCAGCACCGGCGCCAGTTGATAACCTGCAGTCTCAAAGCTCATGGCGATATCCTGACCTGCCCGCTCACTGGAGCAGTGCGGCGGCCTTCACGGCCGTCACAGCGGTGTTGTAATTGTTGACGAGTTGCTGGACCGAGGCCGCCGACATGTCGAGCACCGGCTTCGGATAGATGCCGAACAGGATCGTCAGCGCGATCAGCGGGAACAGCGTCAAGCCCTCCCGGAAGGTGAGATCCTTCATGCTCGCCAGCGACGGCTTGACCAGCGCCCCGAACACGACCTTGCGGTAGAGCCACAGCGCGTAGCAGGCCGACAGGATCACGCCGAAGGTGGCGAAGAACGCGGTCGGGATCGAGACCTTGAAGGTACCGAGCAGCGTCATGAACTCGCCGACGAAGCCGGAGGTGCCGGGCAGGCCGACATTGGCCATGGTGAAGACCATGAAGGTCAGCGCGTAGAGCGGCATCCGGTTGACGAGGCCGCCATAGGCCGCGATCTCACGGGTGTGCATGCGGTCGTAGACGATGCCGACGCAGAGGAACAGCGCGCCGGAGACGATGCCGTGCGAGATCATCTGGAACACGCCGCCGGCGACACCCTGCATGGTACCGGCGAAAATGCCCATGGTGACGAAGCCCATATGCGCCACCGAGGAGTACGCAATCAGCTTCTTCATGTCCTCCTGCATCAGCGCCACCAACGAGGTGTAGATGATGGCGATGGCCGAAAGCGTGAAGACCAGCGGCGCGAAGTCGTGCGAAGCCAGCGGGAACATCGGCAGCGAGAAGCGCAGGAAGCCGTAGCCGCCCATCTTCAGAAGGATCGCGGCCAGGACCACCGAGCCTGCGGTCGGCGCCTCGACGTGGGCGTCGGGGAGCCAGGTGTGCACCGGCCACATCGGCATCTTCACCGCGAACGAGGCGAAGAAGGCGAGCCACGCCCAGGTCTGCAGCGAGCGCGGCACGGCGGTGTGCATCAGGGTCGGGATGTCGGTGGTGCCGCCGTTCCAGTACAGCGCCATGATCGCGAGCAGCATCAGCACCGAGCCGAGCAGCGTGTAGAGGAAGAACTTGAAAGATGCATAGACCCGGCGCGGACCGCCCCAGACGCCGATGATCAGGAACATCGGGATCAGGCCGCCTTCGAAGAACAGGTAGAACAGCACGAGATCGAGCGCCGAGAAGGTGCCGATCATCAGCGTTTCCAGGATCAGGAACGCCATCATGTATTCGCGGACGCGGTTGGTAATCGCCTTCCAGCTCGCGATGATGCAAAACGGCATGATGGCGGTGGTCAGGATCACCAGCGGCAACGAGATGCCGTCCACGCCCATGTGGTAGGTGATGCCGGTGGCAAGCCAGTTCGCCTTCTCGACGAACTGGAAGTCGGCGCTCGACGCATCGAACCGCATGACCAGGATCACCGACACAGCGAAGGTGATCAGCGTGGTCCACAGCGCGATCCAGCGCGAGTTGCGCCGGGCCGCCTCGTCGTCGCCACGGCTGAGATAGACGATCAGCGCGCCGACCAGCGGCAGGAACGTCGTGACGGATAGAATTGGCCAGGTCGTCATTTACTGGCCTCCAAAGCCGAACATGAACCAGGTGATCAGGCCGGCGGCACCGATCAGCATGGCGAACGCGTAGTGGTAGAGATAGCCGGTCTGGATTTTCACGACGTTGCGGGTGACGTCCAGCACGCGGGCTGAGACGCCATCGGGGCCGAGACCGTCGATGATGAAGCCGTCACCCTTCTTCCAGAGCTGATAGCCAATCCACTTCGCCGGACGGACGAAGATGATGTCGTAGAGCTCGTCGAAGTACCATTTGTTGAGCAGGAACTTGTACAGCATTGGCTGCGTGTTCGCGAGCTCGACCGGCAGATAAGGCCGGCGGATGTAGAACAGGTATGACACCAGGAAGCCCAGCACCATCATCACCGTCGGCAGGAAGGCGATGGTCTCGGGAATGTGGTGCATCTCCTCGATGATATGCGGGTTCATCTTCACGGACTCGCGGAAGAACTCCTCGATGCCGTGACCGGCGAACAGCTCCTTGAACGGGAAGCCGGCCAGGATGGAGCCGACCGCAAGCACACCGATCGGGATCAGCATCCAGATCGGCGCTTCATGCGCGGCCTCGTAGTGGTGCTCGTCATGCGGCTCGCCGTGGAAGGTCTTGAAGATGAGGCGCCACGAGTAGAACGAGGTCAGGCCGGCCGCGACGACCGTCATCAGGAAGCCGTACATCGCGAACGGATTGTGCGAGGCGTAGGCGGACTCGATGATCGCGTCCTTGGAGAAATAGCCCGCGGTCAGCGGGAATCCCGTGAGCGCGAGCGTGCCGACCACCATCACCGCGTAGGTGTAGGGGATCTTGCGCCACAGGCCGCCCATGTTGCGGATGTCCTGCTCGTGATGCATCGCGTAGATCACCGAGCCGGAGCCCAAGAACAACAGCGCCTTGAAGAAGGCGTGCGTGAACAAATGGAACATGCCTACCGAATAGGCCCCTGCTCCCATCGCCACGAACATGTAGCCGAGCTGCGAACAGGTCGAGTAAGCGACGATGCGCTTGATGTCGTTCTGGACCAGGCCAATGGTCGCCGCGAAGAACGCCGTAGTGGCGCCGAAGAACATCACGACGGCCTGCGCGTTCGGCGCGAGTTCGAACAGCGGCGACAGGCGCGCCACCATGAAGACGCCGGCGGTGACCATGGTCGCGGCGTGGATCAGCGCCGACACCGGGGTCGGGCCTTCCATCGCGTCCGGCAGCCAGGTGTGCAGCAGGAACTGCGCCGATTTGCCCATCGCGCCCATGAACAGCAGCAGGCAGGTCAGGGTCAGCGCGTCGGCGTGCCAGCCGAGGAAGTCGATGGTCTTGCCGGTCAACCCGGGCGCAGCGTGGAAGATGGTCTCGAAATCGGTCGAGCCGGCCAGCAGGAAGATCGCGAAGATGCCGAGCGCGAAGCCGAAATCGCCGACACGGTTGACCACGAAGGCCTTGATGGCGGCGGCGTTCGCCGACGGCTTCTGGTACCAGAAACCGATCAGGAGGTAGCTTGCCAGACCCACGCCTTCCCAGCCGAAGAACAGCTGCACGAGGTTGTCGGCGGTCACCAGCATCAGCATGGCGAAGGTGAACAGCGAGAGATAGCCGAAGAAGCGCGGCCGGTTCGGATCCTCGTCCATGTAGCCGATGGAATAGAGGTGCACGAGCGAGGACACGGTGGTCACGACCACCAGCATCACGGCGGTGAGCGTGTCGACCCGCAGCGTCCAGTAGACCTGGAGATCACCGGAGAGGATCCACGGCAGCAGCGGAATGCGCATGTCGTGGTGCATGAAGCCGACATCGACCAGCGTCATCCAGGACAGCGCCGCCGACACGAACAGCAACGCCGTGGTGATCAGCTCGGCAGCGCGCGAGCCCGCCGCGGGCGGCTCGGAGACGTGGTGGTCGTCGTGGCCATCTCCGGGTTCGTGATGAGTCTCGTGGACGACCGACGCATCCTCGTTGATCGTGTCCGACGCATGGGCGTGCGCGCCATGACCGTGATCATCGTGATGCTCGACCGTGTCGCCCGAGGGGTTGCGGGCATGCGCGCCGAACAGCGCGATCAGGCCAGCCAGAATGGCGCCCAGCAGAGGCAGGAAGACGATTGCCTGGACCATGATTTACTCTTTCCGCATGATCTGGTCGGAAAACCGGTGTCCACTTTTCCGGATCATGCGATCAGCCCTTCATCAGATTGACGTCCTCAACCGCGATCGAGCCGCGGTTGCGGAAATAGACCACCAGGATGGCGAGACCGATCGCGGCTTCAGCGGCCGCGACGGTGAGCACCAGGAGCGCGAAGACCTGCCCGACGATGTCGCCGAGGAAGGTCGAGAACGCCACGAGGTTGACGTTGACCGCGAGCAGGATCAGCTCGATCGACATCAGGATGACGATGATGTTCTTGCGGTTCAGGAAGATGCCGAGGATCCCGAGCGTGAACAGGATCGCGCCGACCGCAAGATAGTGTCCGAGCCCGATCGTCATTTCACCCACTCCGCCGCGTCAGAGTCCTGGAGCCCCTGCCCCGGCGCCACCTTGCGTATCGCCATCGCTATTTCGGGCGTGCGCGCGTTCTGAATGTTGATGTCCTGCCGCTTGACGCTCGCCTTGTGCCGCAGCGTCAGCACGATGGCGCCGATCATCGCGACCAGCAGCACCATGCCCGAGAGCTGGAAGTAGTGGATGTACTTGGTATAGAGCACCAGGCCGAGCGCCTCGGTATTGGAGACGTTGGTCGGGATCGCCGCCGTGATCGTCTTGGCGACGCCGGGGTTGATGACCCAGAAGCCGACCGTGAGCAGCAGCTCGAACAGGAAGATGCCGCCGATCACGAGGCCGACCGGCAGGTATTCGATGAAGCCCTCGCGCAGCTCGAGGAAGTCGACGTCGAGCATCATGATCACGAAGAGGAACAGGACCGCGACCGCACCGACATAGACGACGATCAGGATCATCGCGAGGAATTCGGCGCCCATCAACACGAACAGACCGGAGGCGTTGACGAAGGCCAGGATCAGGTACAGCACCGAGTGCACGGGATTGCGCGAGACAATCACCATCACCGCCGAGGCGACACAGACGCCGGCGAACAGATAGAAGAACAGCGCGGGAAGGATCATGCTCTCATCTCACCGGTACGGCGCGTCGAGTTCGATCGCTTTCGCGATCTCGCGTTCCCAGCGGTCGCCATTGGCGAGCAGCTTGGCCTTGTCATAGAACAGTTCCTCGCGGGTCTCGGTCGCGAACTCGAAGTTCGGACCTTCGACGATGGCGTCGACCGGACAGGCTTCCTGGCAGAGGCCGCAATAGATGCACTTCACCATGTCGATGTCGTAGCGCACGGTGCGGCGGGTGCCGTCGTTGCGGCGCGGACCGGCCTCGATGGTGATGGCCTGGGCCGGGCAAACCGCTTCGCACAGCTTGCAGGCGATGCAGCGCTCTTCTCCGTTCGGATAGCGGCGCAGCGC
This sequence comes from Bradyrhizobium sp. CAR08, assembly GCF_052871955.1. NCBI lineage: Bacteria > Pseudomonadati > Pseudomonadota > Alphaproteobacteria > Hyphomicrobiales > Nitrobacteraceae > Bradyrhizobium > Bradyrhizobium sp. CAR08. The sequence continues at coordinate 70,176 of NZ_JBIXJX010000013.1, forward strand.
ATGCTCGCCGCGGAAGCGCGGGGAGATCGGGCCCTTCTCGAAGGGATAGTTCAGCGTCGGCTTCGGCTGGAAGAAATAGCGCATGGCGAGGAAGAACGCCGAGACGAATTCCGACAGCAGAAGCGAGCGTGCAGTGGCGTTGATGTTGATACCCATGACGGCCCTCACTTCGGCGCGATGTCGGCGAAGTGCAGCACACCGGCCACCACGATCACCATCGCCAGCGACAACGGCAGGAACACTTTCCAGCCGAGGCGCATCAGTTGATCGTAGCGGTAGCGCGGCACGATCGCCTTGGCCATCGCGAACAGGAAGAACATGAAGAACAGTTTCAGCGAGAACCAGATGATCCCCGGCACCCAGTTGAAGGGCGGCAGGTCCACCGGCGGCAGCCAGCCTCCGAGAAACAGGATCGTCGCCATCGCGCACATCGTGGCAATCGCGACATACTCGCCGAGCATGAACAGAAGATACGGCGTCGAGCCGTACTCGACCATGAAGCCGGCGACGAGCTCGGATTCTGCTTCGACGAGGTCGAACGGCGGGCGGTTGGTTTCAGCCAGCGCCGAGACGTAGAAGATCACGAACATCGGGAACAGCGGCCAGACGTACCAGTTCAGGATGGTGAGCTGCGGCAGCCCGATCAGGCTGGCGAGGCCGCGGACATGCTGCGCCTCGACCACGGCCGAGAGGTTCAGCGTGCCGGCGCAGAGCAGCACCGTGATGATGACGAAGCCGATCGAGACCTCGTAGGACACCATCTGCGCCGCCGAGCGCAGCGCCGCGAGGAACGGATATTTCGAGTTCGACGACCAGCCGGCCATGATGATGCCGTAGATCGACAGCGACGAGATCGCGAAGATGAAGAGAACGCCGACGTTGATGTCGGAGATCACCCAGCCGAGATTGGTAGGGATCACCGCCCAGGCCGCGAGCGCGAGCACGCACGAGACCAAGGGAGCAAGAAGAAACACGCCCTTGTTGGCGCCGGACGGGATGATCGGCTCCTTCAGCACGAACTTCAGGAGGTCGGCGAAGGATTGCAGCAGGCCCCAGGGACCAACCACGTTCGGGCCGCGGCGGATCTGCACCGCCGCCCAGATCTTGCGGTCGGCGAGCAGGATGTAGGCGATCGCCACCAGCAGAACGACCAGCACCAGGACGCTCTGCGCGATCATGATGATCAGCGGCCAGAGGAACCCGGTCCAGAATGCGCTTTCGAAGAATTCCATCGGCTCACTCCGCTGCGGTCAGCATCTGCCCGGAGGCAAGCCGCGAACATTCCGCCATCACGGCGGACGCACGCGCGATTGGGTTGGTCAAATAGAAGTCCTCGACAAGCGGCTTGAACGGGGCCTTCTCCGTCGTGCCGCCCTTCCCCGCGAGCTTCTTGATCTGGTCGGCCGAGCCGGGCTCGATCTGGTCGAGACGCATCAGATGCGGCACGGCCTTGAAGATCGCCTGGCGCAGGGCCGAAAGCGAGTCATAGCCGAGCTTCTTGCCGAGCGCCTCCGACAGCGCGCGGACAATCGCCCAGTCCTCGCGGGCCTCGCCCGGCGGGAATGCGGCGCGTCCGGTCATTTGCACGCGGCCTTCGGTGTTGACGTAGATCGCGGACTTCTCGGTATAGGCGGCTGCTGGCAGGATCACGTCGGCCCGATGGGCGCCGCGGTCGCCGTGGGTGCCGATATAGACGACGAAGGTGCCGTCCGACGGCTTGATGTCGTCGGCGCCGAGCAGGAACAGCAGATCGAGCGTCCCGAACGTCGTCATCTGCGCCGCATTCAGCCCGCCCTGACCAGCGACAAAGCCGATATCGAGAGCGCCGACGCGCGAGGCGCTCTCGTGCAGGACGCCGAAGCCGTTCCAGCCGTCCTTGAGCGCGCCGACGTCGAGTGCGAGCTTGGCCGCGGCTGCGAGAATGGCGGCGCCGTCGTGGCGCGAGGCGGCGCCAGCACCGACCAGGATGATCGGGTTCTTGGCGTTCTTCAGCACGTCCATGAAGGAGTGCTTGCCGGCCGCGAGCTCACCCAGCGTGTCGGTGCCCGCGCCGAGGTGATCATAGTCGTACGTGAGGTCGGGCTTGGCGCCGATCACGCCGACCTTGAAGCCGCCGGCGCGCCAGCGCTTGCGGATGCGGGCGTTGAACACGGCCGCTTCTTTCCGCGGATTGGCGCCGATGATGAGCAGCGCATCGGCCTGCTCCACGCCGGCGAGCGTCGGATTGAAGATGTAGGAGCCGCGGCCGAGCGCGGGATCGAAGGCGTCGCCGCCCTGCACCGCCAGATTGGCCGAGCCGTATTTGGCCAGCAGATCCTTCAGCGCGAACATCTCTTCGACGCCGGCGAGGTCGCCCGCGATCGCGCCGGTGCGCTTGCCGTCGGTGCGGGCCGCTTTCGCGGCGATCGCGGCAAAGGCCTCGGGCCAGCTCGCCGCGCGCAGCTTGCCGGCTTCGCGGATATAGGGCCGGTCGAGGCGCTGGGTGCGCAGGCCGTCGACGACGTGACGGGTCTTGTCGGAGATCCACTCCTCGTTCACGGCCTCGTTGATGCGCGGCAGGATACGCATCACTTCGCGGCCGCGGGTGTCGACGCGGATCGCGGATCCCACGCCGTCCATCACGTCGATCGACTGGGTCTTGCCGAGCTCCCACGGGCGCGCGGCGAAAGCATAGGGCTTCGAGGTCAGCGCGCCGACCGGGCAGATGTCGACGAGATTGCCTTGCAATTCCGAGGTCAGCGCGTGCTCGAGATAGGTCGTGATCTCCATGTCCTCGCCGCGGCCGGTCGCACCCATTTCGGGGGCGCCGGCCACTTCCGCCGAGAAGCGGACGCAGCGGGTGCACTGGATGCAGCGGTTCATCGAGGTCTTGACCAGCGCGCCGAGATATTTGTCCTCGACCGCGCGCTTGTTCTCGGCGAAGCGGCTGGTGTCGACACCGTAGCCCATCGCCTGGTCCTGGAGGTCGCACTCGCCGCCCTGATCGCAGATCGGGCAATCCAGCGGATGGTTGATCAGAAGGAATTCCATCACGCCTTCGCGCGCCTTCTTCACCATCGGCGAACGGGTGGAGATTTCCGGCGGCTCGCCCTTGGGGCCTGGACGGCAATCGCGCACGCCCCAGGCGCAGCTCGCGACCGGCTTCGGGCCGCCCTTCACCTCGACGAGGCACATCCGGCAATTGCCGGCGATCGACAGCCGCTCATGATAGCAGAAGCGCGGAATCTCGGCGCCGGCCGCTTCGCACGCCTGGAGCAGCGTGTATTCGGCGGGGACATCGATCTCTTTACCGTCGATGATGAGCTTGGTCATTCTCTCTACTCCGCCGCGACCATGTTCACGGGATCGCGGACGCCGATATCGTCGATGTCGGACTTGTGCGAATATTGGTCGATGCGCGCTTCGATCTCGTGACGGAAATGCGCGATCAGGCCCTGGATCGGCCACGCCGCCGCATCGCCGAGCGCGCAGATGGTGTGACCTTCGACCTGCTTGGTGACTTCCAGCAGCATGTCGATCTCGCGCTTGTGGGCGCGGCCTTCGGCCATGCGGGTCAAGACGCGCCACATCCAGCCGGTGCCTTCGCGGCACGGCGTGCACTGGCCGCAGCTCTCATGCTTGTAGAAATAGGAGATGCGGGCGATGGCGCGGATCAAATCGGTCGACTTGTCCATCACGATCACGGCCGCGGTGCCGAGACCCGAGCGCAGCTTGCTCAAGCTGTCGAAATCCATCGGCGTGTCGATGATCTGCTCGGCCGGCACCATGCGCACGGAGGAGCCGCCGGGGATCACGGCCTTGAGGTTGTCCCAACCACCGCGGATGCCGCCGCAATGCTTCTCGATCAGCTCACGGAACGGAATGCCCATGGCCTCTTCGACGTTGCAGGGCCGCTCGACATGGCCGGAGATGCAGAACAGCTTGGTGCCGACATTGTTCGGACGACCGATGCCGGCGAACCATGCCGCGCCACGGCGCAGGATGTCGGGCGCAACCGCGATCGACTCGACATTGTTGACGGTGGTCGGGCAGCCGTACAGGCCGACATTGGCCGGGAACGGCGGCTTCAGGCGCGGCTGGCCCTTCTTGCCTTCGAGGCTCTCGAGCAGCGCGGTTTCCTCGCCGCAGATGTAGGCGCCGGCGCCGTGGGCGACGTAGATGTCGAAGGGCCAGCCGTTGACGTTGTCCTTGCCGACCAGCTTGGCCTCATAGGCCTGGTCGATCGCCGCCTGGAGATGCTCGCGCTCGCGGATGAACTCGCCGCGGACATAGATGTAGCAGGCATGCGCGTTCATCGCGCAGCTCGCGATCAGGCAGCCCTCGATCAGGAGATGCGGATCGTGCCGCATGATCTCGCGATCCTTGCAGGTGCCGGGCTCGGATTCGTCGGCATTGACGACGAGATAGCTCGGCCTTCCGTCGGTCGACTCCTTCGGCATAAACGACCATTTCAGGCCGGTCGGGAAGCCGGCGCCACCGCGGCCGCGCAGCCCCGACGCCTTCATCTCGTTGATGATCCAGTCACGGCCCTTGTCGATGATGTTCTTCGTACCATCCCAGGCGCCGCGGCGCCGCGCGCCCTCGAGGCCCCAATCGTGGAGGCCGTAGAGGTTCTTGAAGATGCGGTCCTTGTCCTCGAGCATGTCAGTGCTTTCCGATCAACGGTTGGCTTGCTTGTAGGCAAGCCCGGCGGCGCAGACGGCGAAGGTCAGCGCCCAGAGCAGACTGGATTCCAGCGACGCGTTCAGTGCGAAGCGCTGAAGCAGGAAAATGAATGTGGCCGCCACGGCGGAATGCATTGCGACGAAGCCCCACTTCTTCACAACACTGCTCCCTTCAACTGGCGGTGAGAGATCACGCATCAGGTGATTTCCTTCAGCGTGGTCGGCCCACCGGTCGGCGCCGAGAACTGGCGGCCGTTCTGCGGACCGGGCTTGGGCGGATTGCCCGAGGCAAAGCCATCGAGCACCTTGCCGAAGCTTTCCTTCGTCAGATCCTCATATGTGTCCTTGCCGATCAGCACCATCGGCGCATTCACGCAGGCACCGAGGCACTCCACCTCTTCCCAGCTGAAATTGCCGTCCTTGGAGAGATGGAAGGGCTCGTGATGAATGCGGTGCTCGCAGACGTGGATCAGATCCTCAGCGCCGCGCAGGCGACACGGCGTGGTGCCGCAGACCTGGACGTGGGCCTTCTTGCCGACCGGGGCGAGCTGGAACATCGTGTAGAAGGTCGCGACCTCGAGCACGCGGATATAGGGCATGTCGAGCATGTCGGCGATGACGCGGATCGCGGCTTCCGAGACCCAGCCGTCGTGCTGCTCCTGCGCCCGCCAGAGGATGGCGATGACGGCCGAAGCCTGGCGTCCGGCCGGATATTTCGCGATCTGCTGCTTGGCGAACGCGAGGTTCTCCTCCGTGAACGCAAAGCTCGCGGGCTGGACTTCCTTCGATGCTAATCGGCGAACGGACATCTCTTCAATCTCTCACTGCACGCGGCGCGCTGTTTTCGCATTCAGGGCATTGATCCTGTCCTGCCAGAATGCGCTTGCGGTGCCGAAAACATTGTAGCCGACGTGGGTGGAGACCTTGATGCGGTCGAGGATCGACAGCTCGGTCACCGTTTCCATACGTCGGGTGCTGGGATCGTAGACGATCAGCTTCAGCGGGGTGTGTTCGAGGATGTAGCGCGAAACCGCGTGCGAACGGTCGCTGCCGTGCTCCTCGCACATGACGACGCTGTCGGCCTGGAGCAGCCGGGCGCCGCCCTTGATCGCCTCGATCTCGACGCCCTCGACGTCGAGCTTGATCAGGTACTTGCCGGTGCCTGCGATCTTGCCGTCGTCGATCAGATTGTCGAGCGCAATGACCGGCACGTCCTCGCCGCCCGCCGACGCATCGCCGGCGATGCTGAAGGCCTCGTGCTTGGTGCCTGACAGACGCGCGGTGCCACGGGCCGCGCCGATCGCGCATTTCATGGTCTCGAAGCGGCTGGCGTTAATGCGGGCGTTGTTGTCAAGCTTCGGATAGTTCTGCCCCGACGGCTCGATCGCGATCGCCTTGTGCGAGCCGAACGGCTTGCTCGACACCAGCACCGACCAATAGCCGTAATTCGCGCCGCAATCGAGCAGCGTGTAGTCGACGTCGATGGAATCGGCGAACAACAGCTCCAGCTCGTCCTCGTAATTGTAGGAGCGGTTGAGCAGCTTGCTCCAATAGCCGTCGCCGTAGGGAAATTCGAACACGGCGTCGGGGTTGAGCTTGATCGCGATGTTGCGCTCGGGCAGCGTCTTGCGCAGCAGATTGGCGCAGGCGATGTAGCCCATATGCGAGAAGTGCGACGAGATCTTCGATCCCGTCACCAGCGCCAAGGCAGCCGTCCGCTCCCACAGGTTGGCCCCTTCAAGGGCCCCCGAGGCACGGTCAAACTGGATCGGCGCCTGCGCCATCACCGATCGACCTCTCCGAACACGATGTCGAGCGAGCCGAGGATCGCCGAGACGTCGGCGAGCAGATGACCGCGGCAGATGTGGTCCATCGCCTGCAGATGCGCAAAGCCGGGCGCGCGGATCTTGCACTTGTAGGGCTTGTTGGTGCCGTCCGAGATCAGAAAGACGCCGAACTCGCCCTTCGGCGCCTCGACCGCGGCGTAGACCTCGCCGGCGGGCACGTGGACGCCTTCGGTGTAGAGCTTGAAGTGGTGGATCAGCGCTTCCATCGAGCGCTTCATCTCGCCACGGCGCGGCGGCGCGACCTTGTTGTCCTCGACGACGACGGGACCCTTCCCGTCGGCCGCGTTCAGCTTCTGGATGCACTGCTTCATGATGCGCACGGACTGGCGCATCTCTTCCATGCGGATCAGATAGCGGTCATAGCAGTCGCCGTTCTTGCCGATCGGGATATCGAAATCCATCTCGGCGTAGCATTCATAGGGCTGCGACTTGCGCAGATCCCACGCCGCGCCCGAGCCGCGCACCATCACGCCCGAGAAGCCCCACTCCCAAGCTTCCTTCAGCGACACGACGCCGATGTCGACGTTGCGCTGCTTGAAGATGCGGTTGGCGGTGAGCAGCCGGTCGAGATCTTCGACCACTTTCAGGAACGGATCGCACCAGGCGTCGATGTCGTCGACCAGCTTCTGCGGCAGGTCCTGATGCACGCCGCCGACGCGGAAATAGGCTGCGTGCATGCGACTGCCGGAGGCGCGCTCGTAGAACACCATCAGCTTTTCGCGCTCTTCAAAGCCCCACAGCGGCGGGGTCAGCGCGCCGACGTCCATCGCCTGCGTGGTGACGTTGAGCAAATGCGACAGGATGCGGCCGATCTCGCAATAGAGCACGCGGATCAGCTGCGCGCGGCGCGGCACCTCGATGCCGAGCAGCTTTTCTGCAGCCATGCAGAAGGCGTGCTCCTGGTTCATCGGCGCGACGTAGTCGAGGCGGTCGAAATAAGGGATCGCCTGCAGATAGGTCTTCTGCTCGATCAGCTTTTCGGTGCCGCGATGCAGCAGACCGATATGCGGATCGACGCGGGCGACGACTTCGCCGTCAAGCTCCAGCACCAGGCGCAGCACGCCGTGCGCAGCCGGATGCTGCGGTCCGAAGTTGATCGTAAAGTTGCGAAGCTGTTCGGGTTGCTCGTTCATGATCAGACCTTCGGCCCCGCTTTTTCATCGCCCGGAAGGACCGGATAGTCGGCGCCCTCCCACGGGGACAAAAAGTCGAACTTGCGGAATTCCTGGTTGAGCCTGACCGGCTCGTACACCACCCGCTTCTCCTGGTCGTCGTAGCGGACCTCGAGGAAGCCGGTGGTCGGGAAATCCTTGCGCAGCGGATGACCCTCGAAGCCGTAATCGGTCAGGAGGCGGCGCATGTCGGGATGACCGACGAAGATCACGCCATAGAGGTCATAGGCCTCGCGCTCGAACCAGTCGGCGCCGGGAAACACCTCGATCAGCGACGGCACCTGCGTGGTCTCGTCCGCCTGGGCCTTGAGCCGGATCCGCGCGTTCAAGGTCGGTGACAGGAAGTGATAGATCACGTCGAAGCGTTTTTCGCGCGACGGATAATCCGCGGCCGTGATGTCGGTGAAGTTGATGAAGCGGCAGCTCGGGTCGTCGCGGAGGTACTTGACCACCTCGACGATTTTGCTGACCTCGACATCCACCGTGAGTTGGTTGAAGGCCACCGAATGACCGATGGCGGCGCCCGGAAGGGCGCTAACGATCGTCTGCCCCAGGGCGTCGAGCTTGGCGTCGTCCATGACGTAAAACCTTAGCGTTCGATTGTGCCGGTGCGGCGGATCTTCTTCTGCAGCAGCAGCACGCCGTAGAGCAGCGCTTCCGCCGTGGGCGGGCAGCCCGGCACATAGATGTCGATCGGCACGATGCGGTCGCAACCGCGCACGACCGAGTAGGAATAGTGATAATAGCCGCCGCCGTTGGCGCAGGAGCCCATCGAGATGACGTAGCGCGGCTCGGGCATCTGGTCGTAGACCTTGCGCAACGCAGGCGCCATCTTGTTGGTCAGGGTCCCCGCGACGATCATCACGTCCGACTGACGCGGTGAAGCGCGCGGCGCGAAGCCGAAGCGCTCGACGTCGTAGCGCGGCATCGAGACCTGCATCATCTCGACCGCGCAGCAGGCGAGACCGAAGGTCATCCACATCAGCGAGCCGGTGCGCGCCCAGGTGATGAGGTCGTCGGTCGCGGCCACGAAGAAGCCCTTGTCGGACAGTTCCGAATTGACCTCGAGGAAGAACGGATCATTGGCCCCGACCGGCTTGCCGGTCGACGGGTCCAGGATGCCCTTGGGGGCCGGCGCGAGAACCGGACCGGCGGACGACGTAGGGGTCAATCCCATTCCAGTGCGCCTTTCTTCCATTCATAGGCGAACCCGACCGTCAGCACGGCGAGGAACACCACCATGGACCAGAAGCCGGTCGCGCCAAGCTTGCCGAACGCCACCGCCCAGGGAAACAGGAACGCCACCTCGAGGTCGAAGATGATGAAGAGGATGGCGACGAGATAGAAGCGGACGTCGAACTTCATGCGGGCGTCGTCGAAGGCGTTGAAACCGCACTCATACGCCGACAGCTTTTCCGGGTCCGGCTGCTGGAACGCCACGATGAACGGCGCGATCAGCAGCACCAGGCCAATGAGGCCCGCTACCCCTATGAAGACGACGAGTGGAAGATAGTTCTGCAGAATGCCGCTCATTGACGAGCCCTTTTTCCCGCAGCCTCGGGACAGCCACGGATTCGTCCAGTTTGGAATTGTTCTGAGCCTTAGCGCAGTGCACCAATGGGCGCAAGACACGCTCTTTTTAGGCCCTTTGTCGCCCTCAGAACGGTGGAAATCCCGGAATCACCCCGCGGCTGGTATGGAGCAGATCGACAGCCCCAGCAAGGGCGCCCCGATCAGTCCACACGCGCTGGGCCGTGACGTCCGTGGTTGGGAAGGCTCACTTTATCTAGGCCGCGACGCTGCAAAGTCCAGATTATAACGAGGCCAAGCGCGCCCATTATCGGGCGAGCGACCCGGGAGCCATGCATCACGATCGGACCTGGGCTCGTCTGGCGAATGTGTCGGGCAGGAGGCGCCCACTTCGCCGCAGCGGAAAATGGGTGGCGAGCGCGGCGGCGACATGGCTGGGTCGTCGCGCGCCGCACTCGCATGAGCTTCGGGCCGGGGGGCATGGCCCGCGAGCTCATCGATCTCGTGGTGGAAGCCGGCGACGGGCCGGTCAGGCTCTCACGATGGCCTTCCCTCGCCTGTTCTCGTCATTTGCCTCACCATTTGTAGGAGACGCTGGCGGTGACGCGCCGGCGGTCGCCGTAGAAGCAGGATGACGCCGCCGCGCAGCTCGCGACGTAGATCTTGTCGGTCAGGTTGATCACGTTCAGCGCGGTGCGCCAGTTCTGCCATTCATAGTGGAACGCGAGATCGCCGAGCACGACCGCGGGAACCTCGAGGGTATTGGCGGTATCCGCCCACGACGAACCGATATAGCGGAGACCGCCGCCGAAGCCGAACCCCGCGAGTGGCCCGTCCTTGAAGGTGTAGTCCGCCCAGCCGGACACCAGGAGCTCAGGCGTGTTGGTCGGGGTCTTGCCGACCAAAGACGGGTCCAGATCCCTGCTGTTGAACAAATGGTAGGCCGTGAACGAGCCGATCAGCTTCAGCTCACGCGTGGCGTTCGCCACCGCTTCGAGCTCGATGCCGCGCGAGGTCACCTCGCCGGTCTGGTTCTGCAAGGTCGTGACGACAGGATCGGTCGTTGCCACATGCTGACGTTTCAAGTCGAACACCGAAGCGGTGAAGTAGCCGTCAAATCCCCGCGGCGCGACCTTCACGCCGATTTCCGTCTGTTGGCCGGTCTCCGGCAGGAACAGCTGGTTTTGCGCGTTGAGGCCGATGATCGGATTGTAGCTCGTGGCGTAGGACACATAGGGCGCGATGCCGTTGTCGAAATTGTAGATCAGCCCGGCGCGCCCGCTGAACCTGCTGTCGTCGCGGCTGGCAAGCGTGGCGCCGGTATCACGGGCAGCCTGCGTCGTCTCGACCCAATCGTTGCGGCCGCTCAGCACCAGCGTGAAGTTGCCGAGCTTCATCTGGTCCTGAAGATAGGTGCCGGCCTGCTTCTGCGTGATCTGGAAGTTGCGGAACGGTGCGCCCGTCAACGGAATGTCAAACCCGTAGGCGGGATTGAAGACGTTGATCGAAGGGACGGTGCCGAAGTTGAAAGCCTGATAATCGTCGATCTGGTAGCCCTTCAAATCGACCCCGAACAGCATCGTATGCCGCACCGCGCCGGTGTTGAAGCGGTACTCCAGCTGATTGTCGAGATTGGCCTGGTTGGCGGTGTTCTTCGCATACCAATTATAGCGACCGAGACTGGCCGTGTTGATGTCAGCCCAATTATTGCCGACATAGCCGCGATAGGTCACATCGACATGGGCAAAGCGCGCATTCTGCCGGAACGTCAAATCGTCGGCGAGATTGCGCTCGAACTGATAGCCCAGCATCTCCTGCTCGCGCGTGAACTTGTCGACGCTGGGATCGCCAGCGAAAAAGCTGGTCGGGATCTTGCCGAACCGAGCGTTGATCACCGTGCCCTCATAGGGCAGGAAGTTGATGCCACGGGTTTCCTGCCGGGAAGCTGAAGCCAGTACCGTGAACCTCGTGTCGGCGTCCGGCTTCCAGGTCACCGACGGCGCGATGAAGTAGTTGTTGTCCGGCGTGAAATTGACCTGCGTGGGGCCGTTCTGGACCTGACCGACGACGCGGTAGAACAGCTTGCCGTTCTCGTGGCTCGTTGCGACCGGACCGCCAACATCGAAGCCGACATAGGCGTTGCCGAAATTGTTGACGCCGGTCTCGATGAAACGGACGGGCTCCGCCGGCGGCATCTTGCTGATGACGTTGACGATGCCGCTCGGGCTCGATCCGCCATAGAGCACGGCCGATGGACCGCGCAGCACCTCGACGCGCTCCATGTTGGGCGTCTGGAGCTTCCAGCTCGCATAGGAGGTGTAGAACAGCTGCATGCCGTCGAGAAACAGTCCGACGTCGTCGGACTTAAAGCCGCGGATCAGCCACCAGTCGTTGCGCGTGTCCGCGCCGAAGGTCCCGGCGCGGACTCCAGCAGTATAGCGCAGGACCTCGTCGAGCTTGTTCGCCTTCTGGTCGCGAATCTGCTCCGCGCCGATCACCGACACCGCCTGCGGCGTCTCCATGATCGGCGTGTTGGTCTTGGTGCCGGACGAGCTGCGGCCGGCGACGTAGCCGTGCACCGGGCCGAGCGGGGTCTCGACGAAACCGACATTGCGCGGCGGCTGCGGCCTGTTTCGGTTGGCGGTCTGCTGGGACGATCGCGGCGCACGGCGCTGCACGGAGATGGCTCGTCGGCGCGCTTCCGGCGCGGCGACGGTCACCGACGGAATGTTCTGCGCGCCAATCATCTGCGCAGGAGATTGTGCAAGCGATGCCTGCGGCAGCAAAACCCAAGCGGATGCGGTCGCCAACATGGCCGATCGCAGCATTCCAAGACTGTTCACGCGCAACCCCAAAACTGCGTGTTCTGATGGCACATGCTGTCGGCCCATGACGGCATGCGCTTGCGGTGACGCTTAGGGCAGCGCGCGCGAATTCCCTAATTGAAAGCCTCTTAGAAGGAGTCTTAGAAAGAGTCTTGGAAAGGGTCTTGGAAGCGATCCAACATGTTCCCGGATCGCCGAAACGTCAGCGCGAAATCTTCTCGCTCTCGAGCATCTCGGCGGCGATTGCCGTCAATTGATCGACCTGCTGCAGCAGCGTCTCGAACTCGGCTTCGCTCAAATGTTCGCGCAAACGCCGATTGCGCTCCTGCGCACCGGCGACGATCGCATCATGCGCCGCGAGGCCCGTTGCGGTCAGCGAGACCAGCACCTCGCGGCTGTCCTTCGGGTTCGCCGATTTCGCGATCAGCTTGCGCGACACGAGTTCCGCAAGCGCGCGGCTGATCTGCCCCTTGTCCTGGCCGACGGCTTCCGCGAGCCGCGCCACGCTCATCGGCGGCCGCCGGCCAAGCGAGGCGACCAGGCCGAACTCGACCGATGACAATCCGGCGAGACGCTTGTAGCGCAGGATGGCGCCGCGCTTGAGCAAATTGGCCAGCACCATCAGCCGCGACGACAGCATGACGGTGATCGGCGCCAGCGACTGACTTTCGTCCGCATCGGACGATGTGCGCCCGTCCCTGCCTGATGTCTGGCTCATGGTCCACCTCTGCCAAGAAAGCCGCGGCGTGCCAAGTCTTGGTAGCGCGACCTCCCCAGCCTGATCCGAATGCGATTAAGAGGCATTTGGAAATCGTTGACATTGTCATCGATCTAATCTTCACTTGGTACAAAGCATCAAAAAAGCCCGGCCGGTACGGCCGATTGCGGGAGGACCAGCATGACCATCACGCAGCGGGATCGCGATCTCGGCACGGCCTATGCGATGAAGCCGGCGCACACCCGCACCGAGCTCACGTCGGTCATGCGCGGCACGCCGATGGGCGAACTGCTCCGCCGCTACTGGCATCCGGTCGGGCTCATCAGAGACGCAACCGACACTCCGAAGAAGGTCCGCGCGCTCGGCGAGGATCTAGTGCTGTTCCGCGACAAGCACGGCCGCGCCGGCCTGCTGCACGCCCGCTGCTGCCACCGCGGCACCACGCTCTATTATGGCAAGGTCGAGGAGGACGGCATCCGCTGCTGTTATCACGGCTGGAAGTTCGACACCGAGGGCCATTGCCTGGAGCAGCCCTGCGAGCCCGATGGCGGCCAGTTCAAGGACAAGGTGCGCCAGCCCTGGTATCCCGTCGAGGAGCGCTACGGGCTCATCTTCGCCTATCTGGGCCCGGCCGAGAAACGCCCGGTGCTGCCGGCCTATGAGTGCCTGGAGACCATGGACGACGGCGAGTTCGTCGACGCCGACGATTCCTCGATCGGCGGCGGTGGTCCCGCGATCATCCCCTGCAACTGGCTCCAGCATTTCGAGAACGTGGTCGATCCCTACCACGTGCCGGTGCTGCACGGCTCGTTCTCGGGTCCGCAATTCACCAACATGATGGCATCGATGCCGGAGGTGACGTTCGACAAGACGCCGCGCGGGATCGCCGTGCGCTCGATCCGCAAGCAGGATGACGGCAAGGTGTTTTACCGCGTCACCGAGGCGGCGCTCCCCACCTTGCGCGTTGTGCCAAACCCGCGCGTGGCGCAATTCGCCCGCGTCGAGTCGATCGGCTGGACGCTGCCGATCGACGACACCTCGTTCCGCATCTACGTCGCCGGCCGCGTCAAGAACGCCGGCGACATCGGTCGCATGCGCTCGAAATTCAACGGCAAATTCTGGTGGGACATGACCGAAGAAGAACATCAGCGATTTCCGGGCGATTACGAAGCCCAGGTCGGCCAAGGACCGCAGACCATCCATTCCGAGGAGCATTTCGGCCAGAGCGACCGCGGCATCCTCATGATCCGACGCATGCTGAGCGACCAGCTCGAGGCGATGGAAGCAGGCCGCGATCCGATCGGAATCTCGTTCGATGCAAGCGCGCCTCCCGTCGAATTCGAAGCGGGGAATTACATCCGCGAAGGCTGACCTGCCAGCCCCAATCAGGGCTGGACCGACAACGATAACAAAGACTAATTGGGGGAAGCGATGGTCGATGTGACGTCACAAATGTCGGTGCAAACGGCCGCGACGGCAAAACCCTCGGCGCGGCGCTATTACGTGCTAGGCCTGCTCACGATCATCTACGCGCTGAACTTCCTCGACCGCACGATCTTCAACGTGCTGATCGAGCCGATCAAGAAGGAGTTTCAGCTCAGCGATACCATGATGGGCCTGCTCGCGGGCTTCGGCTTCGTGCTGTTCTACTCCCTGCTCGGCATCCCCATCGCGCGCGTCGCCGACCGGCTCAACCGGCGCAACATCGTCGCCGCCGCCTTCGCGTTCTGGAGCGCGATGACGGCATTGTGCGGCGCCGCTTCGAGCGTCACTTCGCTGGCGCTGGCGAGGATCGGCGTCGGCATCGGCGAATCCGCAGGCTCGCCCGCCTCGCAATCGATCGTCGCCGACCTCTTCGCCAAGAACGAGCGTCCGCGCGCGCTCGGCATCTACGCCGTCGGCACCTATCTCGGCGTATTCCTCGGCTATTTCGTGGGCGGGTACGTCAACCAGCACTATGGCTGGCGGATGGCGTTCTACGTTGCGGGCCTGCCCGGCATCCTGCTTGCTATTGTCCTGTGGCTGACGATCTCCGAGCCGAAGCGCGGCGCCATGCAGGAGAATTTCGTGCCCGAGCCGCTCGGGCCGACGCTGCGCTTCCTGGCCTCGCAGCGAAGCTTCATCATCGTGCTGATCGGCTTCTGTCTCACGACTTACACGAACTATGCGACCGCGGCGTGGATCCCGCCGTTCCTGGCGCGCGTGCACCATCTGTCGAGCGCCGAGATCGGCACCTATGCCGGCACCTTCAAGGGGCTCGCCGGCATGGCCGGCACCCTGCTCGGCGGCTTCGTGGTGGCGCAGATCAGCCGCCGCGACGACCGCTGGAAGCTGTGGGCGCCCGCCATCACCTCGGGCCTTGCCGGCCCGGTGTTCGCGCTGTGCATGCTGACGCAGGACTTTGCGCTGATGGTGGCCACGCTGGCGCTGACCTCGTTCCTGGTCGGCTTCCATCTCGGACCGATCTTCGCGATCGCGCAGACGGTCGCCAAGCCGAGCATGCGGGCGCTGGCCTCCGCCCTGATCGCGCTCACTGCCACCTGCTTCGGCCAGGGCCTCGGCCCGCTCGCCGTGGGCGTGGTCAACGATGCCCTGAAGGGCGCTTACGGCGCCGACGCGGTGCGCTATTCCCTGCTCTCGGCGGCGGTCACGACCACGCTGGGGGCACTCCTGTTCGTCTGGGCGGCGCGCTCGATCCGGGACGATATCGGCCGGGCGGCCGCCTGACGCCGGTACAGGCCGCAAGCCCGGCGAAACCAACCGGGCGCATTAATGAAACCATTTTGCGGAACCCGCGAAACCATCCGGAAACAGACGGTCTTTACAAGACGAGCCATAGACGGCGGCAAAGCCCGTCGGGAGGCTCAGATGAACCACTCTATCCACTCTGCTGATCGTGCGACCCACCTGAAGATCGTGGTGGTGGCGCTGGTTGCCGGAATTACAGTGGCCGGCTTCGGGATCGCAGCCCGCACCAATGCCGATTACAGCCAGACCGCCCAGTCCGCCCATGTGATCAAGGCCGGGAAGCCGGTGGTGGTGACGAGCGCAGGGATGTCGGAGATCCGCTGACACCGCCCCGCTCGGGGCTGACAGAGGCCGCCGCCTGGCGGCCTTTTTCGTTTTCCAGAGCAATGCTTAGCCGAGACCTGCCGGTGAAGCGCAACATCCTTGACTTCACCCAGCCCCGCCTTTAAGTCCCCCCTCGTTCCGCGCGCTGTCAGCGAACCACGCGGGAGTAGCTCAGTTGGTTAGAGCGCCGGCCTGTCACGCCGGAGGTCGCGGGTTCGAGCCCCGTCTCTCGCGCCATTTTGGCAATTCCTTCATAGCCTTAGAACAAACTTCTACACGCCTTTCGCGGCTGTGACGGCGATCGCCGGCATCCGTCGAGAACTTGCGCCATAGTCAGCCGAAGCCCGAATCGTCTAGGCCTTGCAGGACTTGGAGGGATCCCCACCCTTTACCGCCTTTTCCGGGGCCCCTGTGATTGAGGAGGCCAGATATGGCTAAGAAGGATTCCACGAAGAAGCCTGCCGCGCCCGCCACCATCACGCTCAAGCACCTCGCCGCCGACATTGCGGAGAGCCAGGACCTGTCGAAGAAGCGCGCCGAGGCCGTTCTGACCGACATGGTCGAACTCATCACCAAGCACCTGAAGAAGGGCGACCGCGTCCGCATCGTCGGCCTTGGCATCCTCCAGGTCCGCAAGCGCGCCGCCCGCACCGGCCGCAATCCCGCCACCGGCGAGCCCATCCACATCAAAGCCAGCAAGAAGGTCACCTTCCGCCCCGTCAAGGAACTGAAAGAGGCGATCTGACCACTCACGTTTCGTTAAGCCTGATCAGCCTCCTCCGGCCTCACCGCACCCTGCTTTTCTGGTATACCGCCTCTCTCCCCTGACCCGGCGGTTTGACCAGAAATGTCCTCCCTCACCTTTTCGCATACCGTGACCGAGCGCTTCCTGCGCTACGTCACCATCGACACCCAATCCGATCCGGAATCCCCGGCCTCGCCATCGACCGAGAAACAGAAAGATCTCGGCCATGTGCTCGCCGCCGAGCTCAGGGAGATGGGCGTCGAGGACGCTCATCTCGATGATTACGGCTACGTCTATGGAACGATCCCGGCGAACACGACCAAGAAGGTGCCCGTGATCTGCTTCTGCTCGCACATGGACACTTCGCCCGACGTCACCGGCAACGACGTCAAGCCGCAGATGGTGAAGAACTATCGCGGCGGCGACATCACGCTGCCGGGCGATACCAGCCAGGTGATCCGCTTCGCCGAGCATCCGGCGCTGAAGAACCAGATCGGCAACGACATCATCACCACCGACGGCACCACGCTGCTCGGTGCCGACAACAAGGCCGGCGTGGCTGAGATCATGGATGCCGCGCATTTCTTCATCAACAACCCGCAAGTGAAGCACGGCACCATCAAGATCCTGTTCACGCCGGACGAGGAGATCGGCCGCGGCGTCGACAATGTCGACATCAAGAAGCTCGGCGCTGATTTCGGCTACACCATGGACGGCGAGAGCGCGGGTAGCGTCGAGGACGAGACCTTCTCGGCGGACGGCGCCACCATCACCATCAACGGCGTCAGCGCCCATCCCGGCTATGCCAAGGGAAAGATGGAGCACGCCATCAAGATCGCCGCCGCCATCGTCGAGCGCCTGCCCCGGGAAGGCTGCTCGCCCGAGACGACATCAGGCAAGCAGGGTTTTCTGCATCCGATCGGGATCGAGGGTGCGCTGGAGCAGGCTACGCTCTCCTTCATTGTGCGCGACTTCACCGAGGAAGGGCTGAAGGAGAAGGAGATCCTGCTCGAGAACATCGTCAAGGACGTGATGAAGGATTTTCCGCGCTCGACTTACACATTCAAGGTGCGGGAGCAGTACCGCAACATGAAGCAGGTGATCGATCGCCACCCGCACATTCTTGAATACGCCATCGAAGCGATCCGCCGCGCCGGCCTGCGCCCGATGCGCACCGCGATCCGCGGCGGCACCGACGGCTCCCGCCTGTCCTTCATGGGACTGCCCTGCCCCAACATCTTCGCCGGCGAGCACGCATTTCACTCCCGGCTCGAATGGGTCAGCCGGCAGGACATGGAGAAGGCGGTGCAGACGATCGTCCATCTCGCCATGATCTGGGAGGAGAAGGCTTAGGCCTCTCGTCAAAAGGCAATATGGCCGGGATCGCTCCCGGCCATCGTCCGTCCTGCACGTTACGGCACCCGCATCGCACGCGGAGAGCGATGGAAGCGGTTGGAGCTCGCCATCCAGTTCGGGAGCGGCGCGCCGTCGCGATGCCGGCCACCGGCAACAGCCGCAGCCCAGGCCACCGCAGCGCCGATCAGGGTTGCTGCCGCAACGGAGAAGGCGACGATGATGGAGTTACGCCGCGCCCGATTGATGGCCGTCTTTGAATCCGCGATCAGCGTGTCGACCCGTCGCTCCGAGTCGGGTGCTGCAAGTCCCGTCAACGCGGCCACCTGCTGCACGAGGTAGGCCCGGTCATCGGTGCTGACGCCGCTGTGGCTCGACGACGTCATCAGGATGCGTCCCGCTTCGGCACGAGGTTCCCTGAGGTCGGTGTTGGGGGGCCGCCGCGCTGTGCGAAACAGCTTATCCAGCTCGTAGCTCAACAGAGGCTCGGCGGAGGAGGTATTGCTCGCCGAACTGCGCATCGGCGAGCGGTCAATCGCAGCTGCGCCGAGCATCGCGAGCAGAGCGGCACCAAGCAGCACGGCGAGCGCCCAGGACATCAGGCCATGCAGCCCGTCCCGCCGTTCGCCCTCGTCTTCGATCGTTGTGACCGCCGGGGCTGGTCGCGTGGTCCGGCCGGCGATATAGCCGCCGAAGCCGAAGCTGATAATCGCCTGGATGATCAGATACAGCCCCGACAGCAAAGCCAGCGCCGCCGATGCATCGCGCCATGTCGGCGAGGCTGAACTGACGCCCAGGCCGACGGCGACTCCAAAGCCGACCAGGATGAACGACATTGCGCCGGCAGCCAAAGCGCCTGCGATCACCGAGCTCCACTGGATGATGCGCCTTTCATCGGCAGCGACGCCGCCGCCTTCCACGATGTCTTCCCGTATGAGAGTTTCCATGGTCATCGCCGCTCTCTCAGCGCAGGCCGAAGAACGACAGGATCGCCATGACCACCACGATCAAGCCGATGAGATAAATCAATCCGTCCATGGTCCGTCCTCCTCAATTTCTCCTCGTCGCTAATCACAACGAAGAAAGAACGTTCCAAACTGGACCGAGCCTGCGGGAACGAACCGGCGCGCTGCGGATTATCTGTCCAAGTCCCAAGGATGAAGTTTGTGAGCACGAAAGCCTCAGCCGGTCAGTCCCGGCTGGGGCTTTCTTTGGGCGGCGGTTCCTGTCCTATGTTAACGACGCCGGCTCTCCGATCATCAAGGATGCGATCGGGGCGGAACCTCCGGATCGGGAGAGCCGCGTGGATCGCAGAACGGCGTGCCTACATCAGGCAGATGCATTCCGGGAAAAGGCGATCGCCGATCCCGAGCACCACGACCAGTGGATCGATGAAGCCATCAAATGGCTGGAACGGGCCATGGAAGCCGGCTGTCGCGCCGTCGTGACGGTCGAAGCCGGCGAGGCTGGCAATATAGCGGACGCAGCACGTGGTGCGGCAGCCGATGTTCAGCTGAGCTTGATCACGCGCCAATGAGAAGCGCTGTCATCTTCGCAATCGCTGCGGCAATTGTTCCAGGGGACGTAACAATGTTGCGGGTCGACACTGTTCCCGCCCCCATGCTAGGCCGGACACAGACCGCAACTAGAGTGAAATCGTGCTCGCGAACCGCCAGCCCTCAGGATCATGTCGGCCGCGCAATTGGCGCGGGCTGCTGTCTGTGCTGATCGCGGTTGTCTACCTGCTCGCGGGAGCGCTGCATGGCCTGCACGACATCGACGTCACCACGCCCGGTGGCGGGTCGGAGATCAGCGCCGTCCTTGACGGTTCGGGAGATCACAACGACCACAAGGCCATCGGCGGGCATCATTGCCATGGCTGCTTCTCGGTGACGGTGGCGCAGCCGGCGCCACCGGACGCATCGATCGGGCTCGTGTCCGCATCGCGCCCGCAACGCGCACCCCGGCTCGCCGGCATTGTTCCCGACACCGACTCCCCGCCTCCCAAACATATGGCCTGAACGGATTGGTCGGGCGCCACGAGCGTCCATTCGGTTCATCCTCACAGGTCGGTTTCATGTTTTTCAGGGGAATGGCCGCGCGCCTGGCGTGCGCGGCAGCGTGTCTGATTGCCGGATCGGCGCTTGCGCCATCTCACGCCCAGACTCTGACGATGCGGAGCGCGCTTTCGCGCGCGCTGGCCGCGAGCCCGCGGCTGACCGCGGCGGAGCGCGATGTCGGCATCGCCACGGGCCAGCGCATCCAGGCAGGTGCGCTTCTCAATCCGGAACTGACCTACGAACAGGACAATTCGTTCGGGTCCGGCATCTATCGCGGCACACGATCGGCCGAGACCACGCTCCAGATCAGCCAGGCCTTCGAGCTGTTCGGCAAGCGCGACGCGCGGATTGCAGCTGGCGTCGCCGGCATCGAGGTCGCCGCGATCCAGCGCAAAGCCGTCAGGCTGGAGGTGCTGTCGGAGACCGCGATCGCCTTCCTCAGCGTGCTCGGCGCACAGCGGCGCATCCAGATCCTCGACGAGCAGATCACCGCCATCGACCGGCTGACGCCGCTTTTGCGCCGACGCGTCGAGGCCGGCGCCTCCTCGCCGGCCGAGACCGGCCGTGCGGAGGTGGCGTCCGCACTGGTGAAGGCCGACCGCGAGCGCTTCAAGGCGACGCTGGCCAGCGCCCGGCGCGAGCTTGCGGTCTTGATGGGCGACGCGGCACCGAAATTCGGCGAGGTCTCCGGACGGCTCGACACCATGGGCCGGCCGCCGACGTTCCAGTCGGTCGTCGCCGCGATCGATGCCAATCCGCAGCTGGTGCGCTGGACCGCGATCTATGCCCAGCGCAACGCCGAGCTGTTGCTGGCGCGGCTAAGGCCCTATCCCGACGTGCGGATCGCCGCCGGCTGGCGCCATTTCAACGAGACCAATGACGACGCGGCGCGCCTCACCGTCTCGGTGCCGATCCCCGTGTTCGACCAGAACCAGGGCAATATCCTTTCGGCCCAGGAAAGCCTCGCCAAGACCAAGGCCGAGCGCGAGGCCAACCGCAACACGCTGATCGTGGTCGCCGGCCGCGCCTACGACTCGCTGCAGGGCTCGCTGCGCGAGCTCGCGGTGCTGCGCGAGAGCGCCATTCCCAAGGCCACCGAAGCCTCGGACGCCATCGCGCAAGGCTACGGCCAGGGCCGCTTCAGCCTGCTCGAAGTGCTCGATGCCCAGGCCAGCGTCACCCAGGCGCGGCTGCGCGAGCAGGAGGCGCTGCAGAATTTCCACGCGGGGGTGGCGACCATCGAAGGGCTCGTCGGCAATCCCTTTACGCTGGCGCGGGAGAGCGCACGATGAAGACGTCCTCCACCATCCTCGTCGCATTCGTTGCCGCCGCACTTGGCGTCGCACTTGGCGCTTACGGCTATTCCCTGCTCGGCCCGGCCAGGGTCGAGCATGCCGAACACGCCGCGGACAAGAAGCCGGAGAAGCCGAACGACCATGTCGAGCAGGACGAGCACGGTGCCGACCGGATCCGCATCTCCGACGTCAAGCTTGCCGCCGCCGGCGTGACGCTGGCGGAAGCCGGGAGCGTCACGCTGACCGACACGCTCGCCTTCAACGGCATCCTGCGCGCCAACCAGGAAGCCGTGGTGCAGGTGACGCCGCGCTTTCCCGGCGTTGCCAAATCGATCCAGAAGCGCATCGGCGACGAGGTCGGCAAGGACGATCTGCTCGCCGCGATCGAGAGCAACCAGAGTCTCACCGTCTACGAGCTCAAGGCGCCGCTTGCCGGCACCGTCATCGAGCGGCAGATTTCGCTCGGCGAATACGCCTCCGAGCAGAAGCCCGCCTTCGTCGTCGCCGACCTCTCCACTATCTGGGTCGATCTGTCGATCTATCGCCAGGATCTGCGGCGCGTTCGTCTCAACGACGAGGTGCTGATCGATCCCGACGACGGCCGCGGCGAGATCAAGGGCACGATCGCCTACATGGCCCCGATCGGCTCGAGCGAGACCCAGACGGCGCTGGCGCGCGTGGTGCTGCCAAATCGGGACGGGCGCTTGCGTCCCGGCCTGTTTGTCACGGCACGGCTGATCCTCGCCGCCCGCAACGTCGCGGTCGCGGTGCGCAAAAGCGCGATCCAGACGCTGGAGAACAGGACTATCGTGTTCGTTCGTGAGGACGGCGACAAGATCGAGGCGCGCCCGGTGGAGCTTGGCGATTCCGACCCGCGCCATGTCGAGATCAAGGCCGGTCTATCGGCCGGCGAGCATTACGTCGCGGAAAACAGCTTCGTCGTGAAGGCGGAGATGGGCAAGGGCGAGGCCGAGCATGATTGAGCGTCTCATCGCGGTCTCGCTGCAGCAGCGCTGGCTGGTCCTGCTGCTCGCGCTCGGCGCCGTCGCTTTCGGAGCGTGGAATTTCCAACGCCTTCCGATCGACGCCGTGCCTGACATCACCAACGTCCAGGTCCAGATCAACACCCGCGCCCCCGGCTATTCGCCGCTGGAAACCGAGCAGCGCATCACCTTCCCGGTCGAGACCGCGATGGGCGGGCTGCCCAAGCTCGACTACACGCGCTCGCTGTCGCGCTACGGCCTGAGTCAGGTGACCGTCGTCTTCAAGGACGGCACCGACATCTATTTTGCCCGCCAGCTCGTCGGCGAACGGATCCAGCAGGTGAAGGACCAGCTTCCGGCCGGCGTCGAGGTCGCGATGGGACCGGTCTCGACCGGGCTCGGCGAAATCTTCATGTACACCGTCGAGGCCAAGGCGGGCGCGAAGACGCAAGGCGGCCACGACTATTCGCTGACCGACTTGCGCACCGTGCAGGACTGGATCATCAAGCCGCAGCTTCGCAACGTGCCGGGGGTGATCGAGGTCAACACCATCGGCGGCTTCGAGCGGCAATTCCATGTGCTCCCCGATCCCGGCAAGCTGATGGCCTACCGGCTCGGCTTTCGCGACGTCATGACGGCGCTCGCCGCCAACAATGCCGATGTCGGCGCCGGCTATATCGAGCGCAACGGCGAGCAATATCTGGTTCGCTCGCCGGGCCAGGTCGGCAATGTCGGCGAAATCAGGGACATCGTCATCGGCTCGCGCGGCGGCAATCCCGTCAGGATCAGGGATATCGCGACCGTCACCGAAGGCCGCGATTTGCGCACGGGAGCCGCAACGCGCGATGGCGAGGAAACCGTGCTCGGCACCGCCATGCTTTTGATCGGCGAGAACAGCCGCACCGTGGCGCGCCGTGTCGCGGCCCGGCTGGAGGATATCGCCAAATCGCTGCCCGACGGCGTCGTGACGCGGACCGTCTACGACCGCACCGATCTGGTCGAAGCCACCATCCGCACCGTCGAGAGCAATCTGCTGGAAGGCGCGGCCCTGGTCGTGGCCGTGCTGTTCCTGATCCTCGGCAACATCCGCGCCGCGCTGGTGGTGGCTTGCGTCATTCCGCTGTCCATGGCCATGACGGTCACCGGCATGGTCGAGACCAAGGTCAGCGCGAACCTGATGAGCCTGGGTGCAATCGATTTCGGCATCATCGTCGACGGCGCCGTGATCATCGTCGAGAACTGCCTGCGCATGCTGGCCGAGGTCCAGCGCGAGAAAGGCGGCCTGCTCACGATCTCCGAACGGCTGCGCGCGATCCGGAGTGGGTCGAGCGAGGTGATCAAGCCGAGCCTGTTCGGAACGCTGATCATCGCAGTGGTCTACCTGCCGGTGCTGACGCTGACCGGCGTCGAGGGCAAGATGTTCACGCCGATGGCCCTGACGGTGCTGATGGCGCTGGGTGCCGCGGTGCTGTTCTCCATCACCTTCGTGCCGGCGGCGGTTGCCATCTTCGTCACCGGCAAGGTGTCCGAACACGAAAACCTGTTCATGCGGCTGGCGAAGCGCGCCTATCTCCCCGTGCTCCGGCTGGCGATCGACCATCGCCTCGGCGTCGCAATCATGGCCGCCATCATCGTGGTCGCAAGCTGCGTTGCCGCCGCGCGCATGGGCGGCGAGTTCATCCCGAGCCTGGACGAAGGCGACGTCGCGCTGGCCTCGATCCGGATTCCCGGCACCAGCCTGACCCAGTCGCTGGACCTGCAAAAGGCGCTGGAAAAGCGCGTCAAGCAGATTCCGGAGGTGAAGGAGTTCTTCACCCGCATCGGCACCGCCGAGATCGCAACCGACCCGATGTCGCCGGCACAGACCGACGGCTACATCATGCTGAAGCCGCGCGCCGGATGGCCCGACCCTGGCAGCTCCAAGGCCGAGGTGATCGAGGCCATCGCCCGTGCCGCTGACGACATCCCCGGCAGCGCCTATGAGATCTCCCAGCCGATCCAGTTCCGCGTCAACGAGTTGATCTCCGGCGTGCGAAGCGACGTCGGCGTCAAGATCTTCGGCGACGACCTCGAGATCCTGCAAGGCGCGGCAAAACAGGTCGAAGCCGCGATCCGCGGCATCCGCGGCGCCAGCGACGTCAAGATCGAGCAGGTCTCGGGCCTGCCGATCCTCACCGTCCGCCTCGACCGCCAGGCGCTCGCCCGGTATGGGCTCAGCATCAGCGAGGTGCAGGGCATCGTCGAGATCGCGGTCGGCGGCAAGTCGGCCGGCAAGCTGTTCGAGGGCGACCGCCGCTTCGACATCGTCGTGCGCCTGCCGGAACATCTGCGCGGCGATCTCGAGGTCATCCGGGCGATCCCGATCCCGCTGCCGCCGGGTGAGGAAGCAGCAATCGGCGCGCCAATCCGGACCGCATTGCCCGCCCCTCCCCTTGCCCAGATGCGCTATGTGCCGCTGTCGTCGGTCGCAACCGTCGAAGCGACGCCTGGCCCGAACCAGATCAGCCGCGAGAACGGCAAGCGGCGCATTGTGGTCACCGCCAATGTCCGCGCGCGCGATCTCGGCTCCTTCGTCACCGAGGCCGAGGCAGCCGTCGCGGAGAAGGTCAAGCTGCCGCCGGGCTACTGGATCGGCTGGGGCGGACAGTTCGAGCAATTGGTCTCCGCCACCAAGCGGCTGACGCTCGTGGTGCCGTTGGCGCTGCTGCTGGTCTTCCTGCTGCTGTTCATGGGCATGGGATCGGCGGCTGATGCGGCGCTCGTGTTCTCCGGCGTGCCGCTGGCACTGACCGGCGGCGTCATGGCGCTGCTGCTGCGCGGTATTCCGCTGTCCATCAGCGCCGGCGTCGGCTTCATCGCACTGTCGGGCGTCGCTGTCCTCAACGGGCTCGTCATCATCGCCTTCATCGAGCGGCTGCGCAGCGAGGGCCAACCCGTTACCGACGCGGTGCGCGAGGGCGCGCTGACACGCCTGCGTCCGGTGCTGATGACGGCGCTGGTCGCGTCCCTCGGCTTCGTGCCGATGGCTCTTGCCACCGGGGCCGGCGCCGAGGTGCAGCGGCCGCTCGCGACTGTGGTGATCGGCGGTATCATCTCCTCAACCGTGCTGACGCTGCTGGTGCTGCCGGCGCTCTACGTGCTGTTCCGCCGTGACGGGGCTGCCGAAACGCCTACAATGGCGCCTGATTTGGCAGCGTCCAGGGAGCGATAGAGGTGGGCAGCCACGACCATCACGGCCATCATCACGATGATCATAGCCACGGCCATGATCACGATCATGGTGGCCACGCCCATGCCCATGCGCCCGCCAGTTTCGGCAAGGCGTTCGCAATCGGCATCTCACTCAACACCGCGCTGGTCGCGGCGGAGGCCGTCTACGGCTATATCGGCAACTCCACGGCTCTGCTTGCGGATGCCGGCCATAATCTTAGCGACGTGCTCGGCCTGGTCGTGGCCTGGTGCGCGTCGATCGCGGCGCGGCGCGCGCCCAGCGGCCGCTTCACCTATGGCCTGCGCGCCTCCACCATCCTGGCGGCGCTGGCGAACGCGGTGTTCCTGCTGGTCGCAACCGGCGCGATCGGCTGGGAAGCGATTTTGCGCCTGCGGGAGCCGGAGCCGGTCGCCGGCATCACCGTGATGGTGGTCGCCGGCATCGGCATCCTCATCAACGGTTTTACCGCCATGTTGTTCGCGCGCGGTCGCAAGGACGACATCAACATCGAAGGCGCCTATCTGCACATGGCGGCCGACGCCGCGGTCTCGCTCGGCGTCGTCATCTCGGCGGCGCTGATCATCTGGACCGGCTGGCTCTGGCTCGATCCCGTCACCAGCCTCGTCATCTGCGCCACCATCCTCTGGAGCACCACCAGCCTGCTCCGTGGCTCCATCGACATGTCGATGGCGGCGGCGCCCAGGGGCACCGACATTGCCGCGATCAAGATCCTTCTGCTGGAGCGGCCCGGCGTCACTGCGATCCACGATCTCCACGTCTGGCCGATCTCGACCACCGAGACGGCGCTGACCTGCCACCTCGTCATGCCCACCGGCGCCGGCGATGCCTTCCTGATGGAGACGGCGCAGATGCTGAAGCGCTCCCACCGCATCGGCCACACCACGCTTCAGATCGAGACGCATCCGGACAATGGCTGCGCGCTGGCGCCGGATGACGTGGTGTGAGGTAGTTGCGTTGCTGCGTCCCCATCGTCATTGCGAGGAGCGAAGCGACGAAGCAATCCAGACTGCCTCCGCGGAGAACGGTCTGGATTGCTTCGCTGCGCTCGCAATGATGGGGACAGAGCGACGCCTACGCCGCCTTCGCCGTCACGATCCAGATCGCGCCCTGGAGCGCCACGCTCTGACCCTTCAGGAACGGCGCGAGCGTCTCGCGGATCGAGGCTTTTGCCGCGGCATAGGTCTCCGGCGGATGCCCTTGCAGCGCGCGGCTCGCCGGGCCGATCTGGAGCGAGCCTTCGACCGCGGCATCGAGCCCGCCGCCAATCGCGACGTCCATCGCGAGATTGTGCGGCTCCATCGCGACGTCGACGAAGCCCGCGCCTTTCAGGATGCGCGTCACGCGCTCTTCGGAGGCGAAGGCGAACGGGCCCGGCTCCTCCGGCCCGACCGGCGGCATCTTGGGAACGTGCTTGTAGACCGCCATAAGCGGCGCCATCATCCACGGATTTTCCTTCGGCTCGCGCCAGCAGGCAAACGCCAACCGTCCCGTCGGCTTCAGCGCGCGGCGGAGATTGGTGAAAGACGCGATGGGATCGGCGAAGAACATCACGCCGAACCGCGAGGCCAGCAGGTCAAAGCTCGCCGGCTCGAACGGATGCACCGTCGCATCGGCCAGCACGAAATCGAGCGGCAGGCCTTTTGGCGCAAACGCGCGCGCCTGCGACAGCATCGGCTCGGAGACGTCGAGCCCGAGCGCAAAGCCATCAGGCGCGACAGCCTTCGCGAACGCGAACGTCGTCGCACCGGAGCCACAGCCGATGTCGAGGACGCGCTCGCCCGGCTTCGGCCTGGCGCGGGCGATCAGCACGTCGGCAATGGGTCCCAGCAGGCTCTCCTGCGCCGCATGGCGATCGGCCCAGCGCTGCCCGCTGGGGCCATTCCAGTAGGCGATCTGATCGGCGTTCTGCTCGTGTCCGCTTGGTTGTTGCATCAGGGCCTCTGTGGCTCGGTATCGCCCGCCTGCGCCTATCGGCTTCGGCGCGGCAGCCTTCGTTCGCTTCGCGCCAATAACGTGTGAGGCTGGCTCGCCGAGCCGAAGCTCGCGAAGCGAGCAAAGGCTGGTGGGCGGTGAGAGATTCGAACTCCCGACCCTCTCGGTGTAAACGAGATGCTCTAACCAGCTGAGCTAACCGCCCCTCGCCGCTTCTTTATCCCTACCGGCCCCGAACGGGCAAGCGCGGAACGCCAATTCCAGGGCCTCAATCCTGTGGCCGGCCCGGCAGCAGCGGCACCGCGTCGATCCACACCGCCGCCGACTGGCACCAGATCTGCCTGACGGGCCGCAATTTGTCGCGCTGGCGGATGCTGCCCCAGCGGATGCCCCAATCGTCCTCCTGGTCGCCGTCGCCGCTCGTGAACAGCGGGGAACCGCAGTCGGCGCAAAAGTGCTGGAAGCGCATCCGGCCGTTGTCGCCGCGCTTGCCGTAGATCCTGGGCGTGCCGGCAGTCAGGCGGACTTCGGCGCCCGAACAGACGGCCGTCACCCGGAAGGGCGAGCCGGTCAGTGTCTGGCAATCGGTGCAGTGGCAGACCGACACCGTCTCCGGGTCGATCTCGGCTTCAAAGGTAATCTCGCCGCAATGGCATTGCCCGTCGATGTGCATTGTCGTCATCCGCTGCCCAAAACAAAATGCCCCACAAAAAAACGGCGCCCGAAGGCGCCGTTTTATCATCTTTTTCGAGCTGCGATCTCAGTGAGCGGTCAGGCCGCCGGCGGCTTCGTCGCCGTCCGGCTTCACCGTCACCTTGGTGTCCTCTTCCCAGACGATCGGCACTGGCTTCTTGACCAGCGCCTTGGCGACGACGTCGTCGAGGCGCGAGACCGGGATGATCTCCATGCCGCCCTTGATCGCATCGGAAATCTCCGTGAGATCCTTGGCGTTGTCCTCAGGAATCAGCACCGTCTTGATGCCGCCGCGGGCAGCAGCCAGCAGCTTCTCCTTCAGGCCGCCG
The DNA here is from genome assembly GCF_052871955.1 of Bradyrhizobium sp. CAR08. Classification (NCBI taxonomy): domain Bacteria; kingdom Pseudomonadati; phylum Pseudomonadota; class Alphaproteobacteria; order Hyphomicrobiales; family Nitrobacteraceae; genus Bradyrhizobium; species Bradyrhizobium sp. CAR08. Next base: position 98,626 of record NZ_JBIXJX010000013.1, read on the forward strand.
ATCGGCAGCACGCGGCCGCGCAGCGTGATTTCGCCGGTCATCGCGACATCGTGGCGGACCGGGATGCCGGTCATGACCGAGATGATCGCGGTGGCCATCGCCACGCCCGCCGACGGACCGTCCTTCGGCGTCGCGCCTTCCGGCACGTGCACGTGGATGTCGCGCCGGTCGAACAGCGGCGGCTCGATGCCGTAGACGATCGCGCGCGAGCGGACATAGGACGCCGCCGCCGAGATCGATTCCTTCATCACGTCACGCAGATTGCCCGTGACCGTCATCTTGCCCTTGCCGGGCATCATGACGCCTTCGATCGTCAGCAACTCGCCGCCGACATCGGTCCAGGCAAGGCCGGTGACGATGCCGACCTGCGGCTCGCTCTCGATCTCACCGTAGCGGTACTTCGGCACGCCCAGAAGCTCTTCGAGAGTCTTCTCGGTGATCTTGACCGACTTCTTCTTGGAAATCATCAGCTCCTTCACCGCCTTGCGGGCGAGTGTGGAGAGCTCACGCTCCAAATTGCGCACGCCCGCTTCGCGGGTGTAGCGGCGGATCAGAAGCAGCAGCGCGTCGTCGTCGATCGAGAACTCCTTGGAGTCCAGGCCGTGCTTGGACACCGCGGTCGGGATCAAGTGCTTGCGCGCGATCTCGACCTTCTCGTTCTCGGTGTAGCCCGCGATCCGGATGATCTCCATGCGGTCCATCAGCGGTCCCGGAATATTGAGCGTATTCGCGGTCGTGATGAACATCACGTTGGACAGATCGTAGTCGACCTCGAGATAGTGGTCGTTGAAGGTCGCGTTCTGCTCGGGGTCGAGGACCTCGAGCAGCGCCGAGGACGGATCGCCGCGGAAATCGGCGCCCATCTTGTCGATCTCGTCCAGCAGGAACAGCGGATTGGACGACTTCGCCTTCCGCATCGACTGGATGATCTTGCCCGGCATCGAGCCGATATAGGTGCGGCGGTGCCCGCGGATCTCGGCCTCGTCGCGCACGCCACCGAGCGAGACGCGCACGAATTCACGCCCCGTCGCCTTCGCGATCGACTTGCCGAGCGAGGTCTTGCCGACGCCGGGAGGGCCGACGAGGCACAGGATCGGGCCCGTCAGCTTGTTGGCGCGCGACTGTACGGCGAGATACTCGACGATGCGGTCCTTGACCTTCTCCAGCCCGTAGTGATCCGCATCCAGAACCGCCTGCGCGGCTTCCAGATCCTTCTTCACCTTGGACTTCTTGTTCCACGGAATCGACAGCAGCCAATCCAGATAGTTGCGCACGACGGTCGCTTCCGCGGACATCGGCGACATCTGGCGCAGCTTCTTCAATTCATGCTGCGCCTTCTCGCGCGCTTCCTTGGAGAGCTTGGTCTTGGAGATCTTCTCTTCGAGATCGGCGAGCTCGTCGCGACCGTCGTCGTCGCCGAGCTCCTTCTGGATCGCCTTCATCTGCTCGTTGAGATAGTACTCGCGCTGGGTCTTCTCCATCTGGCGCTTGACGCGCGAGCGGATGCGCTTCTCGACCTGGAGCACCGAGATCTCGCTCTCCATCAGGCCCAGCACCTTCTCCAGGCGCTGCGTGACCGACAGCGTCTCCAGGATGCCCTGGCGATCCGCGATCTTGACGGCGAGATGCGAGGCGACGGTGTCGGCGAGCTTGGCAAAATCGGTGATCGCCTGCACGACGCCGACGACCTCGGCCGAGATCTTCTTGTTGAGCTTCACGTAGCTCTCGAAGTCGGACACGACGGAGCGCGCCATGGCCTCCGCCTCGACCGACTTCGCATCGGTATCGGCGAGCGCAATCGCGGTCGCTTCGTAATAGTCGGCGCGATCGGTGTACTTCTGCACGCGCGCCCGCTCGAGCCCTTCGACCAGCACCTTCACAGTGCCGTCGGGAAGCTTCAAGAGCTGGAGCACGCTGGCAAGCGTACCGGTCTCGTAAATGGAATCGGGTGCCGGATCATCGTCGGACGCGTTCTTCTGGGTCGCGAGCATGATCAGCGCGTCGTTCTTCATCACCTCTTCGAGCGCGCGGATCGACTTCTCGCGGCCGACGAAGAGCGGAACGATCATGTGCGGGAAGACGACGATGTCGCGCAGGGGCAGCACGGGATAGGCGTGCGTTTCGCCATGGACGATGGTTGGCCTGGGTTTTGGATTGGTCATGGCCTTTTCCTTTTGCTTTGCCCCCTTGCACGCAGCCCGCCATGCTCATGCGCAACCGCCACAAGGTGCCGAGGTGACCCGCAATACCGATCGCTCCTTTTGAGGTTGGACCGGCTTGCCGAATCGGAACTGAGGCGAATCTTGAAGAGAATTTTTACTCGCCGCCGACATTAGGTGGCTATCGACCCGGGGGGTGTCAAGTCATTGAAAGACGCGCGCCATCAGGCGCTTACGCACGCAATAAGCGACGCAACACCGGCTGCGGAGATACTTTCCGCAGCCCCTGCTTGAGGAGACGATTGGAGCGTTCCAGCGCCGAAATCAGGCGCTGGCGTTCTCGACGGCGCGATCGGACCGATCGGCGTAGATGTAGAGCGGACGCGCCGTTCCTTCCACGACTTCGCGGGAAATCACGACTTCTTCCACACCTTCGAGGCCCGGCAGGTCGAACATGGTCTCGAGCAGGATCGCCTCGAGGATTGAACGCAGCCCCCGCGCACCGGTCTTGCGCTCGATCGCCCTGCGGGCAACCGCGCCAAGCGCCTCGTCGGCGAAGGTCAGCTCGATGTTCTCCATCTCGAACAGCCGCTGGTACTGCTTCACCAGCGCGTTCTTCGGCTCGACCAGGATCTTCTTGAGCGAAGCCTCGTCCAGATCCTCCAGCGTCGCCACGACGGGCAGACGGCCGACGAATTCCGGGATCAGGCCGTACTTCAGGAGATCCTCAGGCTCGACATGACGGAAGATTTCGCCGGTGCGGCGGTCTTCCGGTGCGAGCACCTGAGCGGCGAAACCGATCGAGGTCGAACGTCCGCGTGCCGAGATGATCTTTTCGAGGCCCGAGAACGCACCACCGCAGATGAACAGGATATTGGTGGTGTCCACCTGCAGGAACTCCTGCTGCGGATGCTTGCGGCCGCCCTGCGGCGGGACCGAAGCCACCGTGCCTTCCATGATCTTGAGCAGCGCCTGCTGCACGCCCTCACCCGACACGTCGCGCGTGATCGAGGGATTGTCGGACTTGCGGCTGATCTTGTCGATTTCGTCGATGTAGACGATGCCGCGCTGGGCACGCTCGACATTGTAGTCGGCGGCCTGGAGCAGCTTCAGGATGATGTTCTCGACGTCCTCGCCGACATAGCCGGCTTCGGTCAGCGTCGTCGCATCCGCCATCGTGAACGGCACGTCCAGGATGCGGGCGAGCGTCTGCGCGAGCAGCGTCTTGCCCGAGCCGGTCGGACCGATCAGCAGGATGTTCGACTTCGCAAGCTCGACGTCGTTGTGCTTGGTCTGGTGGTTGAGGCGCTTGTAGTGATTGTGCACCGCGACCGAGAGGACCTTCTTCGCATGGTTCTGGCCGATCACGTAATCGTCCAGCACCTTGCAGATTTCCTTCGGCGTCGGAATCCCGTCGCGCGACTTCACCAGCGAGGATTTGTTCTCCTCGCGAATGATGTCCATGCAGAGCTCAACGCACTCGTCGCAAATGAAGACCGTGGGACCCGCGATCAGTTTGCGCACTTCGTGCTGGCTCTTGCCGCAGAACGAGCAATACAGCGTGTTCTTGGAGTCGCTCGTGCCGACCTTACTCATTCATGTCTCCGTCCGCGGTTCGATCCCGTCCGCTCGATCGCCCTATTCCGGCACGACAGCCGGTACAGTCCTTCAAATAGAGCAAATTCCGTACCAAAAAAGACCCTACGCGTTACATGCCGTGCGAATCGCGGTCATTCGATTCCCCGCGATCATAGCCGATCAGTCATAGCGAACCATGCTGGCACCCGACTATCAAGAATTCGCTAATCGGGGGTCGCCGGCTACCCGTGACAATACCGTGATTTCCGGTCTTGGCACGGGCGAAGTGATCGAAATCACCCCGGCGTTGCTGGATTGCCACGAAAAACAAGCACGAAAGCGGAACTTTCTGCCTGTCGCAGGGCGCAAAAGTGCGTTTTGCGACGCGCGCACGTGTCCTTAACGTGAACGCTCCCTGATGTGCCCGCGGTCCCAGAGGGATTGCCGGCACAGTAGTGCTACGGGGTCTTCGGCGACGCGGTTTCCTCGGCGCGCTTGTCGATCACCCTGTCGACCAGGCCGAACTCCTTGGCGTCGCTCGCGGTCAGGAACTTGTCGCGTTCCAGCGCGTCCTCGATCGCCTTGTAGGTCTGGCCGGTGTGCTTCACGTAGATCTCGTTGAGCCGCTTCTTCAGGTTCAGGATTTCCTGGGCGTGCAGCATGATGTCGGTGGCCTGGCCCTGGAAGCCGCCGGAGGGCTGATGCACCATGATGCGCGCGTTCGGCAGCGAGAAGCGCATGTCCTTCTCGCCGGCGCAGAGCAGCAGCGAGCCCATCGAGGCGGCCTGGCCGGTGCACAGCGTCGAGACCGGCGGACGAATGAACTGCATGGTGTCGTAGATCGCGAGGCCCGACGTCACCACGCCGCCCGGCGAGTTGATGTACATCGAGATTTCCTTCTTCGGATTTTCCGCCTCAAGGAACAACAGCTGCGCGACGATCAGCGTCGACATGCCGTCCTCGACCGGCCCGGTCAGGAAGATGATGCGCTCTTTCAGAAGGCGCGAGAAAATGTCGTAGGCGCGCTCGCCACGGTTGGTCTGCTCGACCACCATGGGCACGAGGTTCATGTAGGTTTCAACCGGATCGCGCATGAGTCACCTAGGGTTTTGAAGAGGCGGACATCGCCAGGCCCGGCTGCCAGTCGGGGCTGGATCTGCCGGAAGGCCGATGGACGTCCCGTGATGCAGGAACTTGGCAGAAGAACTTGGTAGAGGCACTTGGCAGAAGCAGAGGGCGTAGCGACAGATATAGCCCAATTCGCGCCTGACAAGTGCGGAGCGAATTAAGGCTTAATCCGTGAGGCAGTTGAAGCTGATTCGTACAAAGAGGCCCAGCCGGCCACCTGGCTAGCTCGACCTCTTCGCTGATCATCCTTAATGCAAGGCTATCCTGGAGGCTCTCCTAAAGGCTCTTCTGGAGCCCTCAGGCCGCGGTCTTTTCCGCCTCGTCGTCCTTGTAGAGATCGTCGCGCGAGACCTTCTTCTCGGTCACCTTGGCAAGCTCGAGGATGAAGTCGACGACCTTGTCCTCATAGATCGGTGCACGAAGCTGGGCCAACGCTTGGGCGTTGCTGCGGTAATAGTCCCAGACCTCCTTCTCGCGGCCCGGCATCGAGCGCGCCCGCTCGATCACGGCGCGGCCGACCTCGTCATCGGTCACGGAGATCTTGTTCTTCTCGCCGATCTCCGAGAGCACGAGGCCGAGCCGCACGCGACGATCGGCGATCTTGCGGTACTCTTCCTTGGCGGCGTCTTCAGTGGTGTCTTCGTCGGCGAAGGTCTTGCCGGCGGAGTCCATCTCGGCCTTCACCGAGTTCCACATCAGATTGAACTCCTCGTCGACCAGCGAGGGCGGAGCCTCGAAGCGATGGGCCTCGTCGAGGCGGTCGAGCAGCGCGCGCTTGACGCGCTGGCGGGTCGCGGTCGCGAACTCGGCCACCAGCCGCTCGCGCGCCGCTTCCTTCAGCTTGTCCAGCGATTCCAGGCCGAGCGTCTTCGCGAACTCGTCGTCGATCGCGAGATCCTGCGGCGCCTCGATCAGCGTCGCGGTGGTCTCGAACTCGGCCGGCTGGCCGGCAAGCTTGTCGTTCATGTAGTTCTTGGGGAACGCCACCTTCAGCGTGCGGGTCTCGTTGGCGGCGATGCCGATGAGCTGCTCTTCGAAGCCGGGGATGAAGGTGTTGGATCCGATCACCACCTGGATGCCCTCGCCGGCGCCGCCTTCGAAGGCTTCGCCGTTGATGGTGCCCTTAAAGGCGACGGTGACGCGATCACCCGATTCGGCCTTGGCGCCCTCGCCCTTCGCGGCATAGCCACGGTTCGAATCGGCGATGCGCTTGATCGCCTCGTCGACGTCGGCGTCGGTGACTTCGGCCACGGGCTTTTCGACCTCGAAGGTCTTGAAGTCGGCGAGCGCAATCGACGGCACCACCTCGATCGCAACCGTGTAGGTCAGATCGGTTTTGCCGTTGAGCAGCTCCTCGACCTCGGCCTGCTCGGTCGGCATGGTGATCTTCGGTTCGGTCGCCAGGCGGAAGCCGCGCTCGGAGAACAGCTGAGTGTTGGTGTCGCGGATGGTCTGGTCGATGGTCTCGGCCATCACCGAGCGGCCATAGACCTTCTTGAGGTGCGTGACCGGCACCTTGCCGGGACGGAAGCCGTTGATGCGAACCTTGTCCTTGAGGTCGACGAGCTTGGCACCGGCCTTGGCGTCGAGATCAGACGCGGGAACGCTGATCTTAAACTCGCGCTTCAAACCTTCCGAGAGGGTTTCTGTGACCTGCATGGTGTCCAATCTTCTTCTCGTTCGGTCCCGGCGCGCATGCGTCGGGACGCTGTCATTAATCGATCCGGCGCGAGGCGAACGCCTCAACGCCGGTGGTTCATCGGACCGACTTCCGGCGGACAAACATCCGCGCGGGAGCAGATCGCGTAATCCGTGCAAACGCTGAAAGCGCTTGGTGCGGGCGGAGGGACTCGAACCCCCACAACTTTCGTCACTGGAACCTAAATCCAGCGCGTCTACCAGTTCCGCCACGCCCGCGTAAATTTGCATCAAGACCGGCCGCGATGCCGCGGGCGGCGGGCTTATAGCATGTGCCCGCCTGTTCGCAGCAAAAAAATGGCCCGATAGAGGCAGGCTTCACCTAGGCACGACGGCTGGACTTATCCAGCACGGCGTGGTCCGGATCGGCCCATGAAAACGCGGATCTTCGACCTGACGAGGCGCGAGGTTTTGGCCGGATTTGGCGCCTCTGCGGCCGGGCTGACGGCGGGCGGCGCAGTCCCGGCCGTGACCGCCCAACTCGCGCTTCAGGCAAGGCCGGCAACGCTGGCTCTGAGGTCGAGGCAGCCGGCTACACCCATCTGGGAGCTGGCCGCCGTCAGCCATCTCGGGGATGTCCGCCTCAAACGTGGCGACCGCTGCGAGGTGGTCTTCCGCAACGACCTGCCTGTGCCGCTTGCACCAGTTTGGTACGGCCTCAATGGCCCGGCCGCGGCCGACCCGCTTCGGGGTCGCGCACCGACGGCCCCGGACGCGACGGAAACATCAATCATTTCAGTGCCAACCGCGGGAACCCTGTTGGCCGACTTCCGGCTGTTCGAGGACGGCCTGAAGCAGCCCGCGCGCCCGCTTCCGATCATCGCCACCGAGACCAACACGGTCGCCGCCGATCGCGACGTGGTCCTCTTGATCGAGGAGTGGCGGCTGCGGCCGGATGGGACCGCACTTGCCCCGGGCCGGGACCCGAAGGACACATCCCCGCTCTATACAATCAACGGAACGACTTCATTCGAACTTTCAGCTTCAGCAAATGAGCGGCTGCGGCTGCGCTTTATCAACGGCTCGCAACGTTCTGTTCTGGCGATCAAATTGGAAAGTCACGAGGTCCACGTGGTGGCCCTGGACGGACAGCCGGCTGAGCCGTTCCCGGCTCGCAACGGCGCGCTGGTGCTGGCTCCCGGCGCACGCGCCGACGCCTTCGTGGATGCGGCCACATCGGCCCCATTCCTGCTGCATGACGGCAAGGAGGCGCGCCAGGTCGGCCGCCTGACGGTCTCCGGCAAGCTTGACCGGCGCGCGCCGCCGTTGCCGCTCTTGCCACTCCCTCCGAATGACCTGCCCGACCGGCTCGATCTGAGGGGCGCCCTGCGATTCGATGTCGCTCTCGGGGCAGCCGACGCCGGGTGGGTACGGGCCGCAAATTTCTCGACGTCCTCCGCCCCCGCCTTTCGCACCAAGGCCGGCCGCACCGTCGTGTTGGCCCTCAAGAACCCCGCCCCCGTCGCAACCGTCTTCCATCTCCACGGCCACCATTTCCGCCTGCTCGACAAGCTCGACGACGGCTGGAAGCCCTATTGGCTCGACACGCTCGCGATCGAACCCGGCCAGACCCAGCGCATCGCATTCGCTGCGGCCTCTCCCGGGCGGTGGCTGATCGAATCCGTCGTCACCGACTGGGCCGCGCCGCGGCTGGTGCGCTGGTACGAGGTGGAGTGAGCTATCGGCCACGCGTCCAAAGATAGCGAGCGTCCGGTTCTTTCTCCTCGTTTCGGGTCCCGTTGGTCTGCTCGATCAGCGTGAACCCGCGCGCTTCATAGAAGCGGCGCGCCAACGCGTTGCGCTGGAAGGTCCAGAGCTCCAGCTGTTCGCTGGCCTGCTTGGCGATATCGAGGAGTTCGGTGCCGACGCCGCGCCCTTGAACAGCAGGAAGCACGTAAAGCTGCTCGACCCAGCCGTCACGGACAGCGATGATTCCGCTCAGTACATCGGCATCGAAGCGTCCCCACACGCGGCACGTCGCCAAGACATGCTCGCGGTAGAACCAGCGGTCCTCATCCGGCGTATGCAGCCCAGCAAGCCAGGGCATCGCATGGTCGAATGCAGCCCGGTGAACCTGCGCCGCCGCGCCCATATCGATGAGCGCGAGCGGCCTGAGCATTAGTACTCGATCCCCAGCGCATGATAGATCCGTCGGTGCACGGCGGGCAGCGTCTCGGTGAGATCCTCCGCGATCAGGCCCGGCCCCGCCTCGCTCGCCGCTTCGCCATGCATCCACACCGCGATGCTGGCTGCTTCGAACGCCGGGACGCCCTGCGCAAGGAGGCCTGCGATGATGCCGGCGAGGACGTCGCCGGCACCCGCGGTGGCGAGCCAGGGCGGAGCGTTGGCGGCGATGGTGGCGCGGCCGTCGGGCGCGGCAATCGTGGTGTCGGCGCCCTTCAGCAGCACGACCGCGCCGGAGCGCTCGGCGGCGGCGCGCACGCGCTCGATCTTCGAGCGCCCCGGATGTTTATTGCTGATGTCGGAGAACAGCCGCGGGAACTCGCCCTCGTGCGGCGTCAGCACCACCGCCTTGTCCTGCGACGTCTTGATCGATTCGAACAGGCGCTCGGGATTGGCGGCAAAGCTCGTCAGCGCATCCGCGTCGAGCACCAGGCGCCGCTGGGAGGTAAGCGCCGTGTGGACGAGATCGCAGGTGCGCTCGCCGACGCCCGCGCCAGGGCCGATGATGCAGGTGTTGTAACGCTTGTCGCCGAGCAGCTCGCCGAACTCGATGGCGGTATCGACGGGGTGAACCATCACCGCGGTGAGCGCAGCCGCATTGATCGCCAGCGCATCACGCGGCGTGGCCAGAGTCACCAGGCCCGCGCCGGCGCGCAGCGCCCCGCGCGCGGCGAGCCGCGCCGCACCGGTCGCCGCCGCATCGCCCGAGACCGCCAGCACATGACCTCGCGCGTATTTATGGCCGTCGATGCGCGGCACCGGAAAGGCCGAGCCCCAGAAGTCCGGATCGTTCTCAAAAATCCGCGGCGCGATCTCGTCCAGCACCTGCGCCTCGATGCCGATGTCGGCGACGCGGACGTGACCGCAATGCATGCGCCCCGGCAGCAGCAGATGCGCCGGCTTCTTGCGGAAGAAGGTGATGGTCTCGGCGGCGTTCACGGCCACGCCCAGCACGGCCGCGCTGGTGCCGTTGATGCCGCTCGGCAGGTCGACCGCGAGCACCGGCGCACCATTGGCGTTGATCGCCTCGATCATCTCACGCGCCTCGCCCTCGACGGGACGGCTGAGGCCCGCGCCGAACAGCGCATCGATGATCAGCGCCGGTCGCCCGATCGCCTGCGGGTTGAACGGGAGCACCGGGTGTTTCCAACCACGCGCGGCCGAGGCCGCGTCGCCCTGGAGCTGGTCCCGCTCGCACATCAGGATCACCGAGACCTCGCGGCCTTGCGCGGCGAGCTCGGCGGCTGCGACAAAACCGTCCCCGCCGTTGTTGCCCGGGCCGGCCACGATCAGGATTGGCCCCTCCTCCACCAGCGCGTGGGCGGCCTCGGCGACCGCCTGACCGGCGCTGAGCATCAGCTTGAAGCCGGGGGTGCCTGCCGCAATGCTGAGCTGGTCGGCGCGCTGCATTTCGGCGTTGGTCAGAACTTCCATGCCACTTCCCTGTCCAAAAGCCTTTTCAAGAGGCACGTTCCGCACCGGGCCATCCGGCGGAACGACGATCTGCACAGATATTGAACCGTTTGCCTATTTCGTAGTCTGCGGTATTTTGTGCGGGTCGGCGCCCACCTATCAGAGCTGCACGTTAAAGGGCTGATAACGCTCCAATAATCAGGGCATTTGCAACTTGGCATAGACCCTGCTTTCGCGGAAGTCGCTTCGGTTCGTCGTGCTCACTGGCATTTATCAGGGTGTGGCCGGCCGTTGTTGCCGGATTGGTCAGGGATCCCGGCATAGCGAAGACAAGATCATGCGTTAAGAAAAGCGCATCCTGACGAAGACGTTGCTATTGTTCGAAAGGCCGGGAGGCGCGCAGTGAAGAAAATCGAAGCCATCATCAAGCCATTCAAGCTCGACGAGGTGAAGGAAGCGCTTCAGGAAGTCGGCCTTCAGGGCATCACCGTCACCGAAGCCAAGGGCTTCGGCCGGCAGAAGGGTCACGCCGAGCTGTACCGCGGCGCAGAATACATCGTCGACTTCCTGCCCAAGGTGAAGATCGAGATCGTGATCGGCGACGATCTGGTAGAGCGCGCCATCGACGCAATCCGCCGCGCCGCGCAAACCGGGCGCATCGGCGACGGCAAGATTTTCGTCTCCAACATCGAAGAGGCGATCCGCATCCGAACCGGCGAATCCGGGCTGGACGCTATCTGAGCCGGGTGCTATCCCGCATTTTGCGACATTCTGACAAGAAATAGGCTGCTTCGGCGGCCTCATTTTGTTTGTGCCTCGCGCGCCTCAAGAAGCGTGAACACGGTCGCTCGAAGTTTGGAAACCGACCCGCAGAGCCAAAAGGGGTATGCATGAAGACCGCCAAAGACGTCCTGAAATCGATCAAGGACAACGACGTCAAATACGTCGACCTGCGCTTCACCGATCCGCGCGGCAAGTGGCAGCACGTCACCTTCGACATCAGCATGATCGATGAGGACATTTTCGCCGAAGGCACGATGTTCGACGGCTCATCGATCGCCGGCTGGAAGGCGATCAACGAGTCCGACATGTGCCTGATGCCCGATCCGGTGACCGCGACGATCGATCCGTTCTTCGCCGAGACCACCATGGTCATCACCTGCGACGTGCTCGAGCCGACCACCGGCGAGCCCTACAACCGCGATCCCCGCGGCATCGCCAAGAAGGCCGAGGCGATGGTGAAGTCGATGGGCGTTGGCGACACCGTCTTCGTCGGCCCCGAAGCCGAATTCTTCGTGTTCGACGACGTGCGCTTCTCCGCCAATCCCTACAGCACCGGCTTCCGCCTCGACTCCTCGGAGCTGCCGACCAACTCCGACACCGAATATGAAGGCGGCAATCTCGGCCATCGTGTCCGCACCAAGGGCGGCTACTTCCCGGTGCCGCCGCAGGATTCCGTGCAGGACATGCGCTCGGAGATGCTCGGCGCCATGGCCAAGATGGGTGTGAAGGTCGAGAAGCACCATCACGAAGTCGCCTCCGCCCAGCACGAGCTCGGCATGAAGTTCGACACGCTGACGCTGATGGCCGACCACATGCAGATCTACAAATACTGCATCCACCAGGTCGCGCACATCTACGGCAAGACCGCCACCTTCATGCCGAAGCCGGTCTTCGGCGACAACGGCTCGGGCATGCACGTGCACCAGTCGATCTGGAAGGACGGCAAGCCGGTGTTCGCCGGCAACAAATACGCCGACCTGTCGGAGACCTGCCTCCACTACATCGGCGGCATCATCAAGCACGCCAAGGCGATCAACGCCTTCACCAATCCGTCGACCAACTCCTACAAGCGTCTGGTCCCGGGCTATGAGGCTCCCGTGCTGCTCGCCTATTCCGCGCGCAACCGCTCGGCCTCCTGCCGGATCCCCTACACTGCTTCGCCGAAGGCCAAGCGTGTCGAGGTGCGCTTCCCCGATCCGCTCGCCAATCCCTATCTCGGTTTCGCCGCGATGCTGATGGCTGGCCTCGACGGCATCAAGAACAAGATCGATCCGGGTCCGGCGATGGACAAGGACCTCTACGATCTGCCGAAGGAAGAGCTGAAGCAGATCCCGACGGTGTGCGGCAGCTTGCGCGAGGCGCTCGAAAACCTCGACAAGGACCGCGGCTTCCTGAAGAACGGCGGCGTGTTCGACGACGATTTCATCGACGCCTATATCGAGCTGAAGATGACCGAAGTCGCCCGCTTCGAAATGACCCCGCACCCGGTCGAGTTCGAGATGTACTATTCGGGCTAGGCGGCCCGAACGACCACGACGCACGAAAGGCGCCCCTCGGGGCGCCTTTTTTGTGGTCATCGAGTTTCGTTCTGCGTCTGACTCCATTTCGTTCTCAAAGAACGAATCGGAATCGAGAAAACTGGCGCGCATCAATTCTTGATATCTGGTTTATTGCGCCCGAGAGATCGCGAGCGCTGTTGGTAATTCGCAGGATGCATTCAGCGCCGCGAAATCCATCCTGGAGACTAGTTCTCGTGCCTGTTTGCGAAAATCGCCAATCCTCCGCCGCCGGTCGCAACGATCGATAGCCTTATAGGCCTCGGCGCAGCCCCGCAGCTACGCCGCCGCGCGCTGCTTCGCCACCATGGCCTGACCGAACGCCTCGAACAGTTTTCGGTTGATCGGATTGTGCTGCGGGTCGTATTCGGCGTGCCATTGCACGCCGAGCGCAAAGGTCTTGGCTTCCGCGATGCGGATCGCCTCGATGGTGCCGTCCTCGGCAATGCCCTCGATCAGCACGCGCTTGCCGGGATCGAGGATGCCCTGGCCGTGCAGCGAATTGACCCTGATCTTGTCACAGCCGAGCAATTCCGCGAACGCGCCGCCCGGTGTCAGATCGACGTCGTGACGATCGGCGAACACCACTGTCGGGTCGGGATGGATCTCACCATTCTCAAGCCTTGGCATGCGATGGTTCATGCGGCCCGGGATTTCGCGGATCTCGGGATGCAGCGAGCCGCCGAAGGCGACGTTCATCTCCTGGAGGCCCCTGCAGATGCCGAACAGCGGGATACCGCGGGCAACGCAGGCGACCGAGAGCGCCAGCGCCACCTCGTCGCGGTGGATGTCGTAGGGCTCGTGCGCCTCACACGGATCGACGTTGAAACGGGTCGGATGGACGTTGGCGCGGGCGCCGGTGAGCACGATTCCGTCGACGGTATCGAGCAGCGCGCCGATATCGGTGATGTCGGGCGAGCCCGCGAACATCACCGGCAGGCCGCCGGAAACCTCGGCCACGGCGCGCAGATTACGCTCGCCGACCATCTGGACCTGAAATCGATTCTCAACGCGATGGGCGTTCCCGATCACGCCGACGACCGGCTTTCTCATCTCCCGTTCAGACCTCTCGCCGAAGACGATTCTCCAAACATGCCCCTGGGGTGGAACAAATTCAACAGAAGGGTACGCGGGACGGCAATGCTATTTTCGCGCAAATGCCTCCCGGGCCACGATCGCGCCGCCAAGGGGCAGGCCGGCGGTCTTCAGCGCGGTCGCCGCCGGGTCGCCCGGCGCAGCCAACCAGGGCAGTTTCGTCTCGATTCCGCGCGTCACGGGCTCCCCGAGCGCGCCACCGAAATCGATCGGCCAAAGCCCGTTGGGCACTATTTCGGCGGTAAGGCCACGGAGTGCGTAACCGTCGCCCAGCACCGCCTCCACATGGTCGCCGGCGACAAGGCGCGCGGTCGTAGGGTCCAGGGGATCGCCAAAGCTCACCAGCACGGGCATTAGGTCGCCCTGCACCGCGACGACGCCGGTCTGCCGGTTGAGCTCGTTGAACGAGACGCGGTTGCCTCGCGCAGCGCCATAAGCGCGGAGCGCGACATAGTTGATGTCGTCGAGATCGAGCTTCGCGCCCTGCTGATGCGCGAGCAATGCCACCACATTCTTTCCCCGGCCGAGGTCGACGAACACGGCCTCGCCGCGCATCGTGGTGCGGCCGCCCCGGCTATAGCCGCGATCGGGCACGACGGACAGAATGCCCGACCCGGTCTTGATCCCGTCAGGCGTCGTCACCTCGACCCCGAGGCGATATTTGTGACCGGGCCGATTGATCCGGATCTGGTCGCCAATCACGAGCACGGCCAGAAGCCCGAGCAGACCCACCCATTTGCTGATGAAACTCAAGCGCGCCCCACCTGTTCTCTCCTCGTCGGTCTGCACCGTTCATACGGCAGCGTCAAACCAGCGCGTTGACGCGGTCTTGATCAAAAGCGTGTTTGTCGAAAGGGTGCCCCCCGTTCCACCTAAAGGCCATTGCGTGATCACATTCCCGAATGAACGACCCCCGACCCGTTTTGATCTGGCTTGGGGCATTTCGGTCGGCGGCATCGGTGTGGTGCTGTTCGCCGTGCTGCTCGCGTTCTCCTGGTACTTCGCGACCACCCTGCTCCTGATCTTCGCCGGGGTGCTGCTGGGCCTTGGGCTCAACGCGCTGACCAACGCGCTTGGCCGGCACGCGCGTCTTCCGCATACGCTGCGGCTCGCGATCGTCTGCTTGGCCCTCGCGCTGATGCTCGCGGGCATCGCATATCTCGGCGGCGCCACCATCGCCGATCAGGCGGCGGGACTCAGCAAAACCATCAAATCCCAGATCGGCAACGTCAAATCATTCCTGGACAATCACGGCATCGACACCAGCTTCTTCGATTTCGGGAGCTCCGGACCCGGTTCGTCTCCCGACGCGCAACCGGAGCCGACGCCGTCGGCCGGCACGGCGTCGCGCGGGGCAATACCCGGCGCAGGCGCCCTTGCCTCCAGCGGCGGGGCGATCGTGAGCCAGACGTTCAAGCTGCTGCTTGGCACCATCCACGGCGTGGGAAACATCTTCATCGTGCTGTTTCTGGGAGTTGCCTTCGCCGCCCAACCCAGCGTCTATCGCGAGGGATTGCTGTTCATCGCGCCTGCAAAACATCGCGCGCGCACGGCCGTCATCATCGACCGCGTCAGCGAGACACTTGAACGATGGCTGATCGCACAGATGATCGTCATGCTCGCGGTCGGCGCGGTAACCTGGATCGGGCTTCTCATCATCGGCATCCCGGGCTCCTTCATTCTCGGGATTCAGGCGGGACTGCTCGGCTTCATTCCGACCGTCGGCGCCATCATAGCCGGCGTCGTGGTCGTGCTGGCGAGCCTCGCCTCAGGATGGATTCCGGCGCTGTCGGCGTTTCTCCTCTTCATGGGCGTCCACGCCATGGAGAGCTACGTGCTGACGCCCCTGCTGCAGCGGCAGGCACTGGACATTCCGCCGGCCACGCTGTTCGCGTTCCAGATCCTGCTCGGCGTCGTGTTCGGGATCTGGGGCCTGGCGCTGGCGCTGCCACTGGTCGCCATCGCCAAAGTCGTGATCGACCATTTCAAGACGTATGAAGCGCCGCCTCTGGCGGAGGCGGCCTGAGCCGCCTCAGGTGATGAGCACGGTTTCGGTGTGCTCCACCTCAGGCGGTGCCGCAAAATACTGGCCGACGAGGCCGCGCCATTCGGTGAAATTCTCGGAGCCGCGAAAATCGACGGTGTGGTTCTCGAGCGTCTCCCACTTCACCATCAGACGATAGCGCTGCGGCTTCTCGATCGATTTGTGCAGCTCGAAACCGTGAAAACCCTTGGAGCGGCCGAAAGCGGCCTTCGCCTTGGCAACGGCGGCCTCAAAATCCTTCTCGCTGCCCGGCTTGACGTCGATTTGCGCGATCTCGGTGATCATCTGTTTCCACCCATTTTGTTCGATGGGCGTGTCTACCGCAGCCCGCGACAAAGAAAAAGGCGCCGAAACGGCGCCCTGCCCGGTCCAAGAATGCAGATCACTCAGGCGAGCAGCAGAACGGTGCCCACCACCATCAGCGCACAACCGGCGAACAACGCGAGCGGCCAGTAATTGCGGCCTTGCGTGTAGCGCCCCTGGGCGCGGCGCTCGGTGATCAGCGCGCTCTCGTATTCGTCCGCGGTCGAGAACAGGCACGCGAAGCCGCCGCGTGCCGAAGTCGCCGCGGCTTCGAGCGACATCAAGGCGGTCTGCGGGTTCCGTCGACGGATCGATTCCATGACCGCAATGGTAGGGATCGAATGGTAAACAGGGGATTACCGCGAGGCCTCCTTTGCCTAGGCGGTCGCCGGCTGCGCTTTGGACTGCGTGTTGGGCACGCCGATCCGCGCGGCGCTCTGGCGGCGCCAGTTCTCCAGCGACAGTGGCAGCTCCTCCGCCGACTCGACGCGGTTTCGGCCGCCGCGCTTGGCCTGGTAGAGCGCGGTGTCGGCCGAGGCCAGCAGCACTTCGAGCTCGGTGCCGGCCGGACCGCCGGCGACGCCGATGCTGACGGTGGTGTCGACCGGGCCCTCGTCGACGACGACGCCGGAGGTCTCGAAGGCCTCGCGCACGCGCTCAGCGACCAGCACGCCCTCCTCGAGCGAACACGGCAGGAGGGCGGCGAACTCCTCGCCGCCGATGCGACCCGACATGTCGCTGATGCGCAGATTGCTGACGACGACGGTCGAGAACAGTTTCAGCATCTCGTCGCCGGCGGGATGGCCGAACCGGTCGTTGATCGACTTGAAATGATCGATATCGAAGATCATCACGGTCACGGGACGTCCGGCCTTTGCCTCGCGCTCGATCACGCGCCCGCAGGCTTCCGAGAAGCCGCGGCGGTTGAGCATGCCGGTCAGCGGATCGGTGGAGGCGGCGGTCCGGTGCGCGGTGACGGTGCGCTCGGACACCAGCATGAAGATCACGAACACGGTGCCGACGGCATAAAGCACGAGCTCGACCGCGAACACGGTGACCCAGATGCTGCTGGCGAAACCCGCATCGTGCGGACGCAGGAAGCTGCCGAGCACGATCGGCAGCATCAAGACGCAGCCGTGCATCACCGGCACCACGAAGGCCGGCCAGCGCCGTTGCAGGCTCTTGCGTCGCTCGACCCAGAGCTCGCTGGCGGTCAACGCCGCATAGACCGACACGATGCCGGCGCCGACGATCATGCGCAGCATGGACGCGGCGGGATCGAGCAACGTGGCGGCAGCGACCCAGGCGAGCGCGCCGACCAGGAGACCCGGCCAATTCGGCTTGCGGCCGTGGAAGACGCGCGCCGCATTCCACACCATGCCGCACGCGACGAAGCCGACCGCGTTCAGCGCAAGGTAAAGATGCGGCCCCAATCTGTCGCCCGCCGCCGTCCAGAGCGCGACCGATGCGGCGCCGAGGAGATAGGCGGTGCCCCACCATTTCAGCGCAGCGCTATTCTCCTGCCTTCCGAAAAACACCATCATGGCGCCGAGCAGTGCGGCGACCATGGTGGCGACCAAATAGAGCGTGATGCTATCGAGCGACATCATGTCGGCCCCCTTCTAGACATAGCAGTTACGCGATCGGATCAACCGATTTGCGCGCCCTTCCAAAAGCGACGCTATGTCCCGCGGGTTCCATTCAGGTTTTCATGCGAGCCCAAGTTTTCAGGAAACACGTCATCAATTTGCATACAAACGAACAGCAAAAAGGGCGCTGAAATCAGCGCCCTTTTGCATCTCATTGAAGCCGCTTTCGCGACGAATGCGACCGATGCGATTAACGCTTCGAGAACTGGAAGGACCGGCGGGCCTTGGCCTTGCCGTACTTCTTGCGCTCGACCACGCGGGAGTCGCGGGTGAGGAAGCCGCCCTTTTTGAGCACGGTGCGCAGCTCCGGCTCGAAATAGGTCAGTGCCTTGGAGATGCCGTGACGGACGGCACCGGCCTGGCCGGACAGACCACCGCCGGCGACGGTGCAGATCACGTCATACTGGCCGGACCGCGCGGCCACGGAGAACGGCTGCTCGATCATCATGCGCAGCACGGGACGGGCGAAATAGACCTCGACCTCGCGCGCGTTGACCGTGACCTTGCCGGCGCCTGGCTTGATCCAGACGCGGGCGACCGCGTCCTTGCGCTTGCCGGTGGCATAGGCGCGGTTGAACTTGTCGACTTTCTTCTCGTGCTTGGGCGCGTCGGGCGCGGCCGCCGTCTTGAGCTGCGAGAGCTGGTCGAGCGACTGGATGGATTCGGCCATGTTATGCGGCCCTCGTGTTCTTGCGGTTCAACTTGGCGATGTCGATCTTCTCGGGCGTCTGGGCATCGTGCGGATGATCGGCGCCGCCATAGACGCGGAGGTTGCCCATCTGGACGCGACCGAGCGGGCCACGCGGGATCATGCGCTCGACGGCCTTCTCGAGCACGCGCTCGGGATGCTTGCCCTCGAGGATCTGGCGCGCGGTGCGCTCCTTGACGTGGCCGACATAGCCGGTGTGCTTGTAATAGGTCTTCTGCTCGCGCTTGCGGCCGGTGAGAACCGCATGCTGCGCGTTGATGATGATGATGTTGTCGCCGCAATCAACGTGCGGGGTGTAGGTCGGGAGGTGCTTGCCGCGCAGGCGCATGGCGACGATGGTGGCGAGACGGCCGACGACCAGACCCTTGGCGTCGATCAGTACCCACTTCTTCGTCACCTCAGCCGGCTTTGCCGAAAAGGTTTTCATGTCAGAGTTTCCGTGAACGGGGAGCATCGGCGCGAACACCGCACCGGACTGGCGGTTTTCTAGAGAACAGAGGCGCCGCGGTCAATGCCCAAAGGCGGAATTTACTTGTTCAATATCAACGACTTAGAAATATGGTATTAAGATACCCGTAAAAAGTTCAAACGTTTGGAATGGAATAGGTCGAGGTGACATGCGCAATCGGATCGGGCGAGGTGCCGGACAATAGCTTCACCTCACCGACTGCGAGGCGCTTGCCGAGCTTGAGCAGCCGCGCCTCCGCCAGCACGTCCTGCCCGGGCTGGCCCTTGCGCAGGAAGTTAATGTTGAGATTGGTGGTCACCGCGAGCCCGATCGGCCCGATCGCGGACAACAGCACCACGTACATCGCGAAATCGGCGAGCGCCATCAGGGTCGGGCCGGACACGGTTCCACCCGGCCGCAGCATCTTTTCGCTATAGCGCTGACGCAAAAGGCAGGCCTGACCGTCCGCGCTCTCGATCGTGATGTCGTCGCCGCTGAAGGCCTGGGGAAACTCGTTGCGGAGGAACTGCTCGAGCTCCGCCACGCTCATTTTCGCTAACGCCATGCTGCCCCTCACCCTCGCTTCACGTCCCCTGTTACATTAAGTTATCTGCGTCATCCAATCGCAATAATCCAACCGGAAACGCTTTGATGTCCGTCCAGGCCGCCCGCGCCCCCTCCCCGCAACTGCCGATCCTGCTGCGCGAGACCGTCGGCCCTATCGCGGTCCTGACCCTGAACCGCCCGGCCGCCCGCAACAGCCTGTCGGCGGCGATGATCGCAAGCCTGCATGCCGAGCTCAACGAGATCCGCGACGACAAGTCCGTCCGCGGCGTCGTGATCGCGGCCAACGGTCCCGCCTTCTCCGCCGGCCACGACATGAAGGAGCTGACCGCGCGTCGCGCCGACCCGGATCGCGGCCGTGCCTTCTTCGCCGAGATGATGACCGCCTGCAGCGCGATGATGCAGGCGATCGTGCACCTGCCCAAGCCCGTGGTCGCATCCGTCCAGGGCATCGCCACTGCCGCCGGCTGCCAGCTCGTGGCCAGCTGCGATCTCGCGATCGCCTCGGAAGCAGCACACTTCGCCACTCCGGGCGTCGACATCGGCCTGTTCTGCGCGACGCCAATGGTGGCGCTGTCGCGCAATGTGCCGCGCAAGCAGGCGATGGAGATGTTGCTGACAGGCGAGCCGATCCCGGCCGCACGCGCTCGCGAGATCGGGCTCGTCAATCGTGTCGTCGCCGCCGGCAGCGAGCGCCATGCCGCCATTGCGCTCGCCGAACAGGTCGCGCTGAAATCCGCCTATACCGTCAAGCTCGGCAAGGAGGCGTTCTACCGCCAGGCCGAGATGAACCTTGCAGATGCCTATCGCTATGCGGCAGAGGTGATGACCGAGAACATGATGGCGCGCGACGCCGAGGAAGGCATTGGCGCCTTCATCGAGAAGCGCACGCCGACATGGCGGGATGAGTAATTCGTCATTGCGAGCGAAGCGAAGCAATCCAGAATCCCTCCTCGGAGACAGACTGGATTGCTTCGTCGCTTCGCTCCTCGCAATGACGGCGAAAGATGAGCCCGAAAAGATGAGCCAATGAACCACGACGCCTATCCCGACAATTACATCCGGGGCATCCTCAACAACGTGAAATCGATCGCGATGGTCGGCGCCTCGCCGGCCAACGTGCGGCCGAGCTATTTCGCGTTCAAATATCTGGCCCAGCGTGGCTACGACATGATCCCGGTCAATCCCGGCCATGTCGGCAAGGAGCTGCTCGGAAAACCCTTCGTCGCCTCGCTGTCCGACATCGGCCGTCCCGTCGACATGATCGACATTTTCCGCAACTCCAGCCACATCATGCCCGTGGTCGAGGAAGCCCTCACGCTCGATCCGCTGCCGATGGTGATCTGGATGCAGTTGGGGGCACGCGACGACGCGGCGGCGCTGAAGGCGGAATCGGTCGGTATCAAGGTGGTGATGAACCGCTGCCCCAAGATCGAATATGGCCGCCTGTCGTCGGAGATCTCGTGGATGGGCGTCAATTCACGCACGCTGAGCTCGAAACGCGCTCCGGTGCCGACGCAGGGCATGCGGCTATCCCTCAATCGGATGAGTGTCGGCGGCGGCGAAACCGCGGCATCGGACCGCGCCGCCAAAAACAAGACCGAGCAAAGCTGACGCAGTTGCGAAGGTTTCATTTCGCGAACGCGACAATGCGTAGCACGATCGTTCCGATGTGAAGCCGCGCCTTGACGGCAGCCGCGGCGCCAATCAGCATGCCGCGCGATTTCAGACCACGAGAACAGGACGCCCTCAATGAGCGATCGCCTTCCGGGATTTTCGACCCTCGCCGTGCATGCCGGTGCACAGCCCGATCCCACCACTGGTGCGCGCGCGACTCCGATCTATCAAACGACGTCGTTCGTCTTCAACGACGCCGACCACGCCGCCTCTCTGTTCGGCCTGCAGGCCTTCGGCAACATCTATACCCGCATCGGCAATCCCACCAACGCGGTGCTGGAAGAGCGCGTCGCAGCACTCGAAGGCGGCACGGCCGCGCTGGCGGTGGCCTCGGGCCATGCCGCGCAGGTCGTGGTGTTGCAGCAATTGCTCCAGCCCGGCGACGAGTTCATCGCCGCGCGAAAGCTTTATGGCGGCTCGATCAACCAGTTCACCCACGCGTTCAAGAGCTTCGGCTGGAACGTGGTGTGGGCCGATCCCGACGACATCGCGAGCTTCGAGCGCGCGGTCACGCCGCGCACGAAAGCGATCTTCATCGAGTCCATCGCCAATCCCGCCGGCAGCATCACCGACATCGAGGCGATTTCGACGGTGGCGCGCAAGGCGGGCGTCCCGCTGATCGTCGACAATACGCTGGCCTCGCCCTATCTGATCCGCCCGATCGACCACGGCGCCGACATCGTCGTGCACTCGCTGACGAAATTTCTCGGCGGCCACGGCAATTCGATCGGCGGCATCATCGTCGATGCCGGCACTTTCGACTGGTCGACAGGCGGCAAATATCCGATGCTATCGGAGCCGCGGCCCGAATATCACGGCATCCGGCTCCAGGAGACGTTTGGCAATTTCGCCTTCGCGATCGCCTGCCGCGTGCTCGGCCTGCGCGACCTCGGACCCGCGCTGTCGCCGTTCAACGCCTTCATGATCCTCACCGGCATCGAGACATTGCCGCTGCGCATGCAGAAGCACTGCGACAATGCGAAAGCGGTCGCCGAATTCCTCGCCGGCCATCCGGCGGTGGCCGCGGTGAACTATGCGGGCCTTGCAAGCGACAAGTACCACCAGCTCGCGCGCAAATACGCGCCGAAGGGTGCCGGCGCCGTGTTCACCTTCAGCCTGAAGGGCGGCTACGATGCGGGCGTCAGCCTGGTGTCGAAGTTGCAGCTGTTCTCGCATCTGGCCAATGTCGGTGACACCCGCTCGCTGGTCATCCATCCGGCCTCGACCACGCACAGCCAGCTCGACGACGCCGCTAAGGTCAAGTCCGGCGCCGGCCCCGACGTGGTGCGGCTCTCGATCGGCATCGAGGACAAGGAAGATTTGATCGCCGATCTGGAACAGGCGCTGGGCACGTAGCTGTCCTGGTCATTCCGGGGCGCCTGAGTGCGCCCCGGAATATGGCTCCAGTTAACAGTCATTAACCATATCTGCCGCATACATCGTCACTGGATCGCCCCTTTGATTCGGAGCCGACGATGCTGCGCTGGATGGTGCCTGCGCTTGCGGCGATGCTGACGGTCTCAGCTGCGATTGCCGCCGATTTGCCGGCCACGCCAAAGCGGCGGGCGGCCGCTCCGCCACAGGAGCCGCCGCAGGTCTATGTCGAGACCGATCCGGATGCGCTGATCTCGCCGGCCTACGGCATCGGCAGCTACATCCGCAATTTGCCGGGTACGCCACTGCTCCCGGGCTCCCACACGCTGCCGGGCTATTACGGCCGCCCCTGGGACTACGATTACCAGGGCGCGTATTACGGCGGGAAGCAGGTCGATTATTTCTGGCGCCTGCCCTACTCGTGCGGCATCTACGGCTATTGCTGAAGAGCAGATCCGATCAGCCGGCCTGACCGACGGGAACGGCGCGCGGCTGCGCTTCGGTTGCGCCACGCGGCGCGAGCCGCTCTGTCTGCATCACCGCAAGCGTCAGCACCACGATCGCAACTGCCTGATGCGCGAGCGCGAGATCAATCGGCACCTGGTTGAGCAGCGTGAGGATGCCGAGCACGCCTTGCAGGCTGACCGCGCCCAGCAGCAAGAGCGCGCCGCTTGCCGCAGAACCCGCGCGTGAACGGACCGCATCGAACGCGTGCAACGCCGCCAGCGCGAACAGCGCATAGGCCGTCATGCGGTGCTCGAACTGCACCGTCAGCACATTGTCGAACATGTTGCGCCACCACGGCGTCTCGAACCACAGCCGTTCCGCCGAGGGAATGAACGCGCCGTCGATCTGCGGCCAGGTGTTGTAGGCGCGGCCCGCGCGCAGGCCCGCAACCAGAGCACCAAAATAGATCTGGATAAAGGTCACCGCGAGGAGCAAGGCGCTGGTAAAGCGCAGCCGCGACGATGCTGCGATCTGCGGACGCCCGGCGAGCCGCCGCACCGTCCAGACGATGCCGGCGAAGATCACGAGCGCGAGCATAAGATGTGTCGCCAGCCGATATTGCGACACCTCGACGCGTTCGGACAGCCCCGAGGCCACCATCCACCAGCCGACCGCGCCCTGGAGGCCGCCGAGCCCAAACAATAGCCACAGCCGCCGCTTCAACTCACCGGACAGGCCGCCGCGCCAGAGGAAGAACAGGAACGGCAACAGATAGGCGACGCCGATGAAACGGCCGAGCAGCCGATGGCTCCATTCCCACCAGAAGATCTCCTTGAACTCGGACAGGCTCATGCCGGCGTTGAGCTCGCGATATTGCGGGATCGTCTTGTAGGCCTCGAAGGCCGCCGTCCACTGCGCTTCCGAAAGTGGCGGCACGCTGCCCGTGACCGGCTTCCACTCGACGATCGAGAGCCCGGATTCCGTCAGCCGCGTTGCGCCTCCGACCAGTACCATCAGCGCGATCAGCGCAGCCACTGAGATCAGCCACCAGCGCACGGCGCGATACGGCTCGGACGGGGCGGAATTCGTCGTCATTCGAGGCAAAACCAGAGCTTGAACCGGACTGCGTGCCCCTTATAGTCCCCCGCTCCCGCAGCGCAAGTTACGCGAAAGCCGCGATATTCCGTCATGACGATCCGCACTCGCAAGTTCCTCGGCACCATCCTGCTCCTGGTGCTCGCCACCGTCTGGGCACTGCTCGGCATGGCGCTGGCGCAGATGCCGTGGATCGCGGAGTCCGGCTGGCGCCAGGCCATCTATTATGTGGTGGTCGGCATGGGCTGGGTGCTGCCGGCCATGCCGATCGTGAGCTGGATGCAGCGGCCCGATCGGGCCAAGTCGAGTTCGTAGCGCTTCCAGTTCGTAGCGCTTCTAGGTCGCAGCAGTCCCGGTCGGCTTCACCGGCGCAAAAGCGACCCCCGACACCAGCACCCGCATCATGCGCAGCGAGCGCACCCGGCCATCCCAGGAAATGCGCGGCAGCGCGCGCAGATTGGTGCGTCCCTCCGCGTCCACCACGCCCGGGATCGTCGTCACCGCGCTGGCAAAACCGGCCTCCTCCGCCATGATGACATGGCTGCGCCGGAACGAGGCGCGATCACCGAACGGAAAGGCGAGATGCCGGATGTCGCGATCGAAGGCCGCTTCCGCGACTGCCTTGCCCATCGTCATCTCGCGCCGCGCGGCCGCATCCTTCATGTTGGCGAGAACGGGATAGTTCACGGTCGCACTGCCGATTGTCACCAGCGGATCGGCCGAAAGCCTTGCCATATCCTCCCAATTCATCGATGCCTCGCGTGAGAGCGCGGCAAGGTCGACCCGGTAGCGCGTGCAGAGGTCTGCGATCGCAGCCGACACATCCGCCGGCGGCAGCGAGCGCAGCCAGGCCTCGAGGAACGAAAACAGCGCCTGCTTCTCCGCGTTGCCAGTCACAGTGAAGCGCTGCTCCTTCTCGCCCATCAAGAGACTGACACGGCTCTCGCGCGCGATCACCCGTTCGAGTCCGAGCCACCAGGCCTCACCGACGCCGTCGGGAAACGCCGTGGGCACATAGATCGTGAAGGGCACGGCGTGGCGCGCCAGCACCGGATAGGCAAAGTCGATCAGATCCTTGCCGGCGCCGTCGAAGGTGAGTGCCACGAAGCGCCGCTGTTCCGACAGCGTCACCGCGCGCCGGCAGACCTCGTCCATGCCGACGAAATCATAGTTCCACCGCTTCAGCGCGCGAATGGCGCGATCGAGGAAATGCGGCGTGATCTCGTTCTCGCGCAGCGGCTGAAACCCGCCGCGCCGGCGCGACCGCACATGCGCAAAGCGCAGGATGGCGCCGGCTCCACGACTGCGCAGCGCAGCCTGGCCCGTGAACCAGGTCAGCTCAAGTCGCAGCCGTTCCAGCCATCTGTCGTCGGATGCCAATGTCCCACCTCGCGCCCGTCGGCGGCCGGTCCCCTCTTATAGTCATTACCCTTTGTTGACATTTCTTTGCAAAGGTCGGCCACAGGCCGAATTACGCATATTTTTGATTTCTCGACAGGTTCGCGAATGACCATGGCTGCGGCGATGCAAAGCCGGACGGCAGAATTGCCAGCGCAGTCGAAAGCGGGCCGCATCGCGCATGTCGATATCGTGACCGATCTCGGCGCGGCCGAGGCCGTCTGGCGCGCCTTCGAGCAGCCCGGTCATCTCTTCACGCCCTATCAGCGATTTGATCTGCTCAGTCCCTGGCAGCGTCTGGTCGGCGAGCAGGAACGCGCCCGCCCCTTTATCGTCATTGCCCGCGACTCCGAGCATCGGCCGCTGCTGCTGCTGCCGCTCTCGCTGCGCCAAAGCCACGGCGTGCGCACCGCCTGCTTCATGGGCGGCAAGCATACGACCTTCAACATGGGCTTGTGGAACGCCGAATTTGCAGCGCAGGTCGCCAGCGGTGATCTCGACGCGCTGCTTGCGCCGCTCAACGAACATGCCGACGTGCTCGCACTGACGCAGCAGCCGCTGCACTGGAAGGACCAGCAGAACCCGTTCGCGCATTTGCCGCGCCAAAGCGCGATCAACGGCTGCCCGCTGCTCACGATGGAACCGGGCGGTCCGCCGGCATCGCGGATCAGCAACTCCTTCCGCCGCCGCCTCAAGAGCAAGGAGAAGAAGCTCCAGGCGCTCGCCGGCTATCGCTATCATTTGGCGACCACCGATGCGGACATCACCCGCCTGCTCGACTGGTTCTTCCGTATCAAGCCGGCTCGGATGGCCGAACAGAAGCTGCCCAACGTCTTCGCAGAGCCCGGCGTCGAGCAATTCGTCCGCAGCGCCTGCCTTGCACCACGCGGCGACGGCCGCGTCATCGACATCCACGCGCTCGAATGCGACGACGAGGTGATCGCAATCTTCGCTGGCGTCGCAGACGGCCAGCGCTTCTCGATGATGTTCAACACCTACACAATGTCCGAGCACGCCCGCTACAGCCCCGGGCTGATCCTGATGCGCTACATCATCGACCGCTGCGCCGAGCGCGGCTACCGCTCGCTCGACCTCGGCATCGGCTCGGACGAGTACAAGCGGATGTTCTGCAAGGACGACCAGGACATCTTCGACAGTTTCGTTCCGCTGACGTCACGCGGAAAGCTCGCGGCCATGGCGATGTCCTCGCTGAGCCACGGCAAGCGGCTGGTGAAACAGAACCAGATGTTGTTCGACCTGGCGCAGCGGCTGCGGCGAGCGTTCGGGTAGCTCTCGCCATTGCACGACTGCCCACCTTCTCCCCTTGTGGGAGAAGGTGGCGCGAAGCGCCGGATGAGGGGTTGTATCAGCAAGTCAAAATGCGAGAGGCACGCGCGGAGAGAGACCCCTCACCCGTCTCGCCGCTATCGCGGCGAGCCACCCTCTCCCACAGGGGGAGAGGGTAAGAAACGCCTACGCCGCCACGACGCGCGGCGCGTCCCTCGCATCCGACGGCTGCACCGGTCTGTTCAGCATCGTCACTTCATTGAATCCGACGGCGCTGAGCTGCTCGCACATCAGTGCGCGCGCATCCGGCGCCATCGACGCGTCGGGCACGACGACGGCGCGGGCATTCGCCGTCAGGAGCTCCGCAGGAAGGTCGGAGGCACTGCCGGCATCGAGCAGCACGTGGTCGTAGGCGCGCAGCAGCGCGTCGATCGCGAGCGTCACGCGGGGCGACTGCAACAGGCTGCGATCGAAGCCGGGGCGGCCTGCCATGACCAGATGCAGCCGCGAGAGCTTGTCCCGGGTGATGATCTGCGCGAACGACGCCTCGCCCTGCATCAGTTCGGCGAGGCCGGGTGCCGAGGCATCGACGGACACGGCGGCCATGGTCGGCGAGGACGCGGCGAGATCGACCACGACGACCCGCGCATCGCGCGCCAGGTGCCGGGCCAATGTCAGCGTCGACAGCGTGATGGCTTCGCCGCTCGCAGTGCCGAGCACCGTGACCTTCTTCGCCATGGCTCCGGCGGCGCGCAGGCTGTCGGCCAGATGCTCGATCTCCGCGAATTCGGCGACATCGGCATCGGCCGTCATCTCCGGCTGCAGCGGCGCGGGTTCTGCCATGACCGGATCGACGACCGGATCGGCGAAGGGCTCGACGACCTCCGGTTGGACGATTTGTTCCTGGCGAGCCGACGCCCGCGTCAGGGCTGGCGTGAACACCGCCACCGCACGGGGCGCGGTCTGGCGCAACAACTCTCCGGTGACGACGACGCCCGACGAGAGCAGCAGTGTCGCGATCGTCGCGATCAGCACGATCGGCAGCTTCTTCGGATAGGCCGGCGTGTTCGAGACGACGGCGCGCGAGATGATGCGGCCATCCGTCGGCGCGGTGTCGATGGTCTCGCGGGTGTTGGCCTCACGGTACTTCGCGAGATAGGTTTCGAGCAGGTCGCGCTGCGCCTTGGCCTCACGCTCGAGGGCGCGGAGCTGCACGTCCTGGCCGTTGGTGGCCGTCGCCTGCTTCTTGAGCTGCTCGAGGCTCGCCGACAATTCCTGAACGCGCCCGCTGGCGGCGCGCGCATCGTTTTCGAGCGTGCGGGCGAGCTTGGCGGCCTCGTCGCGGATCTGGGTGTCGAGGTCGGCGAGCTGCGCCTTCAACTCCTTGATGCGCGGATGGTTGCCGAGCAACGTCGACGATTGCTCGGCCAGCTGGGCCCGCAACGCCACGCGCTGCTGCGAAGGCGTGCGCATCGATTCCGAGTTCAAAATTTCCGACGATTCGATCGGTTTGCCGCTCTGGATCATCTCGCGGATCAGGCGCGCCTTGGACTCGGCATCGGCCTTGAGCGCGCGCGCATTGTTGAGCTGGGTGTTGACCTCGCCCATCTGCTGGTTCGATAGCGTCGTGTTGTTGGTGCCGACGAACAGGCTCGACTTGGAGCGGAAGTCCTCGGCCTTCGCTTCGGCCTCGGAGACATTCCGTCGCAGCTCGTCGATCCTGCCGGCATACCACTGGCTGGCGTTTCGGGCCTGGTCCTGGCGCGCATCCTGCTGGAGCACGAGATAGCCGTCGGCGATCGAATTGGCGACGCGCACGGCGAGATCGGGATCGGCAGACTGGAATTCGATCACGATGACGCGTGACTTGTCGACGGCGTAGGCCTGGAGGCGCTCGTAATAGGCGTCCAGCACCCGCTCTTCCGGCGTCATCGAGAACGGATCGCGGCCGATGCCGACCAGCGCCGCAAGAGACTTCAGCGGCGAAACGCCTTGCAGCACCGGATCGAACTCGGGCCGCTCCGCAAGCTTGTTCTTCTTGATGATCTCGCGCGCGAGATCGCGCGACAGCACGAGCTGCACCTGGCTGGTGACGGCTTCGGCGTCGAGCGCCTGCCGTTCCTCGGCGCGATCGCTATTGGGCCGCAGAAACACGTTCTCACGGCCGTCGATCAGGATACGCGATTCAGACTTGTAGCGCGGCGTGATGAGATTGACGATTGCGATGGATGCGACGAGCGCCAGCACCGTCGGAACGATGATCCAGCCGCGCTTGCGCGCCAATGCCGCGCCGAGCGCGTGCAGGTCGATGTCGCCGGATTCGACCGGCGCCGGCCGCGGAGCAACGGGCGCAGGCTTTGCTTCAATGCTGGGCTCGAGTTCAGCCCGCTTGGCTGCTGCCTTCGAGACAGCCCGCTTGACCACCGCCTTGTCCTTGCCGGCACGCCAGAACGCTAAACGCATCGAACACTCCCGCAGGCGCAACGCCACGAACCTACCTCAACCAGGGCGATTACACTCCATTAAGGTTGCCGCTGGGTTAATCGCAGCGTCGGGCGGCTCGCGCAGGTGCGTCCGTCACCGTTTGTTAACCACGAGGCCTCTTAATCCGTCTCGATATTTCGTCAGATTGTTCGAGCATTCGCCGTCGAGCGCTGGTTTTGATCATGCCCCCCTCTCCCGACCAGCCGCTTCGCATCCTGCACGCCGTGCGCGCTCCGGTCGGCGGCATCTTCCGCCACATCCTCGACGTCGCCAACGGCCAGGTCGATCGTGGCCATCACGTCGGAATTCTCGCCGACAGTCTCACCGGCGGTGAGCGCGCCGACAAGGCCCTTGCCGAGCTCGCACCGCGGCTGAAGCTCGGCGTGCACCGGATGGCGATCCGCCGCGAACCGTCGCCCGACGATGTGCTGGTCTGGTTCCGCTTGCGGCGCCTGATCGCCACGCTCAAGCCCGACGTCATGCATGGCCACGGCGCCAAGGCCGGCGCTTTCATCCGCATGCGGCGGCGATCCGACGACACCATCCGCATCTACACCCCGCATGGCGGCTCGCTGCATTATCCCCTCAACACCCTCAAGGGCGAGTTTTACGCGCGGCTCGAGCGTGCGCTGATGGATGCGACCGACCTGTTCCTGTTCGAAAGCGCGTTTGCCCGCGACACCTATCAGCGCATCGTCGGCAAGCCGAAGGGCGTGGTGCATTGCGTCTTCAACGGCGTGACGCCGGAGGAATTCGAACCTGTCGTCATGGCCGACGACGCCACCGACCTCGCTTATGTCGGTGAGTTCAGGCACATCAAGGGCGCCGATCTGCTGGTCGACGCGGTGGCGCGCCTGCACGAGGGCGGCAAGAAGGTCACACTCACTCTTGGTGGCGACGGCGAGGAGACCGCCGCGCTGAAAGCGCAGGTCGAGAGGCTCGGCCTCTCCAGCGCCATCCGCTTCATCGGTCACGTCAAGGCACGCTACGGCTTCTCCAAGGGGCGGCTGTTGGTCGTTCCGTCGCGTGGCGATTCCATGCCCTATGTCGTGATCGAGGCCGGTGCCGCCGGCATTCCGATGATCGCGTCCAAGATCGGCGGCATTCCCGAGATTTTCGGCGCGGAGAACCCGGCGCTGTTTGCGCCGAGCAACGCGGAAGCCATGGCGGAGGCGATCGCGGCCGCGCTCGACAATCCGCTGGGAACAGCGCAACGCGCCTTGACGCTTCGCGAGCGCATCTCCGCGCATTTCTCCCAGCAGGCCATGGTCGAGGGCGTGCTCGCGGGCTATCGCGACGCATTTACCAATCACTAACCATTCTTAAGACCCGCTTTAGAGAATCTTCCGATTTGTCCGATAATCCAAGCGCCAGGGGATGCTCGCCCGGGACGCAAGGACGTGGCCCGCGGGTTTTTGGAATGGACGTGGACGCCCGTGGAACCGCTCAACGCACGCTCGATGCTCGATGCCGCGACCAGCGCCGCGGCGAAGCCGGCTGACCGGCCCTTTGTGGAGCGGCGTCAACGGCTCTCGGCCGCCGCGCTCGACGTCGTCAACCAGAAGGTCGCCCGCGCCTATTCGCCGATCGTGATCACCGGCTTCGTGCGCCTCGCCGATTTCGCGCTGCTGAGCCTCGTCGGCATCGTACTCTATCTCGGCTATGTCATGCCGCACGCCGGCTCCTTCAGCTGGATCTATCCCGCGCAGATCATCGCCGTCGCGGTCTCCGCTGTGGTCTGCTTCCAAGCCGCCGACATCTATCAGGTGCAGTTGTTCCGCGGTCAGCTCCGGCAGATGACGCGGATGATCTCGTCCTGGTCGTTCGTCTTCCTGTTGTTCATCGGCATCTCCTTCTTCGCCAAGTTCGGCAGCGAAATATCGCGGCTCTGGCTTGCCGCCTTTTACGTCCTCGGGCTCGCCGCGCTCCTCTGCGAGCGTCTGGTGCTGCGCTCGCTGGTGCGCGCCTGGGGGCGCGAGGGCCGGCTCGACCGCCGCACCATCATCGTCGGCTCCGACCGCAACGGCGAACAATTGGTCGAGGCGCTGAAGCAGCAGGAGGATTCCGACATCCATGTGCTCGGCGTGTTCGACGACCGCAACGACAGCCGCGCGCTCGACACCTGTGCCGGCGCGCGCAAGCTCGGCAAGGTCGACGACATCGTCGAATTCGCCCGCCGCACCCGCGTCGATCTCGTGCTGTTCGCGCTGCCGATCTCCGCCGAGACGCGCATCCTGGAGATGCTGAAGAAGCTCTGGGTGCTGCCGGTGGACATCCGCCTCTCCGCACACACCAACAAGCTGCGCTTCCGCCCCCGCTCCTATTCCTATATCGGCGAGGTGCCGACGCTGGACGTGTTCGAGGCGCCGATCACCGACTGGGACCTGGTGATGAAATGGCTGTTCGACCGCGTGGTCGGCACCCTCGCGCTGCTCGTGGCCTTGCCGGTGATGGGATTGGTAGCGCTGGCCGTGAAGCTCGACAGCCCCGGACCCGTGCTGTTCCGCCAAAAGCGCTTCGGCTTCAACAACGAGCGCATCGACGTCTACAAGTTCCGCTCAATGTACCATCATCAGGCCGATCCGACGGCCTCGAAGGTCGTGACCAAGAACGACTCGCGCGTCACCCGCGTCGGCCGCTTCATCCGCAAGACCAGCCTCGACGAGCTGCCGCAGCTCTTCAACGTGGTCTTCTCCGGCGATCTCTCTTTGGTCGGCCCGCGTCCGCATGCGGTGCAGGGCAAGCTGCAGAGCCGCCTGTTCGACGAAGCCGTCGACGGCTATTTCGCCCGCCACCGGGTCAAGCCCGGCATCACCGGCTGGGCCCAGATCAACGGCTGGCGCGGTGAGATCGACAACGAAGAGAAGATCCAGAAGCGCGTCGAGTTCGACCTCTATTACATCGAGAACTGGTCGGCGCTGTTCGATCTCGTCATTCTGCTGAAGACGCCGATCTCGCTGCTGACCAAGAACGAGAACGCGTATTGAGTTGAATTTTTCCGTCATGCCCCTCCTTGTGCGCTGTTGCGCACTGGGGCGGCGCATCCGGTACTCCGCGGCGCCGGCCGCTTCCGCAATAGACGCCGCGGAGTACTGGATCGCCCAGCCGGGCGATGACAGCGGTATTTGTGGCGTACCAGTTGCGTAAACGTATGAGCGTGTGATGGCGTATGCGGCAACAGCCGGGGAGATGAATGCAGCGGTTCGGGCCGCGCCCGGCGTGTTGGCGCTCCAGCGCGCGCTGGTATGGCTGGTCGGCGCCTCCGGCGCGATCGTGTTCATCGAGCCGAGCCCCTACGAGATCGTGACGCTGCTGGCCACCGTCACCTTCTTCGCCACCGGACTGCGTCTGCGGCTCGCTTTGATGCCGCTGGTGCTGATGCTGGTCCTGCTCAATATCGGCTATACGATCAGCGCGATCCCGCTGTTCGAGCAGTCCGAGGTGGTCAGCTGGATTGCGACCTCCTGGTACATGGCGGTGACGGTCGTGTTCTTCGCCATGGTCACGTCGGAGGACACCGCTGCCCGGCTCGACATGCTCCGCCGCGGGCTCGTGATCGGCGCGATGGTCGCCTCGCTGTCGGCGGTCGCCGGCTACTTCCACCTGGTTCCCGGCGGCGACGACCTCCTGACACTGTACGGACGCGCGCGCGGCACCTTCAAGGATCCGAACGTGCTCGGCGCCTTCCTGATCCTGCCGGCGCTGTTCTCGCTGCAGAGCGTCGTCTCCGACAAGTTCGGCAAGGCCCTCCGCAACGTCATCGCCTTCGGCATCATGTCGCTCGCGATCCTGCTCGCGTTCTCCCGGGCCGCCTGGGGCGGGCTGGTGCTGACATCCGCCTTCATGCTGGCGCTGATGGTGCTGACCAGCCGCACCAACGCGCAGCGCTCGCGCATCATCGTCATGGCGATTTTGGCCGCGGTGCTGGGCCTCGCGCTGATCGCGGTGTTGATGTCGTTCGATTCCACCGCCGAAATGTTCAAGCAGCGCGCGAGCTTCGACCAGAGCTACGACGAAGGCAGGTTCGGCCGGTTCGGCCGGCACATCCTGGGAGCGGAGATGGCGCTCGACCTGCCGTTCGGCATCGGCCCGCTGCAATTCCACCGCTTCTTCCCCGAGGACACCCACAACTCTTATCTCAACGCCTTCATGTCGGGCGGCTGGCTGTCCGGCATCTGCTACCCCGCGCTGGTCTTCACGACCGTCATCATGGGCGTCAGGCACATCTTCGTGCCGGTGCCCTGGCAGCGCGCTTATCTGGCGGTGTTCTCCGCCTTCGTCGGCACCGTCGGAGAAAGTTTCGTGATCGACACCGACCACTGGCGGCATTTCTGGATGATGCTGGGCGCGATGTGGGGCATGATCGCGGCTGCGCAGATCTACAAGATCAGGGCTGGCGACGAAGCTTCTTCAGCTTGAGATCGGGGCGTTTCTCGGGCGGCGTGTCGAGCAGGCCTTTCAGCGCCGCGGTCGCCGCCAGCACGCCCTTGTAGCCCTCATTGGCGAAGCGCAGCAGCAGGCGCAATTCCTGGTCGGAATAGCCGCCAAAAACCTTCTCCATCGCCTGCTGCATCGGCACGTAGAACTGGCCGAGCCTTTCGATCGCCTCCGGCACGACCGCAATGAAGACCTTGCGACGATCGGCATCGTCGCGCTCACGACGGACCAGGCCCGCCTTTTCGAGCCGGTCGACCACGCCGGTGATGGCGCCGGTCGTGAGCCCCGTGACTTCGGCGAGCCGGCCGGCGGTGACGCGGCCTTCGAGGTACAGGATGTCCATGCATTCGAGGTCGGAATTGGCGATTCCGGCAACGTTCGCAACGGTCTGGCCATAAAGCACGCCCTGCGCGGACGACCTGCGCATCGCTTCCTCGAGCTCCTGCAGCAGCGCGGCGCGCGCCTTCGTCCTTGACAAGGCAAACCTCATATCTTAGTCGATATATATCTTAGTCACTAAGAGATTTAGCGACTGTAATTCTCCTAGCACCAGGGAAACGTCGGGAGCAAGCCATGTCCTATCGTCCTCGCAAGGCCCTGATCATCGGCGCCGGCATCGCCGGCCCCGTCGCGGCGGTCCTGCTGCGCCGCGCCGGCATCGAGTCCGCGATCTACGAAGGCTGGCCCTATTCGAAAGGCATCGGCGGCGGCCTTCAGATCGCGCCGAACGGCATGCAAGTCATGGACGAGATTGGCCTTTCGAATGAGCTGATCAGCCGCGGCTCGATCGCGGAATCCTTCGACTTCTATTCGCAAGGCGGAGAGAGGCTCGGATCGATCAACCGCGACATGGCGCGACGTTTCGGCCAGCCCGCGGTCAATGTCTGCCGCGCCACGCTGAACGAGATGCTGATCGACAAGGCCTGGTGCGCATGCGTTTCGCTCTATTTCGAGAAGCGCCTGATCAAGATCGAGGATCGCGCCGACCAGCCGATCATCGCCTACTTCGCCGACGGTACCACGGCCGAAGGCGACTTCGTGATCGGCGCCGACGGCGTGCACTCGGTGACGCGGCGCCAAGTCGTCCCGGACGGGCCGCAGCCGTTCGATACCGGACTGATCGGCTTCGGCGGCTTCGTACCGCACGCCGTCCTCGATGGCCGGCCGATCGGCCGGCACGTCGAAACCACGTTCGGACAGAGCGGCTTCTTCGGCTACGGCTATTGCAGCCCCGATCCGAACGACGGCGTGATGTGGTGGAGCACGCAACCCGCGCACGGCATGGACGCGGCGATGTTTCGCGCGCTCGACCATGCAACGCTGAAGCAGCACCTGCGCGGCTTCCACCGCGGCTGGCACGATCCGATCCCTGGCATCATCGAGGCAGCCGAGAACATCGTGGTCACCGACACGCTCGACGTCGCCACCCTGCCGACCTGGTCGCGCAAGCGCTCGCTGCTGATCGGCGATGCCGCCCATGCGACCAGCCCCCATGCCGGCCAGGGCGCCTCGCTCGCGCTGGAGGATGCGATGCGCCTCGCCCGGTGGATGCAGCAAGGCCGGGAGCTCGGCGCCACCTTCCAGGCCTTCGAGGCCGAACGGCGCCCGCGCACGGAAAAGATCGTCGCCATGGCCCGCCGCAACGGCAACAACAAGCGCGAGTTCAGCGCCACCGGCGCGTGGATTCGCAATCAGATGATGAAATGGCTGCTGCCGCTGGGCGCGAAAAGCATGGAGTTCATGTACGCCTACGACGCGCGGGCGGTGTAGTGGCACGAACGCTGTCATCCCCGCCTTGTGCGCACTTGCGCACTGCGGCGGGCATCCAGTACGCCGCGGCCTCTCGATTCAATCGGTGCCGTCTCTGGAATACTGGATCGTCCGGTCGAGCCGGACGATGACACCGTGATTGCGGCAAGTGACCGCCTCTACTTCTCCACCGCGAACGTCAGCCCGGCATTCTCGACCAGCCGCTTGATCAGCTTGTGCTGCATCGCCGCGCCCGGGGTCCAGAAGCCGGCTGCGACGTCAGTCGTGTCCCGCAGCATGCAGATGGCGCATTCGGAGATCATCTTCGAGGTCGAGCCGTAGCCGGGATCGCGGTCGCCGGTGACGCCGGCGCGAACCATGCGGCCATCGGGTGCGATCGCGACATAGAGCAGATCGAACAGACCGTTTTCACGCTCTTCCTTCGACGGCCCCTCGCCCGGCTTCGGTGCGTCGGGGCCGGTCTTGCCTGCATTGGCAGCCATTACGAGCTTGGCGTTGGCCTCCCCCTTCTCGCCGGGACCGGTCAGGACCATCTCATCGTAGACGAAGTCCTGGCCGTAGGGGAATCCCATCAGCATGTTGGAGCGGTGAACGTTGCGCGTGTTGATCAGCGCCATCGTGAACGGCGCGGCCCAGGATTGCAGATCCTCCTCGAAGGCGGCCCTGTTGCCTTTCGGCTGCTTCGGGCCGGTGAAGCCGGGCGTCAGCGCAAAATGATCGTTGAGAATCGCGACAAGGCTGAGATCCTTGGCCACCGCATCGAAGGTCGCCTTAGCGCTGGCGGCGGTGCCGCCCGAGAGCGTGCCCCGCATGTCGCGCACACGCCCTTTCACCCGCGGGGCCGGCGCGCCGAAGACACGTTTGGCCTCTTCCTGGACGAAGAACGTACCGAGCTCGAACGGCACGGAATCGTAGCCGCACGACAACACGATCCGCGCGCCGCTCTCTTTTGCAGCCGCCTCGTACTTGTCGATCATCTGGCGCATCCAGATCGGCTCGCCGCAGAGATCGAAATAATCCGTGCCCGTGGCCACGCAGGCCGCGAGCAACTCCTCGCCGTAGAGCTGGTACGGGCCGACGGTGGTGATCACCGACATCGTCTGCTCCGCCATCGCCTTCAGCGAAGCCGCATCCGACGCATCCGCGACAATCAACGCCGTATTCCCGGGCGCGCCAATCGCATCGCGGACCGATTTCAGCTTGCCGAGGCTGCGGCCTGCCATCGCCCATTTGAGCGCGTGGTCGCTCTTGTAACGCTGGGTCAGGTATTCGGCGACGAGCTGGCCGGTAAAACCGGTCGCGCCATAAACGACGATGTCGAATTTCGCAGAGCTCATGATCCGCCTTTGCTTTACTTCTTCGCGTAGCTCACGCCCATGCCGGCACGGACGTCGCTTTGAATACCATAGGGCGGGATCGGATAACGCAGGCCGTTCTTCGCCAGCGCCTTCATGCCCACAACCGCCTTGGCGAGATGTTCCGGCTTCAGGGCCATCAGCATCTCCTCGTCCGGCACGCCGCCATAGCGCCGTTCGGCATAGCATGGCAAGGACAGGCTGGGCTCGCCCGTCTTGAGCGCCCTGCCCCAGGAATCGGCGCAAGCGGTCTCGCCGACCACGCCCCATTCCAACTTCTTGTAGCCGGTGTATTGCAGCCCGTTGATCAGGATGATCATCTGCCCCGGCGTGGCATAGACGAGACAGATGTCGGGCGGATCGAGCCGGCCGCTCGACAGCGGACTGACTGCGAGCGCCTGATATTGCCCGAACGGAACCACATCCAGCGCCTCCTGGCGCTTGCGTGCGTCCTCCGCGGTGCCGTGCCAGACCCCGACATAGTTTTCGCCGGCGAGCCATTTCTCGTCCTGCGGTGCAAGGCCGATCACCGCGCGGCATTGCGCGCCGACGAGATCGTCGGCCATGATGCCCACTGTCCAGCCCAGACGCGCGGCCATGCTGACGATCTGGTCGGTGGTGTGGACCGCGTTCGGCCGCCGGATTTTCGGAATTGCCTCCATGTCCGCGGTCCGCGCGAACAGCTTCATGCCGATCACCGTGGTCTTCAGTCGCAACAGGCTGTTGAGATCGGCGACGAGGCCGGCAAGATCGATGCTGTCTGCACTCTGCTGTTGCATGGCGTCCTCCGGGGCCGGCGACCGTGAGCCGGTGCTGTTATTGCTTCTTGAACGGTTCTAGTCCTTCGCCGGTCCCGGGAGCAACTCGCCAGTCCGGCCCATCAGGCGGTAGGCGACGAGCCCGATCCATTCGCGCACGGCGACCTCGGTTCGGCCGAGCCCGTCCGTGCCGACATTGGTGAAAGAGAAGAGATCGTCACGCCCGCCCATTCGCCAGTCCACGGGATAGGCTTCGACGTCGAATCCCGCCTTGCGAAAGATTCCCATCGAACGCGGCATGTGAAAGGCCGACGTGACCAGGAGCCAGCGTTCGCCCGCCTTCGGCGACACCAATTGTTTGGTGAAGATGGCATTCTCGTAGGTGTTGCGGGAGTCCCGCTCCAGGATCAGGCGCTGCTTCGCGATGCCCAGATTCTCCAGGATGGGCGCGGAGTAGTCGGCCTCCCGGGAGTCCGTCGAAACCAGGTTCGCGGTGCCCCCGGTGAAGACAATGCGCGTGTTCGGATAGCGGCGCGCGAGCTCGGCCGGCGCAAACAGGCGATCGGCCGCGTGCGCGACGACCGGCGTGCGGTGCGCCGCCGACAGATCGGTGTCGATCGAGCCGCCGAGCACGATGATGCCATCGGGCGCACCGCGCGACGGATCCCACGGCGGAAAACGCGACTCCAACGGATAGAGCAAGAGGTTGCCGAGCGGCGAAAACGCGGCGAGCGCCAGCAGGATCAGCGTGGCCGCGGCGAGCTTGCGGCCGAAGGCGGCAAAGCGCGTCGCCATCAGGACCACCGAGACGATCCCGAGTTCGATCATCAAGTTGATCGGCAGCACCGCGGCGCCGAGGGTCTTGGACAGGACAAAAAGCAGGGGAGCCTCGCTGGAATGATCGTGCCTGGTGCGCGCGGGCTTGACCCGCCCGTCGATCTTCAGAAAGCTTCTTGGAAGAGGATCGATTGCCTGGTCAAGCCCGGGCCTGTGAAACGGACGGACGCCACATGACCCATCACCACCTGCATTCCAGCCCCGAGACCTGCCATTGGGGGTTCTTCGAGGCTGCGCTCAAGCCCGTCCTCACCATCGCGAGCGGTGACGAGGTCACGGTCGACACCATCAGTGGCGGTCCGGACATGCTGCCCGACCGCAGCAAATTTCACATTCCGCCCGAGATGCACGAGGTTCATGCCAAGAACGAGCGCATGCTGCCCGGCCACATCCTCACCGGCCCGATCGCGCTCGAGGGCGCCGAGCCCGGCGACGTGCTCGCGGTCGAGATCCTCGACGTCCAGCTCCGGCAGGATTGGGGCTGGAACATGATCAAGCCGCTGTCCGGCACCCTGCCCGACGATTTCCACGAGACGCGCATTCTGAACATCCCGCTCGACCGTTCCCGGATGGTCGCCCGCATGCCGTGGGGGCTGGACCTGCCGCTCAAGCCGTTCTTCGGCGTGATGGGCGTTTCGCCGCCGCCGGCCTGGGGCCGCATCTCCTCGCTCGTTCCTCGCGCCATGGGCGGCAATCTCGACAACAAGGAGCTTGGCGCCGGGGCGACGCTGTATCTGCCGGTGTTCGTCCCGGGCGCGCTGTTCTCCTGCGGTGACGGCCATGGCGTGCAGGGCGACGGCGAGGTTTGCGTCACCGCGATCGAGACCGCGCTTCAGGGCCGCTTTCGCCTGACGCTGCGCAAGGACCTCAGGCTCGATTATCCCCGTGGCGAGACGGCGACGCATTACATGACCATGGCGATGGACCCCGATCTGGACCAGTGCGTGGTGCGGGCGCTGCGCGACATGATCGTGCTGCTCGGCGAGAGGCGCAATTTGTCGCGCGAGGACGCCTATACGCTGTGCAGCCTGGCGGCCGATCTGCGGGTGACCCAGACCGTCAACGGCTCCAAGGGCATCCATTGCATGATCGAAAAGACGATCGTGCACGGCTGAGCCGACCGGCCCACTCCTGACCGGTCGAAGCCACGCCGCCGCCGGCCTGCCGCGCGGCGTGCCTTGTCATGCCTAAATTTCCCTCGCGATTCAACGGGCTGACCAGGCGCCGCAGCCTGCATTTGACTTCTGCCTCCAAAGCTAAATAGAGTCTTAATCGTAACTTTTATGTACCCGAGTAAGAGGCTAGCGTTCGGCCATGGCCACCGAAAAAGCCGAGACTGACCGCATTCCCGTAACCTTGGCGCTCTCGACCATCACCTATCTGGAGAAGCTGGTGAGACAGGGCACCCACGGCACCAGCGTTCCCGGCGTCGCACGTACCTTGATCGAGGAAGGCATCCGTCTCGCCATCAAGGACGGGCTTTTGTCGATTCGCGACAATGGCAGGACGTGAGCGCGCGCCGAACGTGAGGCGGACGGATCTCGAGAGGCGGATGGCCGACATCTGCAACCTGGGACCGTTACACATGCCTGTTCTCTCACCCACCTGGACCGACGAACGCATCGAACTTCTGAGGCAGCATTTCGAGGCCGGGCTCTCCTGCCGCGAGATCGCCGCCGACATTGGCGTCAGCCGCAACGCCGTGATCGGCAAGCTGTCTCGCCTCAATCTCACGCGCGGCCGAACCATCGACGATCGCAAGGTTCACGACAGGGGCCTGGCGCCGGCGCGCGCGCCGCGGACCGTGCCGCGGCTGCAATATGAGATGCTCGCCACGATCTACGGCGAGACCGGCGCGCCGATGGTCACCGGTCCGATCGACGACGCCAATCGCTGCTCGCTACTCGAGCTTGCCGAGAACCGCTGCCGCTGGCCGATCTCGACACCTGGCGCCGACGATTTCTGCTTCTGCGGCAACTCCGCACCCGACGGCCAGTCCTATTGCGCCGGCCACAGCCGCCTCGCCTACCGGCCGAATTCCCGCGCGCGCGTCATGCGCGGCTAGAGCCAAGTCCTGGGGGCGAGTCCTGGAGCCATGCCCAAAACGAAAAACCTCCGGCAGGGCATTGCCGGAGGTTTCTGGAGGTTTAGCATCAAGTCAGAGCCGCAACTTTCGTCATCGGCTGGGAGCTATATAGCTTAGTAGCTCAGGTAAGTAAATAAATTTGGGCCGATCGATTCGCATGGCTCGTCTTCGTCGCCCGCACGTGCCGCCGGATTTCCGAACGCCCGCTCGCAAAGAAGCCCACCTCATAAAAAAGCCCCGGCGGTGTCCCGCCGGGGCTGCGTTCTATCCGAAGGTCTTGAGCTTACCAGTTGCGCTGGGCGCGAACCAACAGGCTGTAGGTGTCCTGGTCCTTTAGCTCATAGGTCGCCGCGGGCTTGGCAACGCTGGTGAGCGCCGGCGTGGTGATCACGCCCGAGTACTTCTGGTCAAGATGGCTGTAGGTGAAGTCAGCCGAGAAGGTCAGGTTCTTGATCGGGGTCCAGCGGGTGATGACACCGATCTGGCCGATGTTGAAGTCCGGGTTGCAGGTGCCGGTCAGGGTCGCGAACGCGGCGCTGCCGCAGATCATGCCCTTGGCGGTGCCGCTGTAGTTGACGGCAGCCCACGCACCATAAAGCGCCGAATTCCAGTACGGGCTCCAGTTGTGAGTGTAGGCACCACGGAAGCCGTAGGTCTTGGTCAGCTCGAGGCCGCTGCCGGGTGCGAACACCGCGTCAGACACGCCGGCGAAGCCGATGCTCTGATACGCGCCGCCCGAACCGCCGAACATCGAGTAGCTGGTCGCTGCCAGCTCCTGGAAGTTGTAGCGGCTCGCGCCGTCGGTGTAGACGCCCGAGATGTTGATCACGTCGCCTGCACCGGTCGGGATGTTCTTGATCGACAGCGCCAGCTGGACGGCCCAGCCCCACTTGTCTTCAGGATGACCGGTTACTTCGCTCGCGCCGTAATAGCCGACGTGGTTGTCGTGCGCAGCGACCGAGGCCTGGAACAGGCCCCAGGCCTGGTCGACACGGAGCGTGCCGACGAGATCGGGGGAGCGGGTGCCGCCGAGATCGTTGGAGCCGTAGGCACCGCCGAGGACGCCGGCGGTGGACATGCCGGCCGTATTCCAGAGCGCGGTCTGGAACACCTGCGTCTGGTCCTGGGCCGAGACGATCGCCGTCACGCCCTGGCCGAGATCGGCAGTGTAGGTGAACTGGGCAACACCGTTGGTGGTGCCGCTGCCGCCGACGAGCTGGTCGAAGTTGTTGCCGGGATAGTTGATCCAGGGCGCGTCGAACTGCGACACGGCCTTACCCATGGTGAAGCCGGCGAACTGGATGAAGGCGTAGTAGACGCCGAGCGCGCCGCCCGAGATCGTGCCGTCGGTGCCGTTGACGGCGCCGCCGCTGGAGCCGATCAGGCTCGTGCCTGCGGCGTTGAGGCCGAGCGTACCGCTGTACTGGGTCGCACCCGTTCCCGAACCGGCGCCGACATAGTTGCCGGTCGTCCAGGTGAAGACCGCATCGAAATAGGTGCGGACCACGCCGTACTCGGTTGCGGTGCGGGTGTCGATGTTGAGATCTTCACGAGCGCGCATCGAGTAATAGTTGGTCAGGCGGTTGTTGGCCGCGAAGACGTTGTTGTACTGGGCGCTGTAATTGCCGCCGGCATTGAGCGCCACTTCGGCACGCAGATAGCCGCCCAGCTTGATGCAGGTGTCGCTGCCCGGGATGTAATAGAAACCCGCGCCGTAGAGCGAGCAGACCTTCACATACTCGACCGCCTTGGCCTTGACCGGAAGATCAGCCGCCTGAGCTGCACCGACGGCGATCAGACCCGCCGCAGTGCCGAGCAAAAGGCTCTTCACCACTTTCATATTAAAACCTCCAAGTTGCTCATTTTACGAAGACCGGACTGTGAGGCCCCCCAAGATCCCCGTCTTTGAAATCCGCTCGGCCGCTTTGCGCTTCGGACACACCCTCTTTCGACGCGAGGGACGTGAGCAAACCACCTGCAACGGGACGATCGAGTACCCCCCACCGCCACGAAGCAATATGCCTGCGCCTTTCGGTAATCAAAATACCTTATTTAGTCAGCTTTGTTGGTTTTGCTAAACCTGTGCCCCGTTCGCAACACCATTGCGAACCGATTCCGTGAGCTGATCATCTTTGTAGTTTTACTGACAAAATTACCCTGCTCTGCACTTGCGTCAGAGCAGGCTTGCGTGGACTATGGCTTGCACGACACCGGCCGCATACAAATCAGATCACGGGAGTGACGCTGTGTCAGCGACGAGGAAAGAAGGGGCGCGCCTCCGCACCATCGGCAATCTGGATATCATCAGGCGCTTCACCTGGGAGATATCGTCGATCAACATGTATCTGGAGGAGCTGCGTCAGTTCTGGGCGAGAACGCTCGGCATCAGCGGCCCGCAATGGCTGATCCTGATGGCGATCTCCGACCTCGACAAGGACGACGGCATTCCGGTCAACGTCGTCTCGAAACTGCTCCACGTCGATCCGTCGTTCGTCACCACCCAGTCCAAGCTGCTCGAGAAGAAGGGCCTGTTGCGCCGCCGCCCCTCGCCGACCGACGCAAGGGTGGTCCGACTGTCCCTGACCGAGAAGACGCAAAAGCACCTGGCGAGCCTCAACGAGCAGTACAAGACGATCAAGGAATTCGTCTTCCAGGAGTTCGACGAGAAAGAGCTGACGGAATTCACCACCAAGCTCGCGATGTTGAAGACCCGTCTCGAAAAGGCCTGCGTCCGCCTGACCCTCGACTTCTGAGGCGACGTTCTCAGATGCGCCGCGCGGCGCCGAGCCGCGATTCCAGCCAATCGAAGATGTATTCATTGGCAAGGCTCGGATTGTCCGCATGGGCCTGCGCCGCGCCGGTTTCGGCCGCGGTGAACACCTTCAACATGACATCCGAACTGCCGAGCCGGGAGGTCTGGACGATCTGACGCGCCCGATCGGCCTTGAGCCAGCCGTCCTCGCCGAGCGTGATCAGCACCGGACAGTCGGCGCTGGAGGCCATCAGCGGAGCGTGCGGCACCGGGACGATGCTGACGTCGCTCATCGCGAATCGGCTGGCAAAGAAGGCCCGCTCGTGCAGGTCCCACAGGCCGCCATCGCAGACGGCGGCGGCAAGCCGCGGCTCCTGCAGCACCGCGCGCGCCACGAAGGAAGAGCCCCAGCCATCGGCGACGATCGCGACGCGCTCGAAGTCGACCTCGCTGCACGTCTCCAGATAGTCCATGACGCACGGAATCGCACTCTCGAGATCCCGGCGCCGCAACAGCGCGTCGAGATAATCGTCGCGCTGGTCGCCGAACAGGTCCAGCGCCAGCAGCGAAAAGCCGCGCTCGCGCGCGTGCGGCGCGAGCTTGAACAGAAACTCTTCCTTGCGATGGCCGGGCTCGCCGATGCAGATCACGGTCGGGGCTCGCACGCGTCCCAACGGCGCGTGCGAGGGCAGGAAATAGCCCTGCAACGAATGTCCGTCGAGCCAGGGTATCGTCACGACTTCCCCGGCAGGGTCGCGCGCGGCGAGGAAGCGGCGGGCGCAATCCTGCATCGCGAGGACCGCGACCCAGCGGCGCTCGTCCGCCTGATCGAGCGGCATTGCGGCCGCGCTGTAGTAATTCATGGCGCGGAGCCAATTGCGCTGCGCGGTCGCCCTGTGACCTTCCGCGAACGCGGCCTCGGCACGATGGCGATTGGCCTGCGCCAGCTTCTTCCACTCGCGATGCCAGGACTGGTCGTCGCCCCGCTTCAGCTGCCGCGCGATCATCAGGCATTCGGCGATCGTGGCGCCGCCGTCCTGGGCCGCGGTGAGGAGCCGCGTGAACTCAGCGGAGATGTCCTCTCGCTCCGGGCAAAGGATCCAGTCGTCGGAGAGGCATGCGGGTATCATCGGGAGCTACGCTCTGGTCATCGCCTTACACGTGACTGAATAAACTATTTTGGTTCCCTGACCAAGCTGCGGCGCGCCCAATGAGAGCCGTTCGAGATCACCATCGCTTGAACGCAGGGATGTGTCGCATGCGTGACATTCCAATGCGTCAGGAGTGGCCGACACGGCCAAGAAACGCCGGCAGCGAACTGGCAAGAGGTGGCACGTGAAATTGCCTGCGCGCCTCTTGCCATGATGCGCATCATACCTATATCGGCGCGCGCTCGTCGCCTGCGTCAGCCGAGCCGCCAGCCGACCTCCTGCGTAAAACTTTCGTAGAAGGCGCGGTCGTAGGCCTGCTCCGGCGTAGCACGAACGCGCTCGTCAAGGCGCTTTGCATCCTCGCCCACGAGAATGCGCCATTGCTCCGCCTTGACCCCGTCGAGGATGATCCTGGCGGCCTGAGCCGCCGTCGTCGGCGCATCCTCGAGGAAGCTGCGGGCGCGCTCGGCGAACGCCGCCTGGATGTCCTCGTCCGACATCTTGTCGGCATCCGGCACGCCGGCCGCGACCATGCGCTTGCGGGTCAGCGCGACCTCGTCGGCGTTGAGCCGCTCCGAGCCGTCGGCGCTCTGCACCTTGCGCGAATTGGAGACGATCGAGGTGCCGATATGGCCGGGCATCACC
Organism: Bradyrhizobium sp. CAR08; assembly: GCF_052871955.1. Classification (NCBI taxonomy): domain Bacteria; kingdom Pseudomonadati; phylum Pseudomonadota; class Alphaproteobacteria; order Hyphomicrobiales; family Nitrobacteraceae; genus Bradyrhizobium; species Bradyrhizobium sp. CAR08. Next base: position 143,490 of record NZ_JBIXJX010000013.1, read on the forward strand.
ACCGAGCATTTGACGTGCGGCGCGTGCAGGCGAAGGTCGTTGATGAGCGCTTCGGTAAATCCCTTCACGGCGAACTTCGCCGAGCTGTAGGCGGTGTGCGACTGGTTCATGCCGATCGAGGCCCAGAAGCCGTTGACGCTCGCGGTGTTGACGATGTGGGCCTCGTCGGCCGCGACCAGCATCGGCAGGAAGGTGCGGACGCCGAGATAGACGCCGCCCCAGCAGATGTTGAAGGTGCGCTCCCACTGCTCGCGCGTGTTGGTGAACAGGCTGCCGCCGCCGCCGATGCCGGCGTTGTTGAACAGGAGGTGGATCCGGTCGGTCTTCTGCTGCTCGGCGAGCTCGTCGCGGAATCGCTTGAGATGATCCTCGATCGAGACGTCGGCGACATGGGTGGTGACGCGCAGGCCCTGCGGCAGCTTCTCGAGCTCGCACAGCCGCTTGGTCTCGGCCATCGCGGCTTCCGAGACGTCGCACATCGCGACATTGCAGCCCTCGGCGACGAGCTGCCGCGCGAGCTCGCGTCCCATTCCCGTACCGCCGCCGGTGATGACGGCGATCTTTCCTGCAAAATCATTCATGGGACTTTCGGCCCCTCCCTTGTCGGTATGTTTCTTCATGGCTACGCCACGCATCGGAGCGCGCGCAAAATGTAGCAGCGCCGCATCCGCAGGTAAAAGCGGATCGGCGCTGCCGTGCTCATCAGTTATTTCGGGGCGCGGACTATTCGGCCGCGTCGACGCGCCGCCCGTTCAACGCGCCGAGGCCGTCCAGCGCCTTGCGGATCGCCGCCTGCTGCGCGCTTGAGGGCTCCGGCATCGGCGCGCGCGGGTAAGTCCTGGGCAAGCCCTGCAGCGTCTGCGCATAGCGCGTGCAGGCCGGGAGATTGTCGGCGATGACAGCGTTCCACAGCGTCAACAGCTTCTTGTGCAGATCGATCGCGCGCGGATGGTCACCCGCCTTCACCGCATCCCACAGCGCGACGGAGGCATGCGGCGCGGCGGTCAGGATCGCGGCGATCGAGCCATGGGCCCCCAATGTGTAGGACGGATACATCAGGGCATCGACCGCGCTGTAGATCAGCTTGTCCGGCGCCATCATCATGAGGTCCGCGAACAGCTTCAGGTCGCCCGCGCTCTGCTTGACGCCGACCACCAGCGGCACCTCGGTCATGATCCGAGTCAGCAGCGCCGGCGAAAGATAGGACCACGGCACCACGTTGTAGATGATGATGGGCATGCCGGTCTCGTCCGCCATGGCGCGGAAATGCGCCACCATCGCCTTGTCGTCCGGCTTGAACAGATAATGCACCGGCGTGACCTGGAGCGCCGCGACATTCATGTCGCGCACCAGCTTGCCGCGGCGGATCGCATCGCGGGTGGAGTCGACGATGATGCCGGCGATGACGGGAATGCGCCCCTTCACCGCGGCGACCGTCGCCTCCATCAGGTCGCGATATTCCTCGTGATCGAGCGTATGCCCCTCGCCGGTCGAGCCGCCGGCCGCGACGCCGTGTGCACCGGCGCCGATCATCCAGTCGACCTGGGCTGCTACGAGGGTGTAGTCGATTTCGCCATCCTTCCGGAACGGCGTCGTCATCGGCGGGATTACGCCGGTCGGTCGTGTCTTCATGGTGTGCCCTCGCGTTTCCATATCCCTTGTGGCGGTCCCGCTCTTTGGCGGGTGGCCGCGGTCTGAAAGCCTAGCGGCTGCGCGCGGCCTGTGAAGCGCCACCGGCGCGGCGCTGCTCCCAGCATTCGACATCCCCGCGGTTATTATTGACCCGGTTCCCCGTATTTGCCCGGCTTCGGTTTAGGGGCAATTTTTTTACAATCCGAATCCTTAAATGGAGTCCGGACGCTGGGTCGAGTCGGCCAGGTCAGCGTGTTGTTTGCGTCACAGGCTCTGGCACTCCGCTTGCATCCTCTTCGTGGTCAGAAACTACCGATGAGGTGACTGGAATGTTCGTGACCGTCGTTGCCGTGCTCTGCCGGCTGAGTGCAGCCAGCTCAGGCAGTTGCATCGAGGAAATCGTGACCGACAGCAACATGACGCCCGAGATGTCGATGATGCAGTGTGCGATCGGCGCACAGGCTCCATTGGCGAAATGGATGGGCGAGCATCCGATCTACCACGCCAACTGGCGGCTCGATCGCTACAAATGCGTGCCGGGTCACTACGAGATCAAGGGCCACGCCTAAGGTCCCGCAAAACTACTGATACCAAGACGACGCATACCAACACTACTAACGAGGAAACGCCCCGGGGGCCGCATGGTCTTTCCGCGCGGGCATGCTGAAAACCGTCAGACCAACTCGTCGCCATGCTTGACGTTTGCGCAGAACGCCAGATGGCCTTCGAGCTCGATACGAACACGGTACGTGCCATGAGGCAGAGAAGCTGCAATTCGCCAGCGCCGTATCGACGCTTCAGGGTGGGCTACCATCTCCCTATTGACGAAGTGTATTACCTCCTTACCCGTCGAGTCGGCTGCAACTACTTTGACGGAAATTGGCTTTTGGTCCGTTCGCGGATTTAGCTCGAATACAAGCCCATTTTCGACAATTCCGACATACTCAACGAAGACATACTTCCTTTCAAATACCAACAAATCATTGGACACGATAATCTTGTTGGACCAAGACTTTGCACAGTCCCCCAGCATGTCACAGAGGGTTTCACGCTCGGCAACCGTTCGACAGTCTATCCATTGCAAGGCAGTAGAGAGCGGCAGCGGAGAGGCCGCTAGAACCTCGGCGCAACGATGGTCGGTGATCGATTTGTCACCTCCCGTCGCTCCGACGTGAAACACTTTTTCGAATGGTATCGTCGCAAAATAAATTAGACGCTGTTGTGCAGCAGATCGCGCGTCCCCAAGAACGTAGTAATCGGCGCAAGCGAGCGGAACGGCCGTTGAGCGGATTGACGCGTCAAATCCCTTCGGAAAAACATCATCCCGCCAATGACTTCGCTACTGTGCATGGGGTTGTTTTCGGCATTTCGGTTTGCCGGCCACCGAAGCAGCCACCCGCTGCTGATCGCGCGGCATACGTCACCGGCGGCAGCACCTCGCCGCCCGTTAATCCACCTGACAGATGTTTTGGTAAAATTGGTCGGAGCGAGAGGATTTGAACCTCCGACCCCTAGTCTCCCAGTTATAAACGACCTGTTTTATAGCCATTCCTGCAGTTGGACGAAGGGCAAAAAACCGCTGCAAATCAAACGTTGTCCAACCCATGTCCACTTGCCTTTTCGCGGCCGGCAGGCATATTGCTGGCTACATATTGGCTATAAATTCGGTGGGGCATGGCAACAATCAAGATTACAACCGAGAGCGTGGCGGCGCTTACGAAGTCGGCGGTCCCGAACAAAACGACCTTTTACTTCGACAATGAACTGGCGGGCTTCGGGCTGTACCGCACGACTACCGGCACCGGTACCTACTTCGCCGAATTCCGCCCTGTGGCCGGCGGTTCAAAGAAGCGGCTGAAGCTCGGCCGGGTTGGCACCCTCAAGGCCAATGAGGCCCGCGAGGCGGCCCGTAGGGCGATTGCAAACGCGGCGCTCGGGAAAGACCTAGCTCAAAATCGAAGCGATGAGCGGGCGAGTCTGACGGTTGAGGAGCTGGTCTCGAAATACATCGAGGAATACGTCGCTGAGCACAAAAAAGCGTCCACCGCAGGCCTTTACCGCATGCTGCTCAAGAAACATGTCAAGCCGCGCCTGGGCTCGACCAAGGCCACCTCGCTGACGCGGGTTGATGTACAGCGCGCCCACGCCCTGATGACCCGCGAGGCCCGCATTTCGGCGAACCGCGCTATCAAGCTGCTGTCCGCCGCCTATGGCTGGGGCTCGCGTCATGGTCACGTGCAGGAAGGCATGAACCCGGCCTCCGGCATCAAGCTGAATGAGGAAGAAGGTCGCGAGCGCTTCCTGACTACCGCCGAGATGCTGGCGATCGGCAACGCAATGATTGAGGCGGAGACCATCGGCCTGCCGGTGGATGCGGGCACAACTAAGCACGCGCCAAAGGGGCAACTTGTCGTCATGAGCCCCTACGCTACTGCGGCAATCCGGCTTCTTATGCTCACCGGCGCTCGCCTGCGTGAGATACTTAACCTGCGGTGGTCGGAGGTCGACCTTGAGCGAGGTGTTTTGCGGCTGCCGGATTCAAAGACCGGAAAAAAGACGGTGTTCTTGCCGACAGCTGCCGTCGACATAATCAAGGGGCTAACGAAGCTTGGGAGCTACATGATTGCTGGCGAGTCGGCCGGCACGAAGCACGAAAAGCCCCGCTCAGATCTGAAGCGGCCGTGGGCCGCGATTTGTAAGCGCGCCGGCGTGAGCGGCGTTCGAATCCACGATCTGCGGCACACCTTTGCCTCCACGGGAGTCGGCGACCAGATGGGCTTGCCTGTAATCGGCACCCTGCTCGGCCACGCCGACCCGAGTACTACGCAGCGGTATGCCCATCTGGCAGATGAGGCGGCACGGCGCGCGGTTGAGGCTATTGGAGGCAAGATCGCCGCGGCGATGACCGGCGGGAAGTAGCTCGCTCCGCCTTGGCAGCGGAGAAGCCGCAAAACCCGCAGCCATAATAAAAAAAGCCCCGGGCGATGCCGGGGCTTTGATGTTTGATCGTCAGACCGGATCAGTACCTGACGCCCGCACCAGTCCAGTTGAAGCGGTAGACCAGCGAGGTGGAGACCGTCTGGTTCCAGCTGTTGGCGCGGATGCTGTTGCCGGTCGGGAGGTTGCTGCCGTCGATCAATTCGTCCTGCGTCTTGGCGTTGTAGAAGGCCGAACGATACTCGGTCTTCATGAACCAGCCGGGCGACTGGATGCCGAAGATGTTCAAGCTATTCTCGACGCCACCGCCGACGAACCAGCCGTTGCGGTTGTAGCTGTTGAGGTGGGCACCGACCGGGACGCCAGCGAGGTCAGTGAAATTGGTCTGGCCGAAGTGGGCGCCCGAGTAACCGCCGTTGACGTAGGAGAGAACGTTCGGAGCGACCAGCCAGCCGAGGCGAACACCAGCGGCCCAAGAGTCTTCCAGCTTCTGGTTGCCGGTGATGCCGAAGATCGGATCCTGGATCGTGGAGCGGATGCTGCCGAACTGACCGTCGGCGAACACGCCGGCAACCCAGGTGCCGCTGAACTGCCAGTCGTAACCAAGGCCGACGGTGCCGAACCAGCCCGAACCACCCTGGCGCTGCGTGATCGTCAACGGCGTGCCGGTGGCCGTATCCACAACGCTCTGGTCAGCATTCGAGAGGCCGCCGCCGCCGCCGCCGAAGATGTAAAAGCCGGTCCAGTTAGCGACCGGAGCCGGCATCGGCGCCTTGACGTAGGGACGGGCGCCAAGGTCAGCGGCTGAGGCCGAACCGGTCATCGCCGCAATGGCGGCCAGCGCGAGCAAAGTCTTTTTCATCTTCATATCCCCAAGTGGAAGCGGTCAATATCTGATGGCGGTAACCTAGACGCATCCGCTAGAAATGCTGTAGCTCGGCGGCCACAGTGACGGACAAACTCCTAGTGATGCTGGCAGGCGATGAGGCAAATATAGCCGATTTGGTCCGCGATAATCCGGCGGCAATATCGGCCTATCTGACTGAACAATTTGCAGAAAATGACCTACTAAAGGCAAAGAACGCGCTTAGCCGGGTCATGAAAGCCCAGAACGTCCAGATATTGGCGCGGGACGCTGGTTTGCGGCGAGACGCTCTCTACAGGACGTTTGGAGGGCGAATCGACCCGCAGCTAAGCCGAATACTCAGGCTGTTTAGCGCAATAAACGTAAGGGCCTGCGTCGTGCCCGTGTCTGGCACTGACAGCCCAGACGGGGTCGCGGCTCGCCTGAGTGAGGCTTTCGCTTGCGAGAATCCGGCGGATGCCATTCGAGGACTCAGCAGCGTCGTGAAAGCGCAGAACGTGACCGCGCTTGCGCACAAACTCGAGATGTTGCGAACGAATGTCTACAAGACATTTGGCGGGAAAGTTGACCCGCAGCTAAGCCGGGTTCTTAGCCTCTTCACCGCTTTACAGGTGAGATTCGTGATCGAGGGCATGCAGCCCAAGGCCAGGGCTCCTCGTCCGAAACTTGGTCGTCCGCGAAAGATACCACATGCCTCCCGCGACTAGATGCGCGCGCCTTGGAGACTGGGGAAAAATTCAATGCGGCTGCTGCTGACAGCCCTAGGAACCTAGCATCACTGCCCGGCTTGCTGTCTTGCTAGCTCTCTCTTCGAGCTGGCGGAGCGGCCCCGGCCTTTAAGCTCCAGCCCCCTGCAGCCGGGGTCGTCTCTAAGCCGCCCACTGAGGCGGACTTACTTCTGGGTGTTCCGCTTATAAATACACGCTTTTGGAACAAACGAAGATTTATTAAAATCACAATCTGTTCTCGCCCGGAGAACTGCGGGCCCGCCAGCGAGAGGCCGCCCGCTGAGGCGGCCTTAGTTTGTTGAGCTTTTCTTTCATTAGTGAGGGGACACGATAGCTGCCAAGCTGAACGCCAGCACGCAGGCGGCAGCCAATGACCAGAGGGCTATTGCGGTCTCTTTGGGCATGAGGCGCCAACGTTGGAGCGCTGGTCGAGTTCGTACCGGCGGTTGGTCAACCGGTGGCGGTGTTGTGGTGCGCAACACGGCCACTAGCTCGGCTCTGAGTTCGTCCTCCAGCTCGCGGATATGCTTCGCTGTTGGGCCGTCCGGAAAGTCTTTCGAGAGCTGGCGACAGTGTGCCAGCTTCCGCTGAATTGCCAAAATATCCCGGTCGCTTTCCATGGTCGTAAACCGCCTTCGACCGCCACCTATCATATGCCTAATTTGGATAGGTGACGGCTAAATCAAAGCGGCGCCAAAGGCATTCCTGCAAAAAGCTGGCCCAGAGGATGATTCCTGAGGCCGGAAGTTCTACGCGTCTCTCCGAGATATCGCCCGGAGCTGGAGACGAATGCGCCCAGATTGCCGGTTGTTCCCGACCTTGATGGACTGCGGGCTCACTGATGCATGTTAAGCCTGCTGCCGATTGTGAGATAGATCATATTGCACGCCTGAAACGCCGCAGTACGATCACATCACCGGGGCTGGCTGCATATTTCACTTGGTCCTTTTAACCCGGCTTTTTTGACCACGCGTGGGCCGCAGCGAACTTAACCTCCCGCTGCGGCCTTCGTGTCCACAGCGCTTAGCGCGATCAGCCTAGCCGCCGTACTTTTGTACCAATGAGTTCGGCGTCCTGTGCCATTGGAGAAGGTATTGTGCCCAAACAAAATTGCCTGATCGTTCGTGCTGCCGGAAGACAACTAGATCTTTTACGCGGCGAGGCCTCCCGCATCGCGAAAAGCAATAACGTCGATTGGTGGATCGATCGCGCGGAAGTCGGCACTTGCTTCTGCTTCGAGGATGCAAAGGCGAAAGAGTCATTCGCTCTCACTTGTGACAACTTCGGTATTCCTTGCCAAGACGGCTAGCCTGACGAGTAGGGCCCGCCAGTGTGAACCGGCGCATACGAAGCGGTTGCCGAGAGGTGCCCTACTTCAGAACGATAGTTTCAACTCTCAGGCAGTGCATACATCTGTAGGCGTAGGCGGCGGGTAGGTTCGCAATCGCCGGCAGCAATGCGAGAAATTCCATGGGCCGCCGGCATTTTTCGCAGATGAGCGTTGGTGCATTCTCGGTGTCATCGCCGCGCGCCATTGCCGGTCCGGCCCAAAGTAAGGACCGTAGTCCCAGCGGCTGGAGCTTACATCTCCGGATCACTACCGGCGGTCGCGAAACCAAGGTCGACCAGCGTCAACGGGCGGGTCTTGGGGTGCTAGGCCCGCGAGGCGCAGTTATACGTGATGCTGCAGTCCCCAGAAGGCGATCAGCAGAAGGCCTGCGGCCCCAATTCCCAGTAATAGGAGAATGGCTTCCAGCATGACGAATCAGGCTCCGCCTCGCGTGCAGGTTACACGGGACGAAACTCGCCTCATAGCCGCTCGCGTGAGCCGGCATCTCCACACGCGCGACGCGTAGTAGCTCGCACGCGTTTCGCAGCGACGACAGTGGTCGCCCCTAATCTCTCCGCCGCTCAGCCCGAGCGTCGATATACAACACCGACGCGAATGTGACGGCTAAAGCCAAAACGGCAATTCCGCCAGTAACCAAAAAGCCTGCCATCATAGTCGGAGCAGTATTCCTGCGGGTCTCGGGGCAGCAATTCACGTTGTGGTACAAGCCTGAAACAAATAGGCAAAACGGCGCAATTCCTCACGGATGTAGCACCTCGGTTACAGCATTTGCCGATTGGAGTTGCTAGCTGTGCGCGGTCAGCGGAGGTCCCAGCATGTCAGCCGATTTCGCTCAGAGCCGCAAATGGAACGAAGACCGCGCTAAGGTGGCACCAGATCAAGCCCGTACGGTCTATCCTCATCCGCCCACTTCAAATGTGGCCGAGGCGACAAACTCTGCGGACGGTCCTTCTGATTACTTGCCCGGTAAATGGAGCTGGGGGCCGGCGAGGTCTTCAATCGACTGGTAGACCGCTTAGCTTGTTGTGGCGATCAGATCTTCAGCTCTCGGCGTAGCGAGGCCTGTCCGCAAACAGCACCTGTCCAGCGAAGCGTTCTCCTCGCTGCGGGGCTCAGTAGCCCGTCGACAGTACAAACGAGAAGGTTGCGGCTAGGCTCCGGCTTATACAACCAGAGCCAGAGTGATCTATTCCACGGGTCCGCCAGCCTGAACCGGCGGGCCTTTTGCTGTCAGGTGCCGGAGATCTTCTTGTTGGGAGCCCGTGCGGAAGGCCCGCCCCAGCTTTGCGGCTGGAGCGGGCCTCGGCGGCGTCGGTGTCTCGATTTCAGGCTAGCTCAGGCGCGGCGCCAAGCGCGATGATCTCATCATCCGTGGCCCGCGCTGACCACATCATGCGATTACAAACTATTCCTTCAGTTGTTGGGGGCGCCGAATGAGGAGGTCGCGGCGTTCACATATTTCGGTCAAGAAAGCTTCCATGGTCGCCACGTCATGGTCGGTCGAATGGTTCAGGTCGTGCTGTGTGGAGCAGGCAATAAAGCGCTTAGAGGCGAGTGGGGTGATCTGCAGAAAGAGCTAAAGGATGCCAATGATGAGCGCAATAAACTGGCTCATTACACTGTCATTATTGAAATCGCAAAAGAGTCTCGCGGTGACGATGGAGTTCTAGTAGGCAATTTGACGAGTCCGCTATTACAGCCTTCGCCCCACAATGCAGTAAGTCGGGTGCAAGGGAAGACGCCAAATAACGAGCGCCATAGTCTGGACGAAGAAGCCCTTAAAGGGCATGCACAAGATTTTTATGGTCTCTCGCTGTCATTGCATGACTTCCGCGACCGCGTGCGATGGGCAATGCACCGAGCATTCTAAGGACGACGCGCTCAGCATCCTCCAATGATCCGATGGATGACATGCAAGAATCATCTGTCGTTTCATCGATCAGAATCGATGCCATGCGTTCGACGTCGCACTTCGTGATGCGTCTAACAGACCAAAACATGTTTCCGATGCCCCTCAGCCGTAAAACCCCCCTTCTCCCAGTACCCCGGTCATCATACAGCGCTCTCACCCTCGCCGCTTCCGCCGCCCACCAACCCTATGCCGCGCGATTTCAGTGCCGATGGCGTCGACTACGATTACAACCGTGCCCGCATCAGGGTCATACTCGGGATCGCTGGCGATATCGCGAGCAACTCGGGCACCGTATTCGACTGCCAATTCAGCAGAGCCAAACAGCTCTCCCACATCGTCCGCCTGTGTCTCGCCGTTGTGTAAAATCGGGAAGTAATAACGCATAGCCGCGGCCCTCGTCCTTGAGCCGCGATCATGCCCACATGTCAGAACGGCCCGTACCTGTCGAAAACGACAGGGTCCGCGGCAGCGGCGCCTTTTGGCTAAGAAAGCGAAGAAAGTAGTTCGCCGCGCTGGGCGCCTCAACCATGCGCCCCACTGACCGTTCTGCTAGCGCGTGGTCCGCCTGTTCTTCTGCGATTGCTGTGCGGTCGGGCTCGCGTCGGCATTTGAAGACGCCAGTGCATCTACCCGGGCGCTTACGGAACCCAACTGATCCGAGAGAAGTTTGCGTTCTCCCTGTTCAGCGGCGATCCTACGCTGTAGATCCGCAACTTGCTCGGCCTGCTTTTGTTGCGCGGTCTGTAGTTCCTTCGTCGCTTGCTGAAGCGCGGCTATGGCCTGCCTGGCGTCATCGACATTGACCTCCTGACGGGGAGCCGCGGCCGCTTGCAGAGCGTCAATCCTTTGGTTCATCCAAAAAGCGCCTCCCGCTCCTGCGCATATCACGATGACAACTATCACCCAGGGAAATATCGACCGCTGTGCACTGACAGGAGCTAGGGATTCGTCCATGAGCTAGGGCCTTTAATTGGGAGCGAGCAAGCGTAACGCTTGAAGTTCGACTTTGTTGCGAGGCCTGCACGAACACGGGATCAAGGATGCCCAGTCCCGCGCGCGTCCGGCGGTGGTTCGGTCATGTCCGGTGGGAGGTTGCCGAGATTTAGTTTCATTGGAGGCTCACGAGTCATCATCACGCGGCCAACTTCGCCCCGACGACATCATCGTTCCAACGATGAATGATGCGCGTGGCAATAGTCTCTGCCGAAATGGTCGTGATCTGAGCGAAGCCGCCCACCCAACACGGTTGGCGCCCCGCCTCAAAGTCACGTCGAGCAATCTCACGCTGCGCCGTTAGCGCGGCAACCGCATGGCCGTCCAGGGTTGCCGGCGCCTTCTCTATTGCCGCACGGATCTCCTGCTCATCCGCCTCGGTGTTGCAAGGGCACGGGTTAAAGCCGCGCGGAAAATCGATCAGGCGCCACGGCTCGATGTGCTCGCTACCGGCCTGCAGCGTCGTCATCCGGAAACCGGATGGACCACGCTGTTCTGAGATTCCCGCGACCGAAACTTCAAATGAACTCGCAGCACCCATTGCGGACATCCGGTCATTCAGCTCCTTAAGCGTGGGACCGATCGCCTGCTTGAAGTCGTCAAAGCCGCTTGCCGCCATCGTCGATAGAGCCAGCGACACGGCCTGGAAAACCACGAATTGCTCAGCGCGGATTGTTGCGGCGGCTTTGAACTGCGGCAATAGAATCGCCTTGTTGCAAATCGCAGCGATTGTTTGATCTGCTGTGTTCCAAACAAGCCCGTCCGAGACGAGATGTGCGCCGTCTGACGCGATAATCATGTTAGCTGCGGACATTGTAGAATTCCTCGAATTGAAAGTTGACTTGTCGTGCGGCACTCACATGGAGCGAGCCGCCAATTGCGAGGCCCGCGCCGATAGCCGTGCCAAAGCCAGCCGAGAGCGACAGGGAAGTGGCAATTGCGCCGCCCAATGGGCCGGCAAACGCAGCCACGGCCACCAGCGCCACCAAGCCGATGACCTGCTTGGCGCCGCCATTGCCCCCAAGCGGATAGGAGACAAACCGCACATTATCCTTGGCGCCAATGCGACGACGGCGCCAATCGCGGCGTAGAACAGCCTCGCCGTCAATCTCAAGGATGGTCGGCAAGCCCTTCTTGAACTGCCAGCCATACTTGCTGTCACGCGTCGCCCAGCCAGTCCGGCGCAGGAAGGCCGTCACGGTCTCACGCGGCAGCGGCTCCACGCGCGCGACTTCAACACCCGGCATGACGAGATGCAGGACGGGGGTGCGCTTGAGGGTGTGGCGCTTAGTTGAGGATGTCATCGGCTTCTTTCAGCAGCTGCGCCCGCAGATCGAGCACGACCTGGAGCGGCTCGCGGTCGCAGCCCAGCAACGATCTCGGCACTCGATCCAGCGGACTGGCCCGGAATTTCGAGCGGCCCAGCGCTGCGGCCAATTCGATTTTAATATCGCGCAACGCACACGGATCGCGTTCGCGCATGCCCTGCCGAAACAGGGCAACGGCCTCGCTGGTTATGTGCGACGTTCTGCGCCGCCGATCTCGTTTCGACCGCGCGGGCATCAAGGCGGCCCAAAAGTGGTCAATGCCCATGGCGGCCTTAGCGCTGGATGGCGCGGAGGCAGCGTCCGCATGAACTCGGCACCCCGGCGTTGCCAGGCTGCGCGCGCAACCTCCAGATCCGGTCTGTCGTACGCGTCAAGGATGATGCCGGCGCCTTCGAGGTCGCGATCAAAATCAAATTGACATTCGAACACGCTTCTCCACTCTTCGAGGCCAGCCGCCTGCTTACGTCTATTCTTGCGCGCTCTGACCGGCATTAGCGACGAGCCCCATAATCTGCGGTTCTCGGCGCGCGCGGCGCCTCTGGCCCGTCGACCCCATCAAGCGCCAGCTCCCGCAGCAATCGGGCGAACGAAATCCGGGCGTTTTGCAGGATACCGACCTCCGGCCGCTCCTTCGGCTGGCCGAAGCGATCGAGAAAGGTCTGCCCGTCACGGTCAAGAACTTCACGCGCGGTCTGCGCCTGGTCCCAAGCTTCCGCCGCCAATTGCAGCAAACGCAAGTGATGCGGCTCCAGCTCGAAGTCCGCGACAACACTTGCCCACCATTTCCGGGTCGCGGGCTTGAGGTGCGAGGGTGGTTTTGGGGTGGTCAATTAAGCCTCCAGATTTTTATTTTGAACCGGGGCACCCATCTCGCGCGTTCGAGGATGGCGCCGGTCTCCGAGGGCGATGGCGGCCGAAAACCGCTACACCCCTCCCCCTACTCGGCCTACAGCATGCCGCGGGCGCGCATGGCTTCACGCCTTGCGGCTATCCGACGTTGAGCTGCGGTGTTGTTGCTGGATGCCCGGCTAATCTGGGCCGAGGTGCCGCTGCCATATGCGCCCCACAGAACCAAACTGATCTCGAAAAGCTTAGCCTCAGTAATCAGCCGCTTCGGAATGTCCCCATCGTCAGTCCATTCCTCAACCACGGGCGTGAATGAGACGCTGACCTCCGTGACTGTGCCATTACCCACCGTTGCCAAGGCCTCCTGCCCCAACGGCGCGTCAGGATTGGGCTCTAGCGAGTAGTAGAGTCCAATTGCGTCCGAACGCAGCTTGAGGCTGCCGTTGCTGACACGCCCCAGTGGCCTGCTAGGATCATGTGCCCATAGCGCGGCGACATCTGGATTTTGCGCGAGGTGCTTGTCAAATGCACCGCGCGCAAATCTCTCTTCGAAGACACCCGCGATTATCGCGGGCTGACGCCATGAAATTGCAAAGCCGGAAATAGTATCAGCCATTTCGCTGCAACGCCTTCAATCGCCTTTCGCGCTTCGCTTGCATTAGCTTGCGTGCAATCACCGCCGGAGAGTCGGAGCATTCGGAGTGTCGGCTTTCGCCAGGCATCTTGACGCTTCGTCGGACTGGCTTTCTGTCCGCCGTGTCAGAAGTCCGTTCTGCGCCCTTAGACATTGTGACCCGCCTCGCGCGCTTCCTTCAGAAAATAGAAAACCTTGCCTTCACGTCGATCGCCTAGGAAATGCGCGCGCACAGGGCGCAAGTAGGCCAGGTTCACATCTTCCCGTTCAATGTCGTCAAGCAGCGCGTCATGCTGTTCGCGCGCAGTCTCCAGAATTTTGGCAGCAGCACACACCGCACCGAGACGCCGCTGATATTCATGATGCATGGTGTCGCAAACGACTTTGCTTGCACCATTGCGAGCCTCATCCATGCGTCTGCGGATTACCTCTTGGGCTGCTTCGATATTGTCCATCGAAGTCGCGACTTCACGCATGCGCTGCGACATCAGCGTCAGCTTATCTGGACTATCGCCCAATAGCGCAGCTACACCAGGCGAAAGACGTTGACCGCCGGCAGCCTTCTCGGCTTCGATGTCACCGCTAAGTTTAGACCGCTCCCCGCTCAGCTCACGGTACCGGTCGCTCAATTCCTGTCGTTTTTCGACTAGGCCGGCGTATTCCGGGCTTGCTTCCGCCAAGCTCGGCACGCGAAACGATTCAGTGTCTTTCTTCTTCAAAATTGCCACTAGGCAACCCTCCCAAACAAATTGTCCAAAATCCGCAATCACACTCACCGGTAGCGTCGTCGCACTGCGATGCCCCGGCCGCTCCCAGTGCGCAGCGTTGGCGCCTGCAGCTCGGAAACGGCTCACGCCATTCGGCTGATTGATGACAATTTCCGGCCAGCCGCGGACGAATTCGACGGTCGAGCGCCTCGCATCGGAATCGCCGCCGCGAGCCACCTCAACCAAGAGTTCGAGTGCGTCAAAGCTTGTGCGCGGAATGGAGTTCGGCGCATCGCTAGGGACGACGGTGCCGCCTGGGACGAGGCCGGCATAGGTTGCGAGGTCGTGCTCTGCGAGCCGCAGCTTGCTGGTGACCGCGATCGCTACGATCAAACGAAGCGCGTCGGTGTCGCTAAGTTCGGGCGGCCGAGACGGACCACCGGTTGGAATTACGTTCGCCTCGGAAAGACGTCGAGCGATGTGTTTAACTCTCGGGGGTCAAAACCGAGGGCTTCGACGGCCGCGAGAACATCGGCAAGTGTTGCCACTTTTCAGATTCCTTTTTCGAAAGTGTCGATTGGAGGGGGAAATAAAAAGCCGCTTGGCGGCTCACGGCACTACGCCGGAAAAAGGACGCCGGCCGAAACCGGCGTCAAAGTCTTGCACAACACGTCGGCGCAAAATCTGGCGCTAAAGACTAAAGGGTTTGGGAGCCTTGGGAGCGTACACAACCGAGCCCCTTGCCCATAAACGCGCGCTTCCGGCGCTCAATGGTCTCTTGGTGTTCATGACAAAACAAAGCCCGGCCGGAGATCGAGTCCCCGGCCGGGCCTTGTTGAAGACTGGGCTGATGGAGGAGAAGGACCGGCCCAGTGATCGACACGATGGACACGCTCGCTCTCCCTTCCTTGATCTACGTCAAGGCACCCGTATCAGAAGGCGCGCTCGATCCCCCCGCATGACGAAGCCAGACCTGGCATTGTGCGCCACGGTCCAACGCAAGGAGCAAGCCATGATAAATCTGAAAGTTCTTGGCGCGGTCGTTATTGCGGCATCCGCCCTGTCCAGCTCTGCTGCACTGGCCCAGGCGGCTCTCTCCAATCCGGACGAATGCCAGGCTGAATTCGCCAACTGCACGGGTCTTGGAACCGGGACTACCCCCGTCTATCGATATGGGCGAACGGCGCATCGCCATCCGGTGGCGGCGGCCGCTACCGTCGGCGCCTGGGGCAACTCCTACGCCATGTCCGGCGGGATGGGGTACGGCGGCGGGATGGGGTACGGCCAGAACGGCTGGTACGGCAACTGGAGTTCGTATGCTACCCGCAACGGCATCACCTGCAGGCCCGGCACCAATTTCAAGGGTGCTGACGGTCTCCAGCATCTCTGCCAATAGGTCGTCCGCTCTGAGGCTAAATTAGGCGGCCCCAAAATGGCCGTCTGACACTTGGCACCAAACCCGACACGCATTCTGTCGGGTTTGGCGTCCTAACGGCAAAGCGGACGCTATGGAGTACGCATGTTAAGCCGCAGCCTGCTCATCGCCGCCTATGGCCACGTTCAGCGCAGCTACCGCCGCCCGCACCTCCTTACCCGCCATCCTTGCCGCATATTGGCCCGCAAAGCCGAGATATTCGCCTATCTCGCCTAAGGTGCTGTCAGCGCCGGCCATGTCGAGCACGGCGCACACCTTGTGGCCCAGCTGGCGGCGCAAGGTCTCGGTATCCAGCGCGCGAGCCAACTCCGCTTGGGCATCCGGCATCTCAGCATCCCAGCTCTCAGTATCGGCCTTGTCGCTTGCCCGATGCCGAACCTCGCCGAACCGTTCTTCGGGACTAACCCAGGCGTGCCCGTCCCAGATCTTAACGAGCTTGTTGCCAATCCAGCGCGCCCGTTTGTTTTCGACCGCCCAAATCAGTTGCTTCGCACTGACGTCGACCAACTCGCGGTCCATGTTCGCAAGTACAGGCTGCTCGCCGCTCTCGGCCTTCCTCATCTGGCACCTCATTGTCGTTGGCGGCAGTACGCGGAGGCGCGTTCAGATCGCGCCATAGCCTGAGGCCTGCAAATGTGGCCTCATCCCCCGCCCGCTTGGCCCACGTCACGCAGGGTGGCTGCCCGTGATGCGGCGCGTGTGATGCGGGTGCGGATTCCAACCAGGCGCGGCGGGCGGCAAGGTCGGTGAAGTCGTCGGCCGATCGCGGCCGGTTGTCGTTTGCTGCATTTTTCACGTGAAGTGCACCCATGATGGGTTTCGTTTTTTTGCCGCTTTAGCGGTCGTGGTGTGGCTTGTGGCTGCACACTTTTAGGAAATCGCCCCCATGGCCAACGCGATCAAGCGCTTACCTGAGAAAACAGGCCCCGAGGAAATCAGGGGGGTTGGGTCAGCATGAGGGGATCGAACGCTCCCTCACACCTTTCGGGGCGTAGGTAGGCACCTTTCCTCGCAACACGGCAGGCGTCGACAGCCTCGGCACCGAAGCGCTCTATCAGGACGTGCTGATCAAGCCGTCTGCTGGTCCGGTCTTCCAGCACTACTGCCCATCTGTGGCCCACGAGCTCGGCGCGGCCGGTTTCGAGGATCTCCTGTCTGAGTTCTTCACGTCGCACCTTCAGTCGCCTCAGCGCTGCGTCTACGTCACCGAACTGGTCAGCCAAGGATACGCGCCTGTTGGTCGCAGGAGGTGGCTCCAAGCCGAGATTGCGATGGTACGTCACGGTGGAGGCATCGTCGTCGGCGCTGCTGCGGTGCAGATCGGCATAGGTCATTCTGGATACTTTCTCTGGGCTTCAACAGATTGTTTTCTCTCACCGCCACCCTTTGCAACGTAACCTCCCTCCCACCCCCTAAGGGGGGTGGTAGAGGGTTATAACGTATGCGCGCGCAACCACTTACGATGGGGGTTGCGCAAGGTTGCGCAGGGTTGCGCAAGTCGGGACACTTCTCCCTAACTTACAACCTCAACGTGATCAAAAGATTTCCGCTTTACAGGGTCTAAGCGGGAGACATTTACTAGCCGGCCGAGCGTGATCATCGCGTCGAGAATTGCCTGAACGCGTTCCTTCTCTGGCGTCAGTTTCTTGCTTTCGTCCAGCTCGATACCTAGAACGCTGGCGATCTCATTCCCGGCCCATGTCGACGATTGGTAATTGTATCGGCACTCGCGGTTCCTGATGCCGACCACGATGGCATCGATTTGCCACTGCTCAATCCCGGAGAGGGTCATTTCAGCGCGTTCTTCGGGAGGCGCGTCAGGAGCCATCCACCGCTTAACGGCGGGCGCGTGCTCCTGCGGCCTGCTCATGCCGTCGCCGTTTCCGAGAGGCACGTTTTCGATATGGTACCAGCCGCCAGCCCCGACCTTGGTTAAGTTACCCTTGTCGACCGTCGCGTTGAAGTACTCCCGGCGGCGTGAGTTTGGAATGCCCCACTTCTTGCCCTGCTCCTCGGTGAGAGGATTGATGACGCGAACGACGCGCGCCTTGTCCTTCAGCGCACCGCCACCACGACCAGAATTCG
The DNA here is from genome assembly GCF_052871955.1 of Bradyrhizobium sp. CAR08. NCBI lineage: Bacteria > Pseudomonadati > Pseudomonadota > Alphaproteobacteria > Hyphomicrobiales > Nitrobacteraceae > Bradyrhizobium > Bradyrhizobium sp. CAR08. The sequence continues at coordinate 160,943 of NZ_JBIXJX010000013.1, forward strand.
CGGTGACGGGGCCGTCAGCCTTTACGACGTGGTGCGCGAGGTCGACAGAGCAGTTCAGCTTATCAGCTATCGTGACCCAGAGCGTCGCAACCTGCTGAATCGCGCCATTATCGTTCTCGTTAATCGTATGCGTCGATACGAACGGGTCGATGATGATTGCATCGGGTTGGAATTCGCCACCAACTTGAGCGATTCCCTCAACGACTGGATGATTAATCCGGAAGCCCGTTCTCTTATCCTCCATCGCGACAACGAAGCTGGATTCCCTGCCGCTCGACCACATCAAGCGGTCACCGATGTCATCATTGGAGATGCGATGTAGCGCCGCGGCCGTTTCGAATTAGCGCTGAATGAGGTCCGGCGGGTCTTCCGTGTTCACGTACCAGACCTTGAGCTTCTGCCTGTGACCGACCCCAAGAAGATCCCGCCCCGTGACCATGTCTAGCGTCTCAGCAACGAGCAGTGACGACTTCCCTCCTCCGCCGGGGGCGAACAGGGCCGACACGTATTTTCGGACGCGCACTCTGCCATAGACGAACTCAAGCTGTGGCAGAACGGTCGTTCCCACCAGTCGCAGGATCGTGGTCTTGGGACGGACATCATGGGGCACGTTGTCGTTCGCGGGGGCCAGCGATAGATACGTGTGTATCACCGGGCTGTGCGACTCGCCGTCATCGTATTCTGCACAAACCCTTTGGCCTATAACCTCGCGCACGGTCGCGAACCCGAATTGCGAATGCTGTACGCGGTCGCCAACCTGGAAAGGGTTGATCGTGTCGGTGGTATTAGTCGCGAGTGCGGTCATGGGTGCGATGGCTCATCAGCGAGAGTTGGGAAATGGTTGCTTCGGCAATCTTCGCGACAATTTCGCGCGAGAAGGAACATGTGCGGCCACGCTGGGAATTCTGGCCGAATGCCCGATAGGTGCCGTCCTCGGCCCGCGAGATGCGAAGCCCATAAAGCTTGACGCCGTCGATTATCTCGACATCGGCGTGCGCAATTGTGCTGCCTCCCGGAGGTGCCGGGTGGACTGTCAGGATTTGCAAGTGGAGTCCCCTGTTGGGGTTGCCCTATTGGGCGGAGCACCTGGCTGAAGCGCCAGTCATGCTAGGCGGCTTGGGTGCCGCTCTTTGAATTGTCGTTAGCGACCGTGCAGGTCCGCGCCCAACGATCCAATTCATCGGTGCTGTAAACGACTGCTTTTCCGAAACGCATAAACGCAGGACCGTTCGTCCCGTAGCATCTGGCCTTATCCAAGAAAGATTTCGAAAGGCCGAGGTACTCAGCCGCCTCTTGAACCCTGATATTTGCCATGGGTCGCCTCCCGTGGCTGGCGTTGCATGTACCTACTATTGCGCGGCAAGCGGCCGAACACTAAGGGCCGACCTAAACAAATATCGCGGCCGGCTGGGATTGACAGGTGGCGCGGGGAAATTGGCGGGGTGCGCCTAACCGGCTACATTCTGGCTACAAAATTTGTAGCCAGCTTCCAGACTTCCGGCTAAGTCTTTGATTTTATTGGTCGGAGCGAGAGGATTTGAACCTCCGACCCCTAGTCTCCCAGACTAGTGCGCTAACCGGGCTGCGCCACGCTCCGAACGTCGTTCCATTAGCTAGGATCGCCGCTTTGCGCAAGGCGAGGTCACACCATTTTGCTGCCTCCGCCGAAAGGCCCCGGAACTGGCCCAAAGCCGAGGAGAGCCCGCGTCAGGCGTCCTTCAATGCCTGATCCAGCATCTCGCGGCAGGCGATGAGCTCGGCGAGCACCCGTCCGAGGCGCTCCCGGTCGATGGCGCTGGGGCCGGCGGGCGCGGCGGGGGTACCGCCCTTGCGGAAGGTGGTGAGGATTTCCTCGTCGTCGGTCTCGGAGAAGCGGAAGTCGATGCCCTCCTCCTCCTCGCCCTGGTAGTCGTCATCGTCGCTGTCGCGGGCGCCGCGGACGCCGGTCTCCTCCTCGGGCTCCATCAGGCTGGCGCCGACGGCGTCCTCGATGGCGCCGAACGAGACCGCGGCCGCGCTGTCGGCGAGGCCCTGCACCGATTTGACGCCGTGTTCTTTCAGGATCCGCTGCACCCCGCGGATGGTGTAGCCCTCCCCGTAGAGCAGACGGCGGATGCCCTTGAGCAGGTCGACGTCGTCGGGGCGGTAATAGCGGCGGCCGCCGCTGCGCTTCATCGGCTTGATCTGGGAGAATCGCGTCTCCCAGAACCGCAGCACATGCTGCGGAATGTCGAGTTCCTGCGCTACTTCGCTGATGGTTCGGAACGCATCCGGCGCCTTGTCCAAATGCCAAATCCTTATCCAGAGGGCGGATTACGCCTCGGGTTGCGCCTTGCTGGCGTCGCCATTGGTGCGGTGCTGGGCGTTGATCCGCTGCTTCAGGATCGCCGACGGCTTGAACACCATGACCCGGCGCGGCGAGATCGGCACCTCGGTGCCGGTCTTCGGGTTGCGACCGATGCGCTGACCCTTCTTGCGGACCATAAAGGAGCCGAACGAGGACAGCTTCACCGTCTCGCCTTTCTCAAGGCAATCGGTGATCTCCTTCAGCACGAGTTCCACGAAGGCGGACGATTCCGTGCGCGACAGCCCCACCTTCTGGTAGACGGCCTCGCACAGATCGACACGCGTTACGGTTTTACTTTGATCGGTCATCGCCCTGCCCCACATCACGGCGAACAATTGTTGTCTGAAATTATGAGCTTACGTTACGGCGGTCAACAGCGCTCATCAATGCAGGCGCATCGATAATTCGCGCTGATTCGGGCAAAATTTTATGGACTGTGGCTTACCAGCGCACCAGCGCGGAGCCCCAGGTGAAGCCGCCGCCCATGGCTTCGAGCAGAACCAGGTCGCCGCGCTTGATGCGGCCGTCCTTGCGCGCCACCGACAGCGCCAGCGGGATCGAGGCCGCCGAGGTGTTGCCGTGAAGGTCCACTGTCAGCACCACCTTCTCCGGCGCGATATGGAGCTTGTGCGCGGACGCATCGATGATTCGCTTGTTGGCCTGGTGCGGCACGAACCAGTCGATGCTGTCGGCATTGAGCCCGGTCGCCTTGAAGGCATCGACGATTACGTCGGTGATCATGCCGACCGCGTGCTTGAAGACCTCGCGGCCCTCCATGCGCAGATGGCCGACGGTCTGGGTCGAGGACGGGCCGCCATCGACGAACAGCTTCGCCTTGTGGCGGCCGTCGGAGCGCAGATGCGTGGTCACGATCCCGCGGTCGGTTGCGGCATTGCCCGGCTGCTCCTGCGCCTCCAGCACCACGGCGCCGGCGCCGTCGCCGAACAGCACGCAGGTGCCGCGATCGGTCCAGTCGAGGATGCGCGAGAAGGTTTCCGCCCCGATCACCAGCGCGCGCTTGAAGGCGCCCGTGCGCAGGAAATTATCGGCGGTGGCGAGCCCGAACACGAAGCCCGAGCACACCGCCTGGAGGTCGAAGGCCGCGCCATGGTTGATGCCGAGCCCGTGCTGCACGGCGACCGCGCTCGCGGGGAAGGTGTTGTCAGGCGTCGAGGTCGCGAGCACGATCAGGTCGATCGACTGCGCGTCCACGCCGGCGTCCGCGAGCGCAGCCTGCGCCGCCTTCAGCGCCAGATGCGAGGTGAACTCGCCCTCGGCCGCGATATGCCGCTCGCGAATGCCGGTGCGTTGCACGATCCACTCGTCGGACGTGTCAATGCGCGCCGCCAATTGGGCGTTGGTCACCACCTGCTCCGGCAAATAAGAGCCGCAGCCCAGCACGACCGAACGAATTTGAGTCACGAAACAGCCTCCTGCGCGGCCTGCACGGAACTGAGTGCACCACCTTCGCGATTGAGCATCTGATTGATCTTGTTGAGGAGATCGAATTTGACCATCTCATAGCCAACATCGATCGCATAGGCAAAGCCTTCGGCAGCGATTCCGCCATGGCTCTTGACCACGATCCCGTTCAACCCCAGCAACACGCCGCCGTTGGATTTGTTCGGATCCATCTTGTTGCGCAGGGCCTGGAAGGCGTTGCGCGCAAAGAGATAGCCGAGCTTTGACAGCCAGCCCCGCTTCATCTCGTCCCGGAGCAATTCCGCCATCTGCCGCGCGGTTCCCTCCGCGGCCTTCAGCGCGATGTTGCCGCTGTAGCCCTCGGTGACGATGACATCCGCCACCCCCTTGCCGATGCCGTCGCCCTCCACGAACCCGAGATAGTCGAGCTCGGGCAGGTTCCTGGCGCGCAGGATTTCGCCGGCCTCGCGAATCTCCTCATGCCCCTTGATCTCCTCGACCCCGATATTGAGCAGGCCGACCGTGGGACGCTTTTTGTTGAACAACACGCTGGCCATCGCCGCGCCCATGATGGCGAGCGACACCAGATGATGCGTATCGCCGCCGATGCTGGCGCCGAGGTCGAGGACGACGGAATCGCCGCGCCTGGTCGGCCACATGCCGGCAATGGCCGGACGGTCGATGCCCGGCAGCGTGCGCAGGTGGAAGCGCGACATCGCCATCAGCGCCCCGGTATTCCCGGCGGAGACCGCAACATCCGCCTCGCCCTTTTTCACCGCATCGATGGCAAGCCACATGGACGAGGTCCTGCGGCCGCGCCGCAGCGCCTGGCTCGGCTTTTCCTCGCCGCTGACCGCGACATCGGTGTGGATGATCTTCGAGGCCGCCTTCAGCGCGGGGTGGCGGTCGAGCTCGGGTTCGATCTTGGCGCGGTCCCCGATCAGCAGGAATTCGATCTCGCGATGCCTTTGGAGCGAGATGGCGGCGCCTGGGATGACCACCGCGGCGCCGGCGTCGCCCCCCATGGCGTCAAGCGCGATGCGAACCTTGCTTGGCATAAAAGTCCTGGAAACCTGGGTCTGGTGCGGTCTTGAACGAGCGGGGCCGCAAATGGGTTCGCCACGAACATGGCGGTCGGTCAAGCGCCACGCCGCACCCGGACCGGGGCGCGACAATAGCGTTTTGTTATCCCGAAACAACCTCTTGCCCCCAGCCTTTTGCATTCGGGAGCATCGGGCTGCGGACGGACTAATTCACAAGAAGTACATCAAAATCAAACGGATAATCGAGCTTTTCAAACCACCGCCGCAAACATCTCGCCCCGTCCCGAAGCGGTCCTCTGGAGAAGGTGGCACCTATTTGTCTTTCTTCCCGTCCTGAAGTGCCTTCAGGACCGCAAAGGGGTGGTCCTCCGGATCGGGGGCGATAACCTCGGGCTCAAACACGACCCCCGGCTTGCGCGGATAGGGATCGACCGCCAGGAACAGGGCATCGGTGGCAAGTCTCCCAAGGTCGATGATGCCATTGACGATCGCCTCCGGCGGGTCGGCGACCTGCTCCTGATCGTCGTGCCCCTCCTCCATCAGGTCGGCCAGGCGGCGGACCTCGGCCTCGGGGGCGAATATCAGGTCCACCTCCTCGTCGATGTCGCTCTCCATCGGATCAAGCGTGACCACACAGGTCTGGCCGATCCGGGCGCGAACGCGCCCCGTGACCTGGACCCAGTTGCCGCTTTTCGGCACGACATCGAAATCGGCCTGGACCGAGACAACCTCGCGCAAGCCTGCCGTCTCAGCCATGGCCTGCCGCTCGGCGGCCGAGGCCTCGAGCTTGCGATGCAGGCCGGTATCCGGGATCTGTGCAACGATGACGGGCACCCGCCAGGGATCGGGCCCGGATGCTGGTATCGGTCGGGTCATGGCGTGACATCCTCAGGAAGCGCTGGAGGAAACTTGAAGGACGCACCCAGCAGTGCGGCCTCGCCGGTCTGGGCGAGGTTGGCCTCGGCCGCCCTGGCATAGGCCGCGAGCTGCTGCGCCTGGTCCATGCCGGCCCCGTTCAAGATATTCTTGCAGATCGCGGATGCCAGCGCCTCGCCGCCGCCTTCCATGGCCTGATCGTAGGCCTGGACCCGGCCATAAAACGCCTCGCCGAAGGCCCGCATCCGCTTCGGCACGGTCTGGTCGCCTATCCCCATCTCGCGCAGATTGTCGTCCATGTCCTCGCAGAAGCGGTCGAACAGCGCCTGCGACAGCTCGGTGGCGCTTTGGACCGTGCGCAGGCGGCGCAGCAGCAGCCAGAGGTGCAGCAGCAACAGATCGAAACGCCCGTTAACGGTATCCGGCACGCCCAAGTCGCGGTAAAATATGGGTTCTCGCGCCTGCGTCACGATCATGCCATAGATGGCTTCAATGGTGCCCGGCGAGGCTAGGCGGGGTTTCCTGAAGTGATTGAACGGCCAAAGCATTGTGGTTTCCGCAAGCGGGCGCGCGCGTGTTGCATTCAGAGCCTCCGCCCGGTACTTCAGCGCCTCGCGCGACGCAAGGGGACGGAATCAGTTCCGCTATGACGATAACGAACCAGACCAGCCTGCGTGCAGACAAGCCGCGCGGCCTTCATGCACGTTGGCGCGGCTTGCGCCTGTTCGCGGCCGCGGCCCTGGTTGGCGCCGCGCTTGCGGGCTGCACCGGCGAGCAGTTCCAGAAGGGTTACATCCTGCCGCCCGGCGCACTGGAGCAGATCCCGATCGGTGCGAGCCAGGACCAGGTGCTGATCGTGATGGGCACCCCCTCCACCGTCGCAACCCTCGACGGCGAGGTGTTCTATTACATCTCCCAGCGCTCCGAGCGCATTGTCGCCTTCATGAACCAGAGGGTGGTCGACCAGCGCGTCATCGCGGTCTATTTCGACAAGAACCGGCGTGTGCGCCGGCTTGCGAATTACGGTCTCCAGGACGGCAAGATCTTCGATTTCATCAGCCGGACGACGCCGACCTCGGGCCAGGAGATGAGCTACCTCACGCCGATCTTCAAGCTGCTCAGCTTTAACTGAGCCTTCAGCCTGCGGCTTCGTGCGGCTTGCCGTTGCGCATACGCTTCCATACGCTCCTGCAAAATAAGATGCAGGGAGTGGATTCGTGCCTAATCAATTGCTGTCCCGCCGTCGCGTGCTCACTGGCGCTGCCGCTATCTCGGCCGCAGCGATCCTGCCGCGATCGAGCCTGGCGGACTGGAAGCCCACCGAAAACGTCCGCCTCGTCGTGCCGGCTGCCGCCGGCGGTTCGACCGACGTGATGGGTCGGCTTCTGGCGGCGCATCTGCAGGCCGCCTGGGGCCAATCGGCCGTGGTGGAAAACCGGTCCGGCGGCGGCGGTACGATCGGCACGGCCGAGGTGGTCCGCGCCAAGCCGGACGGCCACACCATCCTGATCGGCAATCCCGGCCCGAACGCGATCGCCTACAGCATTTTCAAGAACCTCACCTACAAGCCGGACCAGCTCCAGCCGGTCTCCAACATGATCCGGATCCCGAACATCGTCTCGGCGCATCCCAAGACCGGCATCAAGTCGATCGCCGAGCTGGTCGCCTATCTCAAGGCAAATCCAGACAAGCTCAGCTACGCCTCCTCCGGCGTTGGCCAGAGCCCTCACCTCACCGGCGCTTGGTTCCTGCAGCTCACCGGGCTGAAGATGACGCACATCCCGTTCCGCGGCGCCGGTCCCGCGCTCCAGGCGGCGCTCGCCGGCGACATCCAGATCCTGTTCGACAACCTCTATCCGAGCCTGCCGCAGGTACAGAACGGCACCCTCACCGGCCTCTGCGTCACCACGACGGAGCGCAGCGACCTCGCGCCGAACCTGCCGACCATGCGCGAGAGCGCGCCGGAGCTTGCGGCTTTCGACGTCTCGTCGTGGTTCTCGGTGTTCCTGCCGAAGGGTGTGCAGCCCGCCGTTCTCGAAGCGCTCAACCTTCAAGTGAAGGCGATGCTCGAGCGCGACGACATCAAGAAGAACATCCTGGCCATGGGAGCCCGCGCCGACTACGGCACGCCCGACCAGTTTGCCGCCTTCGTGGACGCCGAGACGAAGAAGTTCGCCGGCATCATCCAGAAGGAAGGGCTGCAGATGGACGTGCAGTAGCTTTCGCATCCGCGGACGCGGCCCAACATGCAGCGCCGGGCCGCGCTTTCGCGGTGAGCGCGTGGCGACACATCGGTTGCTACGCAAGCTCGGCCGACGGCTGTCCCACCAAAGCGGCAATCGCCGAAATCGAGTCCAGGCGCGTCAAATCGAAGCCGATGTCGGAGAAGTTGATCCCGTGGTCGGTCTCAATGCTCATGATCAGCTCGACCGCGTCGAGCGAATCGAGGCGGCCGCTGGTGAACAGCAGATCATCGTCACCAAGCGGCGCGCTGTCGCCCTTCATCAGCAGCCGCTGCACGATGTAGCGTCGCATCTGCGATCTGACTTCATTCGTGGTCATGTCGAGACTCCCAGGAGATAGAACAGGAATTCGGCGCGTTGCCCGAGCGAATGCTCGCGGTCGAGCGGCGCATCGAAGACGTGAATGAGACAAAAGAAGCTCGACACCCACAGGCAAGGCAGCAAGCGGCCACGCAGCCATCCTCGCGGCGCCAGTTGTGGGGCGCGGCGCATCTGCGAGAGCCCGACGCTGATGGCCAGGACAAACGTGTAGAACGCGTGCGATTGCTGACCGACCACGGCACGCCAAAGGCCCATTTCGCCGACGAAATGAATATCGCGGATGAAGTGAAACAGCAGGTTGCCGACACAGGCCGCGGCAAAGGTGGCGAAGAACATGCGAAGCCGGCGATGGCCGCGGAGGCAGCGAACAAAGGTGGGGTAGAAGAAATGGTCGACGAGCAGTTCTTTGTAATAGAAATAGTAGCGATTCCAGAATTCCGCGAGCGTCGTTGACTCCAGAGGCCGGTAGGTGTTGCGCAGCAGGCGAAAGCCGGCAAGTCGCGCCGTGGCGATGATGACGCCGCCGAACACGGTCATGCTCAGCAAGTCCTCGACGAAGAAGCTGACGAGGCTCGCCCATCCGACGAAACGCGGCCAGGGATGGCGCGCGAGATATTGCAGCAGGTTGTCGTCGAACATTGGAAGCTGCAAACGTCCGTGGACGATCTCGACGAGACAGACTCTGACGATGGCGAGCACAAGGATCCAGACCGCAAGCTTGACGCCCTTGAGCTGCGTCACTGCAAGCTCCTCGGGTGTCTTGGCCTCGAAGCGGTCGAGATAAGACAGCCCCTTCCCGAACGGCGTCAGCGACGATCCCCAGAAGGGGTGGAAAACGCTCAGGTGCCGCCACACCGGAGATCGCTTCCTGCCCGCATCGGCCAAACCATAGGCAAGAAACCACAAATAAGGCTGGAACGTCATCAGAAACGACCACAGCAGAACACGCGGCAGGCCGGCCATCATCGTGGCCTGCGTCAGCGCGACGAGTGCCAGGAACGCCAGCAACAGGCTGAGCGTCGGGCGGCGGAAGACCACCGTCCCTGGCCCCTGCATGATCAGCAGGCCCGCGAACAGCGCAAACACGACGACCAGCATGACCGCTTCCAGCAGCGGCTGATGGATCCGGTCGCCGACGCCTTCGTCGATCGTCAGCCGTTCGAGAAAACCGCGGTCGATCAGGAAGCCGCTGCGATAGAGCAGCAACAAGGTTGCTAGCAAGATCAGGACGCGCCGGTACCGGCCGGCATAGGCGCACACCAGCGCGAGTCCCGCCGCTGAAAAATCGATACCTATCTGCCGAAACAAAACCGCGAGCAGTCCGACCGCGCAGCAGAGCAGCACGCGGCCACCGATGTCCTGGACCCCCGCCACGAGCCTCGGGTCCCGATCGATCTTGGGGATCAACCGCCACGACGGCTTCGCAAGAGGACCCGATGGCGCGTAGCCGTAGGGCTGGCTTTCAACACTCATCGGACAACGCGCGCGATCACTACGAGCTGTTGCATCTACGAGGCCCTTGCAACAGCTTCGCCGAGCAGTGACGCTACCGAGCGCCGGTCCGCCTTGCCATTGGCATTGACGGGAATGTCTTCCATCCAGATGAACCGGCCCGGCACCATGTAGGCGGGAAGGTGCGCAGTGCAGTGCTGGCGCAGATCGCTTTCCGCCATTCTTGCACCCGAATACGCGGCCAGCAGCCGACTGGCGCCACTGGCGTCGTGCTGCACCACGGCGAGCGCACGGGTTATTCCCCTGCACGCCATCAGCGCGTGGTCGATCTCCTCCAGCTCGACCCGATACCCCCGAAGCTTGACCTGATTATCCGCGCGACCGCGGAAACGCAGGACGCCGGTTTCAAGGTCGGCCTCCACGAGGTCGCCGCTCCGATAGAGGATCGACCGATAGCCGTCGATCAGAGGGTCCTGACAGAAACGGCGGGCGGTCTCTTGCGGGTTGTTGATGTAGCCGAGCCCTACCCCAGGGCCTCCCAGCCACAACTCGCCGGCAGTGCCCGCAAGCGCCGGCTTCATCTCTTCGTCCAGGATCCGGTAGCTGAAATTGGGATTGAGTCGCCCCAGCGGGGCCAACCCATCCTTGGTCTCAAAAACGGATTCGACGATCTCGAAACCGCTGCAAATGCAGCTCGTCTCGGTCGGGCCGTAGCAATTGATCAGCTTCGCCTTGCCGGCAAACGCGTCGTGGAAACGACGAAGCCGGGCCAGCGGAAACCCTTCACCGCCGAACATGAACCGGCTGACGCTCGGCAGCCAGTTCGGGCTCAGAAGGTGCATGGAGTCCAGGAACATGAAGAGGGTCGGCACGGCGAAGAAGAACGTGCACTGATGCTTGGTGATCTCCGACACCAGCTCTGCGGGGGGGGCCGCCCCTTCTGCGCGTCCAGCGCGACGACCGCCGCTCCGTTCAGGAGGCCGGCATAGATGTCGAAGACCGAATTGTCGAAATAGATCGGGTTGACATTCGTCAGCCGGTCACCGGGTCCAATTCCAAGATCGTTCTTCGCCCAGGCGATCAGGTGAAGCACCCCTTGATGGGGGATGACCACGCCCTTCGGTTCGCCCGTCGATCCCGAGGTGAACATGACATAGGCCGGATCGGCCCCGGTGATCAGGGATGTCAGCGGCAGATTGCCGTCTTCAAGCTGCGACAGGGCAAGACGGAAGGCAGCCCGGGCACTTGCATCGCCGATCAATGTCCGCGGCCCAACTCCCTCGCGCACGCTGACGATCAGCGCGGGCCGACATCGCTCCAGCATCAGCCGGGCACGTTCCTCGGGGGCCGCAGGATCGAGGAAGGCATAGGGTGCTCCGATCTTGATGCAGGCGATCGCGAGCGCATAGGCCTCGGCGATTTTCGGCAATTCAAGGCACACCACGGCGCCCTTGTTGACGCCCCGCGATGTCAACCAGCGCGCCGACCGGTTTGCCAACCGGTTGAGCTCCGAAAAGGCAAAGCTGTCGCCTTCGCACAACAGGGCGACGGCGTCCGGCGAGGACGCAACGGTCTCTTCGAAACGCAGCGCCAGATTATGGGCGGTCATACCGACGCCTCGATCAATTCATTGTCGCCGGGATTGCCCGGCGCGTTCGACGAGGCCTGCACGATCTCGGCAAGATCTCGCTGGTTGAGCGCGATCACGGCCGCGGGCAATTTCGCGTCCGGAAACTGGGCCTGCAACACGTCCCCGAGCTCCATGCCGAGATGCTGAAGGAACGCGGCGGCCATCGGATCGGTCGCCAGCGGCCTGCCCTCACTTGCCCCTTGCTTCATGTCCGGCACGAGGCTGCTGTTCTCGCTGCCAGCTGAAGCAGCTTCGCCATCGACACGCAGCACCACGTCATAGCGATAGCGGGTCAGTTCGTAGCTTGATCCGCGCTTGAGCAGGATTTCCGCACCCGATATCCGCCGGATGGATCCGGAAATGCCCTGAAAGTAGCGGGGGGCGATCACCAACTCGCGCTCCTGGGCGATCGACAGGAAGATCTTTCGCGCGAGCGCGGCATCCGTGGCTCCCGAAACTTTCGCGGATTGAGCTTCGCGATGGAAGACCGGCAGGAGCTCGAGGTTACGAACGTCGCCGACGAAGATGTGCCCCCCAGGAGCCACTAGGCCTGCGGCTTGCTCCAAGACTACGTGCAGGTATTCGATGCCGGGAAAGTATTGCACGACCGAATTTAGCACCACTGCATCGAACGAATTCAGCGGCAAGCCGCTCAAATCGGCGGCTTCCCGCTCTAGAAACTCGACATGCCGAAGCTCGGGCTTCGACTGCGCGAACGCACGCAGCCGCTGAACGGCCACCGGCGAGAGGTCGGTCCCGCAATATACGTCACAGCCGGGCGCGAGCTTTTCGACGAGCAAGCCGACGCCGCACCCGATCTCCAACAACCGCCTTGCGCCAAGAGCACGAATTTGCAGGATCGTATGATCGAGCCAATCGACCATATCGGGTTCGGGAATGGGCCTGTTGGTGAAGTTGCTGGTCCAACCGACGAATGACGGCACAACACCGTCGGCGTCATGGCGATATGCTTGATCGAAAGCGCGACGCCATTGCGCAACTCTGCGATCCGACTCGGCCTGGAGACGCTTCGCCTTGCCGGCGCTCAGATGATCGGGGTCAATCGCGACGAAAGCGACCTCGGACTGACCGCCGTGGCCAGGCTCGGCGCTGAGGAAAGCATCCGCCACGCCCGGATGCGCCATCAATGCCCGCTCAATCTCGTTCACAGGCCGTGCAGGCAACGAAACCTCCCTCTCGCGGACGGCAGCAGCGAACCCCTGAGCATGTCGAGAGCGCGCCGCGCGCGGAGCACCACACGCGTGCTGCGGAGCTCCCTAAGATGCCGCTGACAGTCTCTCGTATTTCTAGAACTCGGCCGGTTAAGCAACCCTAAATGTGCGCACGCGTAGGGTGCACATTTTCGGGCGGCTTACGCCCTTGGCATCGATGGATCGCTCTGATGACCGGATTGTTGCGTTCCGCGTCCCGCCGGGCGGGTTTCATGTTCAGATGATGCGCCGGCCTCCGGCAGCACACACGCAAAGAAAGACCCCGCAGGCCTGCGCCGCGGGGTCTTCGTTCAGCAACGTCTACCTCAGTGCGCCAGGACTGCCAGCAGCAGCAACGCCACGATGTTGGTGATCTTGATCATCGGGTTCACCGCCGGACCGGCCGTGTCCTTGTAGGGATCGCCGACGGTGTCGCCGGTCACGGCCGCCTTGTGGGCGTCACTGCCCTTGCCACCGAAATGACCGTCCTCGATGTACTTCTTGGCGTTGTCCCAGGCGCCGCCGCCCGAGGTCATCGAGATCGCGACGAACAGGCCTGTCACGATCACGCCGAGCAGCATCGCGCCCACGGCCGAGAACGCCGCCGACTTGCCGGCCGCCCCGCCCCCCGCGATCGCATAGATCACGAAGTAGACGAAGATCGGTGACAGCACCGGAAGCAGCGAGGGGATGATCATTTCCTTGATCGCCGCCTTGGTCAGAAGATCGACCGCCTTGCCGTAATCCGGCTTGTCGGTGCCCTGCATAATGCCCGGCTTCTCGCGGAATTGTCGGCGGACCTCCTCGACGATCGCGCTCGCCGCGCGGCCCACGGCGGTCATGCCCATCGCGCCGAACAGATACGGCAAGAGACCGCCGAACAACAGGCCTACCACGACGTAGGGATTGTTGAGCGAGAAGTCCGGTTTGACGCCGGCGAAGTAGGCGTGGTGCGCGGAGTCCGCAATGAAGAACTTGAGATCCTCGTTGTAGGCCGCGAACAGCACCAGGGCGCCGAGACCGGCGGAGCCGATCGCGTAGCCCTTGGTCACCGCCTTGGTGGTGTTGCCGACTGCATCGAGCGCGTCGGTCGACTTGCGAACCTCCTTCGGCAGGCCTGCCATCTCAGCAATACCGCCGGCGTTGTCGGTCACCGGACCGAAGGCGTCGAGCGCGACGACCATACCGGCGAGCGCCAGCATCGTGGCGGTCGCGATCGCGATGCCGAACAGGCCGGCGAGGCTGTGGGTGACCAGGATGCCGGCGATGATGACGATCGCGGGCAGCGCGGTCGCTTCCATCGAGATGGCGAGGCCCTGGATCACGTTGGTGCCGTGGCCGGTCACCGAGGCCTGGGCGATCGACTTCACCGGACGATAGTCGGTGCCGGTGTAGTATTCGGTGATCCAGATGATCAGCGCGGTGACGGCAAGGCCGACCACGCCGCACTCGAACAGCGCCATGCCGGTATAGTCGACGCCGGCGAGCTTGCCGAAGCCGATCAGGTAATGGATCACACCGGCGATGCCGACCAGCGAGAGGACGCCGGTTGCGATCAGACCCTTGTAAAGCGCGCCCATGATCGACTGGCTCGGCCCGAGCTTCACGAAGAAGGTGCCGATGATCGAGGTGATGATGCAGATGCCGCCGATGGCGAGCGGCAACGTCATCATGTCGGCGAGGATCGGCGTCTTGGCGAAGAAGATCGCCGCCAGGACCATGGTGGCGACCGCGGTCACCGCATAGGTTTCGAACAGGTCGGCGGCCATGCCGGCGCAGTCGCCGACATTGTCGCCCACGTTGTCGGCGATGGTGGCCGGGTTGCGCGGATCGTCCTCGGGGATGCCGGCCTCGACCTTGCCGACGAGGTCGCCGCCGACGTCCGCACCCTTGGTGAAGATGCCGCCGCCGAGACGAGCGAAGATCGAGATCAGCGAGGCGCCGAAGCCGAGCGCCACCATGGCGTCGATGACGACGCGGCTGTCAGGCGCAAGCTTCAGCGAATGGACCAGGAAGCCGAAATAGAGGGTCACGCCAAGCAGCGCGAGACCCGCCACCAGCATGCCGGTGATGGCGCCCGCCTTGAAGGCGAGCTCGAGACCACCCGCGAGCGACGTGGTCGCCGCCTGGGCGGTGCGCACATTGGCGCGGACCGAGACGTTCATGCCGATGAAGCCGGCCGCCCCCGACAGGATCGCGCCGATGGCAAAACCGATCGCGACGTAGAGTCCCAGGAAATAGGCAAGCAGCACGAAGATGACGATGCCGACCATCCCGATCGTGGTGTATTGACGCCGCAGGTAGGCCTGGGCGCCTTCGCGCACCGCTGCCGCGATTTCCTGCATGCGCGGAGACCCCGCATCCGCGCTCAACACCGAAGACGTCGCCCAGATCGCGTAGACGACGGAAAGCACTCCGCAGAGCACAATCAACCATATTGCTGTCATGTGATTTTTTGCCTCAGATCCTTGATGAACGTACCCCCGGCGCCTTTTGTTTTCCGTCGTGCGGTGCGGCGCCTTGATTTTGAAGAAGGCCGCTCCTTGCCCGAAGGCGCGGCCTTAGTCGGTCACGACCTTGCCAAAATCAAATTGAGGGTGCAACGCCAGATAAGGCCGAAAAGCCGATCTCGGCAGGTATTTAGCCTGTCTTGGCAGCCGGGACGCCGGTTTGGAGCAATTCCTAGAAGTGGCTGTAGGAGAGCCGCTTCAAGACCAGCTCCTGGCCCTGCCCGTCCAGGAAGCGCGGCCGCTCATGGCCCGCGACGATCGTGCCGATGGCCGTGACGGCAAGGCCTGCCGCACGCCCGAAGGCAATCAGCGCGTCGGCTTGCGCCGGCGGAACGGTGCACAGCACCTCGTAATCGTCCCCTCCGGCCAGCAGCGTCTCGACGGAAACGACCTTGCCTGCGATCAGGCCGGCGGCAGCGGCCGAGAGCGGCACGCTCGTCACGTCGATCGTTGCCGAGACGCCTGATGCCGCACAGAGCTTGGTCAGATCTCCAGCAAGGCCGTCGGAGACATCCATCGCAGCCGTCGCATGGTCACGCACGGACTGCGCGAGAGCATTGCGCGGCTGCGGCACGCGATAGCGCGAGATCAGCGTCTCGCGCGCGTGCGGATCGGAGGCCAGCGCATTCGCGACCGCGCCGCCCTTGAGCACGTCAAGGCCAAGCGCGGCGTCGCCGATCGTCCCCGTCACCAGGATACGGTCGCCCGGTTGGGCGCCGGTGCGGCCGACCATCCGCCCCTGCGGCACGCGGCCAAAGGCGGTAATCGAGATCATCTGCGGCCCCGGCGTCGACACCGTGTCGCCGCCGAGCAGCGGACAGACGAAGGTTTTCGCATCCTCGCCGAGCGCGTCCGCGAACGGCCTGAGCCAAGCGTCTTCCTTGCTGCGCAGCGCCAATGTCAGCACGAAGCCGGCCGGCACGGCCCCCTTGGCGGCGAGATCGGACAGGTTCACCCGCAGCGCCTTGCGCGCGATGGTATCGGGCGGATCGGTGGCAAGATAATGCACGCCCTCGACCACCGCGTCGGTGGTGACGACGATGTCGCTGCCGAGCGCCTGCAGGATGGCGGCATCGTCCACCAGCCCCAAGGCGCCGGGATCAGTCGCCAGCGGCTTGAAATAGCGCGCGATGAGGGAGTCTTCGGCGGAGGGATTGTGCGGGTTTGTCATCAGCGTCAGCCACACACTTCGCTGTCATCGCCGGGCTTGACCGGGCGATCCAGTATTCCAGAGACGATCGTGTGACATCGATAGGCCGCGGCGTACTGGATCACCCGCCTTCGCGGGTGATGACGGCGGAATATGGGGCAGCCACATTGCATCAATTCACCGCCCTGCGCCTCAATTCACCCCCGCCCGAACTCGTCACCGCGAAACTGGCGGCCGATCTGGTCGAGCACCGCGTTGACCATGCCGGTCTCCTCGCGGTCGACGAAGGCATTGGCGACGTCGACATATTCGGACACGACGACGCGGCCCGGCACGTCCTTGCGGTGTTCCAATTCGTAGGCCCCTGCCCGCAGCACCGCGCGCAGGATCGCTTCGATGCGCTTCAATGGCCAGCCCTTCGACAGCGCCTCGTCGATCAGCGGATCGAGTTTCTTCTGGTCGCGCACGACGCCGGAGACGACGTCGCGGAAGAACGCCGCTTCCGCCGGGAGATATGTGTCGCCCTCGACCTCGTTGCCGAGCCAGTGGCTCTCGAACTCCGCAAAAATGTCGTTGATGCCGGCACCGCCGATATCCATCTGGTACAGCGCCTGCACGGCTGCGAGCCGCGCCGCACCGCGCCGGTTCGCCTTCTTCTCCGTGCCGGCCGGCGGCTTCTTGTTGTTATCGGCCATGATCAAGCCCGCGCCAGCCGGCGCTTTATGCGCAGCATCGCAATCGCGGCCCGCGCGGCATCGCCGCCCTTGTTCAGCTCGCTGGCGCGCGCCCGCGCCCAGGCCTGCGCCTCGGTGTTGACGGTGAGGATGCCGTTGCCGAGCGGCAGCTTTCGCGCCACCGCCAGGTCCATCAGCGCGCGCGAGGATTCCTGCGAGACGATCTCGAAATGGATGGTGTCGCCACGGATCACGCAGCCGAGCGCGATCGCGGCATCATAGGGCTTGCCATTGGTCGCCGCGGCGTCAACCGCGATGGCGATCGCCGCAGGAATCTCCAGTGCACCGGGAACCGTGATGACGTCGTGGGTCAGACCGGCCGCCTTCAGCTCGGCCACCGCGCCTTCGAGCATCGCGTCCTGGAGATCGTCATAGAACCGCGCCTCGACGATCAGCGCGCGTGCGCCGGAAACGTCGGTCTGGTCCTTCAGGGGTGCGCGCCGCGCGTCTGCCATCGTCAAATCCGTTCCACAGGGGTTGGCGCTATGTAGTCGCCACCAGCGGGTAAGCCAAGTTTAAAGACGCCGTCACTTCATTTCCGTCAGCCGCGCCGCGTAGCGGGCCATCAGATCGACCTCGATATTGACCTCATCTCCCGCCTTCCAGCCGCCGATCGTCGTGACCGTCAGGGTGTGCGGGATGATCAGCACCGAAAAGGTCACGTCCTTCACCGTATTAACCGTCAGCGAGACGCCGTCGAGCGTGATCGAGCCCTTGGTCGCGATGAACCGCGCCAGCTCCCGCGTCGTGGAGAGCTCGAACCGCGCCATGTCGGGCAGGTCCTCGCGGCTGACGAGGGTCGCGATGCCATCGGCATGGCCGGCGACGATATGCCCGCCAAGCTCGTCGCCGATCTTGAGCGCACGCTCGAGATTGAGCCTGGTGCCGACCCTCCAATGCTTTGCGGTCGTCAGCGCCAACGTCTCGGCCGCGGCATCGACGTCGAACCAGGTCCTTTGAGCAGAGTCCTTGCCGCCTTCGACGCCGGAAGCAACCACCGTCAGGCAGACGCCGTTGCAGGCGATCGAGGCGCCGTCCGCAATGGTGGTCTGCTCGTAGCGGCAGGCGATGCGCAGCCGGTGCAACTGGCCCTGCGCCGTCGGCGTGAAGCCGACGATCTCGCCGATATCGGTGACAATGCCGGTGAACATCACGCGCGCTCGTAGATGGTGAGAGTATCCTGATCGAAGGTCTCGCTAGCATGAACCTTGTAGGCCTGCGACTGCGTGATTTTCGACAGGGGCAATGCAGCGAGCGCATCCACCCCGTCGGCGCCCACCGCTTCCGCGCCGTGGAACAGCCAGATCTCGTCAACGAGGTCCGCGGCGATGAAGGACGCCGCGACGCGGCTGCCGCCCTCGACCATCAGCCGCGTGATGCCCTTGCCGGCCAATGCATGCAGCACGGCCGCAAGATCGAGTCCCGAGGCATTGCCGGGCGGCACGCGGATCACCTGCGCACCGGCCGCACCGAGCCGCGTGGCGGCCGCGGCCTCCGCGAGTTCGGAACCCACCACCCATAGCGGAATCTCGCGCGCGGAGCCCACGAGCCTGCTTGCGCCGGGAATACGCAGATTCTGGTCGAGCACCACCCGCACCGGCGAGCGCACCGCCATGCCCGGCAGGCGGCAGTCGAGCTGCGGATCGTCCGCCAGCACGGTGCCGATGCCGACTAGGATGGCGTCGCTTTGCGCGCGGAGGAGATGCACCCGGTTGCGCGCCGCCTCGCCGGTGATCGCGACCGGCTTGCCGCCGGCCGCGCCGATCTTGCCGTCGGGCGAGACCGCGAGCTTCAGGATCACATGCGGGCGGCGATCCCTGATGCGACGGAAATGCCCGGCGTGATCGAAGGCGGCTTCGCGCGCGCACAGACCCACATCCACCATGATGCCGGCGGCGCGCAGGCGTGCGTGGCCCTGACCGGCGACTTCCGGATTGGGATCCTCGATCGCGGCCACCACGCGTTTGATGCCGGCGGCGATCACGGCGTCCGCGCACGGTGGCGACTTGCCGAAATGCGAGCACGGCTCCAGCGTGACGTAGAGCGTGGCGCCTCGCGCGGCCTCGCCTGCGCGCCGCAGCGCTTCAGGCTCGCCATGCGGCCGTCCGCCAGGTTGGGTCCAACCGCGGCCGACGATCACGCCGTCCTTGACGATGACGGCGCCGACGGCGGGATTGGGCCAGGTACTTCCCTGCCCGCGCCGGCCGAGCGCCAGCGCAAGCTCCATGAAGCGCCGGTCGGCATCCCTGGACTCGCGCGCCTTCTGCGCGAATTGATCCTCCAGGATGCGGAAGATCATTTGCGGATCGCGGCGAGCCGCGCTTCCTCCTCGCCGGAGAGCTCGCCGAGCACGTCGGCGAAATCCTTGGCCTCGCGGAAATTGCGGTAGACCGAGGCGAAGCGGACATAGGCGACGTCGTCGAGCGTGCGCAGATGCTCCATCACGGTCTCGCCGATCACCTCCGAGGAGATTTCAGCCTCGCCCCCGGTCTCGAGCTCGCGCACGATGGTGGAGACCATCTTCTCCACCCGTTCCGGCTCGACCTGCCGCTTGCGCAAGCTGATCGACACCGAGCGCATCAGCTTGTCGCGGTCGAACGGCACGCGGCGGCCGTTGCGCTTGATCACCGTGAGCTCGCGCAGCTGCACGCGCTCGAAGGTGGTGAAGCGGAAATTGCAGGCGACGCACACGCGCCGCCTGCGTATCACGGAAGAGTCCTCGGTCGGACGCGAGTCCTTCACCTGCGTATCAAGACTGTTGCAGTTCGGGCAGCGCATCCGTTGACCTTGACCGGTTTTCTTGAGCCTTACTGATAGATCGGGAAACGGTCGGTGAGCACCTTGACCCGTTCCTTGATCGCGGCTTCCACCAGCGGCGCCTTGCCGTCGTCGGACTGCGCGATCGCGTTGAGGACTTCGGCGATCATGCCGCCGACCTGCTGGAATTCAGCGACACCAAAGCCGCGCGTGGTCGCAGCCGGCGTGCCCAGACGAATACCGGAGGTGACGAACGGTGACTCGGGATCGAACGGAATGCCGTTCTTGTTGCAAGTGATGGCGGCGCGAACCAGCGCCTTCTCCGAGGCGTTGCCCTTCAGGCCCTTCGGCCGGAGGTCAACCAGCATCAGATGATTATCGGTGCCGCCCGAGACAATGTCGAACCCGTGGCCCTTCATCGCCTCCGCCAGAGCCTTGGCGTTCTCGACGACGTTCTTGGCATAGACCTTGAAGTCCGGCCGCAGCGCCTCGGCGAAGGCGACCGCCTTGGCCGCGATGACATGCATCAGGGGGCCGCCCTGCAGGCCCGGGAAGATCGCCGAGTTGAATTTCTTGGTCAGCGCCTCATCATTCCACAGCATCAGGCCGCCACGCGGACCGCGCAGCGACTTGTGGGTCGTGGTGGTGGTGATGTGCGCGTGAGGCACGGGCGAGGCATGCACGCCGCCGGCGACGAGACCGGCGAAGTGCGCCATGTCGACCAGGAGATACGCGCCGACGCTGTCCGCGATCTCGCGGAAGCGCTTGAAGTCCCAGGCGCGCGAATAAGCCGAGCCGCCGGCCACGATCAGCTTCGGCTTGACCTCCTCGGCCTGCTTGGCGACCGCGTCCATGTCGATGATCTGGTCCTCGCGGCGCACGGTGTAGTGCGCGGCCTTGAACCACTTGCCGCTCATGTTGACCGGGGAGCCGTGGGTGAGATGGCCGCCGGCCGCGAGATCGAGGCCCATGAAGGTGTCGCCGGGCTGAAGCAGCGCCAGAAACACCGCCTGGTTCATCTGGCTGCCGGAGTTCGGCTGCACGTTGGCGAAGTTGGCGCCGAACAGCTTCTTGGCACGATCGATCGCGAGGTTCTCGGCGACGTCGACCCACTCACAACCGCCGTAGTAGCGCGCGCCCGGATAGCCTTCCGCGTATTTGTTGGTCATCACCGAACCCTGCGCTTCCAGCACGGCACGGCTGACGATGTTCTCGGAGGCGATCAGCTCGACCTCGTGGCGCTGGCGGCCGAGCTCGCCCTTGATGGCGGCTGCGATTTCCGGGTCAGTCTGCTCGAGCGAGGCGGTGAAAAACGAATCGGGCGCGGAGGCGGTTTTGGCGAAGGTCATCTTGCGAATATCTCCACCGCCGCAGCCTTTTGGCGGGCTACGGGCGGGTCTGGTGTGGCGATCGGAAGCGGCGAGCGCGATCTACCACATCGCCCGCAACAGGCCAAGGGTTTGCGGGTCGGACCTATGATTTATGCAAGATATGGTGGGATTGGAGGATTGGGACGACGGGGTGGTATCCGGCGTCCATGTCCAGGAAAGGTCCGCTTTGGACTCGAAAGGCCGCGCGGGTGCGAGCGGCCGGCCTCTACAGCCCGGTATACCCCGCCTTCACGGGATCCACGCTACCGTCGAGCTGCCGCAGATAGGTCAGGCCGCAAACCGTCAACCTGTGGGTGTCCTTCTCGCCGGCTTCCATCAAGGTGGTGATGTAGTTCGTGACCTTTTCCCGCGCCTCCGCGCTCGCCGCGGACGTGCGGTTGGCGAGCAAATCGTAGGTATGCATGATCCGGTCGATGGCAGCTTCCATGGCACCCTCTGGTTCTTGCCGCGTTTGGGAGTTGAGATCAGGCAACCGCTTTGGCCTCGGACTGCGCCTCGAACCTGACAATGGCCTTGTTGGCCAGCCTGATCTTGTTGAATTCGCCGTGCTGGAGCAGCTTGATGACGATCTCGAGCAGGCGTTCGTCGGTGACGAGGGTGTCCCGGATCGCGCCGGAGCGGCGAAGATAGTTCGCGGCGATGGCGTAGGCCTCGCTCACGAGTTCCACGTTCATCACCCCCACGCCACGCTCGACCAGCATCGTCAGCCTCCGATCCGGAGGAGATAAGCATCGAACCGGGAACTCGTTCCCTGGTGTCGGGGATTTTTTTCGCAACCGCGAAATGGAAAAACGCACCGGTCCGGACACAGCCGGGCCGGCGCGCTTGGGGAAGCTCAGGCACGTTCGGGAGGCTTGCCGGTCTTGTTGCGGGCCGGCTTGGCCTTGTCCCGTCGAAAAGAACTCAGAGACGATACAGGATTTGGTCGGTCCAGAACCGCTCGAGGCGGTGCAGCGATTTGTTCAGGGTCGAGAACTCCTCGCCCGAGATGCCGCCGACCTGTTCGACCGTCTTGACGTGCTTCTGGTAGAGCGAGTCGACGATGCGGCGGATTTCCTGGCCCTGCGGCGTCAGGCGGATGCGCACCGAGCGGCGATCGACGCGCGAGCGCTGATGGTCGAGGAAGCCGAGCTCGACGAGCTTCTTCAGATTGTAGGAAACGTTGGAGCCGAGGTAATAACCGCGCGTGCGCAGTTCGCCCGCGGTCAGCTCCTTGTCGCCGATGTTGTAGAGCAGCAGCGCCTGCACCGAGTTGATGTCCGCACGGCCGCGGCGATCGAACTCGTCCTTGATGACGTCGAGCAGCCGGCGATGCAGCCGCTCCACCAGAGTCAAAGCTTCCAGATAGAGCGTCTGCACCGAACCCTGCTGGCCGGAGACGCGCTCTGCGGTATCTGCCGCAGTTGCGACGGCTTTCATCATGACACTTCCCCTGTTGTCGTTTTTATCGACACTCATTCGACGAAACTTGTGTCCCGTCTGATAGGTGCAACTTAAGGGGCTCGTTTGAAGATCGGCTTAAATAAGAGAATAAAGAGATCATGAATTTAAGACAGTGAATTGCGGATTAAGCCTGTCCCACAAGCACTTTTCGCAACAGTCTGTTGACTCTCGCAAGGTCCTGTTCACCCTCCGTCCGCCCCGATTGTCGCATTCCAGAACAGCCCCGCCCCGTTTCGAAACGGCCGCGTAAGAGCTGTGGCGGAACACGCTGGTTAGCGAAAACTTACGTCGAATTTTACGCAACCAACCGTCAACCAAGCGCGACAATCTCGTGTCCCGGACCAGCACAGCGAAGCCGAGCGCAGAGTCGGGGCAAGAGAGTTTGCTATGGCGGTCGTTCGCGTGCGGCCATCCAAGCGAGCGCGAGATAGGCCGCCAGCATGAAGGCTTCGACGCCGACCACGATCAGGCTGCCGCCGTAGATGCCCGGGAACATCAGCTCGATCACCGCCATCGACACCACGGTCGTCAGCCACACCACGGCGCCCCAAGGCGTCGCCAGCCACAGCCCGACCGCGGCAACGAGTTCGATCACGGCGAAGTAAATGGTGGAGGCCTGCCAGGCCATCGACTGGTTCTCGAAGGCCTCGTCCTCGCCGCCCACGAAGCCCGTCACCTGCGCCCAATGATAGAGGCCCTTGAGGATCGAGAGCAGCGCCATCACCCGCAGGAACAGCACGAGCCGGCGCGTCCAGACATTGTCGTCGGATTCAGCCCGCTCCGACGAGATCGCCGCCACCGACATGGCGCTGTCTCTGGCATTGTCTCGGACGGCATCCCTGGTGCTGTCGCGGGCCGCATCGCGGGTGGAGATCTCGGACATGCCCCCTTCTGGCTGCTTTGCCCCGCAAAATCAATCGGCTGCCATCTTTTGCGACAGGTCAACCCGCGGTGACGGGAACCATGCGAGCTGGTATAAGAATAATTCCAGCCGGAGGAAAAGTAATGGCGATCAAATACGGACGTCCGATCGAGTTGCGCGAGGTCTCGCGCCGGGATGGCACTGGGGCCTCCCCTGCCCTCGATCTGACCGTCCGCCCGCGCCGCAACCGCAAGGCCGAATGGGCCCGGCGCATGGTGCGCGAGAACGTGCTCACGACGGACGATCTGATCTGGCCGCTGTTTCTGATCGACGGCAACAACAAGCGCGAGCAGATCGCCTCGATGCCGGGTGTCGAGCGTCTCAGTGTCGACCAGGCCGTGCGCGACGCCGAGCGGGCGATGAAGCTCACCATCCCGTGCCTCGCGTTGTTTCCCTACACCGATCCGTCCCTGCGCGACGAGGAGGGCTCGGAAGCCACCAACCCGAACAATCTGGTCTGCCAGGCGGTGCGCGCGATCAAGAAGGAATTCCCGGAGATCGGCATTCTCTGCGACGTCGCGCTCGATCCCTTCACCAGCCACGGCCATGACGGCCTGATCTCCGACGGCAAGATCCTGAACGACGAGACGGTCGCTGTGCTCGTGCGTCAGGCCCTGGTGCAGGCCGAAGCCGGCTGCGACATCATCGCGCCCTCCGACATGATGGACGGCCGCGTTGCCGCGATCCGCGAGGGCCTGGATCGCACCGGCCTGCTCGACGTGCAGATCATGGCCTATGCCGCAAAATACGCCTCCGCCTTTTACGGCCCGTTCCGAGACGCCATCGGCTCGGCCAAGACGCTCACCGGTGACAAGCGCACTTACCAGATGGACAGCGCCAACACCGACGAGGCGCTCCGCGAGGTCGAGCTCGACATCGCCGAGGGCGCCGACATGGTGATGGTCAAGCCCGGCATGCCCTATCTCGACGTCGTCCGTCGCGTGAAGGACACGTTCGCGATGCCGACCTTCGCCTATCAGGTGTCCGGCGAATACGCGATGATCGCGGCCGCCGCCAACAACGGCTGGCTCGACGGCGACCGCGCCATGATGGAGAGCCTGCTCGCCTTCAAGCGCGCCGGCGCCGACGGTGTGCTGAGTTATTTCGCACCGAAGGCGGCGGAGAAGCTGCGGACGCAGGGGTAGGCCCCAAGGTCGTCCCGGCGAAGGCCGAGCGCCCCTGTCTCTAATCGTCGTCCTGGCGAAAGCCAGGACCCATACCGGGTGATCTAGCGAGAGCACGCGGTATCGATACCGGCGAACGTACTAACTTCCAGTTTTCGCCAAGCTTGTCCCTGGGGTAATGGGTCCTGGCTTTCGCCAGGACGACACTGAGGGTGTGGCGCCGCGTCCTTTCCTCCCGCCTCCGCCGCCCCCGAATCGCCGGAATATTTCGGCTTGTTAATCTCGGCGCCCTTGGCACGCGGACGGCCTGTTCCCATGTCCTTCCACGGGAGTCCTGCCACGGGAGTTTCCCTCGGGAGAATGGTCATGTCGTACTCGGACTCGGGCAATGCCTGGCGCAATGACGGTGGGGCGCAGCCACATGCCTACGATCCCTATCTGCACCCGGAACTGTTCCGCGGCGTTGCGACGCGGCGGGTCTTCGCCTTCCTGATCGACATGGTTGTGATCTCGGTGCCGGTGATCCTCGGCTACCTCTTCATCGCGGTGTTCGGCGTGGTCACGCTCGGCATCGGCTGGGCGCTGTTCTGGCTGGCCTGGCCGGCCTCCGTGATCTGGGCCATCGTCTATTACGGCGCCTGCATCGGCGGTCCGTCGTCCGCGACCATCGGCATGCGCGTGATGGATCTTGAGTTGCGCACCTGGTACGGCGCGCCCGGCTATTTCGTGCTCGGGGCCACCCACGCCGTGCTGTTCTGGGTGACCGTCTCGTTCCTGTCGCCTTTCGTCGTCCTGGTCGGCCTCTTCAACGGCCGCAGGCGCTTGCTGCAGGATTTCTTGTTGGGAACGGTCGTGATCAACAATTCCGTTCGTGCGCCGGTGCCCCAGGGCGCCAGGACCTACCGATCAGCGACCTTTCGATCAAGGACCTACTGATCAACCAACCTGGATCAAGAACCTATCAACCTGGACCCGCTATGCTGTCCGATCTGACCTGCCGAGTAGACCGATTGACCGGGGGCTTTCGTAGCGCGATGCTGATGCACATTTTGGAGGCCCACGACGTCCCTTGACCCAGCACTCGCGCGACACCCCACAATTTTACCTCACGGCGCCCTCCCCCTGCCCCTATCTGCCGGGCCGGCACGAGCGCAAGGTGTTTACGCACCTCGTAGGTGAGCGCGCCGGTGACCTCAACGACCTCCTGACCCATGGCGGCTTTCGTCGCAGCCAGTCGATCGCCTACCGTCCCGCCTGCGACCAGTGTCGCGCCTGCGTCTCGGTCCGGGTGATCGCCAACGAGTTCCGCCCCTCCCGCAACTTCCGCAAAGTCATCGCGCGCAACGCCGACATCATCGGCGAGCAGCGCAGCGCGGTGCCGACCTCCGAGCAATATTCGGTGTTCCGCGCCTATCTCGATTCCCGTCACCGCCATGGCGGCATGGCCGACATGACCGTGCTCGACTACGCCATGATGGTCGAGGACAGCCACGTCGAGACCCGTATCATCGAGTACCGCAAGCGCGGTCCCGACAGCGGCATCACCGGCCGCGGCGAGGAGTTGATCGCGGTGGCGCTGACCGACGTGCTCAGCGACGGCCTGTCGATGGTCTATTCGTTCTTCGAGCCGGGCGAAGTCAGCCGCTCGATGGGCACCTTCATGATCCTCGACCACATTGCCCGCGCCCGGCGGCAGGGATTGCCTTACGTCTATCTCGGCTACTGGATCGAGGGCTCCAAGAAGATGGACTACAAGGCCCGCTTCCTGCCGCAGCAGCGCCTCGCGCCGTCAGGTTGGCTGCGCATCGACGCGCAAGGCGATGCGACGTCCGAGCCGCAGGATTAGCTCTCCGTCATGCCCCGCGAAAGCGGGGCATCCAGTACGCCGCGGCGCCTCGGCTCAGTCACTACTGTCTCTGGAATACTGGGTCGTCCGGTCAAGCCGGACGACGACAGCCGTGGTGTGGTCACCCGAACAGCGTGTCCGCGAGCAGCTTCAAGTTCAAAACCACGATGATGCCGGCGACGATCCACGCGATCGCCGCGACCCATACCGGTATGACGAACTTGCCCATCTTGCGGCGGTCGGAGACGAAGCGGACCAGCGGGATGACGGCGAAGGGCAATTGCATCGACAACACGACCTGGCTGAATACCAGCAGATCAGCCGTGCCGCGCTCGCCATAGATCGCGGTGACGACGATCACGGGAATGATCGCGATGCCGCGGGTCAGCAACCGCCGCGCCCAGCTCGGCAGGCGCAGGTCGAGAAAGCCCTCCATCACGATCTGGCCGGCGAGCGTCGCCGTCACCGTTGAATTCAGGCCCGAGGCGAGTAGCGCCACTGCGAACAGCGTCGAGGCGATGCCGAGGCCGAGCAACGGAGACAGCAGCTCGAAGGCCTGGCCGATCTCGGCGACGTCGGAATGGCCGCTCTTGTGGAAGGTTGCAGCAGCCACCACGAGGATCGCGGCATTGATGAACAGCGCCAGCATCAGGGCGATGGTCGAATCCGTCGTCGCCCATTTGATCGCCTCGCGCCGGCCTTCGTCGTTGCGCTCATAGGCGCGCGTCTGCACGATCGAGGAGTGCAGATAGAGATTATGCGGCATCACGGTGGCGCCGATGATGCCGATCG
The DNA here is from genome assembly GCF_052871955.1 of Bradyrhizobium sp. CAR08. Taxonomy (NCBI): domain Bacteria; kingdom Pseudomonadati; phylum Pseudomonadota; class Alphaproteobacteria; order Hyphomicrobiales; family Nitrobacteraceae; genus Bradyrhizobium; species Bradyrhizobium sp. CAR08. The sequence continues at coordinate 188,157 of NZ_JBIXJX010000013.1, forward strand.
CGATGTAGAGCATTTCGGGGTTGGTGAAGATCTCGGTCTTCGGCACAAATCCCCTCAGCATCTCGGCGACCGGCGGGGCTGCCGCGGCAAGCTGGACGGTGAAGCAGACTGCGATCACGACGAGCAGCGCGATGACGAAGGCTTCGAGGAAACGGAAGCCCCGATTCATCAGGATGAGCAGCAAAAAGGCATCCAGCGCGGCGATCAGCGCGCCGCCAATCAGGGGAATGCCGAACAGCAGCTTGAGCGCGATCGCGGTGCCGATGACCTCGGCGAGATCGCAGGCGATGATCGCCGCCTCGCAGGCAAGCCAGAGTAGAAAGTTCACGGCCGGCGAATAGGTCCCGCGGCAGGCCTGCGCGAGGTCGCGGTCGGTGACGATGCCGAGCCGTGCCGCCAGCGATTGCAGCAGGATCGCCATCAAATTCGAGAGCAGGATGACGGAGAGCAGCGTGTAGCCGAACTTGGACCCGCCGGCGAGATCCGTCGCCCAATTGCCGGGGTCCATGTAGCCGACCGAAACCAGATAGCCCGGGCCGACGAAGGCGAGCAGGCGCCGCCACCACACCCCCGCGATGGGGAGGGCGACCGAGGCATTCACCTCGGCCAGGCTCTTTGTCATCGGCGCGTCATTGCGCCAGCCGGCAGCATCTCGGGTCAGATCGGGAGAGCGAGCATCCATGCGGCGAGAATACCGAAGTCGAGCCTTATTGCAACTCATTTGCAACTGCATCTAGCCGCGTCGGTCCCTCGGCGGTCGCTATGTGTCGCCCCTGTCGGGAAGCGGGTGGGTTTGGGAGCCTCCCGAGGCGGATACTGGCGCCAACCCGACTTTGCAGGAAACGAGCCATGTCAATTCCCCCGCGCCTCCCCGAGACATTCAACCGCCTCGCCTGGTCCAATTTGGCGGCACAGTCGGCCGAACAGATCGCGCTGGCCGCGGCCCCCATCGTCGCGGTGCTGACGCTCGGCGTGGCAGAAGGCCAGACCGGCCTGCTCCAGACCGCGCTGACCCTGCCCTTCGTCCTCTTCGCCATCCCCGCCGGCCTGCTGGCCGACCGCATCTCCCGCCGTTCGCTGATGGCGGGCGCCGAGGCGCTGCGGGCCGCGGCCCTTGCAGCGATCGTGCTGCTGCTCGCGCTCGGCGCGCTCAATCTGCCGCTGCTGGCGCTGCTCGGCTTTGCCGCCGTGTGCGGCACCGTCGTCTACAGCGTGGCCGCGCCGGCGCTGGTGCCCTCGCTGGTGAGTTCGGACCTGCTACCGGCGGCCAATGCGCGGATCGAGCTCGCACGCACCATCGCCTTCGCCAGCGGCCCTGCGCTCGGCGGCGCGCTGGTCGGGTGGTGGGGCGCGAGCCCGGCCTTCGGCTTTGCGGCCGCGCTGTCCGCGATCGCCGTCGTGCTGCTCTCCGGCATCTACGAGCCCGCCCGCACGCCGGCGCCACGGCGGCATCCGTTTCAGGACATCCGCGAAGGCGCGGCCTTCGTGTTTCATCATCCGCTGCTGCGGCCGGTGTTCATCACCCAGTTCATCTTCAACACCGGATGGTTCCTGCAGATCGCGGTGTTCGTGCCCTATGCCGTACGTCACCTCGGCCTAAACGCGGTCGGCGTCGGCACCGTGCTGACGATGTACGGTGTCGGCATGGTGATCGGCGCGCTGTTCGCGACGCGGGTGATGAAGCGCATCGCGTTCGGCACGGTCGTCGGCCTCGGCCCCGTTACCGGCTTCGTCGCGGCGGTGGTGATGGCGCTGACGGTGCTGGTCCCCTCGCCCTGGCTTGCGGCCTTGAGCTTCTTTCTGCTCGGCGTCGGGCCGATCCTGTGGGTGATCTCGACCACGACGCTGCGCCAGTCGGTGACGCCGCCTCGCCTGCTCGGCCGCGTCTCCGCCATCAACATCATGAGCTATGGCGCCCGTCCGGTCGGCTCGGCGCTGGGTGCGATCGTCGGCGGCCTGTGGAGCGCCGAAGCGTGCCTCTATCTCGCCGCCGCCGTGTTCGGCGTGCAGGCGCTGGTCATTTGGCTCTCGCCCGCGGTGGCGCTGGACCGGCAGCCGGACATGGTGGGCGATGAGGCGGTGGCGCGGTGTTAGCTGCACCGTCATTGCGAGCGAAGCGAAGCAATCCAGAATCCGTCCGCGGAGACAGTCTGGATTGCTTGGTCGCAAGAGCTCCTCGCAATGACGGAGTATGTTGAAGCAGCCAGCCTAGTTCGCCAGATACCGCTCGTAGCTGCCTGTCACCGGCTCGCTCGCGTCCACCTCCGGATCAAGCGTGTAGAGATCCTGCGCACGGCCGATGCCACGCAGCGCGTAGCGGCCTGTGGAGACGAGATAGCGGCGGCCGGCGGCGTCGAGGCCCTTGTAGAATTCTGCCGATGCCAGCAGCTCGCGATCGACCGAACGGCTCATCGAGGCGATGCGGCTGACCTCGTTCACGGTCGGACCGACCACGGTGAAGTCGAGCCGGTCCTCGCTGCCAATATTGCCGTAGAAGACCTCGCCGACATGCAGGCCGATATAGGCGGACGTGGTGGGACGGCCCTCCGCGCCCCGCCTCAGGTTCAGCGCAGCGACGTTCTTGCGGAACAGATGCTCGGCGCGCAGCGCCGCGCGCCGGGCATGCGCCATGTCTTCACCGGTGAACATCGCAAGCACGCCGTCGCCGATCAGCTTCAGCACGTCGCCGCCGGCGTCGTGGATCGCGTCGATCACGGCCTGCGCATAGTCGTTGAGGAACGGGATGATCTCGTCGGGGCCGATGCTCTCGCTGATTCCGGTCGAGCCGCGCAGATCCGAATACCACAGCACGGCGTTGATGCGCTCGGTGACGCCGCGCGAGATACGTCCGCTCAAGACCTGCTCTGACGCATCGCGGCCGAGATAGACGCGGCCGAGCGTGCGCGCGATGTCGACCTGCTGCGCCGACTTGATCGCGAGCCCCAGCACCGGCACGAGATCGCGCAGCGCGGCGAGTTCGGCGTCGGCGAAGCCGCTGTCGCGTCGCGTTGTCCAGGAGGAGTAGAGGCAGTCCATCTGCCCCAGCGCTCCGGTCTCCCCGAAGCGGTGCACAAAGGCCAGGAAATGGCGATGACCGGTTTCGGCGAGCTCGCCGATTTGCGAAAAATCGAGCGAGGGCGCGTCGGCGAGGTCGATCACCATCTCGTCGTGACCGTGCTCGAGCAAATGATAGAAAACCGACCGGCGCCAATTGTTGGCCGCGTCGCCCTCGGCCGTCGAGCCGTATTCGACGACGTCGCTCTCGTTGGTCGGTGTATCGCTCCAGCGGAAGGCGCGACCCTCGTAGATCGGGTGCAGCGTATCGATGACGACAAGGCCACGCGAGAGTTCCAGCCCCTCGGCGCGGCAGCGCTCGCAGAAGCCGCGCAGCAGTTCGGGTTCGGGCAGGCCGGTGAGCCCCTGGCCGGCCAACCAGTTCATCAGCGCAAGGCGAGAGGTCAATTGCATGCGCCATTATGGCGTGCATTCGTGACGAGCGAAAGGCGGCGCGCGGAGCTTGCGTCGCCAAAGCTCCGCTCACGGCCAAGGCTCCCGCCCGCGGCAGGTCGCATATGTCGCGGACGCTGTTGACGCGCTCCCGCCTCGGGCGGCAAATGCGAATGATGACACCGCCGATCAGAAATACGGGGATATGAGCCAGCGCCAGCTTCCGATCATCCTGGCGCTCGGTACCACGCAGACCCTGGCCTGGGCCTCGAGCTACTATCTGCCGGCGCTGCTCGCCGATCCCATGGCGCGCGATCTCGGTATCTCCTCCAACTGGGTGTTTGGCGCGTTCTCGGCCTCGCTGGTGATTTCGGCGCTGCTCGGGCCGCGCATCGGGCGACAGATCGATCTGGTCGGCGGCCGGCAGGTCCTCTCGGTGTCGAACCTGACGATCGCCGCCGGCCTCGTTCTGCTCGGCCTCTCGCAATCGGTGGCGGTGATGGCAATGGCCTGGCTCGTGCTCGGCATCGGCATGGCGATGGGTCTCTACGACGCCGCCTTCGCCGCGCTCGGGCGCATCTACGGCACCGAGGCGCGCAGGCCGATCACCGGCATCACGCTGATGGCGGGCTTTGCATCGACCGTCGGCTGGCCGCTCACCGCCTGGGGCCTGTCGCATTTTGGCTGGCGCGACACCTGCTTCGCCTGGGCCGCTGCCAATATCCTGATCGGCCTGCCGCTCAATTTCTTCCTGCTGCCGACGATCAAGGGCGCCAAGCAAGCAGCGGCGACAGCGGCGAAGCCGCATCTGCCGCTCGACCGCACCATGGTGCTGCTCGCCTTCATCTTTGCCGCGGTCTGGACCGTCACCGGCGCGATGGCCGCGCATTTCCCGCGCATCCTGGAGGCAACCGGCGCGACGCCGGTCGAGGCGATCGCGGCCGGTGCGCTGATCGGCCCCGCGCAAGTGGCCGCACGGGTTCTGGAGGCAGGCTTCCTCAGCCGCTTTCATCCGCTGTGGTCGACGCGGCTCGCCTGCCTCACTCACCCGATCGGCGCGGTGGTCGTGGCGATCTTCGGCGGCGCCGCGGCCAGTGCGTTTGCGCTATTCCACGGCTCCGGCAACGGCATCCTGACCATCGCGCGCGGCACGCTGCCGCTGTCGATCTTCGGCCCCAAGGATTTCGGCTATCGCCTCGGCATCATCGGCGCGCCGGCACGGATGGCGCAGGCCGTGGCGCCGCTGGCCTTTGGCCTGCTCATCGACGTCATGGGCGCCAAGGTGCTGATCGTCTCCTCCGCGCTCAGCCTCTCGGCGCTGGCCGCGCTGTTCATGATCCGCGCGCAACCGCGGCCGGATTGACCGGGCCGGAGCTTTCGCGCACAAGCGCAGCATGACCGAAGACACGCGCCCACCCCGCACATTCAAAGGCCTCCTGCGCTGGGCGACTACGCCGCCGCAGGCCTGGGGTGTCTATCTCCTCGCCGTCATCCTGGTCTGGCTGATCTCCTTCTACGCCGGCTCGCTGAAACCGAAGAAGGCGCCGGAAGCGAGCCCGCCGCCGGTCACGGCACCGCGCACCTAGGCCGGCCTCGTTTCGCCGGTCGCGATCCAGATGCCGGCGAACACGGCGACCAGCCCGATCAGTAGATTTGGCGTGATCGGCTCGCCGATCAGCAGCGCGGCGAGCAAGGTGGCGGCGATCGGATTGACCGTCATCGTATTGGCGACCCGGGTCGGCGTCGCGCGCGCCAGCGCCATGACCCAGAGGATGAAGGCGAGCGCACCGCCGCCGATGCCGAGATAGATGCCGGCAATCCACTGCGCCGTCGTGAACTGCCCCAGCGCTGCAAAGCTGCCCTTCACGATACCCGCAAGCACCAGCACGGCGGCGCCTGCTCCCATGCCGACCGTGAGAAAGCCGAGCGGGCTGGAGCGCTGCATCAGCGGGCGCGACAGCACGTTGTAGAACGCCATGCAGAACACGGCACCGGTCATGATCAGCTCGCCGCGCCAGGCCTCGGGCGGGCTTTGCGCCAGGCCCGCGGCCAGTGCCGCCGCCACGCCGAGCACCGCGATGCCGACGCCGGTGATCTTGCGCGCCGTCAGCCGCTCGACGCCGAGGATGGCGCCGACCACCATGGTGTGGAGCGGCAGCGTCGCCAGCGCGAGACTGGCGCGCGCGGCGGTCGTGTAGGACACCGCGATGTTGTAGAGGATGAAGAACACGCCGAAAAAGCAGATGCCGAGCAGCGCCACGGCCGGCCAGTCGGACCGCTGCGGCCAGCGCACGCCGAGCAGAAGCGCGCACGGCAGCAGGCAGAGAAAGCCGATCCCCCAGCGCAGGATCGCGAGCAGGATCGGATCGGCGCCGCCGACCAGATAGCGGGTGATCGCCGCGGCAGTGCCGCCAAGGCTGCTCGACGCCAGCGCGATCGCAACCCCGGCCCACTCACCCACAATCGTCTCCCGTTGCGGAGCTTGCTGAGGGCGCTAGCACGCCCCTGCTGCCACCGTAGTGGCAACAGGGGCGTCGCGGGAAGCTAGTCGTAAAACTCGGGCGACATCTTCTGGCTGTCGCGCTGGATCTTGTCGTGGTTGATCCAGAGTTGCGCCTTCTCCTTGCCGAGCGTGTCGGCGATCTTCTGCATCGAGGCCGCGCTCTGGTCCTTGTTGGCGTTCATGCTCGGCACACGGCGGTTGTCCCAATTGTCTTTGAAGTGCACCGCATCGCCCGACAGCACGACGGCGCCGGTCTTCGGCAGCTTCACCAGCAGCGATTGGTGTCCCGGCGTATGGCCGGGCGTCGACAGGATGGTCACGCTGCCGTCGCCGAACACGTCCTTGTCGCCCGCAAGCAGCTCGACCGGATGCGACGGCTTGAAGCGCGGCTCGTTGTTGGCGCCGGGCCAGTCATACTCGGCCTTCTGCACATAGAGCATGGCCTGCGGGAACAGCTCGACATTGCCGGTATGGTCGGGATGGGTGTGCGAGACGGCCATCATCTTGACGTCACCGGGCTTGAGGCCGAGCTGTTCGAGCTGCGCGGCAAGCGTCTTCGGCCGGCGCCAGGTCACGGCTTTGGGATCGGCGGGCGCAAGGCCATTCGGCATCGCGGCGACTGCGTCGGCGATGCCGGTATCCCACAGGAACCAGCCCTTGGCGTGCTTCACGAGATAGCAGCTGTCGACGAAGTCCATCGTCTTGCCCTCATTGAGACCGGGCGTCCAGCGCGAGATGTCGCCGGCGGTGCCCTCGCCGCAATTGAGCACGTAGAGTTTTTCGACACCGGTCTTTTCGGACTGCGCGAGCACCGCATGACCGGACAGAACGAGTGCAGCGACAACGACGGCGAGCTTGATCTTTTTGATCTTTGGCATCATTCGTTCCTCCCTTGCAGCCAGGTCGGCTGTCTTGTCGGCTGTGACCGAGGATCAACCCTGGTCCGTTCGCAGAATTCCCGCAGACCGCTTCAGTGCGGGCAGGTCTCGACCTCGACGGTGACGTGGCTGAGCCCCTTCAGTCCGGCGAGCCGCTTCTTGTAGACCGCCGGCTGCTTCGGCTGGTCCGACACCACCGACACCAGCACGGCGCAATGGCCGGGGCCGACCTGCCAGAGATGCAAATCCGTGACGCGGTCGTCGCCGATCTCCATGCGCGCCCGGATCACACGCTCGAGCTTCTCGTCGGCGCGCACGTCAAGCAGCACCGCGCCCGATGTCTTGATCAGGCCGAACGCCCAGCTCGCGATCACAGCGCTGCCGATCAGGCCGACCGCCGGATCGGCCCAGGCCCATCCCGAATACATGGCGACGACGAGCGCGGCGATCGCCAGCACCGAGGTCGCTGCGTCCGCCATGACGTGGACATAGGCAGCACGGAGATTGTTGTCGTGGTGGTGGTGATCATGGTCATGATCATCGTGATCATCATGCGCATGGCCATGATGGTGATGACCATGGTTGTCGCGGAGCAGCCAGGCACTGGCGAGGTTGACGCACAGGCCGAGGGCAGCGACCACGATCGCCTCGCCATAGACGATCGGCACCGGATTGATCAGCCGCAGCACGCTCTCATAGGCGATCTCGACCGCGATCAGGCCGAGGATGATCGCGCTGGCGAAGGCGGCAAGATCGCCGAATTTGCCGGTGCCGAAGCTGAAATGCGAGCTCCCCAGGTGCCGCCGTGCAAAGCGATACGCGAACGCGGCAATCCCTAGCGCTGCCGCATGCGTGCCCATGTGCCAGCCGTCGGCGAGCAGTGCCATCGAGCCGAACAGCGAGCCGGCGACGATCTCGCCGACCATCATGACCAGCGTCAGGATGACGACGAGCCAGGTGCGTCGCTCGTTCTCGTCGTGCTTCTCGCCCAGGAAGGCGTGGTCATGGGTCCATTGTTCGACGGAATGGGAATGCATCGCAAAGTCTCCGAAAGGCCCGGGCCGTTAACCCCTATATAGACCTGCGAGTCTTCTGGGCAAAATCGCCGGAATGAGCCGATTGACAGGTAGGTGCCGTTTCGGTGTAATGAACGCCATGGGGATTTGAGCGATCTCCCCACGAGGCGACATGCCCAAGTATCGCGTCCCGTTGTTTTTCACGAGGGCGCATCATGTCTTCCTACACGACGATATCATCTGACAAGCTGGCACGGTTGATCGGCACGGCAAACGCCCCTGCCCTGATCGACGTGCGCACCGACGAGGATTTTGCCGCCGACCGGCGGTTGATCCCAGGTTCGATCAAGCTCAGCCACGACAATGTTCCGGAATGGGGTGCCGAATTCGCCGGCCGCACCGCCATCGTCTCCTGCCTGCGCGGCGCAAAGCTGGCGCAGGGCACGGCGGCCTGGCTTAGGCAGCTTGGGGTCCAGGCCGAGACGCTGGAAGGCGGATTCGAGGGCTGGAAGGACGCAAAGCTGCCGCTGCTCGATACCCGCAAGCTGCCGCCGCGCGACGCCAAGGGACGCACCGTCTGGGTGACGCGGGCGCGGCCCAAGGTCGACCGCATTGCCTGCCCCTGGCTGATCCGACGCTTCGTCGATCCCAATGCGGTGTTCCTGTTCGTGGCACCGTCCGAAGTGGTCGCCGTCGGCGAACGCTTCAAGGCAGCCCCGTTCGACATCGAGAACGTGTTCTGGAGCCACCGTGGCGAGCTCTGCACCTTCGACGTGATGATCGAGGAGTTCGGGATTGCTGCGCCGGCGCTGCTCCGGCTCGCAACGCTGGTGCGCGGCGCCGACACCGGGCGGCCCGACCTTGCGCCGGAGGCTCCCGGTCTGCTCGCGGCTTCGCTCGGGCTGTCGCGGATGTATGATGACGACCTCGAACAGCTCGAGGCCGGTATGCTGCTCTACGACGCGTTCTATCGCTGGTGCCGCGACGCGACGTCTGAGACCCATAACTGGCCGACCAACAAGGCAAAGGCTTGATGGATACGCGTACGATCGAAACCGGAGCTGATGCCGGTCACGGCGTCAGCTTCAGTGAAGCCTTTCGCGTCTGGCTCCGTGTCGCCTGCCTGAGTTTTGGCGGGCCCGCGGGCCAGATCGCGGTGATGCACCGCATCCTGGTCGAGGAAAAGAAGTGGATCTCGGAAGGCCGCTTCCTCCATGCGCTGAACTACTGCATGCTCTTGCCGGGCCCGGAGGCGCAGCAGCTCGCAACCTATATCGGCTGGCTGATGCATCGCACTGCCGGCGGGCTGATGGCGGGCGGACTGTTCATCCTGCCCGGCATCATCGCCATCATGGGCCTCAGCTACGTCTACGCCGCCTACGGCAATGTCAGCTTCGTCGAGGCGCTGTTCTTCGGCTTGAAAGCCGCCGTGCTCGCCATCGTCGTCGAGGCCGTGGTGCGCGTCGGCAAGCGCGCGCTGAAGAACCGCATCATGATCGCGCTCGCCGCGATGGCCTTCGTCGCGATCTTCTTCTTTGCCGTCCCCTTCCCCATCATCATCATCGCCGCAGGCATGATCGGCTATGCCGGCGCGAGAAGCGGCCGTCCGGAGTTCGCGCCGGCCGGTCATGGTCACGGCGGCAGCAGCGCCTTGATCGACAGCATGCTGGGCGACGCCGTGCCCGATCATGTCCGACCCAACACCGCCCGCACCATTCGCGTCGGCGCGCTGTGGCTTGCGCTCTGGGTGGTGCCGGTGATCGCGCTCGTGCTTGTGCTCGGGCAGGCCAATGTCTTCAGTCACATCGCGCTGTTCTTCTCGAAAATGGCGATGGTCACCTTCGGCGGCGCCTACGCAGTGCTGGCCTATGTCGCCCAGCAGGCGGTCGAGCACTATCACTGGCTCAAGCCGCACGAGATGCTCGACGGCCTCGGCATGGCCGAGACCACGCCGGGTCCGCTGATCATGGTGCTCCAGTTCGTGGGCTTCATGGCCGCCTACCGCGACGCCAGCGGCCTGTCGCCGATGCTTGCGGCCACGCTCGGCGGATTGCTCGCGACCTGGGTCACCTTCACGCCCTGCTTCCTCTGGATCTTTGTCGGTGCTCCCTACATCGAACGGCTGCGCGGCAACACCGGGCTTGCGGGCGCGCTGAGCGCTATCACCGCCGCCGTCGTCGGCGTGATCCTCAACCTCTCGATCTGGTTCGCGCTGCACACGCTGTTCCGCGACACCGTGCCGGTGCATGCGTTTCCGCTGGACTTCGACATGCCGGTGCTGACCAGCATCGACATCCCCGCGCTGCTGCTGTCGATCGCGGCGGCAACTGCGATCTTCCGGTTCAAGCTGGGGATGTTGACGGTGCTGGCCGGCAGTTGCGCGGCGGGCGTGGCGTTGCGGCTGGCGGGGGTGATCTAGGACACCGACTGATTGGTTCGTCACGTCCGGTTTGCCAATGGAAGGCATCGCTAAGCGGTCAGGGTTGAATGGCGACTATGCTCAGGGGCAAGGACCCAAGGACCGACCTTGATGAGCAGGCGTTTGGCCTAGAGGCCACGCGCGCTCGAAACACCGCAGCGACCCGCAGCAGGATCTTTTGGACCAACCGAGCGCTTTCCAAATAGTTGAGCGAAGGTGTCGGAACGAGGTGCCGCCGGACGTCTTCCCAGATATCGGCCCCAACCAGAGGTCATGCAATGGATAGTTCCATCCTGAAGCCTGCTTCGGAGCTTGCTGGTACGAACAAGGCTCATTTTCCCAACGAAAGCGTCGATTATCGCCGCGCCCGGCAAGACCTCCTGACGAAGGAGATCGAGCTGCGTCGTCAGATCGAGCGTGTCGCTGAACTGCGCCGGGCGCTTCCGCCCGGCGGCGAGGTGAAGAAAAACTACGTGTTTGAAGGCGAGAATGGCAAAGTGAATTTCGCCGATTTGTTCGACGGCAAGCAGACGCTCGCGGTCTACAGCTACATGTTCGGGCCGCAGCGGCAGACGCCCTGCCCGATGTGCACCTCATTCATGAGCACATGGGAGCACAAATTACCCGACATCGAGCAGCGTATCGGGTTCGTCTTCATCGCGCGGTCACCGATCGCCAGGTTGATCGAGGCAAAGAAGGCGCGCGGCTGGACGCGGCACAAGGTCTTCTCTGACATCTCCGGCGATTACACGCGCGACTATGTCAGCGCCGAGGATGCCGACGTGCCCGGCTACAGCGTGTTCACACAGCGCGACGGCACGATCCGACATTTTTGGTCCGGCGAGATGAGCGGCACGATGGCCGACCCCCAACAGGATCCGCGCGGCGCGCCCGACTTCGATCCGCTCTGGACCATCCTCGATACCACGCCAGAAGGCCGCGGCACCGACTGGTACCCAAAGCTCGCTTACTGAGCCTCCTGCCGTCAGTGATAGTGATAATGCGCGCGCGGCTTCGCTAGTAGGTTGCAATGCCATCCGCGCGAAAGCGATGCCTGTGATCCTGACGAACCCGGACGAGGTCGAGACGTGCATGACCGCGCATGGGATGAGACCAAGGGCCTACAAATGCCAAAGCTGCGTTGTTGATCGTAGCTCGACCGGCATCCCGCTAAGCGTGACCCTCGCCGTCATTTTCGACGGAGCCGCCTTTCGGCGCTTTGTGAGGCATATCCCATCCAAAGTAGACTTCCACCCGAACGATCTTGTCTCCGCGAGCGGTGGTTACCTCACAATTACGAAACCTGTGCCCCCCTGCGGCAGCTGCCTCATAGACGATGACTGCTCGGCTTCCATCCTCGGTCGCGATGACTTCATCGAACGAATTGGTCTTCTCGCTGTTGGGCCAGCAACGGCGCAGATAAGTCGCACGATCCAACTCATTGTCGATTGGACTTGAGAAGTGATAGTCGTCCGCAAGAAGCGCTTCGATCGCTGTCCGATCCTTATCGACGTATGCCTTTAACCTGGCACGTGCCAGATCGAGCGTGCTTTTCGTCATGCCGTTTTTCCTTTTAGAGTTCGACCGAACGTAAGGCCGACCGCGACTCCTCAACAAAGAGCTCGGGGCCTCAAGCTGGGCGAAAGCGCCCTCCCTTGCTGGCGTCATGCCACGATAGAAGCGACATCAGATAATTTGAGCCTTAACAACCTTCGGTAAAAATCGTTCCGGGCTCGCGCTGCACGCGCTTGGCCAGAATTCCATGAGGAATTTCGAGGTTTCCGTTGAATGTCCGTCCAGGGGCCCAAGCCGTCGATGATGACCGCGCCGGCGGACTTACTCTCTGTCCTCCAAAGCTGCCGTCTCAACTCTTTGGGCGAAGCCGTCATCCTCGCCTGCCCGTGCCCGTCGGGCAAAACAGCGACGACCACTTCCGCCACATCGCCCGTCAAGCCCACCTCGTAAAATATTCCACTTTACCGAAATTCGGATTTGACGTATAAGCGACACACCCTGGCCCGAGACAAGGGGCGGATCGCGATCGTCACGAACCGCGGGCTGGGCAGCGATGGACGCGACGGCTTCGGGCACGATAGGCATTGCAGGGCGGCTTTGGCTGTGAGCAATGGCCTTCGTGCCTGCGACACGATGCCGAAAGCGTCTTCGCATGGCTTCGGGTGTGAGCACACGCCAGCACTCGAAGTCCCAGCGAGGACGTGCGCGGACGAACAAGTCGTGTGGTCCTGACGCCCGGGTCTGTGCGTCAAGTCCTGCGGTGATGTGGCGGCCCGACCGGGCACGTGCATCAGTTATCCGCAAGGCGACGGGGGCAATAGTGCATCGCTCCCCGGGGAGAGCACGAAGGACACGTTAAAACCATCGTGCAGGGAAGGCCGGGCGATCCGGCGAACCTGTGGTCCACCCCGTGTGCATTTCTATCGCGCACGGACCTGCGGGTGCCAGCCGGCGCCCGGCCTTCCCTGCGCCCTTGTCTCAATGAGGGCGATGCGACGACGCAAGACTCGGGCGGAACGCGCCGCGAGATCGCGAACTCTCGTCCGCCGTTTGAAACGTGCATCGGCGCGACGACTAATCTTGCCCACTCTCGCTGTCGTCGCCCGGCTTGACCGGGCGACCCGGTAGCCCAAGACAGTCGAGATTTGAGAGGAGAGGCCGCGGCGTACTGAATGCCCCGGTCGAGCCTGGGCATGACAGGCTAGCGCTATCGCATCAGTTCCAAGGTGGAAAGATTGGAACGGGGAGAATTCGCCCCGGTTAGCTCTCACTGCCGAAGAAATCCGCTTTTGGATGAGCCATGACCGATCTATCTATCGATGCGCGGCTGCTTGCCCCTGACAATGACCGGCACGGCGCCAATCTCACGGTCGTCGCTGTCGCGGCGGCAATTCTTCTGGCGGGCGCAGCGGCCTTGTCAGGCACGATTTCGTGGCAACAGGGATTGTTGTTTCTTCTCGGAGGCGCACTTGGCCTGACGCTGTACCATGCGCTGTTCGGGTTCACCTCGGCTTGGCGCGTCTTCATTGTCGCACGACGAGGCGCCGGCCTTCGCGCCCAAATGGTCATGCTTGCGCTGGCAACCGCCCTCTTCTTCCCGGCCCTGGCGCAAGGCACGCTGTTCGGCGTCGCCGTGCGTGGCGAGCTCGGCGCGGTGGGCGTGGGCATGCTCACCGGGGCATTCCTGTTCGGCCTTGGAATGCAGCTTGGCGGCGGCTGCGCGTCGGGAACGCTTTATACCGCCGGCGGCGGCAACACCCGCATGCTGGTGACACTGGCGGCCTTCATCGCCGGATCGACGCTCGGTGCATTGCATCTGCCGTGGTGGAGCGCGCTGCCGAACATCGGCGCCGTCTCGTTGATCGAACGGCTCGGATGGCTGCCGGCGCTCGTGCTCTGCTGGGCTGTTATGGCTGCAATTTATCTCATCACCCTCAGGGCCGAGATCGGCCGCCACGGCGAACTCGAGCCGGGAGCGCGGACGAAGCTCCGCGGCGCGCGCCGCTTCATGCAGGGGCCATGGCCGCTGCTGTGGGGCGCGATCCTGCTCGCGATCGGAAATTTCGCCACGCTGTATCTTGCGGGACGTCCCTGGGGCATCACCTCCGCTTTCGCGCTCTGGGGATCGAAGATCCTGATGAGCCTCGGCGTCGACGTCGCGTCATGGCCCTATTGGCAGGGTGCTCGCGCGACCTCGCTGCACCAAAGCGTCTTCGCCGACATCACCTCCGTCATGGATTTCGGCATCATCCTGGGAGCGTTGCTGGCCGCAGGCCTCGCCGGCAAATTCCATCCGACATGGCGCATCTCCGCATCCTCGCTCCTCGCCGCCATCATCGGCGGCCTGCTTCTCGGCTATGGCGCCCGGCTCGCCTATGGCTGCAATATCGGCGCTTATTTCAGCGGGATCGCATCGGGCAGCCTGCATGGCTGGTGCTGGCTGGTGGCGGCTTTCGTCGGCAACATTCTGGGGACACATCTCCGACCGCTGTTCGGCTTGGCCGTCGAGCGGTAGGTTTTCGTCTGCGCGCCGTTTCATCAGACCGCCATGGCGGACGACGATTGAACCTAACGCATCATCATCCGCGCGATCGCCTCGCCAATCACCACGGTCGTGAAATGCGTGTTGGCCCGGCAATCCGATGGCATGATCGAGGCGTCGGCGATGCGCAGGCCGGAGATGCCCTTCACGGTGCCGTCAGGGTTGACCACGCCGTCGGCGCTCTCAAAGCCGGTCATACGACAACTGCCGGCGGCGTGCTGGATATCGCCGGTCTCACGGCGCAGCAGCGCATCCAGTTCATGCTCCGGCAAGGCCGCAGCTTGCGGCAGCGTCAGATCGGTGTCCGCGAGCCGGATCCAGTCGGCGATGCCTGATAGCGCCGGCTGGGAGGTGATCACGGCGAGCCGCTTCACCGCATCCTTCATGCGCAGCATGTCGCGGGGATCGGCCAGCATGTTTTCCTCGACGACGGGATCGATCGTGGGATCGGTCGAGGCCAGCTTGAGCGTTCCACGCGAATACGCGTTGAACAGCCCGGCGCCGATCGCGCCCGGCACGCCGATGCCGCGGTGATTGAAGGCGATCAGGATCATGTCGCGCTTGCCGCCCTCGGCGAGGCCCGACGAATAGGTCACGCAGCAATTGGTGTGGCGGGTGTCCGGATCGGTCGGCCGCAGGTCTTGGTGGAGCTGGATCGTGGCACGGAACAGCGGATGATCGAAGAAGTGCTTGCCGACCGGCAGGTTGCGCTCGACCGCGATCCCCATCGCCTTCAGCTCCTCCGCAGGACCGATGCCCGAGCGCAGCAGGATCGCTGGACTGTGGATGGCGCCGGCGCACAGCACGATCTGGCGCGCGCTGATCTCGCTGGTGCCCTGCCCCTCGATGTGAACGCGGAGGCCGGTTGCCCGGCCCTCGCTGATCAGCACGCGGTCGACCAGCGCATGCCCGCGAATTTCCAGATTGGCGCGGCCCCGCGCGGGCTCCAGATAACCCTCATTGGTCGTGATGCGGCGGCTGTCGCGGCTGTTGATGGGATAGCAGGCGACGCCCTCGCCGTCAGGGCCGTTGACGTCGGCGCACCAGGGATAGCCGCTCGCCAACGCCGCATCGCGCAAGCCGCGGTCGATCGGCCCCCATTTTTCCGGCGGCGCCCGATAGACCGGCAGCGGTCCACCGCGGCCGTGGCCGGCGGCGTCGCCGAATTCCAGATCATCCTCGATCACCGAGAACAACGGCATCACGTCCGTGGCCGACCAGCCGGTGCAGCCATTGGCGGCCCATTCGTCGAACGCAGCAGCGACGCCGCGGATGGCGATCTGGCCGTTCATCATCGACGAGCCGCCGAGCCCCTTGCCGCGCCAGTAGAAGCGCGGCTCCTGGCCGGCCACACGGCGCGTCAGAAGATCCGGCCATTGCCACTTCTCCTGGTACTCGCGCTTGTGGATGATCGGGATGGGATTTGGCGTCATCACCTCCCAGGGCGCCTCGTCGGCGCGCCAGTCCAGACCCGCCTCCAGCAGCAGGACGCGCCGTGCGGGATCTTCCGAGAGCCGCGCCGCAACAGCAGCGCCGGCCGAGCCGCCGCCGACAACAATGACATCGTACATCGCGCTACTTCTCAACGTTCCAGAACACCGGGATGGCGGACGGTATCAGACCGCGCGCACCGGCGGAACCAGACTGTCGCCCGACTACCCGATCCCCCTGCCGAACTTGTTCGACTTCGGGAATCCCTTCGGCGGCAGACGGCCGGCGTCCGCGCGAGAGCCTTTCCACTCGGCGAGCTCCTTCATGGTCGCGGAGAATTCGCGGCCGGCGGAGTCCTTCCAGGTCAGGCCCGTCTTGGCGTCGAACACTGCAATGTCGGAGAGGCCGCCGTCCTTGTACTTCTGCAGACGCACACCGCGGCCACGCGCCATCTCCGGCACCTGGTCGAGCGGGAACACCAGCATCTTGCGGTTCTCGCCGATGACCGCGACGGTGTCGCCGATCACCTCGGTGACTGTGCGCGCCTCGTTCGGCATGTCGACGTTGAGGACCTGCTTGCCCTTCTTGGTGGTGCCGACGCAATCGTCCTCGCTGACGACGAACCCTTGGCCCTCGTGGCTCGCGACCAGGAATCTGCGTCCGCCCTTGTTGACGAACAGCGTGACCGGCGCGGCCTCCGGCTCGAGATCGATGAACTGGCGGATCGGCTCGCCATGACCGCGGCCGCCCGGAAGTTTTGCGACATCGAGCGAGTAGAATTTTCCGTTGGTGGCGAACAGCAGCAGCTTCGAGGTCGTTTCCGCGAAGAACGCGAATCCGAGCTTGTCGTCCTGCTTGAAGGCCAGCCCCGAGAGATCCTCGACATGGCCCTTGAGAGTGCGGATCCAGCCCTTGTCGGAGACCACCACCGTCACCGGCTCGCGCTCGACCAGTGCCTCCTCGATCGCAGCGAGATCATGCTCTGGCGCGTCGGCAAAGGTGGTGCGGCGCTTGCCGAGCGGGGTCTTCGGTCCGAACATGTCGCGAACCTTGCCGACCTGCTCGCCGACTTTCTTCCACTGCTCGGGTTCGGACGCCAGCAGTCCCTCGATGCCCTTCAGCTCCTTGCGAAGATCCTTGTCCTCGCCGCGGATCTCCATCTCCTCGAGCTTGCGCAGGCTTCGGAGCCGCATGTTGAGGATGGCTTCGGCCTGCACCTCGCTGAGCTTGAACGCCTTGATCAGCGCCGGCTTCGGCTCGTCCTCATTGCGGATGATCCTGATCACCTCGTCGATGTTCAGATAGGCAATCAGCAAGCCGCCGAGGATCTCCAGCCGGCGCTCGATCTCGGCCTTGCGATGGTTGGTGCGACGGATCAGCACGTCGCGCAGATGGTCGAGCCATTCGCGCAAGCACTCCGCGAGCCCCACGACTTTGGGAATGCGGCCCTTGATCAGCACGTTGAGGTTCAGCGGAATCTTGTTTTCGAGCTCGGTCAGCCGGAACAGCGATTCCATCATCAGCGCGGGATCGACGTTCTTCGATTTCGGCTCGATCACGATGCGAACGTCTTCGGCCGACTCGTCCCTGATATCGCCGACCAGCGGCAGCTTCTTCTGGTCCAGCAGCTCGGCGATCTTCTCGATCAGCCGGGACTTCTGCACCAGAAAGGGTATCTCGGTGATGACGACGACCCAGGTGCCGCGCGCGCCCTCTTCCTGCTCCCATCGGGAGCGGACGCGAAACGAACCGCGACCGGTGGTGTAGGCTTCAGCGATCGCCTGCTTGGAATCGACGCAGATGCCGCCGGTTGGAAAGTCCGGACCCTTGACCCATTTCAGCAAGGCCTTCGACTTCGCGTCGGGCTTCTCGATCAGATGCAGCGCGGCGTCGCAGAGCTCGGCGGCGTTGTGCGGCGGGATCGAGGTCGCCATGCCGACTGCGATACCTTGCGCGCCATTGGCGAGCAGGTTCGGGAAGCCGCCGGGCAGCACGATCGGCTCTTTCGACTGGCCGTCGTAATTGGGGCGGAATTCGACCCCGTCCTCATCGATTCCGTCGAGCAGAAGCCGCGCGACGTCGGTCATGCGCGCTTCGGTGTAGCGATAGGCGGCGGGATTATCGCCGTCGATATTGCCGAAATTGCCCTGGCCGTCGACCAGCGGGTAGCGCGAGGAGAAATCCTGGGCCAGGCGCACCATGGCGTCGTAGATCGCCTGGTCGCCATGGGGATGGAACGAGCCCATCACGTCGCCGACGATTTTGGCGGACTTCTTGAATGCCGTGCCCGGGTCGAGCCGGAGCAGCCGCATGCCATAGAGGATGCGCCGGTGTACCGGCTTCAGGCCGTCGCGCGCATCCGGCAGCGCGCGGTGCATGATGGTGGAGAGCGCGTAGGCGAGATAGCGCTCTTCCAACGCCTCACGCAGCGGCACCTCGTGAATTTCGGCCGGTTCTTCCGGCGGAATCAATCGTTTTCCCATGCCGCCCGGTTAAACCGTGGAAGCGAATCGGGCAAGGATCGATTGGTTCCCTGTGGCGGCCTACTGGCCGGCCCAGCCTGCGGTGAAGGTCTGGGTGGGTGGCGCGGCTTTAGCCTGCGTGGTGGCCGGGGCATTGGTCAGGCACCGCCGCGCGGTGTCGATCTCGGCCTCCGTCGCGCCTTTGGACCGTGCCCATGCCTCTGCGGCTGCAGCGGAATATTTAGCCACATAGAATCTGACGACGGTACAGGAAGCACGGCGAAAGACGCCCGGCTGCTCACCCGCGAGGGCGTCCGGCGCCAGCGCAATCAGCGCTGCCGATATCACAAGTCCCTTTATCAGCATGAGGCTATCCCCGGTTGGAACCCAAATGGCAAGTCCGGGGAACCGAGTTTTGTTCCAGCAAGGGCTGGTCCACTGACGCAACGCAGAGCCGCGCCAAGCTCATGGCGCGGGAATGGCGGCCTTTGCCTGCTGTCGCGTCAGCGCGTTGATGAAGCCTGCCCGCGCATCGGAATGGCCTTGCCCGCGTGGTTCCAGCACGTGGCGCAGCAGGAACAGGCCGGTCAGTCGAAAGCCGTCCTGGAGATCCTGATCGGTGAGGTCGCCCTGCACCTCGCTTTGGCGCAGGAACGGCGGCAGCCGCAACAGGCGGTCGCGCCACGGCTCGCCCGCCCCGCGGGACACCGCGCCGCCGGATTTGGGCGAGACGTAGATCAGGTCGGTGGTCTCTCCTGTCACCGCGCAGTTTTCCAGCGCCAGCCCGAAGCCGAGTTCGGTGAGCATTGCCAGTTCGAAATGGATCACGTGCACGGCCGCGCTGCCGATGTCGTCGAAATCGTCCAGCGAATGTTCGAGCAGCGCCAGGAGGTTTTCGTGCGGATCGCGCTCCGGCAGCAACCGCGCGATCGAGGCGAGATGGGTGATGCCGTAGACGCCGTGGGATGATCCCAGCAGCGTCGCCGCCCGCAGCTTGAGGCCCTCGATGGCATAGGTGCCGAGATGCTCGTCGAGCCGCGCCCGCCATACCACGCGGAGGCTGTTGCCGGGCTGCAGCAACGGACGCATCCGAGAGCCGGCGCCGCCGCGGACGAGACCGAGATGGCGGCCGTGGGCACGGGTTAGCAACTCGACGATGGCGCTGCTCTCGCCATGCCGCCGCACCCCCAGCACGATGCCTTCGTCGGTCCATTCCATCGGTGAAGTCTAGCGGATTCCGGTCTTCAATCGTAGGGCGGATTGGCCGAAGGCCTAATCGGCCAATCGCGGGGGCACGCCTGGAAGGTGAATTGCGCGCCGCCAATCCACCCGACACGGCCTCACGCGTTGAACCAGCCCTGCGCGTCGCCGCGGAACGAGAAATACAATCCCATCGCGGTCAGCACGCAGGAGACGATCTCGATGGCGCTGTCGAGTTCCATGCCTTTCTCGCCGATGATCTGGCCGAGCGAGATCACCGACAGCACGAGCGCTGCCGCCAGCACCCAGCGCGGCCAGTTCTTGCGCCCGTGCGCGGCCAGCCGGACGAAATACACCAGCAGCAGGATCATGCCGCCAGCGAGCAGCGACGACGTCATGATCATCTGTTCGGTCATCTCGGCAGTCGGCGTGCGGTCCTGCACCGCCACCGACAAGGCATCCAGCATCAACGATGCATAGAGCAACGCTTCGAAGCGCCGTACGTTGCTGGGTACGCTCATCGTCGACCGATCTTTTCTTGGTTATTCTTTGGGAAATTCCAGGCCCATCTCGCGGTAGCGATCGGGATCGTCGCTCCAGTTCTCGCGCACCTTGACGAACAGGAACAGGTGCACCGGCACGCCCAGGATCTCGCCGATCTCCTTGCGCGATTCCGCGCCGATCGACTTGATGGTGGCGCCACCGGCGCCGAGCACGATCTTGCGCTGGCTTTCGCGCTCGACGAAAATCGTCTGCTCGATGCGCACCGACTTGTCCTTGCGTTCTTCCCACTTGTCGGTCTCGACGGTGGACTGGTAGGGCAGTTCCTGGTGCAGTTTGCGAAAGATCTTCTCGCGCGTGATCTCGGCCGCGAGCTGCCGCATCGGCGCGTCCGACATCTGGTCTTCGGGATAGAGGAACGGCCCCGGCGGTACGATCTCGGACAGCGTACGCCTGAGGTCATCGACGCCGTCGCCGGAGATCGCCGCGATCATGAACGTCTTTGCGAAGGCCATGCGCTCGTTGGCAGCCTGCGCCAGCGCCAGCAGCTTCTCGCGCTGGACCAGGTCGACTTTGTTGATGACCAAAATCTTCTCGTGCTTGACGCTGGCGACCTTGGTGAGGATTGCCTCCGCTTCCTCGTCGATGCCGGCCTTGGCATCCAGCAGCACGCAGACGAGGTCGGCGTCATGCGCGCCGCTCCAGGCGGTCGAGACCATGGCGCGGTCGAGCCGGCGCTTGGGCAGGAAGATTCCGGGCGTATCGACCAGGATGATCTGCGCGTTGTTCTCGATCACGATGCCGCGGATCAGCGCGCGCGTGGTCTGCACCTTACGCGAGACGATCGTGACCTTGGCCCCGACCAGCGCATTGACCAGCGTGGATTTGCCGACATTCGGCGCGCCGATCAGCGCGACGAAGCCGCAGCGCGTGGCAGTGGGCGCCTCGCCGCTTGCTTCAACCGTCATTGCCGCCGCCAACGCCTTCACGTTCGATCATCACTGAAGCTGCCACTTTCTCTGCCGCGCGCTTGCTGCCGCCGATGCCTTCCGCCGGTGCCAGCCCCGGCAGGTCGACCGCGACGCGGAATTGCGGATCGTGATGCGGGCCGGTGCGCTCGACCTCGCGATAAACCGGCGTCGGCAATCCCTTGCCCTGTGCCCATTCCTGGAGAACGGTCTTGGGATCGCGCAAGGGACGTCGCGGCTTGTGCATGCGCTCGGTCCAGTTGCGCTTGACGAAATCGGCCGCTGCCGCGTAGCCGCCGTCTAGGAAGACGGCGCCGATCACGGCCTCGCAGATGTCGCCGAGCACGCTCTTGCGCAGGCGCGCGTCGGCGCTGGAGCCGACCGAGCCGAGCTTGATGTCGTCGAGCAGACCGAGCGACTTGGCGACATCGGCGCAACTCTCCTTGCGCACCAGTTCGGCAAGTCGCTTGGACAGCTCGCCTTCGTCGGCGTTCGGGAAGGCGTGATAGAGCATGTCGGAGACGACGAGCCCGAGCACATGGTCGCCGAGGAATTCCAGCCGCTGATAGCTGTCGCCGCGCTTGCGCCCGGACTTCAGCGCGGAGACATGCGTGATGCCTTGCATCAAGAGGTTCGGATCGACAAAGCTGTAGCCGATGCGTGCCTCGAGCCCCGCATTCGCATCCGAGCCCCTGACCTTGCTGCTCCGCACCCGCTTCTTCTTTGCGGGCGTCTTGATCTCAGGCGTCTTGACCTCAAGGGTCTTGGTATCAAGAGTCTTGGTCGCAGCTTCGCCGTCGGGGCCCGCTTGCGCCTCGGTCGGTAGGGTCGTGATGTCCTTGGCTTCGTCTTTCATCGGACGATTTTGAAGAAGCGATTCCAGCGCACCGCCCAAGGCCAGCGCCAGAACATCCAGGCATGCTCGCCTTCGGCGATCGAGAAGAAGATCATCTGGGCGCGCCCGATCAAATTCTCCTGCGGCACGTAGCCGACCTGGCCGAGGAAGCGACTGTCGGTGGAGTTGTCGCGGTTGTCGCCCATCATGAAGAAGTGGCCGGTCGGCACGGTGTAGACGTTGGTGTTGTCGACGTAGCCGTTGTCGGCGCAGTCCAGCGTCTCGTAGGACACGCCATTCGGGAGCGTTTCCTTCCAGCGCTTCACCCGGGAGACGCCGCTGCCTTCGGCGCCGCAGGGGTCCTCGCCGACAAATTCGCTCATGCGCTGCCGCTCGACCGGCGTGTCGTTGATGTAGAGCAGCCCGTCCCGCATCTGGATGCGGTCGCCGGGCAGGCCGATCACGCGCTTGATGTAGTCGGTGGAATCGTCCTTCGGCAGGCGGAATACGACGATGTCGCCGCGGTTCGGGTCCGAGCCCCAGATCCGCCCCGAGAACAGCGGCGGCGAGAACGGGATCGAGTAGTGGCTGTAGCCGTAGGAATATTTCGAGACGAACAGATAGTCGCCGACCAGCAGTGTCGCCTTCATCGAGCCGGATGGGATGTTGAACGGCTGAAACAGGAAGGTGCGGATCACCAGAGCGATCAGGAGAGCGTGGATCACGACCCGGATCGTTTCGCCGATGCCGCTCTCAGTTTTCGTTCCTGAAGTCACGCTCATTGCTCTCTCAATTCCGGCGGGCGGTCACAGCGCGCCCTCCTCCCGCGAATAGCCCATCGCTCGCGGCCCAAGGAGATTGTCCTGATTCTGATAATGAGGGCCAATTCCGGCGTAAAGCCGAATTCGCCCAGCCTGATTTGCGTCCGCGGACTTTTAGACGGTTGTCGGAGGCCACGCAATCAAGGATCGCGTCAAAACTGCATAAGCGCTTGATTTTGAATGCGAATTATAAAATTATCGGAGCACCGTCAGGGTTTGCCAGCGGCACGGCCGAAATGATGACGAAGGCCTGTGCCAGCGGCCAGTCATCGGTGATCGACAGGTCGATCTGCGCCGCGAACCCTTCGGGCGTCAGGGCCTGGAGCCGGGCCAGCGCCCCGCCCGTCAATTGCATGGTTGGCCGCCCTCCCGGCAGGTTGACCACCCCCATGTCGCGCCACCACACGCCGCGCCTGATGCCGGTGCCGAGTGCCTTGGAGCAGGCCTCCTTGGCGGCGAAGCGCTTGGCGTAGGTTGCCACCACCATCTTCTCGTTCTTGGCGCGCCGCTCCGCCTTGGCCCGCTCGGCCGCGGTGAAGATGCGGTCGAGGAAGCGCTCGCCATGGCGGTCGATCACCTTGCCGACCCGGGTGATGTCGATCAGATCGGAGCCGATGCCGATGATCATGCCCGGCTCCGGCCGCGGTCCATCGCCGCGCGCATGCTGCGAACCGTCTCGGCGAGACCGACGAACAGGGCTTCGCCGATCATGTAGTAGCCGATGTTGAGCTCCATGATGTCCGGCAAGCCGGCGATCGTCTCCGCCGTCGCGTAGTCCAGCCCGTGTCCGGCGTGAACCTCCAGCCCTGCTTCTTTCGCCAGCTTCGCCCCTGCCACGATCCGCCGCCATTCGGCCTCGGCCTTGTCGGCGTGACCCTCGACGACGGCGTCGCACCAGGCGCCGGTGTGGATCTCAATCACGGGTGCGCGCAGCCGCGCCGCCGTCTCGATCTGGGCGGGATCGGCCGCGATGAACAGCGACACCCGGATGCCGGCATCGTTCAGCCGCGCGATATAAGGCGCCAGCGCATTGTGCTGGCCGACGACGTCGAGCCCGCCTTCGGTCGTCACCTCCTGGCGCCGCTCCGGCACGAGGCACACCGCATGCGGCCTGGTGGCGAGCGAAATACGCATCATGTCCTCGGTCGCCGCCATCTCGAAATTAAGCGGCTTGGAGATCTCGGCTTTCAGCCGCGCCATGTCCTCGTCGCGGATGTGCCGGCGATCCTCGCGCAAATGAGCGGTGATGCCGTCGGCGCCGGCCTCGATCGCCAGCAGCGCCGCGCGCACCGGATCGGGATTGCGGCCGCTGCGCGCGTTACGCAGGGTCGCGACATGGTCGACATTGACGCCGAGGCGGAGCGGAGGTGCAGGCATTTCAGGACTCACGGAATCATAGGAATGGACCATGACGGAAGGCGTCTATCCATTAACACGTTCGGCGCGGGCGACGACCGCCTTCGCGCGCAGCTGGGCCAGGATCGCGCTCAAATGCTTGAGATCGTAGACTTCGAGATCGATCGTCGTCTCCGTGAAGTCCGGTGAGCGGCGCTGCATGCTGATGTTGTCGATGTTGCCGTCGTGCTCGGCGATCACGGTCGCGATCTGCGCCAGCGCGCCGGGTTCGTTGACATTCTCGACCTTGATGCGGGCCGGGAAGCGCTGCGGCGCGGAGTCCTCGATGTCCCAGCGCACGTCGAGCCAGCGCTCCGGCTCTTCTTCGAAATCCTTCAGGGCCGGCGCCTGGATCGGGTAGATGGTGATGCCCTCGCCCGGCGTGACGATGCCGACGATGCGGTCACCGGGCACTGCACCGCCATTCGGCGCGAACTTCACCGGCAGGTCGGAATTGATGCCGCGGATCGGGATCGCGACCGGGGTGCGCGGCGGTTCGAACGACTTCTCCTTGAGCTTGCCGGCAAGCCCCTTCTTGACGCCGTAGCGCGCGATGCGCTCCTCCTTGTAGTCGGGATACATCGCACGCGCGACGTGGGAGGCCTTGATCTCGCCGCGTCCCACAGCCGCCATGACGTCCTCGATCGAGGTTCGTGCCAGCCGCGGCAGCGCGCCCTTGAGCTTGTCGTCGGCATATTCGATCTTGGCGCGCTCGAACAGGCGCTCGACGATGCGCCGGCCGAGACCGACATATTGATCGCGCACCGCAGTCCTGGTGGCGCGGCGGATTGCGGCGCGCGCCTTGCCGGTGACCGCGAGCGTTTCCCAGGCCGACGGCGGCGCGGCTTGTGCTTCCGAGGTCAACACCTCGACCTCGTCGCCGTTCTGGAGCTCCGAGGACAGCGGCGCAAACTGGCCGTTGATCTTGCAGCCCACCGCGCTGTTGCCGACGTCGGTATGCACGGCATAGGCGAAGTCGATCACGTTGGCATGGCGCGGCAGCGCGATCAGCTTGCCCTTTGGGGTGAAGCAGAACACCTGGTCGTGGAACAGCTCGAGCTTGGTGTGCTCGAGGAATTCCTCGGGGTTGGCGCTCTCCGAGAGGATGCCGATGGTGTGGCGCAACCAGGCGAACGCATTGGACTCGCGCTTGAGGAATTCGGTCGGCGAGCCCACGCCTTCCTTGTAGAACACGTGCGCGGCGATGCCGCGCTCGGCGATCTGGTCCATTGCCTCGGTGCGGATCTGCAACTCGACGCGCTGGTTGCCGGGGCCGATCACGGTGGTGTGGATCGAGCGGTAGTCGTTCTGCTTCGGCGTCGAGATGTAGTCCTTGAACCGCCCGGGCACGACCGGCCAGTTCGTGTGGACGATGCCGAGCGCGCGATAGCAGGCCTCGATGTCGTTGACGACGACGCGGAAGCCGAAGATGTCGGACAATTGCTCGAAGCCGACCGACTTGCGCTCCATCTTGGTCCAGATCGAGAATGGCTTCTTGCGGCGGCCATAGACCCGCGCCCCCAGGCCCCGGTGGCGCAGATTGTTGGAGAGCTGGTCCTCGATTTCGCCGATCAGATTGCGGTTGCGCTCGGCCAGCGCATCGAGCCGCTGCATCACCACCGAATAGGCTTCCGGGTCGAGCGTCCGGAAGGACAGGTCCTCCAGCTCCTCGCGCATTTCCTGCATGCCCATGCGCCCGGCCAGCGGCGCATAGATGTCGAGCGTCTCCTCGGCGATGCGCCGTCGCGATTCCGTCGGCACGAAGTCCAGCGTGCGCATGTTGTGCAGGCGATCGGCGAGCTTCACCAGGAGCACGCGGACGTCGTCGGCAATGGCCAGCAACAATTTGCGCAGGTTTTCGGCCTGTTTGGCTTCCCGCGACACCAGCTCCAGCCGCTTCAGCTTGGTCAGGCCTTCGACCAGCGCGCCGATCTCGGGCCCGAAGATCTGGTCGATCTCGGCCCGCGTCGCTTCGGTGTCCTCGATCGTGTCGTGGAGCAGCGCAGCCACGATGGTGGCGTCGTCGAGTTTCAGGTCGGTGAGAATCGCCGCCACTTCGAGCGGATGGGAGAAGTACGGGTCGCCCGAGGCGCGGGTCTGCGAGCCGTGCGCCTTCATGGCGTAGACATAGGCGCGGTTCAGCAGATCTTCGTCGGTATTGGGATTGTAGGACCGGACGCGCTCGACGAGGTCATATTGACGCATCATGCGGGCGCGAGGCTTCGCCGGGCGCGCTACCGGCGCAGTCGGGGCCACGGCAACCGATTCGGTTGCGGCCTGCATCTGCGTTGGTGTGCGGCGTCGATATGCCATGCCGTCCTGCCTTCAAACGGACCACGACAGAGCCCGTTGTATACATCTTAGCTCCGATCGCGCGCGTGTCCGATCAATTCAGTGACAGGGACAGGCGCGAACCGACGACGCTATGGTAACCACGAAAACGCCAACAAAAGCAAAGGCCCGAACAACGGTTCGGGCCTTTGATCAGATCACAAAGAAGTCGATGAGCGCGACGGGACGATTTACTCGTCTTCCTCGGGTTGCTCCTCGGGCGGCGCGAGGCCTTCGAGACCCTTCAGGAGCTCTTCTTCCGTCATGCGCTCAACGGCGACTTCGGTATCGTCTGCATCCACGCTTGCACCGGCGGAACCGATCAGCGGCACAGTGTCAGGCTCGGGCTCGTCGACCTCGACGAACTTCTGCAGCGAGTGCACCAGCTCCTCGCGGAGGTCCTCCGGCGAAATGGTGGTCTCAGCAATTTCGCGCAAAGACACAACAGGGTTCTTGTCGTTATCGCGGTCAACCGTTAGTTGTGAACCAGACGAAATCATGCGGGCGCGGTGGGCGGCCAGCAGGACCAGGTCAAACCGGTTGTCGACCTTGTCGATACAATCTTCTACGGTGACGCGAGCCATCGACTGTCGCTCCGTTGTGGGTGGGACGAAATATGTGGATGAATGCCGGTAGTTATAGCGACCGGGAGGGTTTCGCAAGGCCAATTTGTGATTTGGCCTCGCCAAACGGCTCTGCTACCCCCACATTGGCGCTGGGATGGGTGGTTACCCGGGCCGCCGGCGAGGGCGGCGCCGGGTATGTGCAAGTTGGCCATAACTATACCTTGATTGCCCCGACTTCTCCGGATTTGCGGTTTCGACGGGTTTCGGCGGGACTTTAGAAGCGCGCGGCTTGCTGTCGCCGCGCCAACAATAAACGATCAATCACGAACTCTACGCGAGCAAACTGAATGTCACCTTCCTCTACCGACAAGATCGCGCTCTTCATCGATGGAGCCAATCTCTACGCGACGGCAAAAACTCTGGGCTTCGACATCGATTACAAGCGCCTGCTGAAGGAGTTTCAGAGCCGCGGGACGCTACTTAGGGCGTTCTACTACACCGCGATCATCGAGGATCAGGAGTACTCCTCGATCCGGCCGCTGATCGACTGGCTCGACTACAACGGCTACACCGTCGTCACCAAGGCGACCAAGGAGTTCATCGACGCCTCCGGCCGCCGCAAGGTCAAGGGCAACATGGACATCGAGCTCGCTGTGAACGCCATGGAGCTCGCCGAGCACATCGACCAGATGGTGCTGTTCTCGGGCGACGGCGACTTCCGCTCCCTGGTCGAGGCCGTTCAGCGCCGCGGCGTGCGGGTCACCGTGATTTCCACCATCGCGAGCCAGCCGCCGATGATCGCCGACGAGCTGCGCCGCCAGGCCGACGTCTTCACCGACCTCGTCGAGCTGCAGTCCAAGCTCGGTCGCGACCCGTCCGAACGCCCCGCCCCGCGTGACCGCGGCGACCGCGAGGCGCGCCACCACGCTCCGCAGTTCCTCCAGCGCGCAACCACGATGGCGCCGGCGAGGGGCGATGACGACTTCGAGGAGTGAGGCGGCCCGGTCAAGCCGCCAGCCTCTCAGCCTCGTCCCCGACCGTGACTGTCCGCTCTGTCCCCGCCTGGTCGCCTTTCGCGAGGCGAACCGCGCGCGCGAGCCGTTGTGGCACAATGCACCGGTTGCGCCTTTCGGCGACATCAAGGCGCGCCTGCTGATCGTCGGCCTTGCGCCGGGGATGCAGGGCGCCAACCGCACCGGCCGTCCCTTCACCGGCGATTATGCCGGAGACCTGCTCTACGCCACGCTGCTCGAATACGGCTTCGCCAAGGGCCAATATCAGGCGCGTCCCGACGACGGCCTGAAGCTGGTCGACTGCCGGATCGCCAATGCGGTGCATTGCGTGCCGCCGCAGAACAAGCCGCTGCCGGTCGAGATCAACACCTGCCGGCAGTTTCTCGCCGCGAATCTCGCAACGATGCCGAACCTGCGCGCGATCGTCGCCCTCGGGCGCATTGCGCACGACACCGTGCTCAAGCCGCTGAACCTGAAGGGATCGCAAGCCCCCTTCGGCCACGGCGCCGTGCATCAGGCCGGCGCATTCAGGCTCTACGACAGCTATCACTGCTCCCGCTACAACACGAACACCCGCGTGCTGACGCCGGACATGTTCCGCTCCGTGTTCGCGAAGGTGAAGGCCGACCTCGACTAATCCCTAGACAAGCCTTTGGCCGGATTGGCCTTCAGCCAGTCCAGCACATCGCCGGCGTTCCGGTCGGGCGGAAACACCGGATAGAACACATGCGTGATCCTGGCGTCGTCGACGATCAGCGCAAGGCGCTTGATCAGCGTCAGGCCCGCAACCTCCATGGTCGGCAAATTCAGGGCGCGCGTGAGCGCCAGCTTCTCGTCCGAGAGCACCGGGAACGGCAGATGCAGCCGCGAGGCCATCTCGGTCTGGTACGCGTTGCTCTGGGTCGAGAGGCCGAACACCTGCGCGGCGCCGGCGGCCTTCAGCTCGGCGAACAGATCGCGAAACGCGCAAGTCTGCGGCGTGCAGCCGCGCGCGCCCGGGATCATGTCCCAATCGTCGACCAGCGCGATCTTGCCGGGCTCGCCGGTGCGCGGATAGGCGAACACCACGGTCCGGCCACGCAGCCCCGACAGCGCAACTGACGTGTCGTCAGTGGCGAGCAGGCTGACCGGCGGCAGCGTCATGCCTTTCAGGTGCGCGGCGCCGCCGTCGTCCGCAGGGGCGGGAATCCGGGTCCAATCGACCTCGAGCAGGTTTCTCTGAGTCATCCTGCTATCCCCTCGCCCGCATCAGGCGGCCCTTCTCCCGGCTCCAGTCGCGCTTCTTCTCGGACTCGCGCTTGTCGTGCAGCTTCTTGCCCTTTGCAACCGCGAGCTGCAATTTCGCGCGACCACGCTCGTTGAAGTAAAGCTTGAGCGGGATCAGCGTCATGCCTTCGCGGTCGACCGCGCCCATCAGCTTGTTGATCTGCTTGCGATGCAGCAGCAGTTTTCGCGGCCGCTTGGGCTCGTGATTGAAGCGGTTGCCCTGGAGATATTCCGGGATGGTGGCGTTGATCAGCCAGATCTCGCCGTCCTTGGAATCGGCGTAGGATTCCGCGATCGTGCTCTTGCCGTTGCGGATCGACTTGACCTCGGTGCCGGTCAGCGCAATGCCGACCTCGATCGTATCCTCGATCGCATAGTTGAAGCGGGCCTTGCGATTTTCCGCCATGACCTTGATCGGACGTTCGTTCTTGTCGGCCATGCGAGACAAACCTGATCGAGATGCGCGAGGACGCTAACAGTTTGGATGAAGCCCGCGCGTCAAGACTTCTTGAGGAGATCGCGGATTTCGGTCAGCAGCTCGACCTCGGCCGATGGCTTCGGCGGAGCGGCAGGTTCCGCCTCGTCCTTGCGCTTCAACTTGTTCATGGCACGGATCACCAGGAACAGCACGAAGGCAATGATGATGAAGTTGATCGTCAGCGTGAGGAAGTTGCCCCAAGCCAAGACGGCGCCCTGTTTTTTCGCGTCCGCGAGATTTGCGGCGGTGACCTTGCTCGAAAGCGGCGTGAAGTAGTTCGAGAAGTCGAGACCGCCGGTGGCCGCACCGATGATCGGCATGATCACGTCGCCCACCAGCGATGTGACGATGGCGCCGAAGGCCGCGCCGATGATGACGCCGACCGCGAGGTCGACGACGTTGCCCTTCATGGCGAACTCGCGGAACTCCCTGAGCATCCGCGTGCCTCTTTCCTCGATCGCCATGAAAGCTCCCCGATCGGCCAGCGCGTCAGTTGATGAGGCCGGCATGAACCATTGCGCTGCGCACGGCAACGCGGGTCGGCTCGGTGACCGGCACCATCGGCAGCCGCAACGTCTCGTCCAGCTTGCCGAGCAGCGACAGCGCGTACTTGATCGGCGCCGGATTGCTCTCGATGAAGAGGTTGTTGTGCAGCGGCATCAGCTTGTCGTGCAGCTTCAGCGCGGTGGCATGGTCGCCCTTCGCCCAGGCGGCCTGGAACTCCGAGCACAGCCGCGGCGCGACGTTCGAGGTCACCGAGATGCAGCCATGGCCGCCATGGGCCATGTAACCCAGGATGGTCGCATCCTCGCCGGAGAGCTGGTTGAAGTCCTCGCCCATTGCCGCGCGCTGCTGCGAGACGCGAACCATGCTGGCAGTGGCGTCCTTGACGCCGGCGATGTTCTTCAGCTCCCACAGCCGCGCCATGGTGTCGACCGACATGTCGATCACCGAACGCGGCGGGATGTTGTAGATGATGATCGGAATCCCGATCGCGTCGTTGATCGCCTTGAAGTGCTGGTACATGCCTTCCTGGGTCGGCTTGTTGTAGTAGGGCGTCACGACCAGAACCGCGTTGGCGCCCGCCTTTTCAGCGTGCTGGGCGAGCTCGATCGCCTCCTTGGTCGAGTTGGAGCCGGCGCCGGCGACGACAGGCACGCGGCCTTTCGCTTCCTCGATGCACCATTCGACGACCTTCTTGTGCTCGTCATGGCTCAGCGTCGGGCTTTCGCCGGTGGTGCCGACCGGGACCAGGCCGTTGGTGCCCTCCGAAATCTGCCAGTTGACCAGCGAGCGGAACGCCGCCTCGTCCAGCGAGCCGTTCTTGAACGGCGTGACCAAGGCGGTGAACGATCCCCGGAATTTCGTCTTGGCTGCCATGGACTTCCTCCGTACGCGGCGATCTCGAGCAAGCCGCATTCATATCGGGTCTATCCCGCCGGTAAAAGACCCGCTTCCGTGTGACGCACGGGTTTAGGCCGCGATTTTGCCGCGGTGGTGGTGCAAACCCGGCAAAGGTAAGCGGCTGTTGGTATTTTGTCCGCATATTCAATCAAATATAGCCAGATCTTGTACAGCTAGGTCTTGAGCCAATTGACTGATTCGGGGCGACGAAACGCCGTGATCTCCTTTCCGCGCGCCGCATGGCGATCCATCTGTCTGGTCGTGTGCCTGATGGCAGGGCTGTCGGCCGGCTGCGCCGCCTGGGCCAAATCCAATGAAACAACCGCGGAGACCGTGAAGGAAACCGCGAAGGAAATCGCAAAGCCAGCCGCCAAGGACACCGCGAAGGGGGCGTCCAAGGGAACCGGCAAGGACATTTCGAAGGACGCCGCCAAGGGCGCAAGCAAAGGCGCGACCAGTCCACCCGCCAAGGATGCCCCGAAGAAGCCTGCCAAGGACGCTGGCAAGGATGCTGGCAAGAACGCAGCCAAGGAACCTGCGAAGGACAAGCTGAAGCCTGCGGCTGTCGCGCCGAAACCTCAGCCGGCCGCTGGCGGCTCGGTCCCGAAGACCGCACCCGCACCGGCAGCAACGGCCATCGTCAGACCGACCGCCCCGGCCTCCGCCAAGCCCGTCGCGGCTCCTGTCCTGGCTCCGGCGACCCGCCAGCATGCCGCCCCGCGCAAGCCGGTCACACCGGCTGCGGTTGCTGCGACCTCCTCGACGCCGCAAGCCGACAAGGACACGCTGGAGACCGTGATCGAGCTCGTGCGCAAGCGCAAGGCGGGCGACGCCACCAGTGCCGCGGCCACGATCTCGGATCCGGTCGCGCGAAAACTCGCGGAATGGATCATCCTTCGCAGCGAGGACAATGGCGCGACTGTGGAGCGCTACCGCGCCTTCCTGTCCGCCAATCCGAGCTGGCCCTCGCAGACCTTCCTGCGCCGGCGCCTGGAGGCCGCGATGTGGGACGACGGGCGCGACGACCAGGTCGCGTGGTCGTGGTTCGAGAACGAATCCCCCGTGTCCGCCAAGGGCCGCTTCACGCTCGCCAAGGCGATGCTGGCGCGCGGCGACCGTGCCAACGCCGAACGTCTGGTGCGCGATGCCTGGCGCAGCGACCCGATGTCGGAAGAGACCGAAAACAACGCACTCGACCAGTTCGGCGCGCTGCTGACGCCCGGCGATCAGAAGGCGCGGATGGATACGCTGCTGTACGGCAGCGAGAACGAGGCCGCATTGCGGGCTGCAAAGCGCCTCGGGGCCGGCTATGTCGCACTCGCCAAAGCCCGCATCGCCTCCCTCAAGAAAGCGCCGAACGCTCGTGCGCTGCTCGAAGCCGTGCCGCGCGAGCTGCACGGCGATCCGGGCTTCATCTTCAGCAAGATCCAGCTGCTGCGCCGCGAGGAGAAATTTGCGGAAGCCGCCCAGCTCATGCTGTCGGCACCGAAGGATCCGGGCCGGCTCTACAATCTCGACGAATGGTGGATCGAACGGCGCCTCCTGGCGCGCAAGATGATCGACACCGAGGAATTCCGCAGCGCCTATCTGATCGCGCGCGATGCGGCCCTGCCCTCGCGCGACATCTACAAGACCGAGCAAGAGTTCACCGCCGGCTGGATCGCGCTGCGCTTCCTCAACGATCCCGCGGCCGCCACCCAGCACTTTGCCCGCATCGGGATCGGCAGCGTCAATCCGACCACGCTGGCGCGCGCCGGCTATTGGCAGGGCCGCGCCGCCGAAGCTGCAGGCCGCCAGCAGGAGGCGCGCAACGCCTACGCGCGGGCCGCCGAGCAATCCACCAGCTATTACGGCCAGCTCGCACGCGCCAAGCTCGGCCTGCAGCAGATCGAGCTCAACGCTCAGCCGCGCAGCCGCGGTGCCGAACGGCTGGAGATCGTGCGCGCCGCGCAGCTGCTCTACGAGCTCGACGAGCGCGAGATGGTGATACCGTTGCTCGCCGACATGGGCGAGAACGGCGATCCCGAAGCGCTAGCCGGCCTCGGCGAGCTCACCCAGCGCCACAGCGACGCGCGCGGCATGCTGCTGCTCGGCAAGGCCGCGCTCAATCGCGGGCTGCCGTTCGATTTCTATGCCTATCCCGTCAACGGCATTCCGCAATTCACGCCGATCGGACCCGAGGTCGAGCGCAGCATCATCTACGCCATCGCGCGGCAGGAGAGCGCCTTCAATCCCTCGGTCGTCTCGCCGGCGCAGGCCTATGGGCTGATGCAGGTGACGCCGGACGCTGCACGCTATGTCTGCAAGCGGCACGGCGGGACCTACGATCTGGGGCGTCTGAAGAACGATTCGGCCTACAACGCCACGCTCGGCTCGGCCGAGCTCGGTGGACTGCTCGAAGACTATCGCGGCTCCTACATCATGACCTTCGCCGCTTACAATGCCGGCCGCGGCAGTGTGAAGAAGTGGATCGACCGCTACGGCGATCCGCGTGACCCCAAGGTCGACGCGGTCGACTGGGTCGAGCTGATCCCGTTCTCCGAGACGCGCAACTATGTGCAGCGGATCATGGAGAACCTTCAGGTCTACCGCGCCCGCTTCGGCGGCGGCACCCGGTTGCAGATCGAGGCTGATTTGCGCCGTGGCGCCGGCAGCGTGGAATAGCGGCGTGCCTATGAGACTCGCTTGCGGCGATCCGATAACAAGGTATCCGCGCGAGGGGGTAACGCGGTCAGCTCCCGGCGTTTGAGGCGGGGCCATCAACATGGGCCGGAGTGCTCCAGACCGTACGGTGAGAAGCTGAACGAGAAGATCGTGCAGGGCGGATCGGGCGCGCCGCAATAAGAGAAGAAAAGAACTACAAACATGGATCAGGCAATGTTGAGCGTCGCCCGTGCAGTAGAGGCAGGCGCGACGACGATGAAGGGTGTGATCGACGCCACGGGACTATCTCGTCTCAAAATCGAACGTGCGTTGAATGCGCTGGAAAAGCAGAAGCTGCTGGTCCGCGACGGGCAGGGTTTTCGCGGAACCAGCCCGACGAGGACAGCCCAGCCAGCCCGGCAATGCGGCTCGTGCAATGCCTGCTGCGATATCCTCGAAGTGGCGGCCGTCGACAAGCCGGTGAACCAGCTGTGCAGGCATTGGCAGACTGGCACTGGATGCACCATCTACGAGCGCCGTCCGCAGATGTGCCGGTCCTTCGTCTGCGCCTGGCTGCAGGGCCATCTGGATGACGACTGGTTTCCGGCGAAATCGGGCATCATCGTGCATTTCAGCCAGGACGCGGTCAACGTTACCGTCGATGACCATTGCCCCGATCGCTGGCGGGAGGAGCCCTATTTCAGCAAGCTCGCCGAATGGTCGCTGAATGGCATCAAGAGGATCGGAAACCGCGGCTACGCGACCCTCGTCGTCTCCGGTGCCGAGCGGTTCCTGCTGCTCGGGCGAACCGTCGTTCCGGAGCCGACGCTGTTCGGCACCGCGTTCCTCCCGCTCACCGCCGACACATTTCGATTCTGGCGGGCGAAATCCCCGGAGCATCTGCAGCGGCTGCACGAGCGCATCGCCGAGATCGAGCGGATCAGACAGGAATTCGGCTCCTGCACCATTCCCTCGAATGAGGACGACGATCCGCAAGCCCCCTATCGGCCGGCTCTTCTACGGCTGTCGCACCACGCCTGAACTCCGACGTCGTCGACGCGGCCTAGTCCGCTCTATGCCGCTCGACTCGCGCTGGTTGCGGTCGAGACGGGCAGACCACGTTGGACGCCGTGGTGGCCATGAATCTCAAGGACCTGCCGGCGACTCCGCCTCTTGCCGCGGCGGCTGAAGTGGTCTTGATCGCGCGATCCGAACCCAGCTCTTGATCACCCAAAGCTACTCATCATTCCACACTCCACTCGTTCTTCAGAACATGTCGGAGATCCGTGGTCCGCCTGGTGCAAAAAAAAGCCCCGGCGGTTTCCCGCCGGGGCTCTCTGTCAGGTCGTTAGACCGAACTTACCAGTTGCGCTGAGCGCGGAGGAGCAGAACGAGCGTGTCCTGATCCTTCAGCTCGTACACGGCGGCCGGCTTGGCCGTCGTGCCGGCACCAGCGTAAGCAACCGTACCAGCGTACTTCTGGTCCAGATGGGTCCAGGAGAGGTCGGCCGAGAACGTCAGGTTCTTGACCGGGGTCCAGCGGGTGATGACACCGACCTGGCCGATGGCGAAGTCAGGATTACAACCCGTCACGCCCGCCAGGCCGCCGAACACGCCGCCAGCGCCGCCAGCGCCGCAGAGGGTGGTCTTGGCAAGAGTGCCGTACTGCGCCTGAGCGTAAGCACCGTAGATCGCGGTGTTCCAGTATGGATCCCAGTTATGGGTGTAGGCACCGCGGAAGCCCCAGGTCTTGACGGTTTCCTGACCGCTGCCGGTCACGAACACGGTGTCCGGAGCGATGGCGAAGCCGACGCTCTGGTAGGCAACGCCGGAGCTGCCGAACATCGAGTAGCTGCCGCCCGCCAGGTTCGGGAAGTTGTAGCGGGATGCGCCGTCGGTGTAGACGCCCTGGATGTTGATCACGTCACCCGCGCCAGTCGGGATGTTCTTGATCGACAGAGCGAGCTGAGCCGCCCAACCCCACTTGTCGTCGGGATGGCCAGTCGGCTCGGTGGCGCCGTAGTAGGCAACGTGGTTGTCATGCGCAGCGACCGACGCCTGGAACAGACCCCAAGCCTGGTCGACACGGACCATACCGACGAGGTTCGGCGAACGCGAACCGCCGATGGCATTCGTCGCATCTTCAGCCGAGAACGACGCCGTCACGCCCTGACCGAAGTCAGCGGTGTAGGATGTCCCCCTCCGTCGCTCAGTCACAATTACCGAACCCCCTTGCACACACAACAACAGAACGCTTCAGAACCGGCCGATCGAGCGTGTTTTCCAGCGGGTGTTGCACAAATAACACGCAGATGTGATCAGGGTGACTTTGGAACACGTTGAATCTGCTGATCTTTTTCGACAGGTTTCATCTGCCATCAAAAGTTCCCGCACCAGCCCCTCACATCCGTGGAGACGCCTCGCTGTGGGTCTGGGGCGCCCGAATCGTGGAATCAACCAGGGACTCGCCGTGCGCCAGTCCTTCGGGAACTGGCTGGCCTGACCATCAAGCGGCTGCAAGATCGACAAAATATCGATCTGCGCATCGTCGATCGCTTGCAGGACTTCACCGTCGAGCTTGTCTCGCAATCGACAAAGCGATGAAATGACTCTTCGAGCCGCTTGCGGAGATCGCTGTTGTCGTCAGGACCGATTGAAAACGCGTACGTCTCGAAGCGATCGGGATATTGCCTATCGATATCTCGCAGTGAGCTACCCAGCTGGATGCTCTACGTCCTGACTATTGTAAGATGAGATCCGTAGCGGCGGAGTCCTGATAGTTGAAGAATGAAACAGCGTGCCAGATCGTCCCTGCTTTGATTTCCAAGGGCCGTTTCCACGGAAAGAGAAATCGCCAGACAAGGCCCTCCCTGATTGCGGCGACGCCTGGCGCGACGGGGCAGATCCTCGGCCGGCGAGCGAGTTATCCCAAGTGAGAGCGCCCTTCCCGCAGCCCCGTCGGCCGATCTGAGGGCAATCACCGCTCATAGTTTGTGGCGAATCACGGAAAGAGACAATCAAATCAATCGCTTGCAAATGAATCACTGATGAGGCGGTCGGCGACGAAGGCAGTCGTCCCACACGCGGGCCATCCGATCCAATTTGAAAGCAAAATCAATCGTTTATATGGATGAAGGGAGCCGTTGTCCGCGCCAGAACCACTCTTAATACAAGCGCCAGAACCTCAGCTTGGCGTCCGTTATCGCGGCGTTACGTTCTCGGCCCGAGAGCAAACCGCCTGGTTTCGGAATTCGCTGGGAATATTCGAGCAAAAACACACGCTTCCAAATTGACCAGCCCAAGTAATTAGATGCATAAGGCTCGCACCGGAGAGGTGGCCGAGTGGCTGAAGGCAACGCTTTGCTAAAGCGTCATACGGTCTCAAGCTGTATCGAGGGTTCGAATCCCTCCCTCTCCGCCACTCCGCAGCTGTCCGGCCCGAAGACATGGGTAACGGAACGTACCTAAGACATGGGTGACAGCCTCGTGCCGAACGGGTTGTCGAGAGGTTGCAGGGTTTTCTGCTCCGGGTCGAAGTATCCCAGATCATAGTGCAAGGGCGCGATCTGAATCCGCCGCCTCTGATCTGCGCCCAGTCATCTCGTCGGGATCGCTCACGCCGCTCCGAATCCGGACGGCGGACCACGAGGGAACCCGATGAGCGAAAATCAGGTTCGCCTGCGAAACGACCGCCGGGACGTGATTCACCGCTCAGTGGGCGGAGACCCAGGCCCTCGCCTCGCGTTGCGCGGCCGAGATGTCGGCGTCCGACATCTGTCCGGCGACTTCCTGGCGCAGCGTCACGGCATCCTTGCGGCCCTTGAGCGCGGCGAGGTTGAACCATTTGTGCGCGGCGACGAGATCGACGAGACCGGAGCGTCCGCTCGCCCAATAGAGGCCGCGCTCGAACAGCACGTCCGACAGCGCGCCTGCGTCGATCGGCGTCGCGGTCTCCAGATCGAAAGTACCCTGAAACATAACGCATCCCCTTTTTTCTTATGCCGCCTCGTCCCCCGAGCGCGGCTCCCGTCCAATCAACTGTTCAACTCATCCCCGAGGCTTTTTGCTCGTGCCGTTTGCCGGCTTGTTGGAGGTAATGATGGCGGGCAAATTTGAATGGCAGTTTAAGTATCGCGATGAAGCAGACGTAAACGCGCCCACGCCAGGCGCGCACGACAAATGCAGGAAATCCCTATTTTGCAGGGACTTCTGCAATTCGTCAGATTCGGTTTACCTTGGGATTTTGGGAGAACGATAACCATTGCGCACGGTGAGGCGCGTCCTGTGGTGTCCCCGCCTGCTGTCGTCACCGTATTCCAGAGACAGCAATGGTCCCACGAGAAGCTGCGGGGTACTGGATCGCCCGGTCGGAGCCGCGCGATGACACCGCGAACGGAGAAGCGGTGCGCGAACTGCCTGCAATTGCGCTGCAGCCTCCCTGCTCAAGCAGGGCGCGCATATGAAGAAACATATGGCTGCAAGCTCGACTGCGGCCATCCTTCGAGACGCCCGCCTGCGGCGGGCCCTCAGGATGAGGGATGAGGATGCGGCAGCATCAACGCAGATGGATGCAGCCGAGCCTCATCCGGAGGGGACCGCGAAGCGGTCCTCTCGAAGGACGAGGTGCTCGCTCAGGCGCCGCTGACGTCATATGCGACAACCCTGACTGCTCAAGGGCAGAACGGCCACATCGCGGTCAGATCAACAATGTCGGGAGATGGGAATGCCGGCAATACCCCGGCCTCATGAGAACGAGGGCGTCGGCGAACACGTCAGGACCAGATTCCACGTTGGCCGAAGGCCGCCTGTGAAATTGCGGAGCCCCTTACGGAGAGCCGCACCGAACGAAGAAAACTTGTTTCTTCTGCCGGACCGGGCTTAGCGAGCGAACCCGCGAAGAGAACGATCCGACCGTTGACCTGATGTCTCGCCGACACCCTCTATCGTCGACCAGAACCTTTTGAGAGGCGCTGATGACGTGCCGGCTCTCTAGGAGCCGGCAACTTCAAAAAGCGAAGTTACTTCTTCTTGGCGACCTTGCGGGTCTTCTTCGCAGTCTTCTTCACTGCGCTCTTCGCCTTCTTCGCCTTCTTCGCCTTCTTAGCTTTCTTGGCCATGTTGCCCTCCGATGTGTGAGATGGCTTAATCGCTGCATGCAGTCGGGGATCGAGTGCACACTCATCCCGAATACACCAACACAACGAAAAAAACAGCGTCTCGCTTAAAGAAGTGTTGACGGCGAAACGCGCCTGCGCTGGCGAACGCGATGCAAACGGACTGCATGAGGTGTGCTTGCGATCGCAGAGAGTGCCCGCGGCATCGACGTTTGCAGAAGATGCGATTGTAGAAAAACACTATGCAGCAAGTATTTTCTTGCACGCGTGCATCGCGCACGATCGTTGCAATGATGCATCCTGCCGATCGCGCGAGCGCCTCGCGAAGGCGCTTCGCGGACTCTGAGTCGCGACTTTTGGCAACGAAAATATTTTCATGATTAACGGCGCGAGCGCTCGTCAGAGC
The DNA here is from genome assembly GCF_052871955.1 of Bradyrhizobium sp. CAR08. NCBI lineage: Bacteria > Pseudomonadati > Pseudomonadota > Alphaproteobacteria > Hyphomicrobiales > Nitrobacteraceae > Bradyrhizobium > Bradyrhizobium sp. CAR08. The sequence goes on from NZ_JBIXJX010000013.1 coordinate 227,311, forward strand.
GCGTGCAAGTCGCCGTTTTGCGCGAATCGCGTGACGGCGATTCGGTCGGCGTATCGCATTCGATCGGGATGAAGTTCGTCGCAGAGGATGCGCGCGAGCGTCGCATCGCGAACCGAAAGCGAGGTGACGACGCCTGTCCGTCACCTCGTTCGAACGTGCGAGGTCAGATGCCGAGCTTGGACTTGAGCAACTCGTTGACGCTCTGCGGGTTGGCCTTGCCGCCGGATGCCTTCATCACCTGGCCGACGAACCAGCCGAGTGACTGCGGCTTGTCCTTGACCTGCGCCGCCTTGTCGGGATTGGCCGCGATGATGTCGTCGACAACCTTTTCGATCGCCGAAAGATCCGTGACCTGCTTCATGCCGCGGCTTTCGACCAGTGCGCGGGGATCGCCGCCCTCCTGCCAGACGATCTCGAACAGATCCTTGGCGATCTTGCCGGAGATCGTACCCTCGCCGATCAGGTCGATGATCCCTGAGAGCTGTGCGGCATCGACCGGAGAGTCCGTAATATCCCGGCCTTCCTTGTTGAGACGACCGAACAGCTCGTTGATGACCCAGTTCGCGGCGACCTTGCCGTCGCGCGCGCGGTTGGCGAGCTTCCCCAGCACGGTCTCGTAGAACACCGCGCTCTCGCGCTCGGCGACCAGCACGCTGGCGTCGTAGGCCGACAGGCCGAGATCCGCGACGAAGCGCGTCTTCTTCTGGTCCGGCAGCTCGGGGAGCTCAGCCGTCAACTCGTCGACGAAGCTTTGCGAAAACTCCAGCGGCAGCAGGTCGGGATCGGGGAAGTAGCGATAGTCGTGCGCCTCTTCCTTGGACCGCATCGACCGCGTCTCGCCCTTGTTGGGGTCGTAGAGCCGGGTCTCCTGGTCGATCGCGCCGCCGTCCTCGAGGATTTCGATCTGGCGCCGGGCCTCGTACTCGATCGCCTGGCCGATGAAGGTGATCGAGTTCATGTTCTTGATCTCGCAGCGGGTGCCCAGCGGCGCGCCGGGCTTGCGCACGGAGACGTTGACGTCGGCGCGCAAGGATCCCTTCTCCATGTCGCCGTCGCAGGTGCCGAGATAGCGCAGGATCGAGCGCAGCTTGGTCACATAGGCCTTGGCCTGCTCGGCATCGCGGATGTCGGGTTTCGACACGATCTCCATCAGCGCTACGCCGCAGCGGTTGAGATCGACATAGGACATGGTCGGCGACTGATCGTGCAGCAATTTGCCGGCGTCCTGTTCCAGATGCAGCCGCTCGATGCCGATCGTGGCGGTCCTGCCGCCGTCCAGTTCGACCACGACCTCGCCTTCGCCGACGATCGGCGACTTGTACTGGCTGATCTGGTAGCCCTGCGGCGAGTCCGGATAGAAATAGTTCTTCCGGTCGAACACCGAACGCAGATTGATCTGCGCGTTCAACCCGAGGCCGGTCCGGACAGCCTGTCTGACGCATTCCTCGTTGATCACAGGCAGCATGCCCGGCATCGCCGCGTCGACCAGCGACACGTGCGAGTTCGGCTCGCCGCCGAATGCGGTGGGGGCGCCGGAGAACAGCTTCGCGTTCGACGTCACCTGAGCGTGGACCTCCAGGCCGATGACCATCTCCCAGTCACCGGTTGAGCCCTTGAGAAGTTTGTGGGGTGCGTTCATGGCTTGCTCCCGAGCAGCGTGGCAGCGATCCGCTCCCACTCTGCCTGTAATGAATCCGTTGCCACGGGCTGGCCAGCCTGGCGATACCAATAGCCGGCATTGCCGAGGTCACCCTCGACGCGATGCAGGTAGGCGTGCACCCAGGCGGCCGCGCGGCCGCTCTCGTCCTGGACGATCTTGTGCGCCTCGTCCCAGTCGCCCTTGGCGGCCCACCACAGTGCGGCGAGCGGCGCGCTGAGATCCGGCGCCGGCGCGGCGCCGTCGAGGCTGGCGATATACGCCGCCATCTTCACCACCATTTCGCCGGCGTGAAGCGGCCGGCGGCCTGCTCGATCACCTCGCCGAGCGAGAACAGCGTCTCCTCGTCGAAGGGCCGGCCGATCAGCTGCAGGCCGAGCGGCAGGCCCTGCGCGTCCTTGCCGGCGGGCACGGCGATGCCCGGCAGGCCCGCCATGTTCACGGTCACCGTAAAGATGTCGTTGAGGTACATCTCGACCGGGTCCGCGCCGCCTTTCTCGCCGATGCCGAAGGCCGCCGACGGCGTCGCCGGCGTCAGGATCGCGTCGACGCCCTTGGCGAAGCAATCCTCAAAGTCCTTCTTGATCAGCGTGCGCACCTTCTGGGCGCGCAAATAATAGGCGTCGTAATAGCCGGCCGAGAGCACGTAGGTGCCGATCATGACGCGGCGCTTCACCTCAGCGCCAAAACCTTCGGCGCGGGTGTTCTCGTAGAGTTCGTTGATGTTCCGGCCCTGCTCGCGCAGGCCGAAGCGCACGCCGTCGTAGCGCGCGAGATTGGAGGACGCCTCCGCCGGCGCCACGATGTAATAGGCCGGCAGCGCGTATTTGGTGTGCGGCAGTGACACTTCGACGAGTTCGGCGCCGGCCGCTTTCAGCCAGGCCGCGCCCGCTTCCCAAAGCTTTTCGATCTCGGCCGGCATGCCGTCGAGACGGTATTCCTTGGGGATGCCGATCTTCATGCCCTTCACGGACTTGCCGATCGCAGCCTCGTAGTCCGGCACAGCCATATCGACCGAGGTCGTATCCTTGGGATCGTGGCCAGCCATCGAGCGCAGCAGCATCGCGGCATCGCGCGTGCTGCGCGCGATCGGACCAGCCTGGTCCAGCGAGGAGGCAAAGGCGACGATGCCCCAGCGCGAGCAGCGGCCATAGGTCGGCTTGATGCCGACGGTCGCGGTGAACGCCGCCGGCTGGCGGATCGAGCCGCCGGTATCGGTCGCGGTCGCGCCCATGCAGAGCAGAGCCGCCACGGCGGAGGCCGAGCCGCCAGACGAGCCGCCCGGCACCAGCGTCGTGTTGGAGCCATCACGCCGCCAGGGATTGCCGACCGGGCCGAAGCACGAGGTCTCGTTCGACGAGCCCATCGCGAACTCATCATTGTTGAGCTTGCCCAGCATCACCGCGCCGTCGCGCCACAGCTGCGAGGTGATCGTGGACTCGTAAGTCGGCACGAAGTTGCCGAGGATTTTCGAGCACGCCGTGGTGCGCACGCCCTTGGTCGCGAACAGGTCCTTGATCCCGAGCGGAATGCCGGCAAGCGGCCCCGCGTCACCCTTGGCGATCTTCTCGTCGACGGCCTTCGCCATGTCGCGCGCGCGGTCGGGCGTCTCCATGACGAAAGCATTGAGCACGCGGGCGGCTTCGATCGCGTTCAGATGCGCGTCGGTCAGCTCGAGGGACGTGAAAGTCTTTGCCGCGAGGCCCTTGCGGGCCTCCGTGAGCGTCAGCGATGTCAAATCGGTCATTTATTGATCGGGCTGCAGAAGAACGGAGACAGGGATTTGTCGTTGGCCGGGTCGTCTTTCTTGGTGGCCGCTTTCGCAGCCGCCTCGATCTCGTCGAGCACGGCATTGACGGCGACGTTGGGGTCGGCAGCCTTGCCCTGCCGCTCCATTTTGTCGAGATAGTTCATGTAAGCCTGATAGGCCTTCTCGTCGTCGCAAAGCATGCACATCGGACTTCGTCCTAAGACTCTTTAGTTTGACGCGTTTTCTTTCCGCGAACCGGCTTCCACTTCGCTCGAAAACGCTATGTAAATTACTCGACGACCTTCGGCACCAGAAAGAAGTGACCTTCGGTTGCAGGCGCGTTGGCAACGATATCGTCGGCGATCTCGCCGTCATTGACCACATCCTGCCGCTTTTTCATCTGCATCGGGGTGACCGAGGTCATCGGCTCCACGCCCTCGACATTGACCTCCGAGAGCTGCTCGACAAAGGCGAGCATGGCGTTGAGCTCGCCCTGCAGATGCGGAACCTCGCCCTCGGAAACCGCAATGCGCGCCAGATGCGCGATGCGGCGGACGGTAGCGGCGTCGACGGACATTATATAAGGCCTCTCACGGCAAAAACCTATGTGCCGTATAGCAGAGGCCGCTTTTGCGCCGCAACCGGCGCCAGCGCATGATCCGGAAAAGTGTGAAGCGGTTTTCCGAAAAGATCATGCGCAAACAAGAACCTAAAGCACGATGAGGCTTCACGCGAAGCTCATCGCGCTTTAGGGACCTATCCGCCCAGCGCCTTCATCCGGGCAAGCGCCGATTTGGCGAGATCGCGGGTCAATTCGGCTGCCGGGACCTCGCGGCCGAGGGCGATGGCCTGCCCGGCCCAGAGATTGGTGAAATCGACCCTGCCCTGCTTCTCCGCCGCCGCCTTCAGCGGTCCCAGCGCCGTTGCGGCATGGGGAAATGGCGGCGCGTCCGGCGAAATAGGGCCGGCCTCGCGCATCAGGCGGTTCTGGACGCCGCGCGCCGGCCGCCCGGTCATGACATTGGTGATGACAGTGGAATCATCCCGCCCCTCAGCGAGCGCCGCGCGGGCCGCCGCACTGACCTTGGATTCCGGACAGCGCAGATAGGCGCTTCCGATCTGCACGCCGGATGCGCCGAGCGCGAACGCCGCCGCGATGCCGCGGCCATCCGCGACGCCGCCGGCCGCAATCACCGGGACCTTCACCGCGTCGACCACCTGCGGCACCAGCGCAAAGGTGCCGGGCTGTTCCGAGATCTTGTCGGTCAGGAACATGCCGCGATGGCCGCCAGCCTCCGCGCCTTGTGCGATCACCGCATCAGCGCCGTGCTGCTCGAGCCAGACCGCTTCCTTCGCCGTCGTCGCCGAGGAGATGACGAGACATCCTGCCGCTTTGACCCGCTTGAGCAGCGCGGCCTCCGGCAGGCCGAAGTGGAAGCTGACGATCTCGGGCTTCAGCTCCTCCACGACCTCGCAGAAGCCGGCGTCGAACGGCGCGCGGTTCGCGGCATTGATGGGTGCGGCGGGATCGAGGCCATGCTCGCGGTAGTAGCCCGCAAGGCGCTGCTTCCAGCGCGTCTCCGCCTCGGCCGTGAGCTCGACCGGTGTGTGGCAGAAGAAGTTCATGTTGACCGGCGCGGAGACGCGCTGCCGGATGATGTTGACCTGCTCGCGCGCTTTCTCCGGCGACAGCATCGCGCTCGGCAGCGAGCCGAGGCCCCCGCCTTGCGCAACGGCGATCACCAGCTCCGCGTCCATCACGCCGGCCATCGGCGCCAGCACGATCGGGAATTCGGTCTTGAAGAGATCGATCAATCGACGGTTCGGCCACATGGTTGTTCTCTCGCAGTTTAGGCGGACACGCTGGAATTACGCCGGCCGGCTAGCAGTTGCTCGGCCTCGGTCGCGATCCGTTCGACGATTTCGGCGGCGGACGGAATATCATGGATCAGGCCGACGGCCTCGCCGGCAAAGACCGCGGCGACCTCGAAATTGCCCGCGGCCCTTGCCGCGGCAAATTCGACGGTCACCTCGGCGGCGCGCTGCATCAGCTCGACCTCGCGGCCGGTCCAGCGCCTGATATGATCGTTGACCAGCGTTCGCGCGGTGAACGGGGCCGGCCAGAACAGGCTGCGTGACCAGTCGACGATGACGCCACGCACCGTGTCATTGGGATCAGCGTCGCGAATGCGCTGCTTGGCTTCCTCCGCGCCATTGGCCTCCACGCTCGCATAGAAGCGCGTGCCGATCAGCACGCCGGAGGCGCCCAGCATCATCATCGCGGCGAGCCCGCGACCATCGGCAATTCCGCCGGCGGCAACCACCGGCACGCGGCCGGCCGTGAGATCGACGATCGCAGGTACGATATCGACGGTTGTGCGCGATGCGCCGTGGCCGCCGGCTTCGGTACCCTGCGCGATCAGGATGTCCGCACCGGCATCGAGCGCTTGCTTCGCCATGTCCTCGCTCTGCACCTGGCAGATCAAGCGCGCCCCGCACGCCCTGATGCGCGCTGCAAATGGTGCGGGATCGCCGAATGACAGCATGATCGCTTGCGGATTGGCGTCGAGTGCGATGTCGAGAAGTCTTGGCTGTCTTGCCAGGCTCCACGTGATGAAGCCGATACCGAACGAAGCAAAGCCGCTTAGTTGCCTGGTCTCGGCCTCGAGCCGTTCCTGATCGCCGTAGCCACCACCCAGGATCCCGAAGCCGCCGGCCTCGCTGACAGCCCGTGTCAGCCGGCTGCCGGCGATCGTGTCCATTGGAGCCAGCAGGATCGGATGTTTGATCCCCAGGAGCTGGGTCAGCGGCGTGGTGATCGGCATGGCTCCTCCGCTCTCGACACAAACATTAGTTCAGAATACCATTCTCTAAAATTGAATTCTAACGAACGCTACCATCTCAAAAGCGAAACGATGTTATGGAACTCAGCGACATCCAGACCTTCGCCGCCGTCGCCCGGACCGGAGGCATCACCCGCGCGGCCGAAGAGCTCAACACGGTGCAGTCGAACGTCACCCAGCGCGTGAAGGCACTGGAAGCCGAGATCGGCACGCCGCTGTTCGAACGCCATAGCCGCGGCATGACCCTGACCGGCGCGGGCAAGCGCCTTTTGCCTTACGCGCAACGGATGTCCGCACTAGCGCGCGAGGCCGTGCTCGCGGCCTGCGACGACGGCGAGCCCAAGGGACCGCTCGCGATCGGCTCGATGGAAACGACCGCAGCGGTGCGGCTGCCGCCGCTGTTGGCCGATTATCATCGCCGCTTTCCCGCCGTCCGGCTGAGCCTGCGCACCGCGCCCACCGCCGACCTCGTCGCCTGCGTGCTCGAAGGCACGCTCGACGGCGCCTTCGTCGCAGGTCCGATCGTGCATTCCGATCTTACCGCGACAAGCGCGTTCCGCGAAGAGCTGGTGCTGGTCAGTGCGCGGCGCTGGGCCACGCTCGCCGAGCTGCGCGCCGGCACGCCGGACTCGGGCCCGACCGCACTGACGTTCCGCACGGGCTGCACCTACCGCCAGCGGCTGGAACAAATCTTTGTCGAGTTCGGCTGGCCGTCAGCCGCACGCTTCGAACTCGGCACGCTCGACGGCATGATCGGCTGTGTCGCCGCCGACATGGGCGTGACACTGCTGCCACGCGCCGTGGTCGAACGCAGTGCGATCAACGGCAGCGTCTCGATCCACGCGCTGAGCCATTCGCACGCGCAGGTCGAGACGCTCTTCATCCAGCGTCGTGCCGGACATCAAACCAGTGCACTGAACGGGTTTGCCGCCTGCCTGAAGCAAGACGACGACGTCATCGCGGCCTGAGATGCCAGCGCCGCAGCGCCACGACGGCCCAGATCGCCTCGACCACGCCAAACGGCCAGGCCCCTTGCAGGAAGCCGTAAGCCGAACCGAGCACGCAGGCCATTGCGAACATCAGCACGAACCAGTGGCTGCGGTCTTCCAGGGCGTAAGCGACCAGCATCGCTGTCACGGCGAGCAAGCCGAATAATGTCAGCGCATCCATGTTCCGGGTTCACTCCGTAGCGCGACGCGTGATATGCGCTAACACCATGCCGGCTCTTATCCTGCCTCTCGTCGATGCTGCAACCCACTGGCCCGAACGCGGCGGGTTGGTCGGCCTTGATCTCGGCACCAAGACAATTGGCGTTGCCGTCTCCAATCCAGACCGCCGGTTAGCTACCGGCGTCGAAACGATCCAGCGCAAGGCGTTCAAGCAGGATGCCGCCCGGCTGCTCGCGATCGCCAGTGAACGCAAGGCCGTCGGCTTCGTGCTCGGCCTGCCCATCAACATGGACGGCAGCGAGGGCCCGCGCGCGCAATCGACCCGGGCGTTTGCCCGCAACCTCGCCGGCCTGACCGCGCTGCCCATCGGCCTCTGGGACGAGCGTCTGTCGACCGCCGCTGTCGAGCGCGAACTGATCGGCATGGACGTCAGCCGCGCCAAGCGCGCCGAAGTGATCGACGAGCACGCCGCGATCTTCATCCTGCAAGGCGCGCTCGACCGCCTCGCCAATTTGCGCGCAGCCCCGGGGCCTGACTGATCCATGGCCGTCGTGATCGCGGCGCTCCTCCCCGTCTTTATCCTGATCGTGCTCGGCGTGGTGCTGAAGCGCACCCTGATGCGGCTCGATACGCAATGGAACGGGCTTGAGCGGCTGACCTATTTCGTGCTGTTTCCGATGCTGCTGATCCAGACGCTGGTGAAGGCCGACCTGTCCAAGGTCCCGGTCGCAGGCGTCGGCGGCGCGCTGCTGCTGTCGGCGCTCGCGATGTCGCTGCTCTGCCTCGCGCTCCGCCCCGCCCTGTCGCGGCTCGATATCGACGGCCCCGCCTTCACCTCGATCTTCCAGGGCGCGATCCGCTGGCAGACCTATGTGGCGCTGTCCGTCTCCGCCAATATGTTCGGCGAGGTCGGGCTGGCGCTCGCCTCCGTCGCGATGGTGGCAATCATTCCGCTGGTCAACGTCCTCAGCGTCGCGGTGCTCGCGCACTACGCAGCGCCGAAGAAGCAATCCGCGCGCACCGTTGTCATGACGGTTGTCCGCAATCCCCTGATCTGGGCCTGCGTGATCGGGCTCGTCGTCAACGTCATCCACCTGCCATTGCCGAAGATCTGGCATGAGGTGGCGGACGCACTCGGCCGCTCCTCGCTCGCCATCGGCCTGCTCGTCACCGGCGCCGGACTGCATCTTGAAGGCCTGCTCCGTCCCAGCGCGGGCGCGGCTATCGGCGTGGTGTTCAAGCTGGTGCTGATGCCCGTGGTCGCGCTGGTGCTCGCCGTCTGGTTCGGACTATCCGGCGACAGCCTCGCGATCGTCGCGATCTGCGCCGCGGTGCCGACCTCCACCAGCGCCTATGTGCTGGCCCGCCAGATGGGCGGCGATGCCCCGCTGCTGGCGCAGATCATCACGCTGCAGACGATTTTGGCGGCGATCACGATGCCGATCGCGATCGCGCTGGTGGCCTAACTCCCGAGCCACATCGTCAGCACCACTGCCGTCAGATTGTTCAGCGCGTGCAGCACGATCGTGAGCCAGAGCGAGCTGCTGCGGTAGCGCATGTAGCCGAACCACAGGCCGATGGAGAAGACCTCGGCGAGGAAGTACAGGTCGTATTGCAGATGCACGACCGTCCACACCAGCGACGACAGGATGATGGCGCCGGGCACGCGCAGGAAGCTCGCCGACCAGCCGCGAAACAGAAAGCCGCGGGCGAGGACCTCTTCGGACATCGGCGCGGCCACGCTGAAGGCGAACAGCAGCATCAATGCCGCGCCCTTGTCGCGGCCGGATTTCAACAGGTCGGTCATGAAGCCAGGCGTCGCCTCGCGGCCCAGACTCCGCGACATCGTCTCCCAGGCGACCACGATCAGGATCAGCCCGACGGCGCCGAACAGGAGTTGCTTCCAGGACGGCCAATAGAACGCGAGATAGTCGACGAAGGAGGCTTTCTTGATGCGGATGGCCAGCCACACCGCGGCCATCGTCGCCGGCAGGCCCATCGTGACCGAAAACGCGAGCGACGCCGGCTCGCGACCGATGTGCTGCATCGATGCGAGGTCGATTGGGTCACGGGCGACCCAGACCAGATAGACGATGGCCCCGATCTGCCCGACGAACATGGCTGCGAAGATGGCGATGCCCCACAGCGCCGTGCCCCAGAACTTCCAGACTCGCGGCGGCGCCGGCGTCTCGGTGAGCGGCGGCAGATCGGGATTGAGGGAGTCCATCAGGAGGCTTTCGTTTGGCAGGCTCACGGCAGCGCCCGCTCCAGCAGCGTGCGCACGTCGCCGCTCTCGAGCTCGACCGCGCCGTACATGCTGGCGTGGTTCGTGGCGAGGCGCGTGGCCGCGAACAGTTCTGCTTGACGCGGTGACACGCCGTTGAGCGCGGCGGCGGCCGCAAGCAGCGCCAGCTTCTCGACCGCAAGGCGCGCTACGCGCTCGCCATCCGGGCGGCCGAAGCTCTTGCCGATGAATCCCGCCGTCTCGCCTGCCCCTGGCAGACTTTTGGTCTCGGCAGCAAGCGCTTGCAGGACCGACATCGCTGCCTCCGGCTCGCGCGAGAGCGCGCGCAGCACGTCGAGACACATGACGTTGCCCGAGCCCTCCCAGATCGCGTTGACCGGCGACTCCCGGTAGTGCCGCGCCAGAATGCCGTCCTCGACATAGCCGTTGCCGCCGAGGCATTCCATGGCTTCGTAGAGAAACGGCGGCGCGCTCTTGCAGGTCCAGTATTTGATCGCAGGCGTCAGCAGCCGCATGTAGGCGGCTTCCGCCGGATCGAGCGGCGTCCGATCGAAGGCGCGGCAGAGCCGCATCACCACAGCCGTGCTCGCCTCCACATGCAGCGCCATGTCCGAGAGTACCGCCTGCATCAGCGGCTGATCGGCGAGATGTCTCTGGAACACGCTGCGGTGCCGGGTGTGATGCAGCGCGTGGGCGAGCCCCGAGCGCATCAGGCCGACCGAGGCGATCGCGCAATCCTGCCGCGTCAGTTGCACCATCTGGATGATGGTACGGATGCCCTTGCCCTCATCGCCGACGGCTTCCGCATAGGCACCGACGAACTCGACCTCGGATGACGCGTTGGAGCGGTTGCCGAGCTTGTCCTTCAGCCGCTGGAACTGGATCGCGTTCACCGAACCGCCCGGCGCGAAGCGCGGCATGAAGAAACAGGTCAGTCCCTGGTCCGCCTGCGCGAGCACCAGGAAGGCATCGCACATCGGCGCCGACATGAACCATTTGTGGCCGGTGATGCGGTAGGCGCCTCCGTCGCGCACCGCGCGCGTCATGTTGGCGCGCACGTCGGTACCGCCCTGCTTCTCGGTCATGCCCATGCCGAGCGTCATACCGCGCTTCTCCCACCACGGCGCGAAGGTGGGATCGTAGCTTTTCGTCGACAGCACCGGCATCACCTTGGCGAGCAGATCAGGCTGCATCGCCAGCGCCGCCACGGAGGCGCGCGTCATCGTGATCGGGCAGAGATGGCCGGTCTCGACCTGCGAGGCCATGTAGAATTTCGCCGCGCGGACCACCTCGGCGGCATCGCCCGCGGGTCTTCCATCCGCGGTCCAAGTCGAATTGTGCACGCCGGCACGGGCGCTGCGGGCCATCAGTTCGTGATAGGCCGGATGAAACTCGACCTGGTCGCGCCGATTGCCCTTGGCATCGAAGGTGCGCAGCTTCGGCGTGTTCTCGTTCGCGACGCGTCCCCGATCGGCCATCGCAGCCGAGCCCCAATGCTTGCCGAACTCCGAGAGCTCCGGTTCCGCCGCCGCAGCGCCATTGACCCTGACCGCCGCGACCAGCGGCTGGTCCGCGGCGAAGAGATCGACGTCCTCGAACGGCGGTGACTGGTTGAAGACCTCGTGGGTCGCGAAGCTGGGCTGGGTCATCTCGTGTCCTCGGCGCGGAATCAGTTCCGCCGCGGCTGGATCGGGAAATCATACGGCGCACCGCCCGCTCCCGGCAGCGAAAAGTGCCACCACTCCTTCGCATAGTTCACAAAGCCTTGCCTCGCCATCGCAGCCACCAGCCGCTTGCGCCAGGCGCGCTGATCCGGACTGATCGTCGATGCGGCGGTGTGCCCTTTCACGTCGGTGCAGTCATAGCCCGTGCCCATGTCGACGCTGCCCTCCGGCAATCGCGCCTCGACCGGCGCCGTGCAATCAGCGTAGGACTTTGACGGGTCGTATTTGCCTGAATTGTCCGCCTTGAGATCGACCAGCGTGAGATCGAGCGCCGCGCCCGTCGAATGCTGCGAGCGGCTTGCGATGTAGCCGAGGCGGAACAGCTCGGTCTTGGGAATTTTGGGATTGTAGCGCCGCTCGGCGGCCGTCTCGTGGCCGTTCTGCGACCACCTGACCATGTCGAGCGAGGCCCGCGCCGGCCGGTAGCAGTCGAACATTTTCAGCGAGAGATTTTGCGCCGCCAGTTCCTGCTGGACCGCCTTCAGCCGCAGCCCAACCTCCCGCTTCACCACGCATTCGCCCGCGCCGTAGCCGGCGAGCGGACGGCCGACGAAATTGTTCGAGGTGGCATAGCGGATGTCCTGGATGATGCTGGGGTCGATATCGTGCAAATAGACGAAACCGCCGGGAAGCGATTGGGCGTGGGCTGACGACACTATGGTTATGGCTATGGCCGCAATTACAAGTGATCTCACAATATCCCTCCGCATCGTCATGGCCGGGCTTGTCCCGGCCATCCACGCCCTTTTTGCGCCGAGCGTGCAAGAACGTGGATGCCCGGGACAAGCCCGGGCATGACGGAGGAAGGAGCACTACCGGGGGATAACTCCCCGCCCGGGCTTTGGCCCTTGCCCCCCCCGCCATCCCCGCCTATAGCTCTCGCTTTAATGACATCGAAATCGACCTTCGTCCTCGGCCACCGGCATTTGCTGGGCATCGAGGGCCTTTCCGCGGCCGACATTACCGGCCTCCTCGACCTGTCCGAAGAATATGTCGAGCTCAACCGCCAGGTTGACAAGAAGCGCACCGTCCTGCGTGGACGGACGCAGGTGAACCTCTTCTTCGAGGCTTCCACCCGGACCCAATCCTCGTTCGAGCTCGCCGGCAAACGGCTGGGCGCCGATGTCATGAACATGTCGGTGTCCTCCTCGTCCATCAAAAAGGGCGAGACGCTGGTCGACACCGCCATGACGCTCAACGCCATGCATCCGGATATCCTGGTGGTGCGCCATCACGCCTCCGGCGCGGTGGAACTGCTGGCCCGCAAGGTCGACGGTTCCGTGATCAATGCCGGCGACGGCGCGCATGAGCATCCGACACAAGCCCTGCTCGACGCGCTGACCATCCGCCGCAACAAGGGCCGGCTTGAGGGCCTAGTCGTCGCGATCTGCGGCGACGTGCTGCATTCGCGCGTGGCCCGCTCCAACATCATCCTGCTCAACGCGATGGGCGCCCGCGTCCGCGTCGTCGGCCCCTCCACGCTGCTGCCGCCCGGCATCGAGCGGATGGGCGTCGAGGTCGCGCGCGACATGCGCGAGGGACTCAACGGCGCCGACATCGTCATGATGTTGCGGCTCCAGCGCGAGCGCATGAACGGCTCCTTCGTGCCGTCGACTTCCGAGTATTTCCACTATTTCGGGCTGGACCAGAAGAAGCTCGCCTACGCCAAGCCAGACGCCCTCGTCATGCATCCCGGCCCCATGAACCGCGGCGTCGAGATCGACACCGCGGTCGCGGACGGCGCGCAGTCCCTGATTCGCGAACAGGTGGAGATGGGCGTGGCCGTGCGCATGGCGGTGCTGGAAGCGCTCGCCCGCAACCTGCCGAACGCGTGATGCTCATGTTGACCGACCGCCGACCCATCCTGCTTGCCAATGCCCGCGTCGTCGACCCCAGCAGGGATTTCGATGGCCCCGGCGATGTCCTGATTGCCGACGGCATCATCCGGGAGACCCGCCGCGGCATTGGCGCTGCCGGCGTCCCCGAGGGCACCGACGTCGTCAACTGCGCCGGCAAGATCGTCGCACCCGGCCTGATCGACATGCGCGCCTTCGTCGGCGAGCCCGGCTTCAGCCATCGCGAGACCTTTGCGTCCGCGAGCCAGGCGGCTGCGACCGGCGGCATCACCACCATCATTTGCCAGCCCGATACCCTGCCGGTGATCGACAACTCGGCGACCGTCGACTTCGTGATGCGTCGCGCCCGTGACACCGCGATCGTCAACATCCAGCCGATGGCGGCGCTGACCAAGGGAATGCACGGCGAGGAGATGACCGAGTTCGGCCTCCTCAAGGCGGCCGGCGCGATCGCCTTCAGCGACTGCGACAAGAGCGTGAGCAATGCGCAGGTGATGCGCCGCGCGTTGACCTACGCGCGCGATTTCGACGCGCTGATCGTGCACTACACCGAGGATCGCGATCTCGTCGGCGAAGGCGTGATGAACGAGGGCGAGTTCGCCTCGCGGCTGGGCCTGATGGGCATCCCGAACGCGGCGGAGGCCGTGATGCTGGAGCGCGACATGCGCCTGGTCGCGCTCACCGGCGGCCGCTATCACGCGGCGTCGCTGACCTGCATCGAGTCGCTCGACGTGCTCAAGCGCGCCCGCGACGCCGGCCTCGCCGTGACGGCCTCAGCCTCGATCAACCACCTTGCGCTGAACGAGAACGACATCGGCCCTTACCGTTCGTTCCTGAAGCTGTCGCCGCCGCTGCGCACCGAGGACGACCGCCGCGCGCTGGTCGCCGCCGTCGCCTCCGGCCTCGTCGACGTCATCATGTCCGACCACAACCCGCAGGACGTCGAGGTCAAGCGCCTGCCTTTCGCAGAAGCAGCCCCCGGCGCCATCGGGCTGGAGACCATGCTCCCGGCTGGCCTGCGCCTCGTGCACAATGACGAATTGGACCTCAAGACGCTGATCCGGGCGATGTCGACCCGGCCGGCCGAGATTTTGGGATTGCCTGGCGGAACCCTGCGCACGGGCAGCCCCGCCGACGTCATCGTGATCGACCCCGATGTGCCCTGGGTGGTCGATCCCGCCGACCTCAAATCGCCCTGCAAGAACACCCCGTTCGACGAGGCCCGCTTTACAGGCCGCGTGGTGCGCACCATTGTCGGCGGGCGGACAGTGTACGAGCATGTCTGACGTGCGGAGCTGCAGCCAGGGAATTTGCAGACATGGCGCTTGAATTGTTTCTGCCGGTCGCTTTCGTCATCGGCTACCTGCTCGGCTCGATTCCGTTCGGACTGATCCTGACCAGGCTCGCCGGCACGCAGGATATTCGCTCGATCGGCTCGGGCAGTATCGGCGCCACCAATGTGCTGCGCACCGGACGGAAGAGTCTGGCCGCGGCGACCCTGCTGCTCGACGCGCTCAAGGGCACCGTGGCGGTGGTGATCGCCGGCTACATCGCCGGTCCCAACGCCGCGATGCTGGCCGGACTCGGCGCTTTCCTCGGTCATCTCTTCCCGGTCTGGCTCAAGTTCCGCGGCGGCAAGGGCGTCGCGGTCTATATCGGCATTCTGCTCGGGCTGTTCTGGCCGGCCGCGCTGGTGTTTTGCCTTTTATGGCTCGCGACCGCCTTCACCACCCGCTTTTCCTCGCTCTCGGCGCTGGTGGCGTCCTTCATCACGCCGCTGTTCCTGTGGTGGTTCGGCCATCTCGCACTTGCGGCGATGGCCGCGGTGCTGACGCTGCTCTTGTTCTACGCCCATCGCGAGAACATCAAGCGGCTGCAATCGGGCAAGGAAAGCCGGATCGGCGAGAAGGCATAAGCCGGGAATCCACGGATACCGCGGCACCCCTTCTGCATTATATCTCAAACGGTGTTCGCAACTTGCAGCCGAATCACGGCTGTATGGACGAACGGGTTCCTGGCTTGGCCCTGATCATGGGCATAGCTCTACGCGGTTGCTCAGAATGAGCGAGAAGATTCTCAGCGCGCAAGACGATGGCGATTTGCGAGGTGCTGCCTGCACCGCGGCAAGCCGGCTGCTCTCGACGACGGACATCTGGTCTAGTGCGCCCTCGCCGCTTGTCGCTCCAGCGCCTGCTTCCGTCCCACAGCGCGAGCCCGATCCGATCGTGGAAGCGCGGACACCGATCGAAATCGTGGCTGTCGCAGCGACCGTCACACACGATCGAACGCCGCGGCAATGGCCGCCGCGAAAATTGTCGCTGGCCCTCCAGGGCGGCGGCACCTTCGCTGCGTTCACCTGGGGCGTGCTGGAGCGGCTGCTGGAAGAGCCATCCATCGCGATCGACACCATCAGCGGCGCCAGCGCCGGCGCCATCAACGCGCTGCTGCTCGCTTCCGGCTTCGCCGAGGGCGGCCGTGAAGGCGCCCGCGCGCGGCTGAATCGGTTCTGGATCCGGCTGATGCACGAAGCCTCGTTCCGATCGCTGATGCTGATCGGCGGCTTCTCGCCGGCGGGAAGCTCGGTCGCGTTCGGTCCGACGCTGCGCTCCGGCCAGTTCGATCCGTTCGATCTCGATCCGCTGCGGCAGGCACTGTCCCGCGACATCAATTTTTCCGCCTTGCGCGACCCGCGCTGCCCGAAGCTTCTGATCGCAGCCACCCGGATCCGTGACGGGCAGCAGCAGATCTTCCGCAACGACGTGATCACCGCCGACGTCGCGCTGGCCTCGACCTGTCCACCGCTGGTTCATTGCGCGGTCGAGATCGACGGCGAGGCTTATTGGGATGGCGGCCTCGGCGGCAATCCGCCCCTGCTGCGGCTCGTGCAGGACACGACGAGCGCCGAAATCCTGCTGGTCCAGGTCACGCCGGCGCGCGACAGCTACGTGCCGATCACACTCGCCGCGATCGACCGCAGGCTGGATCAGATCGCGGCCAACGCCGCCCTCAATGCCGAGATCGCGGCGATGGAATGGGCGCAATCGCAGGCCGCATCGGCGTTGCGGCTGTCCAGGATCGCCGCAGAAGATTTCGTCGACGGCCTGGCGCAGCGCTCGTCCACCGATCTCGGCCGCGGCTTCATTCGCGCGCTGCACCGCAGCGGCCGCGAAGCCGCCGGGCGCTGGCTCAAGCAAGGTCCAGATCACTGCGCAGCGCCGGCCGCATCCGGCCAGCGCATCGTCGCTCTCGAACCTGCGCTAGCCTGATTTCGCCAGCGCCTGCTCCAGGAACCACGCCGTCGCCAGCGCATGCGCGTCGTTGCCGAAGCGCGCGATCACCTGCACGCCGATCGGCAGGCCATTGACCTTGAGCACCGGCACGTTGACGCAAGGGTTACCCATCAGCGTCCAGAGCCTGTTGTAGCGGGGGTCGCCGGTGCTCGCGAGCTCCTTAGCCGGCGGCGTGCCCGGCGCCGAATAGGTCAGGAGCACGTCGAACCCCTCGAACAATTCGCCGAGCTCGCGGCGCCCGCGGCGGCTGATCCGGCGTGCGTCGTCGTAGTCCTTGGGTGTGAGACCGACCGTCGCATCGAGACTGGCGCGCAGCATCGGCGCGATCTCGTCGTGTCGTTCGGAAAATTCCCAGGCGAGCGCGCGATGCGCCTCGAAGTCCTGAATGATCGGATGGATGCGCCAGGCCTCCTGCACCGCTTCCGGCAGATCGATGGTCTGCACGCTGGCGCCGGCCCGCGTCGCCGCCTTGATCGCGGCTTGCAGCCCCTCCTCGGCGGCCGGCTCCACCGCACCGGCGAACTCCTGCCTGATAACGCCGATGCGCGGCGCCTTCGCCGGGACGATGCCGGCGAATTCGGTGCGGCCGGTCATCGCGAGCAGTCCGCGCGCGAGATCTTCCGCGCGGGCGCCGAACAGACCGACGGTGTCGAGCGCCCACGAATAGCATTTGACGCCGACCGTCGGCAGCATGCGGAACGACGGCTTGATCGCGGCGGTGCCGCAATAGGCGGCGGGCCGGATCACCGAGCCGCCGGTCTGGGTACCCAGCGCCAGCGAGATCATGCCGGCACCGACGGCCGCGGCCGAGCCCGAGGACGAGCCGCCCGGCGTATGCCCGAGATTGTGCGGATTGAGCGTCGGGGTCGGATCGCGCGAGGCGAACGCCGTGGTCGTGGTCTTGCCGATGATGGTGGCGCCCGCCCGCTTCAGCATCATCACGACAGGCGCGTCCGCGCGCGGCTGCCAGCCGCGATAGATCGACGATCCCATCTCGGTCGGAAAATCGGCGGTGTCGATGATGTCCTTGATCCCGACCGCGATGCCGCGCAGCGGCCCGGTGCCTTGCGCCTTCGCCGAGCTGTCGTAACGGACGAAGGCGTGGACCTCCTTCTCCCGCGCCTCGATGGCTGCATGCGATTGCGCGATGGCGGCCTCGGGCGAAAGCTCGCCCGCTTCGATGCGGCGCTGGAGGTCGGCGAGTGAGATCATGGCAATACCCTTCTTATTGGGACCGCTTTTAGCATCGCGACGAAGCCGCGCAAGCTCACGCTTGCCCACGCCCTCAGGTTGTTCCATGCTGTGCCTGCAAGGAGCCGCCGTGGACGCCATCAACCGAAGCGTAGAGCTGACCGAAGCCGACAGGATCGACCGCCTGCGGCTGATCCGGTCCGACAATGTCGGGCCGCGCACGTTCCGGTCGCTGGTCGAGCATTTCGGCTCGGCGTGCGCGGCGCTGGAGCGGCTGCCGGATCTCGCACGCCGCGGCGGCGCGCAGCGATCGGCGCGCATCTGCAGCGCCGACGAGGCGAAAGCCGAGCTCGCCGCGAGCCGCAAGTTCGGAATTGCCTGGCTCGCGCCCGGCGAGGACGGTTATCCGGCGCGGCTGGCAACGCTCGACGATGCGCCGCCGCTGCTCGCCGTGCGCGGCGACAATGCAACGCAGATGCGGCCGATGATCGCGATCGTCGGCTCGCGCAACGCCTCCGGTGCAGGTTTGAAATTCGCCGGTCAGCTCGCCCGCGAGCTTGGCGAAGCCGGCTTTGTCGTCATCTCCGGCCTCGCCCGCGGCGTCGATCAGGCCGCACACCGCGCCAGCGTTGAGAGCGGCACCATCGCGGTGCTCGCCGGCGGCCATGACTGCATCTATCCGCCGGAGCATGGCGATCTGCTGGCCTCGATCCTCGACCGCAAGGGTGCCGCGATCTCCGAGATGCCGCTCGGCCACGAGCCGCGCGCCCGCGACTTCCCGCGCCGCAACCGGCTGATCTCGGGCGCCGCGCTCGGCGTCGTCGTGGTGGAGGCGGCGCATCGCTCGGGATCGCTGATCACCGCGCGCATGGCCGCCGAACAGGGTCGCGAAGTGTTCGCGGTGCCGGGCTCGCCGCTCGATCCGCGCGCCGCCGGCACCAACGATCTGATCAAGCAGGGCGCGACGCTCGTCACCGAAGCCGCCGATGTCGTCAACGCTGTCGCACCGATCATGGAGCGGCCGCTGATGCGCACCGCGCGCGAGCCCGACAGCGAGCCGTTCGAAAGCGACCCGCAAGGACACGACCGCGATCAGATCACCGGCCTGCTCGGCCCCGCCCCTGTCACGATTGACGATCTCGTGCGGATGTCCGGCGCCTCGCCTGCCATCGTGCGCACCGTGCTGCTCGAGCTCGAACTCGCCGGCCGGCTCGAACGCCACGGCGGTGGCTTGGTCTCGCTGCTTTAAGGAGTGTTCCGCTCGTCGAAGCGCGTGCGCGCCGAGGCGATCTGCTGCTGATGCGTGATCGCCCATTCGCCGAGTGCCTTCACCGGCTGTTGCAGTCCGCGGCCGAGTTCGGTCAGCTCGTAGTCCACACGCGGCGGAATGGTCGGGAAGATCGTGCGCGTGACCAGGCCGTCGCGCTCGAGCCCGCGCAGCGTCAAGGTCAGCATCCGCTGCGAAATGCCGTTGATCATGCGCTTGAGCTCGTTGAAGCGTTTCGGCCCGTCACTCAGCATCATGATGACGAACACGCTCCATTTGTCACCGACGCGCGCGAGGATCGAGGCGACACCACGGCAGTCCGCGTGGTCGCGATCCGGCATCGGCGTGGCAGGCAAATCGATGTGCGCAGGTTTCAAGGATGTGCCCATGGCTCAAAAAGGTGCGTTCTTGCGGGGATTTCGATAGTCACTCATGTAGCTCTGGTTACAAACTTATACCAGGGTGATCCCGAATGAAACTCCTCCATCTCGACTCCAGCGTGCTCGGCCCCCACTCCGTTTCCCGGCAGGTCTCCGCCGCCATTGTCGAACGTCTGCGGCAGGCGACGCCATCGCTCGACATCGTCTATCGCGACCTGACGCAGAGCCCGCTCGCCCATCTCTCCGGCTCGCACCTCGCAGCCGCGCAAGGCGCGCCTGCGCCGGCGGAGCTCGGCCCCGATCTCGCCGCCAGCAAGGCCGCGCTGGACGAATTCCTTGCCGCCGACATCGTCGTGATCGGCGCGCCCATGTACAATTTCACCATTCCCAGCCAGCTCAAGGCGTGGATCGACCGTATTCTGGTGGCGGGGAAGACGTTCAGCTACGGCGCGAACGGCCCGCAGGGCCTTGCCGGCGGCAAGCGCGTGATCTTCGCGATCTCGCGCGGGGGCTATTACGGCGCGGGCTCGCCTGCCGCGTCGCTGGAGCACCTCGAAAGCTATCTACGTGGGGTGTTCGGTTTCATGGGCATCCATCACCCCGAATTCATCAGCGCCGATGGAATCCAGGTCGGGCCCGAGCATCGCGAGAAGTCGCTCGCAAGCGCGCTTGAGGCGGCGACCACCCTTCACGCGGCCTGAGGCAACGCGCACATCATCAGCCGCCGCAACATCGCCTGCGGCGGCTGATCGAACGGTGCACGGTCGACGAAGCTAAAACCAGGCGCCCTGAATGCCGAGGATGACGGCGACGAGCGAAACGAACAGGCCGATGCCGGCAAAAAGAGCCACCCCGATGAACTCGGAGGTGTCGGAACGCTTGGCGGGAACGGCGGTGTTTTCGGTGTAAATACGCGGTGCTGAAATAGGGGAAATAATACGAGCTGCCTTTGGCATTTCGGGCTCCCTTGAAATGAGTCTTCGTGACCCCTGCCCGTAAAAGGGTCTTGGCAGACCAAGCGAAGGTTCAACGCCTCACGCAAAGGTTTCAGAAAAGTACAACGCGCGAGACGTGGGAACCGGCCGGCGCAACCGCTCGCCGCTGCGCCGACCGATTCAATTTGCACCAAGATTGATCAGCCGCGATAGATCGGCGCGCCGCTCGGAGAGGCAGCCGCGCCGCCGTCGACGAAGATTTCCTGGCCCTGCACATGCGCGGAATCGTCGGAGGCGAGGAACAGCACCGTCTTGGCGACGTGATCTGTTTCACCAATGCGCCCCAGCGGCGTCGTCAGCGCGATCCGCTTCTCGAACGCCTTCTCGGCTTCGGGCGTCGCGGTCGCAGGTCCCCAGATCGGCGTGCGGATCGCGCCGGGCGCGACCACGTTGACGCGAATGCCGCGCGGCGAGAGCTCCGAGGCCATGATCCGCGCCATCGCCCGCACGCCGGCCTTGGCGGCGCCATAGGCCGAATAGCCGGGAATGCCGAGCACGGAGATCACCGAGCCGTTGAGGACGATGGAAGCATTGTCGTTGAGATAAGGCAGCGCGGACTGAACGGTGAAGAACACGCCGGTCAGATTGGTGCTGATGACCTTCTCGAAGACCTCCAGCGTGGCCGACCCCAGCGGCGTACCGCCGGCGATGCCGGCATTGGCGAACAGGATGTCGAACTTGCCGAACTTTTCGGCGCCCTTCTTGATCGCAGCTTCGGTCGCGGCAATGTCGGTGGCGTCGGCGGCGAGCGCGAGCGCGTTCGGCCCGAGCTCCTTCGCGGCCGCCTCGAGCGTCTCCTTGTTGCGCCCGGTGATCACCACCTTGGCGCCCTCGGCCACGAACAGCTTTGCCGTTGCCAGTCCAATGCCGCTATTGCCGCCGGTGATCAGGGCCGTCTTGTTCTTCAGTCTCACGTTCGCCTCCAGTGGTTTCATCATAAAACTATGATTGCCATCTAGGCCATCTGGTTTTAAGATGCAACCACAGGACCGCGTGAACGGTGACAGGACCGTGCGATCGCGAAAGGACCAGATCATGGTGAAACGGACGAGCTTCGAGGGGGACGCCTGCCCGATCGCGCGATCGCTGGAGGCGATCGGCGACTGGTGGTCGCTGCTGATCATCCGCGAAGCGCTGTTCGGCCTGCGCCGCTTCGGCGAATTTCAGAGCAAGCTCGGCATGGCCAAGAACATCTTGTCGACGCGGCTGCGCGCGCTGGTCGATCACGGCATCCTGACGATGGCCCCCGCCTCCGACAGCAGCCCTTACGAGGAATATGTGCTGACGCCGAAGGGCCGCGGCGTCTTTCCGGTGTTGGTAGCGCTGCGCCAATGGAGCGAGGAATTCGACGATCGCCCGTCGGAGATCGCGACCATCCTGGTCGATCGCGAGAAAGGCCGACCGGTGAAGAAGCTCGAACTGCGCGCGGAGGATGGGCGACTGCTCGCCCCCGCGGACACGACGCTGAAGCCGCGGCCGGCGCCGCGGCGGCGGTCGGCGGGATAGCGGCGCGCTGTCTCTCCTGGCGACCGATTCCGCTCGGTCTTCGCGGCTACGACAGCCCGCGATTGCTCCGCAGGTTGACCCACTTTCATCGAAGGCGGGTCGGCATGTACCCGAGCGTCCCAACTCGCAATGACGGGATGGCGGACTTGTACAAGACATCGACAGCGTCAAAGATGGCGAGGTCCCACCAAGCTGGCACCACCATGCCCCTGCTCGCCATCGCCTATTTTTCCATCTCGGGCACCACCGAGAAGCCGGCGCATGCGGTTGCGCGCGGAGCAGATGGCAGAGCGCAGGTCACGCTGTGTCGCATCACCGGCGGCGACATCGTGTCAGGCCGTTTTCAGAATGAGAGCTTACTGGAGACGATCGATGGCGCCGACGCAGTTGCGTTTGGCAGCCCGACCTATATGGGCGGACCAGCCGCTCAATTCAAAGCGTTTGCCGATGCTTCAAGTGATCGATGGAGCCAGCAGCGCTGGGCCAACACGATCGCAGCCGGGTTCACCACGGGCGCCTGCGCAAGCGGCGATCAACTCCACACACTATCCTACTTTTCCATTCTGGCCGCGCAGCACGGCATGCTCTGGTGCGGACTGGATATTCCCGGTGGCGAGGATCCGAGCGGCCGCAATCGTTTGGGTAGCCAGCTTGGCCTGGCAACACACTTGATTGACGGCTCGTTGCCGGAGAGCGACCTCGGCACGGCCGCATATCTCGGCCTGGGATTGGCCAAAATGGCAAGCCGCAACGGCTAACCGTACCGTCGTTGGAGCAGCACATCGCCCCCTTCACGACAGCCTGCGCTTGCTCCGCAGCCGCAGGTGCTCGTCGGCCTCCAGCTTGGTCATGCCCAGAAGATAATGCAGCACGTCGAGCCTGTGCCGCTCGGCAAGCTTGCGCAGGGCCCCGACCTGCTCGGCGATGAAGGCGACCGCCTCCTCGACGCCGCCCTCTCCCGGTTCCTCGTGACGCGAGCCTGCCGCCGCGCGCGATGCGGCGCCCGCCCGTTTCTTTCCTGGCTTAGTCACCAGCCCCTACCCGAATCCATGCCCCGCGGCAACATTACGCCGACATGGACCGCAACTCAAAGGTGGTATTTTGCAACTTTCTCGATATGAAACTTTTCCCATCGGGAGGGCTCTCAACAGCCCTCGATTTGACAGCGACGGCCTCACCACCCATGTTCGGGACGAAAGGGCCGACCCGAATCTCATCGAATTCGGCCCCAAATTTCCCCATAAGTTACTGGAACTACATGAATATCGTCATTGTGGAGTCGCCGGCGAAAGCCAAGACGATCAACAAGTATTTGGGCTCGTCCTACGAGGTTCTGGCCTCGTTTGGCCATGTCCGCGACTTGCCGGCAAAGAACGGCTCCGTCGATCCGGACGCCAATTTCAAGATGATCTGGGAGGTCGACCCCAAGGCGGCCGGCCGGCTCAACGACATTGCCAAGTCCCTCAAGAACGCCAATCGCCTGATTCTCGCCACCGACCCTGATCGCGAGGGCGAGGCCATCTCCTGGCACGTGCTGGAGGTCCTGAAAGAGAAGCGCGCGATCAAGGACCACAAGATCGAGCGCGTGGTGTTCAACGCCATCACCAAGCAGGCGGTGACGGACGCGATGAAGAATCCGCGCCAGATCGACGGTGCGCTGGTCGACGCCTATATGGCGCGCCGCGCGCTGGACTATCTGGTCGGCTTCACCCTCTCCCCCGTGCTGTGGCGCAAGCTGCCGGGCGCCCGCTCGGCGGGCCGCGTGCAGTCGGTGGCGCTGCGGCTGGTCTGCGACCGCGAGCTCGAGATCGAAAAGTTCGTTGCGCGCGAATACTGGTCGCTGATCGCGACCCTGCTGACGCCGCGCGGCGACGCCTTCGAGGCACGTCTCGTCGGCGCCGACGGCAAGAAGATCCAGCGCCTCGACATCGGCACCGGCGCGGAAGCCGAAGACTTCAAGAAGGCGCTGGAAGCAGCCGCCTACGCGGTGACCACGGTCGATGCCAAGCCGGCCCGGCGCAATCCGCAGGCCCCCTTCACCACCTCGACGCTGCAGCAGGAAGCCAGCCGCAAATACGGCTTTGCGCCGGCGCACACCATGCGCATCGCGCAACGGCTCTATGAAGGCATCGACATCGGCGGCGAGACCACGGGACTCATTACTTATATGCGTACCGACGGCGTGCAGATCGACCCGTCCGCGATCACCCAGGCACGCAAGGTGATCGGCGAGGATTACGGCAACGCCTATGTGCCGGACGCGCCGCGTCAGTACCAGGCCAAGGCCAAGAACGCCCAGGAAGCCCACGAAGCGATCCGGCCGACCGACATGTCGCGCCGTCCCGACAGCATGAGCCGCAAGCTCGAGTCCGATCAGGCGAGACTCTATGAACTGATCTGGAAGCGCACCATCGCGAGCCAGATGGAATCGGCCGAGCTGGAACGCACCACGGTCGACATCACGGCGAAGGTCGGCGGCCGCACGCTGGACCTGCGCGCCACCGGCCAGGTCGTCAAGTTCGACGGCTTCCTCGCACTTTACCAGGAAGGCCGCGACGACGAGGAGGACGAGGACTCCCGCCGCCTGCCCGCGATGAGCCCCAACGATGCGCTGAAGCGGCAGTCGCTCGCCGTCACCCAGCACTTCACCGAGCCGCCGCCGCGCTTCTCCGAGGCCTCGCTGGTCAAGCGCATGGAAGAGCTCGGCATCGGCCGGCCCTCGACCTATGCCTCGATCCTTCAGGTGCTGAAGGACCGCGGCTACGTCAAGCTCGAGAAGAAGCGCCTGCACGGCGAGGACAAGGGCCGCGTCGTAGTCGCGTTCCTCGAAAGCTTCTTTGCCCGCTACGTCGAATACGACTTCACCGCCAATCTGGAAGAGCAGCTCGACCGCATCTCCAACAACGAGATCTCCTGGCAGCAGGTGCTCAAGGATTTCTGGACCGGTTTCATCGGCGCGGTCGACGAGATCAAGGATCTGCGCGTCGCCCAGGTGCTCGACGTGCTCGACGACATGCTCGGACAGCACATCTATCCGGCCCGCACCGATGGCGGCGACATCAGGCAATGCCCGAGCTGCGGCAACGGACGGCTCAATCTCAAGGCCGGCAAGTTCGGCGCCTTCGTCGGTTGCTCGAACTATCCGGAATGCCGCTACACCCGTCAGCTCGCCGCCGACGGCGAGGCAACGGCCGATCGTTCGCTCGGCCAGGACCCGGATACGGGCCGCGATGTCTGGGTCAAGGCCGGGCGGTTCGGCCCCTACATCCAGCTCGGCGAGCAGAAGGATTATGCGGAGGGCGAGAAGCCGAAGCGCGCAGGCATTCCGAAGGGGATGTCCCCTGGAGATGTCGAGCTCGAGCTTGCGCTCAAGCTGCTGTCGCTGCCGCGCGAGATCGGCAAGCATCCGGAAACCGGTGAGCCGATCACCGCGGGTCTCGGCCGCTTCGGGCCGTTCGTGAAGCACGAGAAGACTTATGCCAGCCTCGAGGCCGGCGATGAGGTGTTCGACATCGGCATCAACCGCGCGGTGACGCTGATCGCGGAGAAGATCGCCAAGGGCCCGAGCCGCCGCTTCGGCGCTGATCCCGGCAGGGCGATCGGCGATCATCCCACCCTCGGCACCGTCACGGTAAAGGGCGGCCGCTACGGTGCCTATGTCACCGCGGGTGGCGTCAATGCCACGATCCCGAGCGACATCGAGAAAGACGCCATCACGCTGCCGCAGGCAATCGCGCTGATCGACGAGCGTGCGGCCAAGGGCGGCGGCAAGAAGCCGAAGAAGGCGGCGAAGCCGGCCAAGGCCAAGAAGGCTGCGGCGAAGGCCGCCGACGGCGATGACGCCGCACCAAAAACCAAAAAGCCGGCCGCGAAGAAGGCGGCCAAACCCAAATCCGAATCCACCAGCAAGGCGCGCGCAGCCGTGTCGTCGACGGCCAAAACGTCACCGACCAAGGCAGCTGGCGCCAAAGCTCCGGCCAAGAAAAGTGCCGGCACCAAATAGAGGCTAAGTGAAACGCAAGAATGACCGTGGCTTTCCCGACAGGGCAGCCATTGTCGCCTTCATCAAGGCAAATCCCGGAAAGGTCGGAACCCGCGAAATTGCACGCGAGTTCGGCCTGAAGAACGCCGACCGCATCGAGCTCAAGCGCATGCTGCGCGAGCTCGCCGACGACGGGCTCGTCAAGAAAAAGCGCCATACGATTTCAGAGCCGGACAGCCTCCCGCCGACGCTGGTCGCCGACATTACCGGCCGCGACGCCGACGGCGAGCTGGTCGCCTCCCCCACTGAATGGGACGAGGTCGAAAGCGGCGAGCCGCCAAAGATCCTCATCACGATGCCGCGCCGGCCGAAGCCCGGCACCGCGGCCGGCGTTGGCGATCGCGCGCTGCTGCGGGTCGAGCGATCCGACGAGACCGAAGGCCCGGCCTATCGCGGCCACATCATCAAGGTTTTCGACAAGACCAAGAGCCGCATCCTCGGCGTCTTCCGCAGCCTGCCCGAAGGCGGCGGACGGATCATCCCGGTCGACAAGAAGTCCGCCGACCGCGAGCTGAACATCGCCCCGACCGAGACGCACGGCGCGCAGGACGGCGATCTCGTCAGCGTCGACATCATCCGCTCGCGCGGCTTTGGGCTGGCGTCAGGCCGCGTCAAGGAGAAGCTCGGCTCGGTCAAGTCGGAGAAGGCGATCAGCCTGATCGCGATCTACGCGCACGACATCCCGCTACAATTCCGTCCCGCGGCAGAGCGCGAAGCCGAAGCGGCGGAGCCGGCCAATTTGAAGGGGCGCGAGGACTGGCGCGATGTGCCGCTGGTCACCATCGATCCGCCGGATGCCAAGGATCACGACGACGCGGTACACGCGCAGCCGGATCCCGATCCCAACAACAAGGGCGGCTTCATCGTCGATGTCGCCATCGCCGATGTGAGCTTCTACGTGCGGCCGGGCACCGCGCTCGACCGCGACGCGCTCGATCGCGGCAACTCGGTCTATTTCCCCGACCGCGTCGTGCCGATGCTGCCCGAGCGCATCTCCAACGATCTGTGCTCGCTGGTGCCGGGCGAGCCGCGCGGCGCGCTCGCGGTGCGGATGATCATCGCGCCGGACGGGCGGAAACGGTCGCACAGCTTCCACCGCATCCTGATGCGCTCCGCGGCCAAGCTGAACTATGCGCAGGCGCAGGCCGCGATCGACGGAAGGCCGGACGACACCACCGGCCCCCTGCTCGATCCGATCCTGAGGCCGCTTTATGCCGCCTATGCCTGCGTCAAGCGCGCGCGCGACGAGCGCGATCCGCTCAATCTCGATCTGCCCGAGCGCAAGATCCTGCTCAAGCCCGACGGCACGGTCGACCGCGTCGTCGTGCCCGACAGGCTCGACGCGCACAAGCTGATCGAGGAGTTCATGATCCTCGCCAATGTCGCGGCAGCCGAGATGCTCGAGAAGAAGTCGCTGCCGCTGATCTACCGGGTGCATGACGAGCCGACCCTGGAAAAGGTCCACGCGCTCGCGGAATTCCTGGCGACGCTGGACGTTCCGTTCGCGAAAGGCGGCGCGCTGCGCCCCGCTCTGTTCAACCGCGTGCTGGCGCAGCTCGAAGGCCACGACCACTTTCCGCTGGTCAGCGAGGTCGTGCTGCGCGCCCAGGCACAGGCCGAATACTCCTCGGAGAATTACGGTCATTTCGGCCTGAATTTGCGCCGCTATGCGCATTTCACCTCGCCGATCCGCCGCTACGCCGACCTTGTCGTGCACCGTGCGCTGGTTCGCGCGCTCGGCCTCGGCGAAGGCGCGCTGCCCGACACCGAGACGCCGGAAACGTTGAGCGAGGTCGCAGCTCATATCTCAGTGACCGAGCGGCGCGCGATGAAGGCGGAGCGCGAGACCGTCGATCGCCTGATCGCCCATCACCTCGCCGACCGCATCGGTTCGAGCTTCCAGGGCCGCGTCTCCGGCGTCACGCGCGCCGGCCTGTTCGTCAAGCTCGCCGAGACCGGCGCCGACGGCCTGATCCCGATCCGATCCCTCGGCACGGAATATTTCAACTATGACGAGGGCCGCCACGCCCTGGTCGGCACCCGCAGCGGCACCATGCATCAGCTCGGTGATGTCGTCGACGTCCGCCTGATCGAGGCGGCTCCGATCGCAGGCGCGTTGCGCTTCGAGCTGCTGTCCTCGTCCGGCGAGACCGCACCGCGGGGCCGCAGGTCCTCCGGTCCGCAACGCCGCCCCTCGTTCAAGGCGCACCCCGGGCGCAGTCCCGACAAGAAGCGCAAGCCGGACAAGCCGAAGAAGCCCGGCAAGGGGAAAACGGCCAAGGGAAAAAGCAAGGGCAAGGGCCAGAAGGGCAAGGCATGGTGACGACGAGCACGGCGCCGAAGATCTGGACCCGCGAGACCGGCCTCGTCGAGAAGCGCGACGTCCTTGCTGCGATGAGGCGCGGCTTTCGCGGCCGCTGCCCGCGCTGCGCCGAGGGAAAGCTGTTCCGCGCCTTCCTGAAGACCGCGGATAACTGCTCCGTCTGCGGCCTCGATGTCACGCCGCATCGGGCCGACGATCTGCCTGCCTATCTCGTCATTGTCATCGTCGGCCATATCGTGGTGCCCAGCATCCTCTGGATCGAAACAAATTACACCACGCCGGTCTGGATCAGCTTCGCGGCCTATCTGCCCTTCACCTTCGTCGCCTCGCTGGCACTGCTGCAGCCGGTGAAGGGAGCCGTGGTCGGATTGCAATGGGCTCTGCGCATGCACGGGTTTGACGAGAACCCGACGGATGGTATTCCGCCGGTGTAAGCAAAATAAACAAGAAGTGGTTTGGGTGAGGACATGACGGATACGTCGCAGGCAGCCGACAAGGCAAAGATCCACGAGGGCAAGGAAGCCGATCATCATCCCTATTTCCGCCCTAGGGATGCCGCGACACTGATCCTGGTCGACCGCAGCGGAGCCATTCCAAAAGTCCTGGTCGGCAAGCGCCACGACAAGGTGGTGTTCATGCCCGGAAAATTCGTTTTCCCGGGCGGCCGCGTCGACAAGGACGATTATCGCGTACCATGCGCGGCGCCGATCACCGCCGAACTGGAAGCCAATCTCGCCAAGGGCAGCCCGAAGACGCCGGCCTCGCGCGCAAAATCGCTGGCCATCGCCGCGATCCGCGAAGCCTGCGAGGAGACCGGTCTCTGCTTGGGACGCAAGGCCGAGGGCAAGGCAAAACTCGAAGGCGCCTGGAAGCCGTTCGCGGATGCGGGCCTGTTGCCGGATCCCTCCAGCCTGTTCCTGATCGCGCGCGCGATCACCCCGCCCGGCCGCGTCAAGCGGTTCGACACGCGCTTCTTCACGGCGGACGCCTCCGCGATCACCCATCGCGTCGATGGCGTGATCCATGCCGATGCCGAGCTTGTCGAATTGGTCTGGGTCGAGCTCGGCTCGAAGCCGCTCGCCGATCTGCATCCGATGACGCGCAACGTGCTCAACGAGCTCGACGCGCGCCTTGCCACCGGCCCGCTCCGCCATGATGCACCGGTGCCGTTCTTCCATTTCTACGGCGGCAAGATGCAGAAGGATATTTTGAGCTGATCAGTTTGTGACGTCCGCATCGTGCGCGTCAGGCTCGGTGCCGACATAGTCGCGCGCGGGAACGTTCAGCACTCGCCCGAGCTCGCTGGCGAACCGACTGGCTTCCTCGCGCTTGGTGAAGCTCATCAGCGTGATCGGCTCGGTCCCTTTGTTGCCGCAGAGATTGACATCGTATGTCGTCAGCTCCGGATCGTCCTCGTCGGTAATGCTGATGAAATGATAATCGCCGAGATCGCGATGGTTGCGAAAATTCAGCGGGCCGAACTGCCTGGTGATGACGATCTGGCGCAGCGTCTCGTTCAGTACGACGAAGGTGCGGAAGGTGAGCAGGATGATTCCGGGGATGCCGACGAGCAGCCCGAGTCCCGTGAACACCAGCACCGGCATGAGATCATCGGCGAGCCGGCCAAAACCGGAGAAATCCTGCCGCAGGCCCAGCGCGACATTCCACAGCAGATAGAAGCTCGCCGCCAGCAGCGGCAATGACAGCAGCCGCCCGACCCAGGGCATGGGCCGGTCGATGCGGACGATGCGCCCGTCCACGGTCGTTGCACCTGCCATCGAAGGTCTCCTCGGGAGCGAAAGTCATGGCTTGGTCGGAGTGAGCCGTGGATCGGTTCGATGGGACTCCTCCGTCATTCCGGGCGCGGCCCGGAATGACGCGAATGTGCTGAGAGCGCATCGAAAAACAAAATAATCTTCCCGCCTTCCCCGATGGCGGAGTTCCGCGGCATGCCTATGTCTTCCGGAACGACACCAAAAACGGACACCGGGCGATGGCACAACGGCAACTCAAGCTTGGCGCGTTCATGCGCCCGATCAGCATCCACACCGGCGCCTGGCGCTATCCGGGGGCTTGGCCCGACGCCAATTTCAACTTCGGCCACATCAAGACGCTGATCCAGAAGCTCGAGGCCGGCAAGTTCGACGCCTTCTTCATGGCCGATCACCTCGCCGTGCTGAACATGCCGGTCAATGCGCTCAAGCGCAGCCACACGGTCACCTCGTTCGAACCCTTCACGCTGTTGTCGGCGCTCTCGGCCGTCACCGAGCGGATCGGCTTGATCGCGACGGGCTCGACCACGTTCGACGAGCCCTATCACGTCGCACGGCGCTTCGCCTCGCTCGACCATCTCAGCGGCGGGCGGGCGGGCTGGAACATCGTCACCACCTCGAACCCGGATGCGGCGCTGAATTTCGGCCTCGACGACCACATGGAGCACGCCGAGCGCTACAAACGCGCCCGCGAGTTCTACGACGTCGTCACCGGCCTGTGGGATTCCTTTGCCGACGACGCCTTCGTGCGCGACGTCGAAAGCGGCGTGTTCGTCGATCCCGCCAAGATGCATGTGCTCGACCATCACGGCAAATATCTGAAGGTGCGCGGTCCCCTCAACATCGCCCGCCCGGTCCAGGGCTGGCCGGTGATCGTGCAGGCCGGCGCCTCCGAGGACGGCAGGCAGCTTGCCGCCGAGACCGCGGAAGCCGTCTTCACCGGCGGCGGCAGCCTTGCCGACAGCCAGAAACTCTATGCCGACATCAAGGGCCGCATGGAGAAGGTCGGCCGCGATCCTGAACACCTCAAGATCCTGCCCGGCGCCTTCGTCGTGGTCGGCGACAGCGTCGACGAGGCCAGGGAGAAGCGCGCGCTGCTCGACAGCCGCGTGCATTACGACAGCGCCATCGCCTCGCTCTCGGTCATCCTCGGCACGGATGCCTCCGGCTTCGATCCGGATGGGCAATTGCCGGAAATCCCGGAGACCAATGCCAGCAAGAGCGGTCGCCAGCGCATGGTCGACCTCGCCTCCCGCGACAAGCTCACGGTGCGCCAGCTTGCCCAACGCGTCGGCGGCTATGGCGGGCTATCCTTCGTCGGCACGGCGAAAACCATCGCCGACCAGATGGAGGAGTGGCTGGTCGGGCGCGGCTCCGATGGCTTCAACATCATGTTCCCGTTCCTGCCCGCCGGCCTCGACGATTTCGTCGACAAGGTGGTCCCGGAGCTGCAGCGCCGCGGGATTTTCCGCAAAGAGTACGAAGGGCCCACTTTGAGGGAGAATCTGGGCCTGCCGCGGCCCAAAAACCGGTTCTTCGAGACGTGATCGGCCCGATTTGAGTGCTTTTCGAGCCCTAAAATCTTGACATCAGGCGGTTTCTGGCTAGGTTGCCGGCCAACGCGGGCCATTTGGCCGGCTCCAGATTCCCTTCATTCCTGAGGTTCTGAACATGGCCAAAGCGGTCACCATCAAGGTCAAGCTCGTGTCCTCGGCCGACACTGGCTTCTACTACGTCGCCAAGAAGAATTCGCGCACCATGACCGACAAGCTGGTCAAGAAGAAGTACGACCCCGTGGCGCGCAAGCACGTCGAATTCCGCGAAGCCAAGATCAAGTAAAATCGCGGAACGTAGAAGACTTTTGCGGGGCCCTTTCGGGCCCCGTTTTATTTTGGCCCCTCTCTCGTGTCCGGATACGCAGCAGCGCCCCGTGGACGTGACGCTACGCTGCGAGCTGGGCACCAGGGCTGAGCTCGGCACAGCGAGTCATGGCCAGATTTTTTTCAACCCTCGGTTGCTCGCTCCCGAATGTATGTTACCGTGCACTTGCCGGGCGGAAATTTCCGTCCGGATTTGGAAGGACATGGTCATGAGATTCTCATCAAGCCTTGTCGTGCCTTCAACCATCGCTGTCTTGTCGACCGTCTTGCTGTGCGCGCCGGCAGCGTCGCAAATCCCAACCGGCTCCGCCGCCACGATTCCTCCCGTCACGGTCGACGCGCCGAAACAGGTGGCAAGGCCGCACGTGTCGGAGCGAGGAGCAAACACAATTGCGCCGCGTCGGACTGCCTCAACAGCTCAAACGTCAGTCGCGCGAACGCCTTCGTATGCGCCGGGTTCTGTGATGGGGAGGATTGCCAGCCTGGAGAAAGTCGCCAGCAGCTGCAACGGTGGCTGTGCATCAAGCTTCCCAAGCGGCAAAGATCCCTGGGTTGGATGCAGCGTGTCGGGCGGCAACATAGACTACGGACCTTTCTCGCCGACCTGCCGAGACACCATCACCCACAAATCCTACATGGACTGCGTCGAAACCAGGACGTTCCTGGGCGACAACCGAAACAAGGCTCACTGGTTGTGCAGCAGTCTGGCCGCCGGCAACAGGTTTAAGGTCGCCGATCTCAAGCGGTCAGGACGCACGCGTTAGTCCATCGCGTCCGCCGGCTTTCTGGCGCAGTTGAACTTAGCTCTCCTGTCGTAAGTTCGCGGACGTCACGGAGCTTGAATGAGCCTTTTCTGGCCCGTCTTGGGCGCTCGCGTGTCCCGGGCGCGCTGCAACGCGCAGGCGTTGCTGCGCAGAACCGGGACCCAGAAAGCCACACAATACAACCAGCGACTGGGCCCCGGCTCTGCAACGCACCGCTAAAGAAGCGCCGCGCTGCGCCGGGGCACGAGAGCGCGAGCAAGCGTGCTTCTGGAACTGTCGCCTCCGCTATGCGCTCCCGCTTCGGCTGATCACGCGAGACGATCAGGGCGCTGCGACTGCAACCGTTTCTTCGATGATCCTCAGTTGTCCATTTTCGCTGGTCAGTATGGATGAGTAATAACCGTGAAACGGACGGTCTCCTACCTTGGCCTCCCATGTTCCAGCGTTGAGGACAAAGCTCGCTGATCTGAAGGCCATGTTCCCTCCGTTGGGTTCGCTATTGTGAATTGATATCGCTCAGCTCCGTTCGACAACTGAGCGTTGCTGCAACCTCAATAGCGCGGCAAATAAGTCGTCTGCTAGACCTGCGCTTCCGCTTTCGTACCTTGGCCATTTCGAACCAGACGCGGCTCCGTTCCCGCCAAAAGCCTTTGGATGTTGGCACGATGGCGGATGATCACGTAGAGGCCGCCTCCGATCACCAGCAACCGATACGGCAATGGGTGCTCGACCGCACAGACAAGAACGATTGCCGTCAACGCCGCGAGCATCGAGCTCAAGGAAACGATCCTGGTCATAGCCAGCACGAAGCCAAAGACGGCTGCAGCCCCCAATCCGACGGGCCAAGACATCGCCAGCAACACACCGAGCCCCGCCGCAGCCGACTTGCCGCCCGTGAAGTTCAGCCAGATCGATCGGCTATGTCCCAACAGCACAGCAAGTCCAGCCAGACAAACAGCCCATGGCACCCAGACCTGCAGATCAGACGCTGTCGGCGGCGGGGATATTTCCGCGTACAGCCAAGGGCAGAACGAACGCGCGACGACGATGGCACCCACGCCCTTCAGCACATCGCCGACGAGCACGAACAAGGCAGGCCCTTTGCCGAGAGTGCGCAAGACATTCGTTGCCCCGGTGGACTTGGAGCCATGCCTTCGGATGTCGATGCCCCTGAGCAGCTTCCCCGCCAGATAGCCCGTGGGGACCGAGCCAAGGAGATAGGCGATCAACAACCCAACCGCGCCCGCTGTCCAAAAAGCCATGGGTTTTGGATCCAGTTTCTTGAACGCTGTTTTATCCGCGACTTCGTCTGACCGCTATACGTCACAAGTGGCCGATCACGGCCCCGAGGCTGCGACTGCGATCGAAGGTCTCTGCAGGTTGAAACGCGATGATAATGTCCGGCTGCCCCCGCGACGGGAAGGGTTCCTTTTTTCTCGCCGCCGGTGTTTCATCTGCGCGGCGGAGAACGGACATGCAGGGATCGCTGGGGGAAAAGATCGGTGAAGGCGCCTTCTCCGAGGCCTACGCCTGGGCGCCCGGTCAGGTCGTGAAGCTGTTTAAGGCCGGCGTCTCTCATCTGCTCGGCCGACACGAGGTACGCATGATCCGCGCCGTGCACGCCGCCGGCGTCCCCGTGCCGGCGGTGTTGGGAGAGGTGACGCTGGACGGGCGCTTCGGCATCGTGCTGGAGCGCCTCGACGGACCGACCCTGCGGCATCTCTCGCGGACCGGCGCGGTGACGTTCGAACAGGCGGGCGCGATCATCGCGGCTCTGGCCATGTCTCTTCACAAGACGTCGCCACCGCCGGAGCTCCCCTCCATGCGCGCGTATATGGAGAGCGAGTTGCGGCACGACGACGGCAAGGTCCCGAAGCACGTCGCCACTGACATCCTCACCCTGATCGATCGCCTGTCGACCGGCGACGGGCTTTGCCATTGCGACCTTAGCCCCGGCAACGTGATCATGACTGCGGAAGGCCCCAAGCTCGTCGACTGGACCTTCGCGATGCGCGAGCCCGCCGCCCTCGATCTTGGGTTCTTGCATGTCATCCTGTCCGAGCTCGGCCCGGAAATAGCCGACAATCCGGAGCGGCCGCGCGCGACCAATGCGGCGGCGCAATCCGAATATGCGCGGCTGGCCGGCATGTCTCTGGCGGAGCTGACGGCGGCAATGGAGCCGTATTTGCCTATCGTCCGCACCTTCGTCGTCCTCGGAAACGTGGTGCCTGCGCTGCGGGAGCAACTGATCCAGCGCATCGAAGCGGGGCTGCGCCCGAAAGACTGAACCGTCCGCAATCTAGATTCCTGTTCGCCGTCTCAAGGCGCTCTCGATCACCGAGCAAATCTCGGCAGCCAGTGGAGCCGTTTGGCACAATCGGGCTGTATCGGAAGGCGGCCCTCGCGCTTGGTACAGCCAAAATCGGCATTCTTGGTCCTGTTTTATAGCCGGGCGCAACGCATCTATTCGCTGACGACCGGCGACCGGAGCGATCCCGATCGATCAGGATGAGTGGGAGCCCCGGTCAATGCGGAGAGCGGAGATTGCGCACGGAGACAGGAGTTCCACACAGCCTGGCATTCTGTGGATAGCCGGTGCGACCAAGCTCTCTGCATTATTCGAGAGACAAATGACCGAGGAGATAATTCCCATGAAGGCGATCGTTGTAACGGACCAGGCCGCAGGAAGGGCCGGGATGAAGCTCATGGACCGGCCCGAGCCGCAGGCAGCGATAAACGACGTCGTCGTTCAGGTTCATGCGTCGGGATTTGTACCGACTGAGCTGGCGTGGCCCTCGACCTGGACCGATCGCCTCGAACGTGACCGAACACCGTCGATCCCTGGGCACGAGCTGGCCGGAGTGGTCTCCGCCCTCGGATATGGCACGACGGGACTATCAGTCGGACAGCGGGTGTTCGGCCTCGCGGACTGGTATCGCGACGGCACGCTGGCCGAGTATGTGGCGATCGAGGCACGCAACCTTGCGCCGCTCCCGGGCGACGTCGACTTCACGGCGGGCGCAAGCCTGCCGGTCTCGGGCCTGACAGCGTGGCAAGGGCTGTTCCAACACGGCCGCCTTCAGGCGGGGCAAAGCGTCCTCGCACACGGCGCGGCCGGCGCAGTCGGATCGATGGTGACGCAACTCGCACGAGAGGCCGGCGCCTACGTCATCGGCTCTGGACGCGCCGCCGACCG
This sequence comes from Bradyrhizobium sp. CAR08, assembly GCF_052871955.1. NCBI lineage: Bacteria > Pseudomonadati > Pseudomonadota > Alphaproteobacteria > Hyphomicrobiales > Nitrobacteraceae > Bradyrhizobium > Bradyrhizobium sp. CAR08. The sequence continues at coordinate 263,161 of NZ_JBIXJX010000013.1, forward strand.
TCAGACGGTGCTCGACTTCGGCGCGAAGGAGTTCGTCGACCTCGACAACGATACCCTGAAGGACGTGGGCAAAGTCGATCTGGTGTTCGATGTCATCGGCGGTGACATCCAGAAGCAATCCGCAGCACTGATTCGAGCCGGAGGAACATTGGTGACCGTCGTGGGGCCGGCCGAGACGCGGCCCTCCGATGGTCTGGCGGTCGACTTCGTCGTCGAGTCCGATCGAGCCCAACTGAGTGAGATCGTACGGCGGGTGCGGGACGGACGACTGCGGACGAATATCGGCAACGTCTCGACCCTCGATGATGCCGTCGCCGCGTTAAATCCGACCAAGCGACGCAAGGGGAATACGATTATCCACATTCGCCCCTGAGGGACGCACGCCCATTGATGCACGCAGCCGGCCGGCGATCACCAGCAGCTCGGATGCCTGCTGGATTATCCGCCGCGATGGAGACGAAGCATGCGCTTCCGCCCTGCCTAGGGCGTGTACTCATTACGCGGCCGCCCGCCAGATGTCCGGTTTACCGCCAACATCGGCCGCAGACCTGAAGGCCTTCGAGGTCGCAGATGGGCCAATGGGCGACGTCACCGACACCCAAACTTGACTGACGCAACACCGCGGCTAGCGAAGCGGGCGGGACCGGCTGAACAAGAAACCGCTGGGAGTGAACTTTCGGGCTACCGCGAGCGCGCTGGCCTCGCACGTTTCGAGCGCGATCTTCTGGGCCAGCATGACGTCGCCAATCGGAAGATCGCCAACGGGCAGGAAGCACAAGCCGATCTTTGGGCGACCGTTTTCGCCGATCTCGCAGACATTCGCAGCCGCTCCCGCATAGATCCTATAGCGGTTGCCCGTATCGCCGCCGACCACATCGAAATAGCCTGTTTGCGTGAATTGCCGCCGCTGGAGGGGCGAGAGGCAATGCCGCAGCAGCAGCAGCGCGCGTCCTTCGGGAGTGCTCTCGGCGCCGTGTCTAATGAACAGCGCCTTTGCAGCCCTCATCCGTGAGCGTTCACCCGGCCGGGACGGCCTGAACAGCCACACGGCTCAGCGATTCAGCCGCCGACCAGCCTGGGGAAGAAGAGAGTTTCTTCCGCAGTGGGGTCGAACGATCGGATCTGCGACACCTGATTTGAACCGGTCCGGACCGCGGCGGTGAAGCCGACGTTCCTCAGCTCGCGGAATCGCTGCTCCGCCTTGGCTACTTCTCGTGCATCGTTGGCGTCGAAAAAGTGACGGCTGTCGCCGGTACTGTCCATCACGACTTGGATCGGCATGCGGATCCCTCCTTGTTGCTTCATGACTGAATGTTGTCGAAGCTCCGAAACCGGCGCCGGAAGGCGCAACAAAATGGGCCCCAGCTCCCGGGGGGCAATGGGGGAAGAGCTGGGGCCCGACTGAATCACCCACTTGGGGATGGGCATTGGGAAAACTTGGTAACTGACGAGTCGTTCCAAACTGCCGTTCCGCCTACAAATGTTCAGCGGCCTCTGTCGTCCTTGCCGTTGGGACTACCATCGCCGCCGCCGTTACCCCAGCCATTGTTGCCGTGGTGATGGACCGCGCTCGCACCCGATTTAGCAATTGCATCGGACGTGAGGGAGGTGGAGAGCAGCAGCGTTATGGCTGGAGGTGTCACCACCGCGAACTTTCCGCAGGTCTTCAGAAATTCGCGGCGGTCATCGTCTTCGTCGGGCATGGGTCTCTCCGGAGCTGGCACAGAGATTAAATACCTTAAATATTATTAAATCAATTGAACCATGTTAATAAGCCCGGTCACAAAGTGCGACAATAAGTTTCGTCCGGCTTCCCACTTTTCGGAACTCCCTCAGGGGCAGCGGACCGAAGCCCTCAAGCGTCGTCAGGTGCGCGGACCCGGCAATCTCCGGTCATCAGTATGCAGGGTGACTATGTTGAGCAGCCTGTATCGGAGATTTAGTTCGCACTCAGGGACGAGTGCGCGATGTTCCGTGGCTAAGTGACGACTTTGAGCGATGGTTCGTTGGCTCGCTCGAGCAGGCACGTGTCTAGGCGCTGAATTCTTCGGCCATTTTGCGCTCCTAACATGCAGGCGGGAGCGCGGAATTGTCTCTCAGCCACCGACGCCTACGGTTAGGCTCTCGGCCGGCGATGCGTATCAACGTGCGAAGTCGCTTATCATTGCTGGCGCTTCCCTGGCTCTCGTCCCCTCCTTCTCAGCAGGAGTGAAGGCGAGCGCTTGGAGAGCTTTTAGGAGGAAGCCCACCATGCGTCGGGGAATGGCACCAGCAAAGTCCGATCGACTTGGTTGTCGTTGTCAGGGGAGCTGATAGCGCCTGCATTCCAGCTTGGTGGTGCGCGGCGACGGAGGCGGACAGACAGGACGCCTGGTTCACGAGTTCGAAGGCGGCGCGAAGCAGGATGTGTCAAGCGTATTGGGGGCACACCGCGGGCGCTGCGCTCTGCTTCTTCGACCAGACCTCGAAGATCTTCCAATTCTGAGAGCTGAGACGTGAGTTCGCTAAGTTGTTCGACGTAAAGGATTGCGCGAGAGCCTCGCATAAATGTCCTGCGCAGCACAAAAAGCACTATCAGGACGGCGTCAGAGCAAAAAGAGCGCGAGTAGCAAAAGTGAAAGACTACCAGAGGTAAAATAGCGGATTAATATGTCAGCCTCACTGCGGCAGGGTGTCGCTGCTTCAGCGCGGTTAACGCGCGCCGCTCCCTCAGGGGCAGCGCGATGCGCTGGAGTCCGCTTTGGGTCCACAGGACTAAACCGCTCGCGCGGTAGAACGCCGCGGCTGGCGACACGGCAAAGCAATAGGCGACAGCTCATCGTGACGAGCGGGGCAATTGGTGCGTAGCTGGCGACGATCCGATGATCGAGGACGTGCTGATCTGGAAGTTCGTGGCGGAGCACCAACCATTGCACAAGAGCCAAC
>NZ_JBIXJX010000014.1:0-166229 GCF_052871955.1 Bradyrhizobium sp. CAR08
CGGTAGAGATAGGAATTGCTGCCGCTGCCCATCAGCTGCGCCAGCACGTCGAGGGCCGCGCTTTCGCCGGCCGCAGCCGTGGTCGCCGAGGGCACCAGGTAATAGCGTCGCAAGCCGGGTTGCTCGACGCGCGGATCGGCCAGGGTCACGGTGCGCGGCGCCGCGGGTTCCGGCTCCTGCGGGCGGACGCGGCGCGCCGGGATCGCGGGCTGCGCCGGGATGGCGCCGAAACTGCGCTCGACCAGCGGGCGGATGTCGGCGGGCTCGACGTCGCCGGCGATCACCAGGATCGCGTTGTTCGGCGCATAGAAGCGGCGGTAGAAGGCGAGCGCATCCTCGCGATCGAGCTTCTCGATCTCCTGGTGCCAGCCGATCACCGGCCGGCCGTAGGGATGGTTGAGATAGAGCGCGGCCATGATCTGCTCGTTCAGCCGCGCGTCCGGATTGTTGGCGACGCGCATGTTGTATTCTTCGAGCACGACGTCACGCTCGGGCAACACGTTCTCGTCCTTGAGGATCAGGCCGGTCATGCGGTCGGCCTCGAATTCCATCATGGTCGGCAACTGCTCGCGCGGCACGCGCTGGTAGTAGTTGGTGTAGTCGACCGAAGTCGAGGCGTTCTCGTTGCCGCCGACGCGGAGTACGGTCTGGGAGAATTCGCCGACCGGATGCTTCGATGTGCCCTTGAACATCAGGTGCTCGAGGAAGTGCGCGAGCCCGGACTTGCCCGGCGTCTCGTCCGCCGAGCCGACCTTGTACCAGATCATTTCCGTGACGACGGGCGTGCGATGGTCCGGAATCACCACGACCTGCATGCCGTTTCCGAGCGTGAAGCTGGCGGGCGGAGCCGATGTCACCGTGGTCTGCGCAAGGGATGCGCCGGCCGTGAGGACACTCGTCGAAAGCAGCGCGGCAAGGAGGCGGGCAGCCGATCGGTAAGAGGACATCATGATCCTTATGAAAGGCCGAGCCCGGATGTCCGGCTCGGAGGCACGGCATGGTACACCGTGCGGCAAACGCTTCGCGTCACGAAGCAGAGAACTCAACTCGGGCGCAAGTTACTGATAAGCAATTAAAGACCGCGTCCGGCGCGCACGAGCCGCCGGCGCGGGACCGGGTCTGTGTCGGGATATCGCGAAGGGACAGGAGCGCTATTGTTCCTTGTCCTTGCCGGACATGATGTCGAAATAGGTGCGCCGTGTCTTGTCCTCTCCGGCGCCATAGGCATAGCTCGGTGACGGTGTCTGGTAGCCCGGCGGCGGCTCGACCAGTGACTGGCGCGGCGGCTCGGTCGTGAATTGCTTGGCCTCGCCTTTGTTGTTTGACATCATGCCCCACAGACCGCCGGAGAAACCGAGCTGGGCCGGGCTGAGCGACGGATTGCCGTTGGTGCCCGGCTGAATAGGATCATTGCTCGTGCGCTCGGGTGCGGCTGTCCTGCCGACCTCCATCTCGGCGGGCGACAACGCCCGGCCTGCCTGCCAGCTCTCCGTGGCCTTGACGGCCTTCTTCCGCTGCGCGATGGCCTCCTTGCGGCGTCTCTCGTCAGGGTCCTTCGGCCAGTTCGGCGCGTTCTTGGCTTCAACGCCGGCGGGCGGCGGCAGGTCGAGCTTGGGCGGCACCACCAGCGGCGACCGCTCGCGGTATTCGATACCCTTCTTCTCCATGCTCTTGGCGCCGATGCCCGACATCAGATTGTCGATGAGCTTCTCTTCGAAGGTCATGTCGTCGTCGTCCTCGCCGTCGTCACCGGCGCGAGCGACGCCAGCCGACATGACGAGACCGATGCCGAGCGCGACAGCGGACAATTTCAACGCCCGCCAGAACCCCTGCCGGGGGTCTTCAACCATCGAACCGCTGGTCTTCGAGCTGCGCATCACTGTACCTGTTCCAAAATGTGGCAGTTTGCCGCTCTCGCACGGCATAATCCCTCGCAAAAGCAAGGTTCCACCTGCCGGTCCGTATCGGCCGGGATCAGGGCGCTTTTGCGGCGGGTACCCCCAGGAAGGAATCATACAATAGCGCCGCCACGCCAGCAACGATGGCCACGTCCGCGAGGTTGAACACGTACCAATTATAGGTATTTTCGCCGATATTGATGTGAAACAGGGCGAAATCGACCACCGCGCCATAGGCGAGGCGATCGATCCCATTGCCGATGGCGCCGCCAATGATCAGGCCAAGCGCGATGGTTGCCAGCAGGGTGTGCGAGCGGGCCATCCAGATCGCCAGCGCAACCACCGCGACGACCTTCACGGCCATCAGCGCCATTTGCGCCGCCTGACCGTCGTTCTGGAGCCAGCCGAAGCTGATGCCGATGTTCCAGGCCAGCACCAGGTCGAAGAACGGGGTCACCTCGACCGCGCCGCGACGGGCGAGGTCGAACACGTTCAGCAGCCAGAGCTTTGAAGCCTGGTCGGCCACGAGCGTGAGCAGGGCCGCGAGGATGCCGGCGCGGAGCGGGGTCATGGGCAGTCCGCCACAACACGCTCCGTCGTCGTCCTGGCGAAAGCCAGGACCCACACTCCGAGGCGGTCGTTGTTTGAAAGACTTGTGGTCATCAGCCTTCGTCGCAATTGGCGGCCGTGGAATGGGTCCTGGCTTTCGCGAGGACGACGGTGAGACCTAGATGCTGACCCCCAGCGCCTTCCATTCGCGCAGCGCCTGGGCATCTCGCGGGGTGACGTCGGGGTATTCGGGGTCCTCACCCACCGCCGGCGAAATCTTCCAGGAACGGGCGCATTTGGTGCCGACCGCCTTCTCCACCACGACAGCGACGCCTGGAACGGCATCGAGACGGAATGCGGAAGCCGGCGCCTCGCCCTCGCGCACCTCGTAATTCGAGGTGATGCAGATCTCGGCGAGGTCGGTGTCGAACAACGTCGCAAGCATGTCGCGGTCGGCGACATAGATGACCGGCGATGCCTCCAGCGACGAGCCGATGTTCTTGGCGGCGCGTTCGAGCTCCAGCGCACCGGTGACGACACGGCGGACGTTGCGGATCGCTTCCCACTTCGCGGCGAGCTTGTCGTCGCGCAGGCTTTCGAGGTCGTCGGGAAACTGCGTCAGGTGCACCGAGGGCTCGGCGTCGGGCCTGTACATGCGCCAGGCTTCCTCCGCGGTGAAGCTGAGGATCGGCGCCAGCCATTTCAGGATCGAGCTGCACAACAGGTCGATCGTGGTCAGCGCCGCCTTGCGCGTCAGCGAGGACGGCGGATCGCAATACAGCGTGTCCTTGCGGATGTCGAAATAGAACGCGGAGAGCTCACTGTTCAGGAACGCGGACAAGGTTGCGACCACGGTCTTGTAGTCGAACTCCTGATAGGCTTTGCGGACGACGGCAGCACGGACCGCGAGCTCGTGCAGCATCAGCCGTTCGAGTTCGGGCATGTCGGCGGGCGCGACTGCGTCGGCCGGCTTGTAGTGATCCAGCGTTCCCAGCATCCAGCGCACGGTGTTGCGCAGCTTGCGATAGGTCTCGATGGTGTTCTTCAGGATCTCCGGGCCGATGCGCTGGTCGTCGGCATAGTCGGTGGCGCAGACCCAGAGGCGCAGGATATCCGCGCCCGAATCCTTGATCACCTTCTGAGGCTCGACGGTGTTGCCGATCGACTTCGACATCTTGCGGCCGTTCTCGTCGAGCGTGAAGCCGTGGGTGAGCACGATGTCATAGGGCGCGCGGCCCCGCGTGCCCGCGCTTTCCAGCAGCGACGAATGAAACCAGCCGCGATGCTGATCGCTGCCTTCGAGATACATCACGGTGTCGTCGCCGCCGTCGACCTTGCGAACGATGTTGCCGAGCTGCGGGAAGTTCTGGCGATCCTCGAGCACGAAGGCATGTGTGGAGCCGGAATCGAACCAGACGTCGCAGATGTCGTCGATCTTCTTCCAGTCTTCCTTCGCGCGGGATCCAAGGAAGCGCTCGCGGGCGCCGTCCATGTACCAGGCGTCGGCGCCTTCCTCCATGAAGGCCTCGGTGATGCGCTGATTGACGATCTCGTCCTGCAGGATCTCGGCCGAACCGTCGCTGTTCTCGCGCACGAACACGGCGATCGGCACGCCCCAGGCGCGCTGGCGCGAGATCACCCAGTCCGGACGGTTGGCGATCATGCCGTTGATGCGGTTCTCACCCGACGGCGGCACCCATTGCGTGACCGAGATCGCATGCAGCGCGCGAGCCCGCAGCGTATCGCCCTTCCTGGCGTGGCCATCTTCGCTGATGTCCTTGTCCATCGCGATGAACCATTGCGGCGTGTTGCGGAAGATCACCGGCTTCTTCGATCGCCAGGAATGCGGGTACTGGTGCTTGAGGCGGCCGCGCGCGAGCAGCTTGCCGGCCTCGACCAACGCCTTGATCACGGCTTCATTGGCATCGCCCTTCTCGCCCTTGTCGTTGAGCACGCGCTCGCCGGTGAAGCCGGGGGCCTGCGCGGTATAGGCGCCGTTCTCGTCGACAGTGTAGGGGATCGCGGTCGAGATGCCGCGCTCATCGAGCTCGCGGGTATTGGCCATCCAGACGTCGAAATCCTCGCGGCCGTGGCTCGGCGCGGTGTGCACGAAACCGGTGCCGGTATCGTCGGTGACATGCTCGCCGGCGAGCAGCGGCACGATAAACGCGTAACCGCCATCGAGGCCGCGCAAGGGATGGGCGCACTCCACGGCGTCCAGCGTATCGCCGGGAATGTCGCGCAGCTTCTCATAGGCCGTGACGCGCGCCTGCTTGAACACCTCTGCTGCAAGCGCATCGGCCAGGATCAGGAGATCGCCGGTCTTTGCCCAATTGTCCGCGGCCGCATCCGTCACCTTGTAGAGGCCGTAGGCGATCTTCGGTGAGAACGAGATCGCGCGGTTGCCGGGCAGCGTCCAGGGCGTGGTGGTCCAGATCACGACCGATGCATTGGCGAGCGCACCATGTGCCGGGGACGTGACGGGAAACTTCACCCACACCATGTCGGAGGTGTAGTCCTCGTACTCGACCTCGGCCTCGGCGAGTGCGGTCTTCTCGACCACGCTCCACATCACCGGCTTGGAGCCGCGATACAGGGTGCCGTTGGCGGCGAACTTCATCAGCTCGCGGGCGATCTGCGCCTCGGCGGGATAGCTCATCGTCTGATAGGGATGATCCCAGTCGCCGATGATGCCGAGCCGCTTGAATTCCTCGCGCTGCACGTTGATCCAGTGTGTCGCATAGGCGCGGCATTCCTTGCGGAACGCCACCATCGCAGCGGAGTCGCGGAAGTCGGGCTTCTGCTTGCCCTTGGAACGGTAGTTCTCTTCCTCGATCTTCCATTCGATCGGCAGGCCGTGGCAGTCCCAACCGGGCACGTAGTTGGAGTCGAAGCCGAGCATCTGCTGGCTCTTGGTCACGACGTCCTTGAGGATCTTGTTCAGCGCGTGCCCGATATGGATGTTGCCATTGGCGTAGGGCGGGCCGTCATGCAGCACGAATTTGGCGCGGCCCTGGGCTTCCTGGCGGAGCTTGTCGTAAAGGCCGATGTCGTTCCAGTATTTCAGCAGCTCCGGCTCGCGCTGCGGCAGGCCGGCCCGCATCGGGAATTCGGTCTGCGGCAGGAACAGGGTTTTCGAATAGTCTTTGGCTTCGGATTTTTGGGACTTTTGTGGCTTGTCGGACATGAGGCTGACTGGCTCGGAAGGGCGCGGGAACGGATGGCGATGCGGAATCGCGGGTGAAACGACGACATCCCGGTCTTGCGCCGAGCCGAAAGCTCAGGCGGAAGCCGGGCCGCTAATCCCTATGATGCGCCGCGCAAACATGGGCTCTCCATAGCAGGGGGGCGGGGGAAGCGCAAAAGGTTCGGCGGGCCGGTTTCCGGCCTCAATCGATGACGCCAAGCCGCGGAAACGCGTCCGGGGCGGCGGCGAGCATGGCGCGGGCGCGGGCGGAATCGTTGTCCATCTGGCGGATCAGGGCATCCAGGCCCTCGAATTTCAGTTCCTCGCGGATGAAGCCGATAAAGGCGCAGTCGAGCGTCTGCCCGTAGAGATCCCCCTTGAAGTCGAACAGAAAGATTTCCAGCAGCGGCGCACCATTATCGAACGTCGGGCGGCGGCCGAAGCTTGCCACCCCGTCCAGCCGCTCCACGCCGCGGCCGACCCGCACCGCATAGATGCCGTGCTTGAGGCCGCAATTGGCATCAAGGCGGATATTGGCGGTGGGATAACCGAGGTCGCGGCCGCGCTTCTCGCCGTGGATGACCTCGCCGGTGATGAACCAGGGCGCGCCGAGCATGGCCGTGGCCTCGTCGAGTTGGCCTTCGGCGAGCGCGATCCGGATCGCGCTGGAGGAGACCGGCCGCTCGTCGATATCGACATGCGGCTGCACGTCGACCTCGATGCCGAGCCGGGGCGCCTCGTTGACGAGGAGGCTCGGCGAGCCGACCCGACCCTTGCCGAAGTGGAAGTCGTAGCCGACGGCGATTCCGCCGATGCCCAGGCGCCCGATCAGGTCGTGGTGAATGAAGTCTTGCGCGCTGGTCCCGGCGCGGGACTTGTCGAAGGTCATGACCACGGCGCCGTCAAGTCCGGTGCCGGCCAGAAGCCGCAGCTTGGCACGCTCGTCCGTCAGGCGGAATTGCGGGGTGTTGGGGCTGAAAAACCGGCGCGGATGCGGCTCGAAGGTCAATGCCAGCGCAGGGCGGCCATGTAGCCGGCCCATTTCCAGCGCCGCAGCGATTACGGCGCGATGGCCGAGATGAACGCCGTCGAAATTGCCCATGGCGACCACGGCACCCCTTGCAATGGCGGAGTCCGGCGTGGTGTCGCGGATAACGGTAAAATGCGGGGCCATCAGGGGAATCTCGAACCGGCGGGACCGGCCGGGACCGTGGCGCGACGGGCCGGATGAAGTCAAGCGGGAGGGGGCGGCCGCATCGAGTGCGATTTCAGTCCACCGGGGGCGTTCCCAGTTAACGCGCTGTTTAACGCCTTGGTGCTAGTCCTTGGGCGTGGAACCGCGGGGCTCCGGCCCGGCAGGTCCGATCGTAATATTTCCTGGGTTTGCGTTGGGGGAGTCGAGATGGCGGTTGATTTGTCGATGTCGGTTCTGGTGGTTGACGACTACAGCACCATGATCCGTATCATCAGGAACCTCCTGAAGCAGCTTGGCTTCGAGAATATCGATGATGCAAGCGACGGTTCGGCAGCGCTGAACAAGATGCGTGGCAAGAAGTACGGGCTCGTGATTTCCGACTGGAACATGGAGCCGATGACGGGTTACGACCTGCTGCGCGAAGTGCGCGCGGATCCGAACCTCGCCACCACGCCCTTCATCATGATCACGGCCGAATCAAAGACCGAGAACGTGATCGCGGCCAAGAAGGCCGGCGTGAACAACTACATCGTCAAGCCGTTCAACGCGGCGACGCTGAAGACCAAGATCGAGGCGGTCTTCCCGGACATGGCGAGCGCGTAAGGCGCGATCGAAGCCATCAGTTGAATTCGGAAAGCCCGGGCGATTGTCCCGGGCTTTCTGCGTCGGGTTCGTCGTTCCGGAATCGACGCCCCACATCAACCGGGAATGACGATCAACTCGCTACCACTTCAGTTCGCGCATCAGCGCCTTCGGGGGATGGCCGAACAATTCCAGCACCGATGCCGGGTCGAGCTGGTCGAGACCCTCGAACTCCTCGGCATGGATGCCGCGGGTCACGAACAGGCAATCGATGCCGAACTCGCGCGCGCCGGTGAGGTCGGTCCGGACGGAATCGCCGATCGCGAGCACCTTTTTGCGGTCGATCTGGTGGCCCTGGCGTTCGCCGGCGAGCGCCATCGCGCGCTCGTAGATCGGCCGGTGCGGCTTGCCGTAGAAGATCACCTCGCCGCCGAGCTCGCGATAGAGCTCCGCGATCGCGCCGGCGCAATAGATCAGGCGGTCGCCGCGTTCCACCACGATGTCGGGGTTGGCACAAACCAGCGTCAGCTTGCGCTCGCGCGCCTTCAGCATCATGCCGCGATAGTCTTCCGCCGTCTCGGTCTCGTCGTCATAGAGGCCGGTGCAGACGATGTAATCCGCCTCTTCCAGCGGCGCGGTCACCGCATCGAGGCCGCGATAGATCGAGTTGTCGCGCTCGGGGCCGAGCCAGAACATCTTGCGGCCGGGATGGTCGGCGACATAGAGCCGCGTCAGGTCGCCTGAAGACACGATCGCGTCATAGGTCTCGTCGGCGACGCCGAGCTTGCGCAATTGCCGCTGCACGGAGTCGGCCGGGCGCGGCGCGTTGGTGATCAGGATGACCGTACCGCCGCGGCTGCGGTAGGTGTGCAGCGCCTCGCAGGCTTCGGGGAAGGATTCGAGACCGTTATGGACCACGCCCCAGATGTCGCTGAGCACGACGTCCACGCCCGCCACGAGTTCACGCAGGCTTTCGGCGAAATGAAGTGTGGTCATGATGCGTGCGGCCGATCAGATACGTCGCGCGAGCGCGGCGTTGCCGGTGACGCGCTGTGGCGCAGACGCAGCCGACGTCGCGCCTGAGCTGGATATGCCGGAGCCATTGGATCCCTGAATGTCCTGTGCCTGGTTCGGCGCGGCGGTAGCAGATGACCCCTCCGGCCGCAATGGCCGGGGCGGCGCGAACAGGAACCCCTGGCCGAACCGCACGTCATAATCGAGCAGGTCGATCACGGCGCGCTCGCCCTCGATTCGCTCGGCGATCAGATCGATGCCGAAGCGGCCGAGCAGGTCGGAGAGATCGGACGGGTGGATGTCCGAGGCCGAAGCCTGCCTGGGGTCGAGCAGGAGCGAGGCCGGCACCTTGATGAAGCGCACGCCGCGATCGGCGAGCTCGCGCGGTTCGATGCGCAAATCGGTGACATGGTCGATCGAGAAACGGAAGCCGCGCTGGGCGAGCGCGGCGAGATTCTCGGTTTCGGCCGGGCCGAGATTGCGGAAGGTGGATTGTTTGAATTCCAGCACCAGCGAGGGCGCCAGCGCTCGATTGGCTTCGAGGAAATCGAGGTATTGCGCGAAGGTCGTGGAATTGCCGAGCGTGGAAGCCGCGACGTTGCAGAACACGCCGACTTCCTTGTTGCGTACCATCAGGCGCCGCAGCACCTGCACGCAGCGCAGCATGACCATGTTGTCGATGCGCCCGATCAACCCGGAGGCCTCCGCGATGCTGATGAACTCCTCGGCCGCGACCAGCTGGTCACGCTCGTCGCGCAGGCGCGTCACGGCCTCGTAGAACCGGACCTTGCGCTGCGGCAGCGACACCATCGGCTGGAGGAAGATGTCGATGCGGTTCTCGTCGATCGCGTTGCGGAGCGTCGCCAGCAATTGGGTGTGGTTGCGGCCGTTGGCGGTCTGAACCGGATTGGCGGTCTGGGTCTGGATCGCCGGTGCTGCCGGCCGCATTGGCGGCGGCGCGGGCGCCGGGGCAGCCGGCCGTTCCTCCTCGAACGTGGCCATCAGGTCGAGCGGCGCGTCCGGCTCCTGCCTTGCGACCGGCGCGGGGGCCGACACTGGCGCGTTGCCGGCCATCAGATCCTCATGGGCCGACACGGTGGTGGCGAGTTGCCTGACCAGTCCGCCGAGTTCGTTGATCTCGCCGACCACCGACTGGATGCGGTCGGAGTTGGCCGAATTGGAAGAGGCGATGCGTGCTTCGATCGTGGCGAGCCGGCGGCCGAATTCGGCGACCTGACGGGCGAGGTCGGCGGTGCCGCGCGAAAGATCGGCGATCTGGCCGCCGACGTCGCTGCGGTCGCGCAGTCGCATCGACACTGCATTGTAGAGGATCAGGAAGGTCAGCGCCGTCAGCGCCACGATCGCGGATTCGGTTCCGCTGATGCCGGCGACCGCGTAGAGCAGGAGCCCGAGCGAGGCGGCGACCAGAACCATGCAGATCGCGATGAAGATCGTCGAAATACGAATCATGCCGCGCGTTACGCCTCAAGAGCTGACTGCCTGACCGGGAAAACACGGGTGGCGTTTCGAACCCGTCACGCCGCATGCTCCCCCAAGCGGCATGACCTTAACATCATTGTTGATTCGAGGGGATAGCGGCCCAATCGCAGAGTCAGGACGGCGCCGCGGCGCCGACCGTGTCGGCCGAGACGGCCTCGCGGGTGCCTAGCGGCTTGGGCGGCCCGGTGGTCGTGTCGCGCAAGGTCTGCCGTTCGATCTCCGAATTCAGCTCAGCCCCGAACATGATGACGATGGCCGACATCCACATCCACATCATCAAGCCGATCGCAGCGCCGAGCGAGCCGTAGGTCGCGTTGTAATTTGCGAATTCGGACAGATACCAGGACAGCAGCGCCGAGCCGGCGATCCAGAGGATCGCGGCCGTCACAGCGCCGGGGCTCAGCCATTGCCAGCGCGGGGCGTCGCGGCTGGGCGCGAAGCGGTAGAGGACGGCGAGCGCCGCAAGGAGAATGACGAACAGCACCGGCCATCGCGCCAGCGCCACGATCAGCTTGCTTTCGGGCGCCATGCCGAGGTGGTTGAGCGCGAGCGGGAAGGCGACGACGGCGCCCACCATCAGCAGCAGGGCAACGATGCCACCGACCGTGAAAGCCAGCGAGACCGTGTTCAGCCGGATGAAGCTGCGCTTTTCACGCTCCTCATAGGCGACGTTGAGGGCGTCGAAGATGGCTTTGACGCCGGCATTGGCGCTCCAGATCGCGAGCACGAGTCCAAACAGGAAAGTGAAACCAAGGGTCGCGCCGCCGTTCGACACGACGCGCGCCACCTGGTCCTCGACGATCTGGAACGCGCCCTCGGGCAGCATCATCGCGAGCGATTGCAGGTTGGAACTGATCGTCGAGGGATCGGCGAACAGGCCATAGAATGAAACCAGCGCCGTGATGGCGGGAAAGATCGCGAGCAGTCCGAAAAAGACGACGCCGCCGGCGGTCGCGAGCAGGCGATCCTCGTCGATGCGCTGATAGGTGCGCCAGAGGATGTCCTTCCAGCCTGCCCACGGGATCGCGAACGGGCTTTTCGCGCGGCGGCCGCGGCCGGGCTGCGAGGCTGCGCCCGTCGGGCTCGTTTCCGGCGAATTCGCCTCGCCGTTGCGGTGGTCTTGCGGAGGTCCCGGCCGGATCAGGCCAGAATCCTGGAAATACCGTTCCGCGGTGAGCACGAACACGGTCGTGGCTGCGACTAACAGCCAGCTGTCGAATTGCTCGGCGCGCCGCATACGCATTTTCAGGTATCCGCTCCGTGGCCGTGACGCCGCCTGCGCGCGGCCGTGATCCCGACCAGCCCAACGGCCGCGAGCATCAGCCCGAGTTGCACGGGCCGGTTGGACCGAGCCGGCCACGTGCTGCCGCCATGTCCTGACTCATGTCCTCGTTCGCCCGGCGCGAGCGGCGCCAGGGGAATTGTCGTCGCGACCTCTTTCACCGCCTCCTTCACCGTTCCGCGCGGGATGCGCGGGGTGGCGATAGCCACCCGTAGGCGGCTGGCGAGCGGCACGATCGGCTTGGTCTTGCGCTTCATCTGGGCCATGGCCACGCCGGCGCAGGCGGCGGCCAGGACCAGGAGCACAGCGCCGACGGCGCCGAACCCCCAGAATTGCCCGTAATGGATTGCAATCCAGCGGTACAGGGCGATCAGGCCGACGAAGAAGGCTGCGACGACGAACAAGCCCGCAACCGCGAGCAGTCCGGCCGCAGCCGCGTACGACGTCATGCGCCCTGTGGCCTGGTTGCTCCGGTCGCGGGCATAGGACTGGGCGGCGCGCTTGAGATGGTTGAGCTTGAGCGCGACGCCGGCGCGCAGCAATTCGCCCGATGGCGCAAGCATGCGGTTATCCTCCGAGTGCGAGAAAATTCGTCGGGGGATGAACGTGGCGGTATTTGACTTGTTCCGACGAGGTCTGCCCGCCGTGATGGATCAGCCGAGATCGGTTGCCGCGATCCAGAACACTTCGCCCTCGGAGTCCTCGGTGTCGAGCCAGAGCAGCGGCAATTCAGGAAAGGCCTCGTCAACCAATTCGCGGCCGCGGCCGATCTCGCAGATCAGCCCGCCATGCGGCGTCAAATGGCCGGGCGCATCGCGCAGGATCCGGCGCACCACATCGAGACCGTCGGCGCCGCCGTCGAAGGCGAGCTTCGGCTCGGCCCGGCACTCGGGCGGCAGCGCCGCCATGCCTTCGGCGTCGACATAAGGCGGGTTGGTGATGATCAGGTCGTATTTGGTGTTACCGAGTGGGGCGAACAGGTCGCCGCGATGCAGGCTGATCCGGCCATCGAGCCCGTATTCGCCGACATTTCGTCTGGCGACGTCGATCGCGCCCTTCGAGATATCGACGGCATCGATCGTGGCGTTCGGGAAATGATGCGCGGCGAGGATCGCGAGGCATCCCGATCCCGTGCAGAGATCGAGCACGCGCTCGACGGCGCTGGAATCGTCGATCAGCGAGCCGGCTTCGCCGTCGCCGCCGAAATGCGACTCCAAGAGTTCACCGATGAAGGAGCGCGGAACGATGACGCGCTCGTCGACATAAAACGGCAGGCCGCGCATGTAGATCTTGTTGACGAGATACGCGGCCGGTTTGCGCGTAGTGACGCGCTGATGAACGAGATCGATGATGGTCCTGCCCTCGGCGGCCGTCACGCGCGCGTTGGCAAAAATCTCGAACTGCTCGGGATGCAGATGCAGGGCTTCACAGACCAGGAAAGCCGCTTCCGCGACCGGATCGGGCGTGCCATGGGCAAAGGCGAGCTTGGTCTCATTGAAGCGGCTCACGGCATAGCGGACGAAATCGATCAGCGTGAGAAGCTCGCCGGGGCCCACTTTCGCGAGCTTTGGCGCGGCGCGGCCGCGCACGGCCTTTTTGGATGTTCTTGCCATCAGGATCGGGTCCAGCGTGCGGCGGCTTCGTCGTCGCGGGCCTGGGCCTCGACCCAGCCGGTGCCGGTGGCGCTCTCTTCCTTCTTCCAGAACGGCGCGTTGGTCTTGAGATAATCCATCAGGAACTCGGCTGCCTGGAACGCTGCCTGGCGGTGCTGCGAGCCGGTCAGCACCAGCACGATGTTCTGGCCGGGCATGAAACGGCCGACGCGATGGATCACCGTGACGCCGCTGAGAGGCCAGCGCGAGATGGCCTCGTCGGCATGGCGCCTGATCTCTTCCTCGGCCATGCCAGGATAATGCTCGAGCGAGAGCGCGGCGATCTTCGCGCTGTCTTCGTCGCTGCGGCAGATGCCGGAAAAGCTCACGACCGCACCGATGTCGGTGCGGTTCCCGGTCAGCACCGCGATCTCGCGCGCGATGTCGAAATCGTCTTGCTGGATACGGATGGTGACGGGGCAGGTGGCGACGGACATGGCCTAGCCGCCGGTCATCGGCGGGAAGAACGCGATCTCGCGAGCGCCTGCGATCGTGGCGTCCGACTTGACGTGAGCATGGTCGATCGCGGTGCGGATCACCTTCGGCTTCTCGAACGCATAGGCGTAGGCTTCGCCTTGGCCGGACAGCCAGGCGATCAGCTCTTCCACGGTGCGCACGGTCGCAGGCGGCTCGATCGTCTCCTCGGCCTTGCCGATGCGCTCGCGCACCCAGGCGAAGTACTTCACCTTCATCCCTCATCCTCCTTGATGAGGTGATGGATGCCGGCGCCGAAATAGTCGTAGCCGGTGTACATGGTGAGGATCGCCGAGGCCCAGAGCAGCGCCAGCCCGATCATCGAGACCATGGGCACGACCTCATCGCCGGCCGGACCAGCCAGCAGGAAGCCGATGGCGATGAGCTGAACCGTCGTCTTCCACTTCGCAAGCTTGGTCACGGGCACGCTGACACGCAGCGCGGCAAGATATTCGCGCAGGCCCGAGACCAGGATCTCGCGGCACAGGATCACGATGGCGGCCCACAGCGACCAGCCGTGAATGATGCCGTCGGCGGCCAGCATCAGCAGGCACGAGGCGACCAGAAGCTTGTCGGCGATCGGATCGAGCATGCGGCCGAACGCCGATTGCTGATTCCAGATCCGTGCGTAATAGCCGTCGAGGTAATCGGTGACCGCAGCCGCGATAAAAATGGCGACGGCGACCCAGCGCAGCCACAGCGGGCCGTCCATGATCGACTGTGCGTAGATGCACCCGACCACGACCGGGATCGCGGCGATCCGGCCGTAGGTCAGGATGTTCGGGAGGGACATCGCGCGGCTGGTCGTCCCTCGTGTCGTGGCGATGTTCATCCGTCCTACCAATACCGCTGCAGCCTGAAGGTCAACCGTTCCGCTCCCCAAATGGGGTGCGGGATGCGACGACCATATGACCGCGGCCCCCCTTTTATTTCACCCCGGCTGGGGATGGAAATACTCGAAAATCCTGCGGGCGCTCTCGGCGCTCACCCCCGGAACCTTACCGAGATCGGTGATCGAGGCCCGTTCGATCTCCTTCAGGGTTCCGAAATGATGCAGCAAGGCACGTTTGCGTGACGGACCGATGCCAGGAATCTCCTGCAAGCCGGCCTCGCGGATGTCCTTCTTGCGCAGCTTGCGGTGCGAGCCGATGACGAAACGGTGCGCCTCGTCCCGCAGCCGCTGGATGAAATAGAGCACGGGGTCGCGCGGCTCCAGCTTGATCGCCTCGCGCTCCGGCATGAACAGGGTCTCGCGGCCGGCATCCCGGTCCGGCCCCTTGGCCACCGACATCAGCGCCACCTGGGTCAGGCCGAGATTTGCAAAGATGTCCCGGACCGCGTTGAGCTGGCCGCGGCCGCCATCGATGATCACGAGATCGGGCCATTGCGGGAAGTCGTCGTCCTTGGCTTTGGCCGCGTTGTCCTCGGGTGGATTGATCAAGCGCTTGAAACGGCGTTCGAGCACCTCGCGCATCATCCCGTAATCGTCGCCGGGCGTCAGGCCCTCCGACTTGATGTTGAACTTGCGGTACTGGTTCTTCACAAAACCGTCCGGGCCGGCGACGATCATGGCACCCACCGCGTTGGTGCCCTGGATGTGGCTGTTGTCGTAGACCTCGATCCGCTTCGGCGCATGCGTCAGGCTCAGGGTCGTGGCCATGGCGTCCAGCAGGCGGCTCTGCGTCGCGGTGTCCGCGAGCTTGCGGCCCAGGGCCTCGCGCGCGTTGGTGAGCGCGTGGGTAACGAGCTCCTTCTTCTCGCCGCGCTTCGGCATGGACACCTCGACCTTGCGGCCGGCCTTGATCGACAGCGCGTTGGCGAGCAGCTCGCTCTCCTCGATCTCGTGCGAGAGCAGGATATTCCTCGGCGGCGGCTTGTCGTCATAGAACTGGGCGAGGAAGGAGCCGAGCACCTCTTCCGGCGTATATGTCTTCTCCGCGCGCGGGAAATAGGCGCGGTTGCCCCAGTTCTGCCCGGTGCGGAAGAAGAACACTTCGACGCAGGAGAAGCCGCCCTCCTGGTGGATGGCGAACACGTCGGCTTCTTCCACCGTGCGCGGATTGATGCCCTGCTGCGACTGGATCGCGGACAGCGCAGCGAGGCGGTCGCGGTAGAGCGCGGCGCTCTCGAATTCGAGCTCGCCGGAGGCCTTCTCCATCTCCGCGGCAAGCTCCTGCTTCACCGCATGGCTCCTGCCGGACAGGAAGTCGCTCGCCTCGCGCACCAGGGTCGTGTAGCCGGGGAAGTCGATCTCGCGGGTGCAGGGGCCGGCGCAACGGCGGATCTGGTAGAGCAGGCAGGGCCGCGAGCGACTCTCGAAGAAGGAATCCGTGCAGGAGCGGATCAGGAACGCGCGCTGAAGTGCGGTGATGGTGCGGTTGACGGCGCCGGCGGAGGCGAACGGGCCGAAATAGCGACCCGGCCGCGTCTGCGCGCCGCGATGCTTCAGGATCTGCGGCGCCCAATGGTCGCCCGTGATCAGGATATAGGGAAACGACTTGTCGTCGCGCAGCTGCACGTTGAAGCGCGGCCGAAGCTGCTTGATGAGGTTGGCCTCCAGCAGCAGGGCTTCGGTCTCGGTGTGGGTCGAGATGATTTCCACGGTCACCGTGGCGGCGATCATGCGCAGGATGCGCGCCGGCTGCGGCGCACTCTGGCGCGCATAGTTCGACAGGCGCTTTTTGACGTTCTTGGCCTTGCCGACATAGAGCACGTCGGCATTCGCATTGAGCATGCGGTAGACGCCGGGCGAGGTGGGGGCGAGGCGCACCGCGCGTTCGATCGCCTCGTGGCCGGTCGCCAGCGGCTCTTCGCCGACGGTGCCGCTCTCTTCCAGGATGTCCGGCAGCCGCGCATCGTCCTCGTCGTCGCCATTCGCAGTGGCGGGATCGAGGTCCGGCGGCGCGGCTTCCGTTTCCTGGGGCGGGACGTCGGGTGCTTTGCCGCGCACGGGTTTGCGTACGCGTGCGTCGTCCGGATTGTCGGGGGAATCGTGAACCATGGTGCGAATTTAAGCGCTGCGGGTGTCGATTTGAAGTTCCGGCCGAGCGGCACGCACAGGATGGCGGCGCAGTTCCCGGTAACGCTTGCTTAAGCCTGTTAACAGCGCGGTAACCCGGCTTAACAGGCCTTTAACTTAAAACTCTCGATAAATCTTACGCGAAAAATGGTGGTTCCGTAACCATGCGGTTTTGCCTCGCGCGGCGGCGCGGGCATCGCAGCGGTGACGGGAGTTGCGTTGGAGTGTGTGATGAAGAGGCTCGTTGTGGGCGCAGCCGCGTTGGCTGCGGTCGGCTGGACGGCTTCGGCAGAGGCCGCCGATCTCAATTACGGGCAGCGTGCGCCCTACACGGTCAATCAGCCGCTCAATGCTTATAGCTGGGCCGGTCCGTATCTCGGTGGCAATCTCGGCTACGAATGGGGTTCGGTGAGCAACAATCCCGCAAAACCGTCGGGCTTCGTCGGCGGCGTTCAGGCCGGCTACAATTTCCAGAACGGCCCATGGGTGTTCGGCGTCGAGGGCGACATCCAGGCCGCCGGTGCCGACGACACCTTCGCGCCGTGGAAGTTCTCCAATCCGTGGTTCGGCACCTTGCGCGGCCGCGCCGGCTACGCCTTCAGCAACGTGCTGTTCTACGGCACGGCGGGCCTCGCCTTCGGCGAGCTGCGCGCGCAGACGTTCGGCTGGACCGAGTCGCACACCAGCGCCGGCTGGACCATCGGTGCCGGCGCGGAAGTTATGTTCGCGCTGAACTGGAGCGCCAAGCTCGAATATCTCTATATCGATCTGTCGACGAGTCAGTTCGCGATTACGGGCGTGTCAAACGGCTATAGCGCCAGCGTTGTGCGCGCAGGCGTGAACTATCACTTCTGATAGCTAAAGAAGAAAATACCGGACCAACCTCCCGGCCGCTTGCGGCCGGGATTTTTTTGACGCTTGGCTCGCTAGGGAAGGATGACCAAATCGACCGCCTTCGGCCCCTTGCCCTTCTTGTCCGGTTCGACTTCGAAAGTAATACGCTGTCCTTCGGCAAGGTCCTTCAGTCCGGCCCGCTCCACAGCAGTAATATGTACGAAGACGTCGCGGCCCCCGTCGTCCGGTTTGATGAATCCGTAGCCGCGCTCACCGTTGAAAAACTTGACCGTTCCCGTCATGGCCATCGGGAAACTCCCCCTCATTGCTCCTCCGTCGTGACGCAGACGCGCGTCACGACATGACCGGGCCTTACGAAGCCCGGGAGCTGGCCATCCTTCGGCAGACCATTCGGTCCGACTGGATCTTTCTTAGGCCTTCACTCCGCCGCAACCATTCGCGGAAGCGGAACGTAAAGCCAGTCACCGCAACAGCATAATACGGTTCTCTGCAGATTGACTACCGCTCCTGCATATTTTTCCCAAGAATGCCGGAGTGTTACGGTCTCGGCACCTCCAATCGGAATCTGGCAGCGCCACCCTGGCCGAGCGGCATTTCCAGCTCCGGCAGG
Organism: Bradyrhizobium sp. CAR08; assembly: GCF_052871955.1. NCBI lineage: Bacteria > Pseudomonadati > Pseudomonadota > Alphaproteobacteria > Hyphomicrobiales > Nitrobacteraceae > Bradyrhizobium > Bradyrhizobium sp. CAR08. The sequence continues at coordinate 17,818 of NZ_JBIXJX010000014.1, forward strand.
ATCGTCTTGAGTTCGCCGTGCAGCGTGTAAGGCGGATTGACGATCAAGAGCCCGCTGGAGGTGAGGGCTGCGCCGTCGGCTTGCGGCGCCACGCTGAATTCGAGGCGCAGGCATTTTCCCGGCGGCTTTGCTGCGGCTGCGAGCCGCGCCACTGATTGCACCAGCGTGTCGGTGGCGCGTCGGCTCTTGGCGGGATACCAGATTACATAGATACCGGTCGGCCATTTCGCGAAAGCCGCCGAGAAGGCCTCTGCGAGCTTTTCGAACTCGTCCTTTGCCTCGAAGGGCGGGTCGATCAGAACGAGCCCACGCCGTTCCTTCGGCGGCACGAAAGCCGGCAGCGCCATCCAGCCGTCGAGGTCGACCACGCGGGCCTGTTCGTCGCGGCGCAGTACGCCGATCAGCGCCTTGCGCGCCTTCGGCTCGAGCTCGCAGAGCAAGAGGCGGTCCTGCGGCCTCAGCAGGCCGCGTGCGATCAGCGGCGAGCCCGGATAGGCCTTGAGCTCGCCCTTCGGATTGAAGGCGCGGACGATGTCGAGATAGGGCTTGGTCAGCGCCATGGCGTCGTTCGACAACCGCGCCTGCATCAGCCGCGCAATGCCCGTCAGCCACTCGCCGCCCCGGCGCGCTTCGTCGCTTTCGAGATCGTAGAGGCCAGCGCCGGCATGGGTGTCGATGACGCGGAACGCACCCGGCTTGTCCTGGAGATAGGTGATGATGCGCGTCAGCACGATGTGCTTGATGACATCGGCGAAGTTGCCGGCATGGAAGGCGTGGCGGTAATTCATGCAAGAGCACTACGCCACGTGACGGCCCGAGCAAAGAGGCACGACGCCTGGGCTAGCCACCCCGGATCGGCGGCATCGTCACCTGGTCGCGGCGGCAGGCGCGGCGGTCGATCTCCTCGCAGGCGCGGAATTGCAGGTCCTTGCTGAGGCAGATGCGGACTTCCGATAGCCGCGTCCGGTTGCAGGTGATCGAGACGGCGGCATTGCTGAGGCCCGGATTGGCCTTGATGAAGGCTTCCTCCACCTCCGCCGGCGCCACGGTCTTGGCCTGCGATAGATCGAGATACTCGGCTGGAATCTTGATCGCGGCGCGCGCCTTGCGGATCGTCTCGAAATAGCTGCGGTCAGCGAGCCCCGAGCAGGTGCCGTGCTTGTCCCACTCATTGAAGATCAGCCCCGGCGCCGGCATCAGATCGAGCATGGAGGAGACGATGCTGCGGTTCAGCCGCGGCGAGGGCCGCTGGCAATATTCCGGAAATCCGCTCTCATATTGCGGCCACAAACCATGCACCACGAAAGCGTAGGGCCGTCCGCTGCACTGGGTCTGCGAGCGGCCGCCGCGCTCCGCCGCCTCCTCGCAGAAAGAGGGCGACCAAGACAGTGACAGCACATAAAAATCGAATTCGCCGGGCGTGTTCTGCCGCTTGTCCTGGGCCTTTGCGCCATCGGCCAGCGCAGCCAGCCCGGCCGCAAGCGTCAGCGAGATCATCAGGCGGGAGAACGAATGCAATCTGGAATGAAACATGGCGACGCCCCTCAACTAGACTGTGCAGGCAAGCCTAGCAGGCGATAAGAACATTTCAAGAACAAAATGCGGGCGACCGTCGTTCGGCCGCCTGATCGGTCCGGATCAGAACGTTTCAATTACTGTTTGGCGGCGCGGCAGGCCGGGTTGTAGGCCCAGTTGCGGTCGAGCCCGACCACGCACCATTCGACGCCTTGGCCGTAGCCGGCGAAGCCGCCATCCTCCACGATCGAGAAATGCACCTTGCGCATCTTGCCGTCCGTGAGCATGGCCTCGCCGGTGCAATAGCGGCGCGGGATGTTGTCGGATGCCCAAGGCCGGAACGCGGTCTCGTGAACTGCGGCGAAGCCGGTGATCTTCAACGAAGAATTCCAGAACGCGCTTTCTTTCTCCCAGAACTGGGTCGCGATCGTCGGCAGTGCCCTGTCGCACTCGGAGACGTTGCCGTCATAGCGCGGCCCGCTCAGCCAGAAATTCAGCTCCAGCGGATTGGCGGCCCTGGCCTCGCCGAGCGACAGCGCCCCGAACAGGAGGCCGAGCACGGCGGCAAAGCGGAGCGATTTCAGGAAGGTCGAGGCGCGCATGGATGATCCAGACAGCATGATCTGCAAGGGTCGGACGGTGCCGTGAAGGCCGGGGGAGGTCAAGTGCAGCGCGGCAACACTTGCCGACGAGTTGACCGCAATGCTGCGTTGGACCGGCCATCCGTTCTTTCCACCGCCGCGCCGACACCGTAAACTGCCGCCAACCAATCGGAGTGACGGGAATGCGAATCATTGCGGCCGCGGGCCTACTTGCCTTGGGTATGATGGCGAGCCAGTCGGCGCATGCCGATCTGCTTCCGGTGCCTCCGTTCAAGGGCAACGACACCGGCGGCATCATCGCCTATTCGATGGCAACCCAGGTCGATGCGCGGCAGGTCGCGGTCGATCACTGCGCGCGCTATGGCAAAGTCGCCAAATTCCTGGCGGTGCAGGCCTATGAGGGCGGCTACATCTCGTTCTCCTGCCGCTGGGTGCCCTATGGCGCCGCCGACCAGCCGATCCGCACGCTCTACTGAGGCGCTTTCGCACGCCGCTACCTCTCAGCCGGGAACTTCCCACATGACGCGCAAACTCGCTTTGCTCGGCTCCGCCCTTTGCCTCGTGTTGTCGGCAGGCAGCGCTCGCGCTGACGACCTGCCGGTGCGTAAGGCGGGGCTGTGGGAATTGAAGATGGTCCGGACCGGCACGCCGGTGCCCGAGATGACCATGCAGCACTGCACCGACGAGACCGTCGACAAGGAAATGAACAACAACGTCTCGCCGATGGCCAAGCAGATCTGCGCCAAGCAGGACATCAAGAAGACCGCGACCGGCTATGTCAGCGATTCCGAGTGCAATGTCGCCGGCATCAGCACGACTTCGCATGCTGAGATCACCGGCGATTTCAATTCGGCCTATACGGTGAAGACGTCGTCGCACGCGCAAGGCGGCGCCGCCGGCGCGGCAGGCCGCGACACGACCGTGCAGCTCGAAGCGAAATGGCTGGGAGCCTGCAAGCCGGACCAGAAGCCCGGCGACATCGTGATGCCCGGCGGCTTCAAGATGAACGTGCGTGACATGGAAAAGCTGAAGGCGCTGCTGCCGAAGTAGGGCTCTTCCCCTCTCCCCTTGTGGGAGAGGGTGGCTCGCCGCGCAGCGGCGAGACGGGTGAGGGGTTTGTCTCCGCGTGTGACTCTTTTCGCTTTGAATTCGCGGAGAGAGACCCCTCATCCGGCGCTTCGCGCCACCTTCTCCCACAGGGGGAGAAGGGAAGAGGCAGCTACACCGGTATCCGCACGCTCGCCCTCAATCCGCCCATCGGACTGTCGCCAAGCGTGATGTCGCCGCCGTGCGAGCGGGCGATGTCGCGGGCGATCGCGAGGCCAAGACCTGTGCCGCCTTCATCCTGGTTGCGGGCGTTGTCGAGCCGCAGGAATGGCTTGAACACCTCTTCGCGTAAGTGCGCGGGGATGCCCGGCCCGTCGTCGTCCACCGTCACGGTCAAATAACGGTGATCGCGCTGGCCGGTGATGGCGATGCTCTTGCCGTAGCGGGCGGCGTTGGTGACGAGGTTGGCGAGGCAGCGCTTGAACGAGGCCGGCTTCACCGTGACCACAGGCAATCCGTTGAATGCGACGGTCGCCGTGTGGCCGTGGCGCTCGGCGTCGCTGCGCAGCTCCTCGAGGGCCTGCGCCATGTCGGTCGGCTGCGACTGCTCGCCGGAATCGCCGCGGGCAAACGCCAGGTAGTCCTCGAGCATCATCGACATCTCGTCGACGTCCTTGCGCATGCCCTCCATCTCGGGGCTGTCGCCGATCAGCGCCAGTTCGAGCTTGAACCGCGTCAGGATCGTGCGCAGATCGTGGCTGACCCCGGCGAGCATCGCGGTGCGCTGCTCCATCGTCCGCTCGATGCGCGACTTCATTTCGAGGAAGGCGACGGACGCGCGCCGCACCTCGCGCGCGCCGCGCGGGCGGAAATTCGGCGCCTCGCGGCCCTTGCCAAAACTTTCGGCGGCGTCGGCAAGCCGCAGGATCGGCTTGATCTGGTTGCGCAGGAATAGCACTGCGACGATCAGCAGGATCGAGGACGTGCCGACCATCCAGAACAGGAAAATCTCCGAGTTCGAGGCATAGGCGGCGCTGCGCTGCGCGAACACGCGCATCACGGCGTCGTCGAGCTGGATCCGGATCTCGACGAGATTGGAGCGGCCGACCGTGTCGATCCAGAAGGAGCGCCCGATCTGGCGGCCGAGCTGCACCGACAGCGTCTGGTCGAGCAGCGAGAAGAACGGCTTTGGTCCCGGCGGCGGCATGTCGCCGGCCGGGAGGAAATCGACGACGAGGCCCAGGCGCTGCTGCGCGATGCGGCGGATCTGGTCGCGATCCTTGTCTTGCGGGTAGCCCTTGTAGACGTCGATCAGCGCGGCGATGTCCTGCACCACCGCGGCCGACAGGCGGCGTGTCACCGTGTTCCAGTGCCGCTCCATGAACACGAAGGCGACCACCGATTGCAGGATCACCATCGGCACGATCATGATCAGCAGCGCACGCGCATAAAGGCCGGTCGGCATCCAGCCCTTGAACGCATTGCCCATCCAGCCATTGGCGGCGGAGACGCGGCCGGCGGCGCTCTTCAAAAGCGTCAGGCCGGTATCGATCGTGCTCATCGGTGGCGGTTCACTCTTTATGGCGAGGCTACCAGCCGGTAGCCGATGCCGCGCACGGCCTGGAGGAACAGCGGATTGGCGGGATCGGTCTCGATCTTGCGCCGCAGGCGGTTGATCTGCACGTCGACGGCGCGCTCGTTGACGCTGCCATTGCCGGTCAGCGCGCTGCGCGGCACGGTCTCGCCCGGTGTCTCCGACAAAATCCGCAGCATCTCGCGCTCGCGGTCGGTGAGGTGAATGACGTCTTCGCCCTGGCGCAATTCGCCGCGGTCGAGGTGATAGATGTACGGGCCAAACGCGATCTTCTCGACCGCGGCGGCCTGTGGCGGCGGCGCGGCGCGCTTGAGGATGTTGTTGATGCGCAGCGCAAGCTCGCGCGGCTCGAACGGCTTTGCGACGTAATCGTCGGCACCGATCTGCAGGCCCTCGATGCGCGCTTCGGCTTCATGCCGCGCCGTCAGCATCACGATCGGCACCGAGGACGAGGTCCGGATGAAACGGGCGAGATCGAAGCCGGTCTCGCCGGGCATCATGACATCCAGGATCAAGAGGTCGAAGTGCAGGCCCAAAAGCTTGGAACGGGCATCGCTAGCGCTCGCGGCGGTCGAGACGCGATAACCTTCGCCGGCAAGGAAGCGCGAGAGCAGATCGCGGATGCGGCGGTCGTCATCGACCAGCAGGAGATGCGGGGCATCGTCTGCGGGACGTGCCGGCGGGCGTGCGAGCGTGGCAGCGAGCGGCACGGTCACTCCTTGTCCTGATTGACGGTGGCAAAGATCGTCTCGAGCACCTTGTCCGGATCGTCGCGGTCGATCATCGCGCGCAGGAAGCGCTTGACGGTCTCGGCATCCTGCGGCGCCATCTCGGCAAGCGCCTTGGTGATGCGCGTGGTCTGGAGGCCGGCGAGCTTCTGCACCAGCGCCTCGCCCTTCGGTGTCGCAAACAGCAGGCGTTGGCGGCGATCATTGTCGCCGGTCTTCTGCACGATATAGCCCTCGTCCAGGAGCTGCTTGAGCACCCGGCCGAGCGATTGCTTGGTGATGCGCAGGACGTCGAGGAGGTCGGCGACCTTGAGGCCGGGATAACGATAGACAAAGTGCATGACGCGGTGATGGGCCCGGCCGAAGCCGAACGCCTCCAGCTCCTGGTCGGGATCGCCGACAAAATCGCGATAGGCGAAGAACAGCAGTTCGATGATATCCCAGCGCAAATTGCCTCCGTCGTCTGCGGCCGGCCGCGGCCCGGCTGCGTCTTGAGAAGGAGTCGCGAGATTTATGTCAGGCATATTGACGTATCTTGGTCTCAATGTTACAAAACGATCAGCCCGCACGAAATTTTAGATCGTTTCGCGTCGGGTGGGCATCGAAGCAAGGCGGCCGCAGTGGGCCGGACAGGCGGAGACGGCCGGAGCAGATCTACCGTGCGATTGTCGAACGGCATTTCGGCAAAACATACTGGACTTCCGTCTTCCGCAAAAGCATGTCCTCGGTGACATGCTGGCCACGGAAACCGGCCGTAACAAGGCTGGCGGCGGTCCGGCCAGAAACCAATCGAGCCAGCCGGGCCCAAATCGGGGCAGGCGGGTGCCACAACGGCGCCGCTACCGGCAGCGGGAGGCAAGGACATGAGCATGAAATTCGACATCCAGCCCGCATCCAATCCGACCTCCGAGAAGGATCGGGTCGCCAAGCTGGTCGACCCCGGTTTCGGGCGGGTCTTCACCGACCACATGGCAGTGGTCCGCTACAACCAGGCCAAGGGCGGCTGGTACGAGGCGCGTGTCGAGGCCCGCGCCAATTTCCAGCTCGATCCGGCCGGCGCCGTCCTGCACTACGCCCAGGAAATTTTTGAAGGCCTCAAGGCCTACAAGCGCGACGACGGCGGCGTGAACCTGTTTCGCCCCGATGCCAATGCCCGGCGCTTCAAGGACTCGGCGGACCGCATGGCGATGGCGCAGCTCCCTGAAGACGTCTTCATCGAGGCGGTCGAGCAAATCGTGCGCATCGATCGCGCCTGGATGCCGGGCGGCGAGGGTAGCCTTTACCTGCGCCCCTTCATGATCGCGAGCGAGACCTTCCTCGGCGTCAAGCCGTCGTCCGAATACATTTTCGCGGTGATCGCCTCGCCGGTCGGCTCCTACTTCAAGGGCGGCCCCGCGCCGGTCTCGATCTGGGTGTCGGAGAATTACACGCGCGCTGCCGTCGGCGGCACCGGCGCCGTCAAATGCGGCGGCAACTATGCCGCAAGCCTGCGTGCGCAGGCCGAGGCGATCCAGCACGGCTGCGACCAGGTCGTCTTTCTCGATGCAATCGAGCGCCGCTACATCGAAGAGCTCGGCGGCATGAATGTGTTCTTCGTGTTCGACGACGGGTCGCTCTCGACGCCGCCGCTGGGCACCATCCTGCCCGGCATCACCCGCGACTCCATCATTGCGCTGGCCAAAGACGCCGGCAAGACCGTGCGTGAGGAGCCGTACTCGCTCGACCAGTGGCGCAAGGATGCGGCCAGCGGCAAGCTGAAGGAAGCGTTTGCCTGCGGCACCGCCGCCGTGATCTCGCCGATCGGCACGGTGCGCTCGGTGAGCGGCGATTTCGAGATCAGCGGCGGTGCCGCGGGCCCCGTCGCCATGGGCCTGCGCAAGCAGCTCGTCGACATCCAGTACGGCCGCACCAATGATCCGCACAACTGGATCCGGAAGGTGGATTGAGGCCCTTCTTCCTTCTCCCCTTGTGGGAGAAGGTGGCGCGAAGCGCCGGATGAGGGGTTCTATCCGCGAGTTCAAGGGTCAGTTGGACTCGCGGATAGAACCCCTCACCCGTCTCGCCGCTACGCGGCGAGCCACCCTCTCCCACAAGGGGAGAGGGGAAAAGGGCATCGCTGGTTGGCTTTTCTCGCCATGAACGCGACACCATGATCGTGCGACAAAGTCCAAGACCTCGCATACCCAGACATCGAGTCATCCGGACATCGCGATCATGACATCCACTCTTCCCCAGTCCCTGAAATGGGTCGTTCTTGCCGCGGTCACCGGCATCACCGTATTCGGCATTCTGACCATCGGCCCCAAGCCGGACGTCTCCGCTGAGGGCCGTTCGCCCGTCGTCGACGTGCGCACCACCGATCCGGAGATGAACACCGCGATCGCGCGCGCCCGCGGCACGCTGCCGACCTTTTGGGCCTCCTACGAGGCGCCGAAGCCGTCGGAGACAGGGCATGCCCTGAAGGTGCACTTTTCGACCCGCAAAGGCGGTGAGCACATCTGGATGGCCGAGGTGAAGAAGCTACCCAATGGGGCCTATTCCGGCCTCTTCGCCAACGAGCCACGCGATCTGGCCGGCAAGCGGGCAGGCGATAAGGTCGAATTCACTGAAGCCGACATCTCGGACTGGATGTTCATGCGCAACGGCAAGATCGTCGGCGGCGAAACCATCAAGCCAACGCTGAAGTCGCTGCCGAAAGCGGATGCCGACGCGCTCCGGGCGCGGATGGAGCAGCCGTAAGCGATTACCCGGCAGTTGCCGCATCACGCGTCGGCTGGTAAATGCCGCGCATGGCCGAAAAACCCAAAAAATCCCAGAAGCTGAAGGCGCGGCTGCCGCGCGGGCTCGAGGATCGCGATCCCGCCGCGATCCGGGCGACGCGCGAGATGGTGGAGAAGATCCGCGCCGTCTACGAGCTCTACGGCTTCGAGCCCGTGGAAACGCCGGCGATGGAATACACCGATGCGCTCGGCAAGTTCCTGCCCGACCAGGATCGTCCGAACGAGGGCGTGTTCTCGTTCCAGGACGACGACGAGCAGTGGATCAGCTTACGCTACGATCTGACCGCGCCGCTCGCGCGCTATGTCGGCGAGCGCTACGGGACCGACGGTCTTGTGTTGCCCTATCGCAGCTATCGCGTGGGCTACGTCTTCCGCAACGAGAAGCCTGGCCCCGGCCGATTCCGCCAGTTCATGCAGTTCGATGCGGACACGGTCGGCTCGGCGACGCCGGCGGCGGATGCAGAGATCTGCATGATGGCGGCCGACACGATGGAAGCGCTGGGCATTGCGCGCGGCTCGTATGTCGTGAAGGTGAACAACCGCAAGGTGCTCGACGGCGTTCTGGAAGCCATCGGGCTCGGCGGCGAAGAGAACGCAGCACGCAGATTGACCGTGCTGCGCGCGATCGACAAGCTCGACAAATTTCCCGCCGAGGAAGTTCGCAAACTGCTCGGTCCCGGTAGATGGGATGGCGGCGAAGAAGGCAAGGGCGACTTCACGAAGGGCGCCAATTTGAGCGCGTCGGAGGCTGACGTCGTTCTCGCCATCACCAAACCGCGCGACGATTGGAAAGAGGCGATCGCCGCGGCGGAGGTCTATCTCGCCAAGAGCGAAGTCGGTCAGGCCGGCGTGAGCGAGCTGGAAGAGATCGCGAAACTGGTGACGGCGTCGGGGTACGGCGCGGACCGCATCAAGATCGATCCCTCCGTGGTGCGCGGTCTCGAATATTACACGGGCCCCGTCTACGAGGTCGAACTGCTGCTCGAGACCAAGGATGACAAGGGCCGCCCGGTCCGCTTCGGCTCGGTCGGCGGTGGTGGCCGCTATGATGGTCTCGTCTCGCGCTTTCGCGGCGAGCCGGTGCCGGCGACCGGATTCTCGATCGGCGTGTCGCGGCTTCAGGCAGCGCTGTCGCTGCTCGGCAAGCTCGACACGAAGCCCGGGTTTGGCCCCGTTGTCGTCACCGTGTTCGACCGCGACCGCGTCGCCGACTATCAGAAGATGGTCGCATTGTTGCGAACCGCCGGCATTCGCGCCGAGCTCTATCTCGGCAATCCCAAGAACATGGGCAACCAGCTCAAATATGCCGATCGCCGCAATGCGCCCTGCGTCATCATCCAGGGCTCGGATGAAAAAGCGCGTGGCGAGGTGCAGATCAAGGATCTGATCGAGGGCGCGAAGGCGGCGGCCGCGATCGCTTCCAACCAGGAATGGCGCGAGAGCCGCCCGGCGCAGTTCTCGTGCAGCGAGGCCGACCTCGTCGCCAAAGTGCGCGAGGTGTTGGCGCGCCATGACGTGAGCTGGGGCTAGCCATTCGCTGACGTCGCCATGCCCGGGCTTGTCCCGGACATCTACCTCCTGTTTGATGGCGCCCGTCAATGGCCGGTGTCCGGCCCCAAGGGAGAGAAAAATGCCTGAGATCACTGTCAGCATGGCCGAAGGCCGCACCGACGAACAAAAGGCCGGCATGATGCGCGACATCACCCAGGCACTGGTGAAGAATCTCGGCGTCGATGCCGACGCCGTCGTCATCCAGATCAATGAAGCCCCGCTCCGCCACAAGATGAAGGGCGGCAAGACGTTCGTGGAGCGCGCGGCGGCTGCGAAGAAGTAGCCGGCGCTGGTTCGGCAACCACAAAGGTCGTCCTGGCGAAAGCCAAGGACCCATTACCCCAAGCGGCAGTTGTCGCAGCAGGTCGTGGTTTAGACCGCGCATGACAATGTTGGGTCGGGGTAATGGGTCCTGGATCGGCGCTCCGCTTCGCTGCGCTTGTCCAGGACGACGGGGGGAGGCCCCATGGACGCACGCGACTTCATCAAGGTCGGCATGAGCGCCGAGCGCACGCTGGTGGTGCCGGTGGAGCGCACGGTCGGGCATTTCGTGCCCGGCATGCCGATGGTCTATGCGACGCCGATGATGATCCTGGAAATGGAGATGACGTCGGGCGATGCGATTCGTGCGGCGCTTCAGCCGGGCTGGGTCACCGTCGGCACCGAGGTCGATATCCGCCATCTTGCAGCAGCCCTCGTCGGTGCGACGGTGCGGACCACTGCGAAGGTTTTCGCGGTCGAGCGCCGCGTCATCCGCTTCGAGGTCGAGGCCTTCGAAGGCCCGCGAAAACTCGGCGAAGGGCGCCACGCGCGCGGGCTCGTCAATGTCGAGATGTTCAACAAGCGGCTAGCCGCAGGCTCGAAATCGTAGGGTGGGCAAAGGCGCGCAGCGCCGTGCCCACCATCTTTCCGCGATTGCATTCGAATGGGTGGGGCACGCTTCGCTTTGCCCACCCTACGGCACACTTTCTTACTTCGCCAATTCCTTCGACCGCTTCGTCGCCGCCGCGATGGCGCGGATCATCAGATCGCGCAGGCCGGGCTCGCCCATCAGCACGCCGAGTGCCGCGGCCGTGGTGCCGCCGGGCGAGGTGACGTTCTGGCGCAGCGTGCCGGAGGCAAGCTCCGACTGGTGGAGAAGTTCACCCGAGCCGGCGACGGTTTCGCGCGCGAGTTTTGTCGCGAGCGCCTCGGGCAATCCCGCCTCGACACCGGCGCGCGCGAGTTCCTCGGCCAGCAAAAACACATAGGCCGGACCCGAGCCGGACACCGCAGTGACCGCGTCCATCAGGCTCTCATCGTCGACCCATTCGACCGAGCCGGTGGCGCGTAGCAGCGCATCGGCCACCGCGCGTTGCTGTGCGCTGACATTGTTCGCGGCGACAGCCACCGTGATGCCGCGACCGATCGCGGCCGGCGTGTTCGGCATCGCGCGCACCACCGCGCCGCCGCAGACCTCCTCGAGCGAGGCGATCGTGGTTCCCGCCATGATCGACACCACCGCGGTCTTGTCGGAGACGAATGGCTTCAGCTTGGCGCCGGCCTCGCGGAACATTTGCGGCTTCACCGCGACGACGAGCGTCTCGACCTGGCCTGCCGTCGTCACATCAGGATTGAGCGCAATCCCCTTGGCGGCAAGTGCGGTGATCTCGGCCGAGATGTGCGGATCGATCACCGCGACGCGGCGCGGATCGAGCCCGCCCGAAAGCCATCCGGTCAGCATCGCGCCGCCCATCTTGCCGGCACCGGCGAGCAGGATGGTGCCGGTGATGTTCTCGAGAGTGTTGTTGCTCGTCATAGCCGTTGCCACAAACTCAGTGTCGTCCCGGCGAAGGCCGGGACCCATACCACAACTGGTTTTAATGGATGGAGGTGTTGGCAACAAGCAGCGTGCCACAAGCGAAATCACGCGGTATGGGTCCCGGCCTTCGCCGGGACGACGGCGAGCAGGGAGCGACGCCTTCCTCACGCGCTGGAGAGCTGAGTGCGCTTACGCCTCGCCCACCGTGTCGAACATGGCCGCGTCCATGGCTTCCGTCGTGGACTTGCCTGCCCACACCACGAACTGGAACGCCGGGAAATAGCGTTCGCAGGCGTGGATGGCGCCTGCGAGCATGGCTTCGCACTGGCCGGTGGAGGCGATGAGCCCGCCCGGCAGCACCAGGGCCTGCCGGTGCATGATCATGCCGGTGGTGGTCCACAGGTCGAAGTGCCCGACCCACAATTGCTCGTTGACCGCGGCCACGAGCCGCTGGACCTCCGGTCGCCGCGCAACCGGGATCTTCATGTCGAACGCGCAGGCCAGATGCAGCGCCTCGATCTCGCCCATCCAGGTGAAGGAGATCTGGTAGTCGGTCCATTGTCCCTTGGAGACAATCGTGAGTTCGTCTTCGCCGGAGCGTTCGAACGGCCAGTTGTTGCTGGCAGCGATATCCTCGACCACCGCGAGCGGATGGTTTTTGGAATCGATGGTGCCTTCGAGCAGGGACATGCCGTCTCGACCTCTTGCCTTTTTGTTGTCTTTGATACGCACGCGGTTGGTCCGGCGCGCGCTCCCTTAAATCTTGCTAAGGCGATCCATTCGGATCAGCGCGGGCTTGTCGCGGATCAACTGATGTGATTTGCGGAATCTGCGCAACTGGCTGCCGAGTCCGTCCACAAGTCAGGACTCGTTCGTCCACAGCTCATCTCCGCCACAATTATTAACGGGAAGAACAAATCGGAATCGGATTCGATGGCCCGCCAATCGCTAATTCCGTCGCGTGCCCCCTGGACCGCCATGGCGGCATGGGACCATGCGGTTTTCCCATGCGGAACCCGCTTGCCGCGGCCCCGAACCGGCGTCATATTTGCAGTCAGGCCGTTCATCCCGGGCGGCCGATGTTCTCAGGGCGGGGTGAAAGTCCCCACCGGCGGTAAGGGCCGTAAGGCCTAAGCCCGCGAGCGCCTTCCTCAAAGCCTTGCTGAGGGGAAGGGTCAGCAGATTCGGTGCAACTCCGAAGCCGACGGTTAAAGTCCGGATGAAAGAGAACGGTCGGTGGCAGACGCATCGCAGGATGCGGCTGTTTGTCGTTCCGTGTGCCCTGATTCTGGTCCTTAACTGAGGAAAGCCATGAATCAGATGTTGCAAGATCCCCAAGCCGAAACGTCCCAACCAACTCAAACGCCACCGCCGGTTCCGCAAGATCCGGTGCCCGACCATCCGCGCTTCGCGAAACCGCAGCGGGTGGCCTTCGTGCAGGCATGCTGGCACCGCGACGTGGTCGAGGAGGCCCGCATCGCCTTCGCGAAGGAGGCAGAAGCGCGCCACCTCAATCATGTCGACGTGTTCGAGGTGCCGGGCTCGTTCGAGATCCCGCTGCATGCGCAGATCCTGGCCAAGACACGACGCTACACCGCGATCGTCGCGGCCGGCCTCGTCGTCGACGGCGGCATCTACCGCCATGAGTTCGTCGCCGATACCGTGATCAAGGCGTTGATGGACGTGCAGCTGCGCACCGAGGTGCCCGTGTTCTCCGCGGTGCTGACGCCGCAGCAATTCCACGAGACCGAGGTGCACTACGATTTCTTCCGCAAGCATTTTGCCATCAAGGGCGTCGAAGTGGCAGCCGCCTGCGCGGAGACACTGCTCGGGCTCGAACGCCTGCGCGGCCAGGTCGCTGCGGGGATCGTGTAACGCGGCGCAACGACCATCCCTCATCCCGAGCGGCGCAAAGCGCGTCTCGAAGGATGAGGGGCGATCGCAGCCGTGTTCGTCTCAGCCGAGTGAGACTCCCGCTTTGGCGCGGCTGATCCCGAGGGCCAGGATGCGCTGCAGGAGAGCCGGATATTTGAGCCCGTCATGTAAAGCCGCCGTGGCGAACTCCTGGCTCTTGGCGATCTCGGGATTGGGATTGGCTTCGATGAAATATGGCGTGCCGTCGGCAGTGAGACGAAAATCGATGCGCGCATAGCCGTCGAGGCCGAGCACCCGGTAGATGCGTTTCGCGGCCCGCTGGATCCTGGCGGTCACTTCCGGCGCCAGATCCTTCGCAGGTCCGTCGACGATGCCGACCTTCTCCTGATAGTCGGTGTCGTGCTTGGCCTTCTCCGTGGCGATATGCCGTGACGAGCGGCCGCCCATGCTGCCGAATTTCAGCTCCCAGACCGGCAGAACGCGCAAGCGGTTGTTGCCGAGCACGCCGACGTAAAGCTCTCGCCCCTCAATGAACTGCTCGGCAATGGCGGCGGATTCGACCCGCTCGTGGATGAAGGCAACCCGCTCCGCCAGCTTCTCGTCGGTGTCGACGATCGATGCTTGCGAGATGCCGAACGAGCCATCCATGTTCAGGCTCTTGACGATCAGCGGCAGCGCAAGGCGTGTCGGGCGTTTCACCTTGCGGCGCATCGGGAAGACCGCAAAGGCCGGCGCGGCGATCCGGCGGTGATGCACCAGCGTCTTGGACAAATCCTTGCCGCGGGCGAGGGTCAGGCCGCGCGGATTGCACCCGGTATAAGGGACCTTCATCAGCTCGAGATAGCTCGCGATGTGCTGGTCGAAGGCGACGTTGTTGTGGAATTCCTCCAGCAGCGTGAACACCACGTGCGGCTTGAATTCCTCGATAGCTTCGCGCACCGGCTTGATTTCCTCCTGCGCGCCGAGTGGGCGAACCTCATGGCCCGCCGCGCGCAAGGTACTCACCACGTCGTATTCCGTTTTCCACGCGTTGATTTCCTGCGCGGTGTGCCCGTCGCTGGAGTCCGGCGGCACGAAGTCCGGATGCATGAGCACCAGAATGCGTAGACGTCTCATAGCGCGATCCATTTTCGTCGAGACGGGCCAAACATCGTGTGCATCGTCTTGGCGGTCACGAGGACGATGAAGTCGAGAACAAGCTTCTGTTCAGGGCCGACGGCACGCAGATCGAGCTCGCGACAACGAGAGATCATCTCGTCAAGCACGGCATCGAGCGTAAGCTGATTCTCGCCGGTCCATCGCGAGACCAATTGCCTGATCTGGGAGCGGTGGCGCCTGATCAGGGCTGAAGCCGGCTTTGAGCGGTGGTGCCTTGGATCGGCTGAAAACAGCCGGGAGAGATCGCGGTCGTAGGTCTTGGGGGGCGTGAAGGCGTAGAACGCCTGCTTCTTCTTGTAGTGCTCTTCGAGCGTCTGGCTGAGCCGACCCAGCGTATCGACACGCTCCCGCGTCGTGATCGGCGGCCGCTTTCCCGCGATCTCGCCCATCAGCTCGTCGACATATTCAAGCTTCTTCAGTGCCGGCCAGCCCGCATATCGCGTTCGCCAGTTCGAGCGCGGCCGCAGCCACACCGCAAAGGTCTCGGCGAAATCCTCGTCCGGATGGCTCTGCGCGTACCACAGCCGCAGATGCTGGACGTAACGCCGGCTGGCCGGATTGGGCCGGTAATAGCGCGGATAATGTTTCGACGACGGGCCGAACAGTTGCTGCCAGCGCCGGCGGCGCTGCAACTGGTAGCCGTGCTGGATCGCATGGCCCGCTTCGTGACGAAGGATGGCCATGCATTCGCGCCAGGTTCCGCCCTCGACGTCGAACATCATCTTCTTCTCGAGCTTCATCAGGCGGGGATGAGCGAGATAGAACGGAATGGCGATGCCGGGAACGCCGCCCGGACTGAACCATTCGCTCGACATCCAGGTGTGCGGCCGCAGCCGGATGCCGCGCTCCTCGAGTTCCTCGTAGAGCGTTCTGACGCAGTCCTCGAGCCAGGTGCCTTCGACCGTAACCCTCAGGCTGGAGAGGCGTTGCTTGAGCAACTCATCATCCGACAGCTTCTCCCAGGCAAATTTCCGGCGTGGCATCGGGCATCCAGAGGGCAGAGATGACTCGGGATTCGGATGATGTCATGGGCGCTCGTTGGCAACAACCCGGGGGGCGGCGGCGCGTGAGGCGGTAGGGGGCAAAGCGACTTGTCCGCCGGAGCTCGACGAGCGAAGGCGGAAGCGTGCTCACCGTCTTCATGGCCACAAAAAAGGTGGGCACGGCGCGTTGCGCATTTGCCCACCCTACGATTTTCCGCAAGCGGCCAGAGGCGAAAACCTCAGTCAAACAGGCTCGACACCGACTCTTCCGCCGCGGTGCGCGCGATCGCGTCGGAGATCAGGCTGGCGATCGGCAGCGTGCGGATGTTCGGGGCCTTGCTCACCGCATCCGTCGGCAGGATCGAGTCGGTGATCACCAGCTCCTTCAGCCTGGAGTTCGTGATCCGGGCCGCCGCGCCGCCGGAGAGCACGCCGTGGGTGATGTAGGCGTAGACGTCCTTGGCGCCCTTGGCGATCAGCGCGTCAGCGGCGTTCACCAGCGTGCCGCCGGAGTCCACGATGTCGTCGATCAAGATACAAGTGTAGCCGGCGACGTCGCCGATCACGTTCATGACCTCGGATTCACCCGCCCTCTCGCGGCGCTTGTCGACGATCGCGAGCGGGGTGTTGATGCGCTTGGCGAGGCCGCGTGCGCGCGCCACGCCGCCGACGTCGGGCGAGATCACCATGGTCCTGGAGAGGTCGAACTTGTCCTTGATGTCGCGCACCATCAGCGGCGCTGCGTAGAGATTGTCGGTCGGGATGTCGAAGAAGCCCTGGATCTGGCCGGCATGCAGGTCGAGCGTCATGACGCGGTCGACGCCAGCCTGGGTGATCAAATTGGCGACGAGTTTTGCCGAGATCGGCGTGCGCGAACCCGATTTGCGGTCCTGCCGGGCGTAGCCGAAATAGGGCAACACCGCGGTGATGCGGCGCGCCGAGGAGCGGCGCAGTGCGTCGGTGATGATCAGCAATTCCATCAGATGGTCGTTCGCCGGAAACGAGGTCGACTGGATGACGAAGGCATCCGAGCCGCGCACGTTCTCCTGGATCTCGACGAAGATCTCCATGTCGGCGAAGCGCCGTACCACCGCCTTGGTCAGCGGCAGGTCGAGACCTTGCGCGATGGCCTGAGCGAGAGCCGGATTGGAGTTGCCGGCGACGAGCTTGATGGAGCCGTTCTTGGCCGACATGGACGCTTCCTCCCGCGCTTTGCTGGACACGATGTTCAACATCAAACAATACCCACTGGAAGCACGGTTACGACGGGCGAGGAAATATCAGGCCGGGGGCTGCAATGGCAACCCGGGGCACTACGTTTTCCCTGCGAAATCCCGAGTCCGGCCAACGGTTTGGCCGGAAAATGGGGCCGTGGTTTCGCGGGGGTTAGCGCTCGGCATAGCCGAGCGCCGAGGCCGGCATGTCGGCCAATGGAGCCTCCGGGATCACGCTCGCCACGGCCGGCCCGCGCAAGCCGGGAGCCGAGTTCGGCGCATCCGGCGCGCCGTTGATCATGTTGGAAAGTCCGCTGAATCCGGCCTGGGCGATCTTCCGCAGCACGAGGTCGTCGGCCGCGCCCCAAGGATCCCGGCCGCCCTTGGCCGCGGTCGGTTCCTCGCCTGAAAGGCGCAGCGCCCGCTGCTGGTTGGCGTCGTAGACGTCCCAGACCCAGGCGATCACGGTCTTGCCACGAACGATCTGGGCGGAGAGGTAGCTGCGCACGCGGTAGGCAGCCGTCCCCTCGCGGGAGACCACGGACAGGCTGCGCAGCTTGGATTCGCTGTCGAGCACGCCGACCATGCGGTCGAATACTTGCGGCGGCGGCCCATCGATCGATTCGAACGCGACTGTCGCCCCCGAGCCGGCGCTCGGCGCCATCGCATAGGAGTTCGCGGCACCACCGCCACCGGCACAGCCGCCAAGCGCGGCCGCCGCCGTCAGCAGCATGATCGCCAGCACGCGCGAACCCGCGCGACGCAAGATGAATGACGCGTCCCTCATTATGGAGGGCAGCGATATCGTTAAAACGCATTAACGTCTAGGGCGGGAGCGCCACAGGCCACTATCATCGCGCGCAGGCATCGCCCCGGAATGACACGGGGTTGCCTTTGTGTTCACGCTTCGAGCGCGATCGCGTGAACGTGGCGGCCGTAATCCGGCTCCTTGCGATGTACCGAGCGGCGGTAGCTGAAGAAGCGTTCGTCGGCGTAGGTGTCCAGACCGAGATCGTCGATCATCAGGATGCCCGCGGCTTCCAGACGCTTGCGGATGAAGCCGGCGAGGTCGAACATCGCGTGTCCCTCGCGCACCGACGGGATGAAGAACATGGCGTTGTCTCCATCCGCCTCGATGAAGCGCGCCACGAACTCGTTGCCGACTTCATAACTGTCCTGGCGGATCAGCGGGCCGATCGCGGCGATGATGCGGCTCCGCGAGGCGCCGAGTTTTTCCATCGCCGAAATGGTCTGCTCCAGCACGCCGGTGAGCGCACCCTTCCAGCCGGCATGCGCGCCGCCGATCACGCCCGCATTGGGATCGACGAACAGCACCGGTCCGCAATCGGCGGTGGAGACGCCGAGCGCGATGCCGGGCACCTTCGTCACCAGCGCATCGCCCTTCGGCCGCGGCCCGCTCGGCCACCGAGCTTCGGCCACGAGCACGTCGGGCGAATGGATCTGGTGCAGGCTGAGAAAGCGTTCGGGTGCGACGCCGACATGCTCGGCCATGCGGCGGCGGTTCTCCGCAACAAGGGCCTGGTCGTCATTGGAGCCGAGCCCGCCGTTCAGCGCGGAATAGATGCCGCCCGAGACGCCGCCCTCGCGGGTGAAGAAGGCGTGGCGCAGGCCGGGCACCGCGGACAGCAGCGAGGAGGCAAGCGTCATGAATCGTCTCCGGCGCGTTCGAGATCGCTGAGTCCCGCAAGGCCCGTCAGCCGCGGCTCGGAGATGCCGAGCACCTTGAACATCGAACCCATGCCGCTGCGCCCGGTTTCGGTCAGGCGCTTGAGCGCGATCGAAATGTCGGTGGCGACGTCAGGCGCCGCCTTCTGCATCAAGGCGGCTGCACGGGTCTCGATGCCGACGCGTTTGAGGAAATCGCCCTGCGTCACCGGCCCGTGCACGCGGGCGCCGACGTCCTCCGCCCCGCGCGCGAGCGCCTGGAAGTCGACATGGGCTGTGACGTCGGCCTGGCCCGGCGCCTTCAGGGGATCGGTGAAGGTGTGGCGCGCGATCGCCTGGAAGGTGTCGCCGGCATCGCTGCGCAGATGACCGTAATCGATGATCAGCGCCGCGCCGTCCTGGTCGCGCACGCGGCTGGCGAGCTTCATGATCTCGGCATCGGGCCGCCATTCGAACACGGCCCCGACGGGCGCGGCGCGCACCAGAGGCGGCAGCAACACCTCGAAGCGCGGCGTCGGCTCGGCCGCCGCGCCGAATTGAAGTTTTCCGTTGGCGTCGACCTCGATCACGCGCTCGTGCCAGCCGTTCTCGTGTCGGACCATCTGGTGGATCGGCAGCACGTCGAAATATTCGTTGGCGAGGATGATGCTCGGTCCCTCGGGCACGTCGTCGATGCTGTCGTGCCAGGCGATGTTGCGCACGCCCGACAGCGTCGCACTCTGCCGCTCGCGGAGGACGGGATTGACCTCGACCATGTGGATGTGGAGCGCCTGGTAGAGCGGCGGCAGCACGCGGAGCGCGCGCAGGGCGTCGGCCATCATGGTGCCGCGGCCGGGGCCGAGCTCGATCAGCCGCAGGAATTGCGGCGAGCCCATCTGCTTCCACACCGAGGCGGTCCACAGGCCCAAGAGCTCGCCGAACATCTGGCTGACCTCCGGCGCAGTGGTGAAGTCGCCTTCTCGTCCCAACGGATCGCGCGAGACGTAGTAGCCATAGCGCGGATGCATCAGGCACAGTTCCATGTACCGCCAGACCGGCATGGGGCCCGAGGATTTGATCAGCGCCTTGATCTCGTCGAGTAACGGCTGGTCGGTCACGGCCTATCTTCTCAAAAGGAATTAACGAATAGCCCCTACGGGCTCGGGCGCACCGCGCCTCACCGCCAATACAATAAGTATGCCGCCCACAATAAGCATCGGGATCGACAACAGCATGCCCATGGTTAATCCGCCCCAGAGGAAGCCGAGCTGGACGTCCGGTTCGCGGAAATGCTCGCCGGCGATCCGGCTCAAACCATAGATCAGGATGAAGGCGCCGAGGATCATGCCCGGCCGTTTCAGGGCACCGAAGCGGATCATGATCGCGAGGGCGGCAAACAGCAAAATGCCCTCCATGCCGGCCTCGTAGAGCTGGCTCGGATGGCGTGGCAGCTGGGTGGGATCATTGGGGAAGATCATCGCCCAGGGCAGCTCCGGGTCGGCGGCGCGGCCCCACAATTCGCCGTTGATGAAATTGGCGATGCGGCCGAGCAGCAGCCCGACCGGAGCGACGGCGGTGGTGATGTCGCCGAGCGACAGGATCGAGATGCGGTTGCGATAGGCGAACCACATCACCGCGACGACGCAGCCGAGGAAGCCGCCGTGGAAGGACATGCCGCCTTCCCACAGCCTGAAAATCGCGGCGGGATGGTCGATGAAGAAGGGCAGGTTGTAGAACAGCACATAACCGGTGCGGCCGCCGAGGATGATGCCGAGCGTGACCCACAGAATGAAGTCGTCGATCTGCACCAGCGACATCGGCGCCGGGCCGCCCCACAGCCGCTCCCTTTTCAGGAGCGAGCGCGCATAGAGCCAGCCGAACACGATGCCGCAGATATAGGCCAGGGCATACCAGCGGATCGCGAACGGGCCGATCTCGATCGCGATCGGCTTGAAGGCGGGAAAGTCGATGAGCAGAAGTTGCATCGCGCCTTCTATGTCTGGACGAGATTGCGGCGATAGAGCGCCAGCAGACGCTCCCAATGCCGCTCGGCGGCGTCGCGGTGATAGACCGGACGCTTGGGGAAGGCGAAGCCGTGATGGGTGCCGGGATAGATCTCGACTTCGGCTTTGGCGCCGCTCATGCCCTGCTTCACCTTCTCGATGATCTCGGCGGGCGCGTAGATGTCGGTCTCGGCGCAGGCGAAGTAGAGTTCGGCCTTGGTCTTGGCTGCCGCGAGATGCGGGCTGTCGTCCTGGTCGGTTGCGAGCTGCGTGCCGTAGACCGAGGCGGCGGCCTTGACGCGATCAGGGAAATGCGTGGCGGCGTTGACGGCGTAGCGGCCGCTCATGCAGTAGCCGACTGTACCGATCAGTTTGGTGTTCGCGGCCGCCTGGCCCTCGGCATAGGTGAGCAACGCCCGCGTGTCGTCCATGATCATGGGGATCGTGAGCGATCCCATCAGCGCGAACATGCGCTTGCGTTCCGGGGCGTTCGGATCGGCCGGCAGCGCGCCGAGCTCCATCACGCCGGAGCGGTAATAGAGGTTCGGCAGCATCACGTAATAGCCCGATGTTGCGAGCCGGCGCGCCATGTCGCGCAGCTCTTCGCGGATCGCCGGCGCGTCCATGTAGAACAGGATGACCGGAAACGGCCCGCCGCGTTCGGGATGGCTGATGAAGGTTGCGGTGTGACCGTCCTTGGTGGGGATCGCGATCTGCTGGTCGATCATCTCGAGCGCCTTTTGTGATTCTTCTTATGCAGGGACGTTGAATACGATTGCAAGGAAACCGGGGCATGACAAGGATACCGCCGATCGGCCCTTGAACCGGCCCAAACGGATTGCCATTGTCTTCCCGCGCGTTCGCGCAGAGTTCATCGAAAGCCGCCAGGAGACCGACATGACCCAGACCAACAACCGGTTTTTCGACGAGATCGGCCGCCTGATGAACGATGCCGCCGGCGCCGCGCAGGGCGTCAAGCGCGAGTTCGACACGGTGATGCGCACCCAGGCCGAAAAATTCCTGCGCGATATGGACCTGGTCAAGCGCGAGGAGTTCGAGGCGGTCAAGGATATGGCGCGCCTGGCGCGCGAGGAGAACGAGGCCCTGAAGACGCGCATCGCGGCACTGGAGGCCAAGCTCGGCGGGTAACTCCGCCGGCTCCTTCCGGGCGATCCGGTTCCTTCCGGCCGCCCATTCTCCTTGTTATTTCCGCGTCTTCCGGGTAAAAGCCCGCCACGTCCGCAGCCCCCGCACCCCTGGAGGCTTGCTGCGGCGTATGCCATGGGCCGCGTTGCGGCCCATTAACTTTTGCAAAAACAAGGACTTAACGTTATGGCGACCGTCAAGGAATTGAAGGCGACCGCACGTCCGAAGAGCGGCAAGGGGGCCGCCCGGGCTGAGCGTCGCGCCGGGAGAGTGCCCGGAGTGATCTACGGCAACAACCAGCCCCCGCTGACCATCTCGGTTGACGATCGCGAACTGCGCTCGCGCATCCTCGCCGGCCGGTTCCTGACCACGCTGGTCGACATCGACCTCGAAGGCAACAAGCACCGCGTGATTCCGCGCGACTACCACCTCGATCCGGTCAAGGATTTCCCGATCCACGTCGACTTCATGCGGCTCGGCGAAGGCGCCACCATCCGCATCAGCGTTCCCTTGCACGTGGTGAAGGCTGAAGGTTCGCCCGGCGTGAAGCGCGGCGGCGCCGTGAACATCGTTGCGCACGCGATCGAGCTCGAGTGCGGCGTGGAGAACATCCCGCAGTTCATCGAGGCTGACGTCGGTTCGCTCGAAATCGGCCACTCGCTGCATCTCTCTGACATCAAGCTGCCGGCAGGCGTAAAGGCGCTGACCGCCGAGGACGCGACCCTCGTCACCATCGTGCCGCCGTCCGGCTACGCCGAAGAGCTGAAGGCCGCGGCTGCTGCTCCGGCTGCAGGTGCTGCTGCTCCGGCGGCTGGTACTGCCGCTCCTGCTGCGGGTGCTGCTCCGGCAGCGGCTGCCAAGGCCCCGGCTGCCAAGGCTCCCGCCGGCGGCGACAAGAAGAAGTAATCTCTCAAAGCTGGCGCGCGGTCCCTGATCGCGCGCCGAGCGAGGGGCGCGCCGCGTCATGCGACTGTTTGTTGGGCTCGGCAATCCCGGCCCGAAATTCGCACGTAACCGGCACAATGTCGGCTTCATGGCCGTCGACGAGATCGCGCGGCGTCATGGTTTCGCACCCTGGCGCCGCAGGTTTCAGGGCGAGACCTCGGAAGGCACGCTCGGCACCGAGCGCGTGATCCTGCTCAAGCCGATGACCTACATGAATGATTCCGGCCGCAGCGTTCAGGAAGCGGCAAGCTTCTTCAAGATCGCGCCGGGCGACGTCACCGTATTCCATGACGAACTCGAACTGCCGCCGGGCAAGGTGCGGGTGAAGATCGGCGGCGGCATCGCCGGCCACAACGGCCTGCGCTCGATCTCCGCCCATATCGGCAACGAGTACCGCCGGGTGCGGCTCGGCATCGGTCATCCCGGCGTCAAGGAATTGGTGCACGGCCATGTGCTGTCGGACTTCGCCAAAGCGGACAACGACTGGGTGGCGACGCTCTGCGACGCGGTGGCCGAGCACGCGGCATTGGTTGCCAAAGGCACGGACGCGACCTTCGCCAACAGGGTGCACCTCGCCATGCAGGCGAAGGGATTTTTGACCAAGGACGACAACGGCAAGGAATAACGCTCGTGGGATTTAAATGCGGGATCGTCGGGTTGCCCAATGTCGGCAAGTCGACCTTGTTCAACGCGCTGACCGAGACGGCCGCGGCGCAGGCGGCGAACTATCCGTTCTGCACGATCGAGCCGAATGTCGGCGAGGTCGCGGTGCCGGATCCGCGGCTCGATAAGCTCGCAGCGATCGCCAAGTCGGGCCAGATCATCCCGACCCGGCTGACCTTCGTTGACATCGCCGGCCTCGTGCGCGGCGCGTCCAAGGGTGAAGGCCTCGGCAACCAGTTCCTCGCCAACATCCGTGAGGTCGACGCCATCGCGCATGTCGTGCGCTGCTTCGAGGACTCCGACATTACCCATGTCGAAGGCAAGATCGCCCCGCTCGCCGATATCGAGACCATCGAGACCGAGCTGATGCTCGCCGATCTCGACAGCCTCGAGAAGCGCGTCGACAATTTGTCCAAGAAGGCCAAGGGCAACGACAAGGACGCCAAGGAGCAGCTCGACCTCGTCAATCGCACGCTGGTGCTGCTGCGCGAAGGCAAGCCCGCGCGCCTCGTCGAGCGCAAGGTGGAGGAGGAGCGCGCCTTCGGGATGCTCGGCCTGCTGTCGTCCAAGCCCGTGCTCTACGTCTGCAACGTCGAGGAAGGCTCGGCCGCATCAGGCAATTCGTTCTCGAAGGCGGTGCAGGACCAGGCTGCCAAGGAAGGCGCCATTGCGGTCGTCATCTCGGCAAAAATCGAATCCGAGATCGCCACCATTTCGCGCGACGAACGCGCCGACTTCCTGGAGACGCTGGGTCTCGAAGAGGCCGGCCTCGATCGCCTGATCCGCGCCGGCTACACGCTGCTCGACCTCATCACCTATTTCACGGTGGGCCCGAAGGAAGCGCGCGCCTGGACCATCTATCGCGGCACCAAGGCGCCGGGCGCCGCCGGTGTGATCCACACCGATTTCGAAAAGGGTTTTATCCGCGCCGAGACCATCGCGTATGAGGACTACGTCGCGCTCGGCGGCGAAGCCGGCGCCCGCGATGCCGGCAAGCTCCGCCTCGAAGGCAAGGAATACGTCGTCGCCGACGGCGACGTGATGCATTTCAGGTTCAACACGTAAGACGCTGGAGTTCGTGCCCCGGAAGCGCCCTACCGCACCCCGCCGCCCTGATCCCTGATCGCGCCAAGATGCTCGTTGATGCGGAAGATGATCAGGATCAGCTCGGCGAGAATGCGCGAGAACACGATTCCGACGACGACGCTCGCGATCGACGACAGCAGCATCAGGAAGCCGCCGAACGGGCTGATCGCCATCATTGCGAGGCCGGAGAAGATGCCGGAGAGGCCGAACAGGCAGATCAGCGCGATCACCAGCCAGTAGAAGGTCTTGATGATCGTCGGCGTGATAAAGCGGTCCCATTGAAACAGGTCGCTGAATGAAAACATTGCTCTCCCCAGGGCAATTCAGGTGTTGTCGGGCCTTGCAAATGGATCGTGGCCCCTGCTCGATCCGACTCAAGACCGACGCCGGCGCGCCGAATGTAGCACGAGCCATGCGGGCCGGCGGGTTGAGATTGCCGCAAAGTGCGGCCACAATCTGTCGTTCCCTCAAACCTTTCCCAAGATGACCCTGACCTTCGAAGATTTCCCGCCCGGCCGGTTCGGAACATTCGGCCCGCGCCATGTCACGCGCGACGAGATCGTGGCCTTTGCCGCCGAGTTCGATCCGCAGCCGATGCACCTCGACGAGGACGCCGCCAGCAAAAGCATGCTGCGCGGCCTGTCCGGCTCGGGCTGGCATCTCTGTTCGCTGATGATGCGGATGATGGCGGACGGTTTCATCACCCGCGCCGCTTCGCTGGGATCTCCCGGCGTCGACGAAGTGCGGTGGCTGTCGCCGCTCAGACCCGGCGACGATCTCATGCTCGAAGTCGACGTCGTGGAGGCCCGCACCTCGAAGAGCCGCCCGGAGCTCGGCATCGTCAAATTCAAATGCACCGTGCGCAACGCCGGGGGTGATGCGCTGTGCGAGATGACGTCGCCGATCCTGATCAAGCGGCGCGAAGGGGCGGTCTGATGCCGTTTTTCGAGGAGATCGAGATTGGGCATCGCCGTGAGATCGGCGCCTATACGTTCACGGCCGAGTCGATCAAGACATTCGCCGCAAAGTTCGATCCGCAGCGTTTTCACCTCGACGAGGAGGAGGGCAAGAACTCCTTGTTTGGCGGGCTCGCGGCCTCGGGCTGGCACGTCGGGTCGGCCTGCATGAGCCTGCTTGTCGCCGACGGCCAGCGCCTGGCGCGGGAAGCCGCTTCGCGCGGCGAGGAGGTCGCGGTGTGGGGCCCGTCGCCGGGCTTTCGCGACCTGCGCTGGATCAGGCCGGTGCTCGCCGGCGACATCGTCACCTACGTCAACGTCGTCATCGACAAGCGCAGCTCCGCCTCGCGACCCGGTTGGGGCATCCTGACCGCGCGCACCACCGGCACCAACCAGCGCGGCGAGGACGTCTACGCCATCACCGCAACCGCCTTCGTGCCGATGCGTGTGAACGGCGGTTAGATTCGTTCCAGGATGAACGGCGAAAACAGCGCGCGAGTGTTGCCCCCGCGCTATGGACGCGATTCCGGGTGGCTGCCATAAGCCTGCGCAACATGGTTTTCCCGCGAAGCAATGCGCGGAACCATCGAGTTGCTAACCAATTATGAACCTGTCGCTGTCTATTTGAACGAACTGGGCAGAGTACAGGGGACGAGGACCATGGCAGACCGCGGCGCACTCAAGCTGGTCGGATTCATCTTTGCTACCGCGACGCTGGCCGTGATGCTGGTGGCCGGCATGGTGGTGAAGGGCTATGCCGACGGCGCCTACACCCTGGAAGCTTCGACCGTGGAAGCCGCCCGGTAAGATTTCGTTAACTCCGCGGCCTCCGCCTCAGCGGCTATAGACGAACGCCAATATCGCGATCGCAACCGCCAGCAATCCGACAAAACGCAGCATGATCGTGCCGAACTGGTTCGGCGCGGGTCGCAGCGGTATCGGGTCGGTGGTGTCGGGCCGAATGCTTTCCATGGAATGTCCCCGGGCCCGGCCGCGATGGCGGGAGCGCTTGGCGTTAGTCTCCGGGGGGATGCGGGAAGTTCAAAACCCTCCGTTGTCATGCCCCGCGAAAGCGGGGCATCCGGTACGCCGCGGCTTCTCAATTCTCGCCTCGCTGCCTCTGGAATACTGGATCACCCGCTTTCGCGGGTGATGACACTTTTCGTGGGGCGCGTGCGCACCGTCACACACCCCACGAATCAAAACCGCCGCGCCCCTTTCGGAACGCGGCGGCTGGTGATGCGGGATGCAGCGATCAGCTGTTGCGCAGGCCGTCGGCGGCGCGCTTCCACTGCGAGACGTTGTCGGCGATCATGCGGGTCGACTTCATCGCGGCCTGGCTGAGCTGGGCGTAGCCGGAGATCTCGCGCTGGACGCGCTGGCCTTCGGCGTGGAGCAGGTCGCGCAGGCTCTCGAGCTCGGAGATCAGATTCTCGATCTCGGCGAGCGAGGTGCCGGCGACGCGCTGGATCAGCGAGTTGACGTTGGTGACGGTGGCCTCCGCGCTCGGATCGAGCGGCGGCGCGTCCGTGGCGGTCGCTGCCGGACGGCGCAGATAGGCGATGTCGTTGCGGACGAAGTCACGGATGCCGGCTTCGACTTCCGTCACTGCGGCGAGGTTGGTGTCGATGGTCTCGGTCTCGGTGCCTTCGGTCTTTTCCGGACGCATGGCGTTCATCGTTGTTCCCCTGTTCGCGTTGAGCGCAGCGCGAGTGTCCCCCGCACGACGACGTCAGTCTGGACTAGGGCGTCGGATTTTGGCCGCAACTTGGCCGAGGTGCGGCAAGGGCGGTCCATTCGGGGGCTTTGCCGTGGCGTATGGTTACGGGAGTCTGAACGGCCGCGCCGAAGTGAACGCGCGGCCCGGTCGGTGCTCGACTCCCTCGCCTCGCAGGGGGGAGAGGCGAAAACAGCTACCAGCTCTTCTTGAAACCCGCCGTCAGGCTCTTGTTGATCGCCCCTTGCGAGGTTTCGCCGACCGAACCGGAGACGGTGACGTTGTCGAACAGCTTCTGTTCCGCGCCGACCTTGCGCAGCCATTTGTCGTCCGTGGTCGACAGCGACTGGCCCGCGGTGATGCTGGTGCCGGTATCGGTGAGAGTGACCTTGGCCGACTGCTCGGTCTCGTAATTGCGCGTGACGTGACCGCCGACGCCGGGGAGCGCCGTGGTGCCCTGCTGGTTGACGCTGTAGCCGTTCTGCAGCGTCAGCGACGTGTCGCCCGACAGCGGCACCGACTTGATCAGCGAGGCCCCGAGCTTGCTCTGCTCCGCGCCGGGATCGACGCGAGCCTCCACCGCGGTCTTGTCCCAGATCGCGCCGGCGCCCGGCGCGGTCGCGGCCGCCCAGGCGCTGCCGGACGATTGAGGCACGCTGCCGCCATTGCTGGCCTTCTGTGCCAGCAGCTCGGACATCGTCCGCGGCTCGCTCGTCACCGTCATGTCGGCGCCGATGCGGGCGTCCCAGAATGAGGATACCGACTGCTTCACCGTCACCGCCGAGGAGCCGTTGGCGTTGGCGTTCGTCGCCCAGTTCAGCCCGTCCTTGGCGGCGGCCTGCGCGCGCTTCTTGGCGGCGATGATGTCGTTGAGCGTGCCGGCGTCGATCGCGAGCTGGCCCCAGTCGAGCTTGTCAACGTCGATGCCGCTCAGCACGTCGGGGTCGTTGACGTCGGGGGCCTCCGCCGCTTCGGCGTCGTCGTCGGGCGCTGCGGCCGGGCCGGGGGAGAAGGGCGGAATGATCTGCGCCGAAACCGTCAGCACCGATCCCAAGATCAAAGCGGCCGCCAGCATCGGCAGCCTGGTCCAGCCAAACCCTGTCGCGAATTCCATCGTCCTGCCCGTCAGCCCAGTTCCCGCCGAGGATGCGGAACCATCATTGCGAAATTGTGGCGGTTCCATCAGACGCGAACCAACGGGCCGCGCGAAAGGCGCGCGCCCGATGACGAGCTTCTCCACGATTGCATCCGGCGGGGCTGGAGGCCAGGACGCGTCGTGGGGTGCATCAGCCATCGGTCCCGAAGTGCGGGGCCCGTTGGTGTTCCGTTCAGCCGACGCTGATCATCTTCGGCAAATGAATGGCGCGGCCAAGTGCCTGCTCGACCAGATCAAACGTGTCGATCAGCACGCGCATGCTGGTGAGCTTGCCCGCCCTGAACTGGGCAAACTGCGCCACCCGCAAGCTGATCGGCTTGCTGGAATCCAGTGCGGTCAGCGAATAGCGCAGCATCGAGGCGGCGGAATCGACGCCGAGCATGATGCTCTCGCGGTCGAAGCGGCGGACCTGGAAATTGTCGGCGAACTGGCGGATGACGTCGAGCACGGCGTCCTTGCCCTGGCGCGCGCCGAGGAACGGAAACATGTCTATCGGCCCATAGAGTGCCCACTCGACGTCCTCGTCGATCAGGGCCTCGATGTCCTCGAAATGCCGGTCGTTGATCGCGCGGTGCAACGCACGCGAGAAACGCCAGAGGCTGTGCTCTGTCATCTTGGGCAGTCCTGAAGCTGGCTTGCAAAAAAAACGAAAAACAACCCCAAGCGCACAGGAAAGGTGCCGCGGGGTCGCTCAACTCATTTGTATGCGAACAAAATACGTCAATTCGGCCAAAACGCAATTCACGTTTTCGCAATGCACAATTGATCCCGGCGTGTGAGATTTACAATAAACCCCGCATTTTTCCCGGTCCGGGCCGGTTTGGGAGAGAGCTAACCCCCGTCCACCCGCTCGCCCACGATCAGGGGGCCGATCTCACGTTCCAGCACCTGCTGCACCAGATCGTAGGAATCGATGATCTCCCGGATCTGCGCCACCTGGCCGCGGCGAAAAGTGTAGAACACGGCCATGTCGACCTGAATGATGCGGTCGTTGCTGCGCTTCCTGAAGAACACGCGCAGATAGGCCGCGACCGTGTCCCCCTCGGCGACGATCTGCGGCACCTCGTAGCGGATCTCGGCGTATCGCTCCTGCACGGTGCGCCAGAATTCGCCGAGCTCCTGCTTGCCGTGGCACGGGCCCGTGTGCGGCAGCACGTCGATCGGCGCGTGGGTGAGGAAGTCGACGTCGTCGGTGCAGCACGACAGCGCGGCCGCGAGATCGCTGCGCGAGATGGCGTCGAGCAGATGCAGCACGCGCTGGCGATTGAGCTTCTCGACCGTCATTCCGCCCGCCCTTATCGGCCGTGTGGAGTTCGCGCAAGGCTAACGCGCTGCCTCGGACACCGGCAATCCGCAAACTACAGGGGATATTGCTGACGTATGACGCGCCAGCGCAATGCCAGGTTCATGGCTACAATTTATGATTGAGCGAGCGCGAGCCTTCACCAATTCGTGCAGGCGTTCGGCTGCATGGTCTAGCGAAGCATCGCGTGCGCGCGCGGGAACCGGGACGGGCCCGTGCCTGTTGAGAGTGCGACACCGCATCCGGAGACATCGATCCATGAAATCCCTTGCCGCCATCGCCGTACTTCTCATCTGTGGCGCGACGTCCGCCGCCAACGCCAAGGGCTGCATCAAGGGCGCCGTCGTCGGCGGCGTTGCCGGCCACTATGCCGGCCATCACGGCGTCCTCGGCGCCGCCGCCGGCTGCCTCTACGGCCGCCATCATGCCAAGGAGCAGCAAGAGCAGGAGAGACAGCGGCAACAGCAGAGCCAGGTGAACGGGCAGGGCAAGCTGTAACCCCTGGTCATTCGGGGCGCGCGCGCCTTGTTCCCGCAGAGGAAATGGGCGTGACGCATCTCACATCAGGTCCCCCTGATGACGGCTAGATTCATCCGCATGTCCTCAGGGAGACGTGTCATGGCCGCCGTCGCCAGAGTCAGAAAGTCCAGCCTGCACAACGCGCTCGAAGGCCTCGCACTGACCGCGACGCTGCAGAGCTTCCCGACCTTCGCCGCCGCCGCCTTCCTGCTCAAGCTGGTCGGCATCACGACCTGGTCGGCGATCCCGGCGTCGCCATCTTCGTCGTCATCGTCTCGCTCGCCCATGCGCTGCTTGCAGTGAGCTTCGGGCCGAGCTTCCCGCATTTGTTCAAGACCGTCTACGAACCGAAGTTCTTCGAGGCCCATCTGTCGCTCGCCGACAAGATCACGGCATGGCGCACCCAGCCGGTCGCCTCGCTGCAACTGATGACAACCGTGCTGCTGCTGTCGGTGATGGCGGTGGTGACGGCGAGCCTGGGGTGAGTTCGCGTTCTCATAATTCTCCGACGCCGCCATGAACAACCATGGGCGGCGCCGGCGCTCCGCGCCCCCTTACCTCTTCTTCCACCCACCCCTATGCCCCGGCGCCCCTCCGCTCGACCGCGGCGATGGCCCGAACTCCGGCCCTGACTGCCTTGAATCCGTCGGCTGGATGATGCGGCTCTCGCCACCGAACGGCTTCGACGGCAGCGCGCGGTCGCCCCGATATGGCAACGATTCCGGGCCGTGCATCTCGTCGAGATGCGGCTTGTGGATTCGCGAGCCCTTGCTGCCGCTGGCCTTGAGCGCTGTGGCGGCGCTCTTGTTCTTCAGCGCGCTGACCGGCAAATTGGCGGCGTCGCCGTATTTCTTCGCGCCCGCATAGGCTCCGGCCTTGCCCTGCACCGTGCGCTGCTTGACGGTGGGATCGTCGACCACCGCGAGCTCGGTGGCGCGCAGGCGCTTGACCTCGTCGCGCAGGCGCGCGGCTTCCTCGAAGTTCAGATCGGCGGCGGCCTCGCGCATCCTCGTCTCGAGATCGCCGAGTACGGCTTCAAAATTGTGGCCGATCGAGATGACGTCGTCGGTCATGTCGTGGCCGCCGATCTCGACCAGCACGTGATCGCGCTCGTAGACGCTGTTCATGATGTCGCCGATCGACTTCTTGATGCTCTCCGGCGTGATGCCATGCGCCGTGTTGTACTCGACCTGCTTCTCGCGGCGGCGGTCGGTTTCGGCGATGGCGCGCTCCATCGATCCCGTCATCTGGTCGGCATAGAGGATCACCTTGCCGTCGACGTTGCGCGCGGCGCGGCCGATGGTCTGGATCAGCGAGGTTTCGCTGCGCAGGAAGCCTTCCTTGTCGGCGTCGAGGATCGCGACCAGCGCGCATTCGGGAATGTCGAGGCCTTCGCGCAGCAAATTGATGCCGACCAGCGCGTCGAACGCGCCGAGCCGCAGATCGCGAATGATCTCGATGCGTTCGATGGTGTCGATATCGCTGTGCATGTAGCGAACGCGAATGCCCTGCTCATGCAGATATTCGGTGAGATCCTCCGCCATGCGCTTTGTCAGCACCGTAATCAGCGAGCGATAGCCGGCCTGCGCCGTGGCCCGGACCTCGCCGACGAGATCGTCGACTTGGGTGCGGGCCGGGCGGATGTGGACCGGCGGATCAATCAGACCGGTCGGGCGAATCACCTGCTCGACGAACACGCCGCCGCTCTCGTTGATCTCCCAGGCGCTGGGCGTCGCGGAGACCGCGATGGTCTGCGGCCGCATCATGTCCCATTCCTCGAAGCGCAGCGGGCGGTTGTCCATGCAGGACGGCAGCCGGAAGCCATATTCGGCAAGCGTCGCCTTGCGGCGGAAGTCGCCGCGGAACATGCCGCCGATCTGGGGAACGGTGACGTGGCTCTCGTCGGCAAACACCAGCGCGTTGTCGGGCACGTATTCGAACAGCGTCGGCGGCGGCTCGCCGGGCAGGCGCCCGGTGAGATAGCGCGAATAGTTCTCGATGCCGGCGCAGCTTCCGGTTGCCTCCATCATCTCGAGGTCGAAGGTGGTGCGTTGCTCCAGTCTTTGCGCTTCCAGCAGGCGGCCCTGGTCGTGGAGCTGGTCCAGCCGCATCTTCAATTCGGATTTGATCGACTTGATCGCCTGCACCAGCGTCGGGCGCGGCGTCACATAGTGCGAGTTGGCGTAGATCTTGATGAATTCGAGCTCGTCCTGCTTGTGGCCGGTGAGCGGGTCGAACTCCTCGATGGTCTCGACGGTGTCGCCGAACAGGTTCACGCGCCAGGCACGGTCTTCATAGTGCGCCGGGAAGATGTCGATGACATCGCCGCGCACGCGAAATGTGCCGCGGGTAAAATCGGCCTGGGTGCGCTTGTACTGCAGCGCGACGAGGTCGGCGATCAGCTGGCGCTGGTCGATGCGCTCGCCCTTCTTCAGGGCAAAGGTCATCGCGGTGTAGGTTTCGACCGAGCCGATACCGTAGATGCAGGACACCGAGGCAACGATGATGACGTCGTCGCGTTCGAGCAGCGCGCGCGTCGCCGAGTGGCGCATGCGGTCGATCTGCTCGTTGATCGAGGAGTCCTTTTCTATGTAGGTGTCGGTGCGAGGGACATACGCTTCCGGCTGGTAATAGTCGTAATAGCTGACGAAATACTCGACCGCGTTGTCGGGGAAGAAGCTCTTGAACTCGCCATAGAGCTGGGCGGCGAGCGTCTTGTTCGGTGCCAGGATGATGGCGGGCCGCTGCGTCGCCTCGATCACCTTGGCCATGGTGTAGGTCTTGCCGGAGCCGGTGACGCCGAGCAGCACCTGCGAGCGGTCGTTGCGGTTGATGCCCTCGACCAGCTCGGCGATTGCGGTTGGCTGGTCGCCGCGCGGCTCATAATGCGACTTGATCTCGAAGCGCACGCCGCCTTCGGACTTTTCCGGGCGCGGCGGCCGATGCGGGGTCCACACCCTGGTGGAGCCGTCGTCCTTGCGGAACTCCGGCCGGCCCTCGCGGATCAGCGATTCCAGCGCGTCGGCGGTCGCCTTGACGCCGAGCGCCTCCATCTTGCTGCGCGGCGGACGAGCCAGGGCTTCGGCATCGTCCTCTTCCGTCGGGAGGCCGAGCTGACGCGCCAGTTCCGGATCGAGCGTCGGTATCGTGGCCGCGGTTCCGTAATTGGCCTGCGGCGCCTCGTCGAAGCCCGCGTCGCGGGCGCCGGGCGGCTGCGGATTGGGCCGCAGCGGCATTGGCCTCGTATTGTCCTGCGGAAACTCTTTCGGCGTCGAGGCCCGCGCGCGATGCGCGGCGGCCTCGCCTCCGGAGCGGCGGTCGCGCGAATTGTCCGGCGGCGGCTGCAGTCCGGTGCCCGATCCGAGCCCGGCATCGCCGCGATTGATCGCGGGATTGAGCAACTCGGCCAACGCCGGCCCGATCGGCTGCACGTCGGGGCGAGACGCCTTGGAATTCGGCGCCTTCGCGTTCGGAGCCTTGGCCTTGGGGGATTTGCCGGATTTCTCGGAGGATGCAGGTTTCTTCGCCATGCTCCGAATATGGGGCGAGTCCGCCTCGCAATAAAGAGCGAATGCCCGGCAATGCTCAGACTGCTGACAGCAGGTTGGCAGCAGGCCTTGGGATCTTGCGATCAGGCCGCCGGCAGCGGTCCCTCATCGTCCCCGGCTGCCTGACGCGGCTCGAGGATGTCGAGATGGATGCCGCCGCAATCGGTGCAGCGCATGGTCCAATACTCGCATCCGGCACGGCCCCCGATCACGCGGAGCACCGTGAGATCGCCCTCGCATTCCGGGCAGCTGGACAACACATTGCGGGTGTAAATCCTCGGCCGCGGCGTGTCTTCGAATTCGATGACTGACATGACCGATTTCCCCCTTTGACCCTGCGCCGTTCCTTGGTTCGCCTGCAGTCCCGCTCGCTTATTCGTCGTCGCTGTCGTCGGCCCGCCGGCGGAAGCGATCGATGTGGTGCTTGGCATGGGCAATCGCGGCATCGGGATCAGGCCAGGCGAAGCCGACTTCCATGGCCGGAAACAGCACGCCGTCGATGGCAACCGGGCTGAAATCGGCACGCCGGATCCGGGCGTGCCACAGCCCCTGGCCAGCTTCGAAGGATTCGATGTCAAAGCCGTCGTAAAGGGTCGTCATTGCAGTCCCCAAAATGTTTTATTCGAGCGCCTTGTTGGAGGGTCAGGGGACCACGTTTGCGGATTTCAGGATGTGAAGCCGTTCACAAGCGGCGGGCTTTTTTGCCAAAGTCCGATAGCAGCGTCAGTTCCGCGCGCTGGTGCGGCCGGGCCGCCGGACGGGACGGGCGGCGGGTTCCGACGCCGCGCGCATGATCCACCGGCGGAACGCGGCAAAGTCGCGCTGCTCGGTCTGGAAGCTGCGATAGAGCAGGTACCAGCGCATGCCCTTGGGCACCGAGAGCTCGAATGGCGCCACCAGCCGGCCGGCGGCGAGGTCGTCGTCGATATAGGGTCGGATGCCCATGGCGATTCCGAGCCCGTCGGCGGCAGCCTGAAGCGCCTGGCCGTAGAACTGGAACTCCGGTCCCCGCGCGTTGACGCGCGCGAGGTTTGCGGCCTTGAGCCAGATCGGCCAGTCCTCGGGCGAATGCGCGACGCGGATCAGGCTCGGTGCCTTGAGATCGGCCGGGCGCTTCAGCGAGGAGGCGAGGCGGGGCACGCAGACCGGCGTGAGGTCGCCGGCGAACAGCGGCTCGGCCACCAGCCCCGGCCAGTCGCCGGTGCCGAGCTGGATGCCGCAGCTCCAGTCCTCGCCGAACGGCACCGACGCGCCGCCGGTGGTGAAGCGCACCTCGATGTCGGGCTCTTCGCTGCGAAACTCCGACAGGCGCGGGATCAGCCAGCGCATCGCAAAGGTGTGGCCGATGCCGATGGTGAGCACGCGGACGCTCGAGGGCGCCGTCACCTGCGCGGTGAGGCTTGCGAGCGCATCGAAGATCGGCGTCAGCCCGCTCTGATAGGCGCGGCCCGCCTGCGTCAGCAGCAGCTTGTTGGCCTTGCGCTCGAACAGCGCGACGCCGAGCCGTTCTTCCAGGATGTGCACCATGCGGCTGACGGCGGCTGCCGATACGCTCAGCTCGAGGCCGGCCGCGGCAAAGCTGCCGGCCCGCGCCGCGGCCTCGAATGCCTTGATGCCGTTGAGAAACAGCAAGCGCCGCAAATGATCGACCCTCAGGAAAGCTGATGCCAGGCCAAGATAACTCAGTTTGCGTAGACGGGGCAAGCGGGGCACGTTTCCTTCGCTTCGCGCCGCGAGCGGGGAGAAGGCCGGGAGATTTTTACGTGACGCCCATCATGATCGCTGCCCTTGGATTGCTGATGGTCGGCAGCGCGTTCCTGTCGGGGCTGTTCGGCATGGCGGGCGGGCTGATCCTGATCGGCGTGCTGCTGGCCTTGATGCCGCTGCCGACTGCGATGGTGCTGCATGCGATCACGCAGATGGCCTCGAACGGCTGGCGGGCCTTTCTCTGGCGCGCGCATATCCGCTGGCGGCCGGTCGCGAACTATATGGTCGGCGCGGCCGTCGCGCTCGCGGCGTGGTCGCTCACGCGCTACGTACCGGACAAGCCGGTCGCGCTGCTGCTGCTCGGGATCACGCCGTTCATGGCGCGGCTGCTGCCCGCCAACATCAAGCCGGATCCCGACCGTCTCTGGCAGGGCACCGTCTACGGCACGATCTGCATGGGCCTCATGCTGATGACCGGCGTGTCGGGGCCGCTGCTCGACACCTTCTTCCTCGGCGGCGATTTCGGCCGGCGCGAGAAGGTGGCGACCAAGGCGATGTGCCAGCTCGTCAGCCATTTCAGCAAGCTGATCTATTTCGGCGGCGTGATCGACCAGGCGGCGACGCTCGATCCCGTGCTCGCGGCCGTCGCGATCGCAGCATCCATGCTCGGCACCACGCTGGCGCGGCGCATCCTCGAAGCCATGACCGACCAGCAATTCGTGGCCTGGTCGATGAAGCTGATCACCACCATCGCCTGCTACTATATCGCCTATGGCAGCTGGCTGCTGGTCCGCACGCCGGTGCTGGCAGCCTTCGACAAGGGAGGTCTGCAATGAGCGAGACTGCCGACCCGCTGGTGCTGGACTTCGTCGAGTGGGTTGCGCGCGAGCCCCGCGCCTATGCCGAGGTGATCGCGACCTGGAAGACGTCGTGCCCGCGCCTCACCATCTGGGAAGACGCCGCCGACCGCGGCTATGTCGCGCGCGAGACGCTGCCCGGAATGGGGCTGGTGATCGCGGTGACGGAGGACGGCGAGAGGCTGCTGCGCACGAACGGGCGCTAGCTCTCCACATCCGTCGTTGCGAGCGCAAGCGAAGCAATCCAGAATGCTTCCGCGGCGGCAGTCCTGGATTGCTTCGCTTCGCGTGCAATGACGGAATACCGGGAGACCCTTTCATGTCGCTCAAACTCTTCGAACTCGTCGGCACAGACGCCTCGCGACCGTTCAGCCCGTTCTGCTGGCGCACGCGAATGGCGCTGG
This sequence comes from Bradyrhizobium sp. CAR08, assembly GCF_052871955.1. Lineage (NCBI taxonomy): Bacteria > Pseudomonadati > Pseudomonadota > Alphaproteobacteria > Hyphomicrobiales > Nitrobacteraceae > Bradyrhizobium > Bradyrhizobium sp. CAR08. The sequence goes on from NZ_JBIXJX010000014.1 coordinate 54,341, forward strand.
CGCACAAGGGCCTTTCGGCGGAAACGTTGCCCTGGCGCTTCACCGAGAAGAGCGCGATCGCGCCACATGGCTCGGAGAAGGTTCCGGTGCTGCTGCATCACGACCAGCCGGTGGTCGATTCCTGGACGATCGCGATCTATCTCGAAGACAAGTTTCCGGATCGTCCGTCGCTGTTTGGCGGCGAGGGCGGGCGCGCCATGGCACGCATGCTCAATGTCTGGGGCGACATCGCCATCGTCGGCGGCATCTTTCCATTGATCATCGCCGACATTCCGAACAATCTGGACGAGGTCGACGCCGCCTATTTCCGCCAGTCGCGCGAGGCCCGTTTCGGCGGCAAGAGGCTGGAAGAGATCATGGCCAGCCGCGATGCCGGCGTGGTCGCCTTCCGCAAATCGCTCGAGGTGATGCGGCAGACCCTCAAGAAGCAGCCCTTCATCGGCGGCGCCGCACCGAACTATGCCGACTACATCGTGTTCGGCGGTTTTCAGTGGGCGCGCGCGACGAGCCCGTTCAAGCTGCTGGAAGCGGACGACCCGGTTTACGCCTGGCGCGAAAAGCTGCTGGATGCGTTCGACGGCATGGCACGGAAGTCCCCGGGGCATCCAGTGTAGTTGTCGCGAGCCGTCTCTCCTCAACGTCGTCCTGGCGAAAGCTAGGACCCATACCGAGGAAGCGGAGGGTTATGTTGCCTCCGCCGCCGCACGCAAGCACGCCCGGCACAAGCAATCCTCGCCCTTGACCGGCATCGGCAGCCGCGCCGTTTCTTCCGCGCACCAGCAGGTGCCGGAGAGGTCGCAGCCGAACTCGGCGCCGCAACGAGAGCAGGCGAGGCGGCGGGGTTGCTGCGCCGGAATGTCTTGCCGATTTGTCATGATTTGCGCAAAAGCCGGGCTGTCGTTTTCATGCCGGGTTCATCTCCCGCTGCGGTATATTAGGCCTCGCGCACGTATCGGGAAAGCGGTTGGCAGCGCGCGAAGGACATATCGATGGCCCGCGATTCGCAAGCCGCGCTCGTCGCGCTCAACCGTTTCGGCTTCGGCGCCCGCGGCGGCGCATCCGGCGATCTCATCAACGCGGCCTCCGATCCTCGCGGCTTTGTGAAGGCGGAACTCACTCGTCCCAACGGTGTGCTGCTGGAGGCGCCGGGCCTGCAATCCGCGCCGCAGCTCGGGCAGGCCGTGTTCGCCTATCAGGATCAGGTCAAGCAGGCGCGCGAGGCCGCCGCGAAGGCCGGCGCGCCGACTGAAGCGCCGTTGCAAGCGCCGGCCGATCAGAGGCCCGGACCGCGCCGCAATCTCTCGCTGAACGCCGTGGCAACCGAGATCGCCGGCCAGATGGCCGAGGCCAAGCCCGGTAACAATAAGCCGGCTGACAACAAGCCGGCGGACAATATGGCCAAGCCGGACACTATGCAGCCCAACGCGGCCGCGCCGCCTGCCGCAAAACCCGCCCCGCAGCCGCTCAACGTCATCCAAAAAACCTTTCGCGCCGAGGCACTGGCGCGGTTGCAGCGCGCGACGCTGGTCGAGTGCGGCTTCACCGAACGGCTGGTCGTGTTCTGGTCCAACCATTTCTGCATCTCCGCCAGCAAGGGCGAGCTGGCGCGGATCTGGGCCGGTGCGTTCGAGCGCGAGGCGATCAGGCCGCATGTGCTCGGACGTTTCGCCGACATGCTGAAAACGGTGGAGCAGCATCCGGCGATGCTGTTCTTCCTCGACAACCAGCAATCGCTCGGACCGGACTCGCGCGCGGGCCAGAACCGCAAGCGCGGGCTGAACGAAAATCTCGCGCGCGAGATCATGGAGCTGCATACGCTCGGCGTCGGCGGCGGCTATACGCAGGACGACGTCACCTCGCTCGCGCGCATCATCACCGGCTGGACCTTTGCTGGCCGGCAGGGACAGCTGGGAGCGCCCGGTTCGTTCGTGTTCAACGTCAATGCGCACCAGCCCGGGCCGCAAATGCTGCTCGGCAAGACCTACGAGCCGACCGGCCTTGCGCAAGGCGAAGCCGCCCTCGCGGACATCGCACGCCATCCCTCGACCGCGAGCTTCATCGCCACCAAATTCGTCCGCCACTTCGTCGCCGACGATCCGCCGCCGGCGCTGGTGGCGCGACTGCGCGATGTCTTCATCAAGACCGACGGGGATCTCAAAGCGCTGGCAACCGCACTGGTCGATTCCGACGAGGCGTGGAAGGCGCCACTGACGAAGATGCGCAGCCCTTATGATTTTCTGGTCGCGAGCGGCCGGCTGCTCGCGCGCGTGCCGGAGGATCCCGGCGCCTATCTCAACAACCTCAATCTGCTGGGCCAGCCGCTGTGGTCGCCGGCCGGCCCGAATGGTTTCGCCGACACCAATGCCGCCTGGGCTGCGCCGGAAGGCATCAAGCTCCGGCTCGACATTGCCGCGCAAATGGGCGCGCGGCTTGGGCCCAACATCGACCCGCTCGATTTGTTGGAATTTGCCGCCGCGGATGCGGCCTCGATCGAAACGCGGCGGACCATCGAGCGCGCGGAGTCGCGGCAGCAGGCGCTGGCGCTGCTGTTGATGTCGCCCGAAATGCAGAGGAGATGATGATGATCGACTGCGTCGAGAACCGGCTCCTCACCTCGCGGCGCGGCCTCCTGCTTGGCGGCGCCTCGTTCGCGGCCTGGGCTTACTTGCCGAAATTCGCGCGCGCCGCGGATGGCCGCGATCCTCGCCTGATCGTGGTGATCCTGCGCGGCGCGCTTGATGGGCTTTCGACCGTCGCGCCCGTCGGAGATCCCGATTATGCCGGCCTGCACGGGGCGATCGCGCTCACGGCGGACGGTGCGCATCCCGCGATCATGCTCGATACTTTCTTTGCGCTGCATCCGGCGATGCCTGAGTTCGCACGCATGTATCGCGACAGGCACGCCGCGGTGATCCACGCGGTCGCGACGCCCTATCGCGACCGCTCGCATTTCGACGGCCAGGACGTGCTCGAAAGCGGCTATGCCGGCCCGGGGCGCGTGCAATCCGGTTGGCTCAACCGCGCGCTGGAAGCGCTGCCGCGCGGCGAGCGGGTGTCGAGTGCTCTTGCCGTCGGCCCGACCACGCCGCTGGTGCTGCGCGGCAATGCGCCGACCGTCGGCTGGGCGCCGGTGGCGCTGCCGCAAGCCGATGACGACACCGCAATGCGTCTGGTCGAGCTCTATCGTCACCGCGATCCCGCGCTGGCGGCCGTGCTGTCGCAGGGCCTTGCGCTGGAAAAGGCCGCGAGCGGCGACGACATGAAGCCGAAGCCGGGCAATGCGGTCGCGCAGATGCGGCAGGTCGCGCGCGGCGCCGCAAAACTGATGGCGTCCGACGACGGCCCGCGCATCGCGGCGCTCGCGTTCGATGGCTGGGACACGCACGCCAATGAAGGCGGCCCTGTCGGTCGCCTCGCATTCCTGCTCGGCGGGCTCGACGGTGCGCTCGCTGAGTTCGAAAGCGGCTTAGGGGAACGCTGGCGCGACACCGTCGTCGTGGTCGCCACCGAATTCGGCCGCACCGCGCGCATCAACGGCACCGACGGCACCGATCACGGCACGGGAACGATCGCGCTGCTCGCCGGCGGCGCGGTGAAGGGCGGCCGCGTCATCGCCGACTGGCCCGGCCTCAAGCCTGCCAACCTTTTCGAGGCCCGCGATCTCAAGCCCACCACCGATCTGCGCTCCGTGATCAAGGGCGTGCTGCAGGGCCAGTTCGGCCTGTCGGATCGCGTGCTGGCCGAGACGGTGTTTCCGGACAGCGCAAGCGCACGTCCGATGAAGGGGCTGGTTGCTTAACCTGCGATTCCGGGCTCGCACCTTGCGGCGCGTCCCGGAATGACGACATGATCAGCCGAACATCAGGAGACCATCACCCATGTACATCGCCATGAACCGCTTCCGCGTCGCCAAGGGCTCGGAGTCCGCTTTCGAGCAGGTCTGGCTGTCGCGCGATACTCATTTGGACAAGGTGCCGGGCTTCGTCGAGTTTCATCTGCTGCGCGGCCCCGAGCTCGAGGATCACACGCTGTACGCCTCGCACACGGTGTGGGCGAACCATGCGGCGTTCGAGGCCTGGACCAAATCGGATGCTTTTCGTGCCGCGCACGCGCGGGCCGGCGACACCAAGCCGACTTATCTCGGCCATCCCCAGTTCGAGGGCTTCGAGGTGATGCAGACGGTGGGGCGCGGCGCCAAGTAGCGCGCGCCGCCGCAAAGATCAGCCCAGCGTGATCTTGTCGATCTCCGCCATCTCCTCCGCACCGAGTTTCCACGCAATCGCCTTCACGTTCTCCTCGACCTGCGCGACGCGGGTGGCGCCGGCAATCACGCTCGACACTTGCGGGCGCGCGGCGAGCCAGGAGAAGGCGAGCTCGAGCATGCTGTGCCCGCGCGCTTTCGCAAATGCCGTGAGCTTCTCGACGATGTCCTCGTTGCGCGGCGTGACATAGCGGTCGCGTAATGCCGGTACCTTGCCGAAGCGCGTATCGGTCGGGGCGGCCGCGCCGCGCTGGTACTTGCCGGTGAGCAGCCCGCTTGCGAGCGGGAAGAACGGCAGCAGGCCGAGCTTGTACTCTTGTGCGGCCGGCAGCAGGTCTTTTTCGATGTCGCGCACCAGCAGGCTGTATTCGTCCTGGCAGGAGACGAAGCGGCTGACATTCATCGCGCGTGCGATGAACTCGGCTTCCGCCAGGCGCCAGGCCGGAAAATTGGAATTGCCGATGTAGCGCACCTTGCCTTGACGGATGAGATCGTCGAGCGCGCGCAACGTCTCCTCCATCGGCGTCAGCGGGTCGTAATCGTGCTGCTGATAGAGATCGATGTAGTCGGTCTTGAGCCGCGTCAGGCTCGCCTCGACTGCGTTCATGATGTAACGGCGCGAAGCGCCCTGCTTGGTTCCGTCGGCCGCCATCGGCTTGGAGAATTTGGTGGCGAGCACGATCTCCTTGCGGCGGTCGCCGAGCACGGTGCCGAGCACCGTTTCCGAACCGCCCATGCCGGCATAGATGTCGGCGGTGTCGAACAGCGTGATGCCGAGATCGAGCGCGCCGTGGATCACCTTGCGCGAGGTCTCCAGGTCCGTGCGCTGGCCGAAATTGTTGCAGCCAAGCCCGACCGCAGACACGCGCAGGCCGGAGGCGCCGAGATTGCGAAGTTCCATGGGAGATCCCCGTCGGAGATGGGCAGGGGCGCATTGTGACCGCGGTGCCCCGCCGCAGCAAGCCGTGCGCCGCGTTGCTGCCATGCTGACAAGGCTGCCGACAAGGACTGCCGACAAAAAAATGCGGCCCCTGTCAGACGCGGCGACTGACGGGGACCGCTTTGGGGCGCTTGATCGGTGACGGGGGGCTGACCAGACGCAGCTGCAGCCTAGTCCCGCTATGTTACGCGCAGGTGACAGACAGAGTTATCCACAGGCGGCGCGATCGCGAGGATCAGAAGATCTTGCGATAGACGATGAACCCGGAACGCTCGGCGACCTTGTCGTACAGGCGCTGCGCCGTCACGTTGGTCTCGTGCGTCTGCCAGTACACGCGCGGCGATCCCACGAGCTTTGCGCGCTCGTAGACGCCATGGATCAGCGCCGAGCCGACGCCCTTGCCGCGCGCGGCCTCGGTCGTGAACAGGTCCTGCAGATAGCAGGACGGCTCGATCGCGGTGGTGCTGCGGTGAAACAGGTAATTCGTCATCCCGAGCAGGCGGCCGTCGCTCTCGGCGACCAATCCGTGTACCGGCTCATAGGCATCGAAAAAGCGCTGCCATGTCACGCGCGTGATTTCGGGCGAGAGCGCGGTCGGACCGGAGCGGCCGTAAAAGGCATTGTAGCCGTCCCACAGCGGCAGCCATTGTTCGTAGTCCTGCCTCGTGACGGAGCGAATGGTAAGCGACATTTGAAATTCCCGCGATCGATGAGGCGTCCTTCATACGTGATGATGGACGTGCTGATCAATCGCGCATCACTCCGCGACGCGCAGATACCGGATCAGCTTGCGGCTCGCGGGATCGCGCAGCGAGCGGTAGTAGTCGGCGCGGGACGGCGCATCGGTGTGGCGCACGAGGTCGGTCACGGGCGTGTAGCTCAGCATGCGGCCGCCGTCGGGCAGCGCGGCACAGACGAAGCGCAACACCTCGCCATTGCGCAAGGCGATGTTGATCGGCGTGGCATCGCCGATCCGGACCATCTCCATGCGCTGAGCGATGAAGGTGCCGAGTTCGTCCTCGGGCAATTCGAACGCGCCGGTGTCGCGGCCGTGATACATCAGCGCGACGAACGGCGGCTTGCCGTCGGCGATGTCGTCCGGCACCGCAAAATAATCGCGGAACGCGCGGTTGATGAATTCGGCGCGCGTTTCGGCATCGAGCAGCACGATGCCGATATCGACCTGGTCGAGCGCGGCCGACAGCCGCGCGGCGATGGCGTGACTCCGACGCTCGGCGGCAAACGTGCCGAGCAGCCGCTGGCGCATCAGGCCGGTGATGCCTGCGGTGCCCGCGGCCGTCGCGGCCAGGAGGCCGAGCTGGATCATATCCGCCGTGGTAAGGCCTGCAACGCCGTGCCGGCTGAGGAGCAGCAGTGCCGCGCCGATGACGGCGATGGCTGCGCTGGCGACGGCGGAAGCGGGACCCGAGAGCGCGCCGGCGAGCGCCACGATGCAGACGAGCAGCGGCGCGGGCCAGGGAGTGGGGACGAAGCGATCGAAAAACATCGTCAGCAGCAAAGTCGCTGCCGTCAGCGCCGGACCGGAGATCGCACGCCATCCCAACCGCATGGGGCTGTCTCGCTCCTTCCTGAACGAGGTAAGGCGGCAACACTGACCGAACATTGCGCCATTGCGATGCGGTTTCGCGCGGTGTGCTTAAGGTGCGCTTTGGGTCTCGCGCAAAGCTTTCGGATGATTTTAGACCAAGTGCGCGTGCTTGAGACGTTGTTGCAGCGCGGGCGCATTCAGCTTCGACGTCCCCTGGCCCTTGCGCGTGCCGACGAAGATCAACAGCGATGCCGCGACCAGGATGGCCGCGGTCAGGGTGATTGCAACGATGACCACAGGTGATTTCATCGACGTCCTGTCGCGATGCCGGTCGGCGCGGGCCATGCGGCGCCTTGAAGGCGGGTCCAGGATGAAGCGGGAATCAGACCGGCAGGCCCATCGCCATGGTCGCCTTGGTCGACAGCACCGTCAGGGTGACGATCAGGCACAGCGAGAGCGCGGCGACGGCGAGCGAGGCCGCGACCGCGTTGGTCAGCCGGGAAGACGAAACGGTAGCGGGTGGGCCCTGAAAGCCTGCCGTGCCGGACGCCCGAATCATGGTCTAAATCCTTCAACGCGCGAGCGAATCACCCGCGACATCGAACAATTTCACTGTTGCAATCGGCAATATTGCGGCGGCCAATCGAGCGAAAATGGCGAGATTGCGGCAATGGTGACCTTTATGCCCGCTATTTGCCAGAGTTCGCCCCTCAGGCACCAGCGGCGATGCTGGCGGGGTCCTCGATGTCGGCCGGCCGCCAGTCCATTGCGACGTAGCCAGGCGCCGCTTCCACGCGCTTCAGCCAGTCCCGGATCGCCGGGAAGGTCGAGAGGTCGAAGTCGCAGCGGTCGGCGAGGTGGGTATAGCCGTACAGCGCGATGTCGGCGACCGTGAGCTGGCGGGCGGCGAAATAGGCGTTGGTCCTGAGATGATTCTCCATCACCTGGAGCGCGCCATAGCCGCGCTCCATCCAGTCCTCCAGCGAATGAGTCTGGAGGTCGCGGCCGCCCCTCACCAGCGACAGCCAGAAATAGGCCGCGCCGATGTTCGGCTCCAGCGCGTGCTGCTCGAAGAACATCCATTGCAGCGCGTCGGCGCGATCGATGCGGTTCTCCGGCGCGAGCGGCGTGCCGACGGCGACGTACCAGAGAATGGCGTTGGACTCGGCGAGATAGCGGTCGTCGCCGACCTCGAGCAGCGGCACCTGGCCGGATGGGTTCTTGGCCAGGAAGTCCGGGGTGCGGCTCTCGCCGCGCAGAATGTCCACCTCGACCGCTTCGTAAGGCAAGTTCAGCAGCGCCAGCGCAAGGCGGACCTTGTAGCTGTTGCCCGAGCGCTGCATCGAATAGAGCTTGTACATTCTGGGGATGATTCCGGACGACGGGAGGGCGCGGCGCTTGTTGCCCCGCAACGCGGCTAAACAATGATGCCGATGCGAATCCGCCGCAAGACCCGGCCAATAGAAAAACTCGAAAACCCTACCGCATTGCAATGCGGCGGAAGATCATTTCCGTGCGACCATCCAACTCAGTTCACGCTTGCGTCAACGCGCAAGTGCGTTGCTCGACGCGATCGTGTGCGAGCACCGCGGTCGCGTTTTGGGCACTGAAGCTTCCGCATCGTCATGGCCCGGCTTGTCCCGGCCATCTACGCGCTGCACACGGCACGAAGAACGTGGATGCCCCGGGCCTTCGCCTCGCCGAAGCGGCTTCGGCCGCGCAGGCGAGACAGGCCCGGGCATGACGACGTTCTCGTTTCATAGCCCGCGAAGGCCGCAAAATTGCTCCGAGGACACGCGTTGTCGGATATGAGGGGTTTGCGCGGCAAAGTTACGGAATATTGCGGGAAATCGCGGCTCGAAACGCCAGACACGTAAACTTTTGCGGGATCGGACCGAAGTTTCTTGCGGTGCAACGGCACTCGTTTTAGGGTGGTTCATTCCCACAATCGGAGTCGTGAAGCCAAAGGGTTCACGACGCTTGTCAGGAGATGACGATGTCCTTCCTTGCCGCTGCGCTCGACCGTGTGAAGCCGTCCGCGACCATCGCGGTCACGGATAAAGCACGTGCGCTGAAAGCGGCGGGCCGCAACGTCATCGGTCTCGGCGCCGGCGAGCCCGACTTCGACACGCCCGCGAACATCAAGCTGGCCGCGATCCACGCCATCGAAGCCGGTAAGACCAAGTACACCGCGGTCGACGGCATTCCCGAGTTGAAGGAAGCCATTATCGCCAAGTTTCAGCGCGAGAACGGCGTCGTCTACAAGGCGAACCAGATCATCGTCGGCACCGGCGGCAAGCAGGTGCTCTACAACGCGCTGATGGCAACCATCAATCCGGGCGACGAGGTGATCATCCCCGCGCCGTACTGGGTCAGCTATCCCGAGATGGTGGCGCTCGCCGGCGGCGAGCCGGTGCCGGTGGTCTGCACCGCCGCGACCGGCTTCAAGCTCCAGGCCGAGGCACTCGAGCGCGCGATCACGCCGAAGACCAAATGGGTGATCCTGTGCTCGCCGTCGAACCCGACGGGAGCTGCCTACACCAGGACCGAGCTGAAGGCGCTCACCGACGTGCTGGTCAAGCATCCGCATGTGTGGGTGATGACCGACGACATGTACGAGCACCTCGTCTATGACGACTTCCAGTTCACCACGGTCGCGCAGGTCGAGCCGAAACTCTACGACCGCACGCTCACCGTGAACGGCGTGTCGAAGGCCTATTGCATGACCGGCTGGCGCATCGGCTATGCCGGCGGTCCGGCGCAGCTCATCAAGGCGATGTCGACGATCCAGTCGCAGTCGACCTCGAACCCGTCGTCGATCGCGCAATGGGCCGCGGTTGAGGCGCTGAACGGTCCGCAGGACTTCATCCCCGCCAACAACAAGGTCTTCAAGGAGCGCCGCGATCTCGTCGTCTCCATGCTGAACCAGGCCAAGGGCATCGAGTGCCCGCGGCCCGAGGGCGCCTTCTACGTCTATCCGTCCTGCGCCGGCACCATCGGCAAGACCGCGCCGTCGGGCAAGGTGATCGACAATGACGAGACGTTCGTCACCGAACTGCTGGAGACCGAAGGCGTCGCCGTGGTGCAGGGTTCGGCCTTCGGCCTCGGCCCCGCGTTCCGCATCTCCTACGCGACCAAGACCTCGGACCTCGAAGACGCCTGCAAGCGCATCCAGCGCTTCTGCGGCAATCTGCGCTGAACTCACAGACATGAAGTGACATCAAAGGGCCCGCGCAATGCGGGCCCTTTTTCTTTCAAGTCTGCACGATCTGGCGCCACCGGAACTGTTGTGGCATAGACCATCGCGCGGCGTGTGCCGCGCCTCCATGCTCGCATCACATTCATCGCCGGAGATATTCATGCGCCGTTCACTCCTCCTCGCCGGGCTTGCCGTTGTGAGCCTCGTTGCCTCCGTTGCGGGCGCCAGCGCGCAATCGCGGATGGTGCAGGTGGGCGTGCTCGAATGCCGCGGCGGCGCCAGCGTGGGCTTCATCGTGGGATCGGTGACCCATCTCGGTTGCGTGCTGCGCGTCGATGGTTTGCCGGACGACCGTTACGTTGCGACGATCCGCAAGGTCGGTCTGGATATCGGCATCACACAGGAGACGGCTTTGGCGTGGGGCGTGTTCGCGCCGGTGAACCGGCTCGGCCCGGGCGACCTCGCCGGCAACTACGCCGGTGCGCAGGGCAGCGCCTCGGTCGGTGTCGGCCTCGGCGGCAACGTGCTGGTCGGCGGCTCCAACAATTCGATCGCGCTCCAGCCGCTCAGCGTGCAGGGCCAGGTCGGCCTCAACGTCGCCGCCGGCCTCGAGAGCCTGGAACTCCGCCCGGGACGTTGAGACTCGGCGCCAGCCGAAGCGCTCCTCCTCAACCTCTCTCCGGGAGAGGAGGAAATACCGACGACGCACCGCAGCGATTTTTGATGCTTGCCAAATCTCGGGGACGGGCAGAGCATCAGCGTTTGCCGACCCAATCATGGGCCGAGCTCCACACCAAGGAGGCGGCGAATGGGACAAGACGTCAGAAGTCCCCGAGGTCCACGGTGCATCGCGCTGGTGGGCCCTTTCCAAAGCGGTAAAACCACACTTCTCGAAGCCATCCTGGCGCGAACGGGCGCAATCCCGCGTGCCGGCAGCGTCGATGCCGGAACCTCCGTCGGCGACGCCACGCCAGAGGCCCGTCATCACAAGATGACCGTTGGGCTGACTGCCGTCACCACGAGTTTCATGGGCGACAGCTACACCTTCCTCGATTGTCCCGGTTCCGTCGAATTTGCCAACGACATGCGCGCCGCGCTGCCCGCGGTCGATGCCGCAATCGTGGTCTGCGAAGCCGACGAGAAGAAGCTGCCGCAGCTTCAGATCATCCTGCGCGAGCTGGAGGAGCTGAAGATCCCGCGTTTTCTGTTCCTCAACAAGATCGACCGCGCCAACAAGCGCATCCGCGAGACGCTTGAGATGCTCCAGCCCGCCTCGCGCGTACCGCTGGTGCTGCGCCAGATCCCGATCTGGAAGGACGAGTTGATCGAGGGCTTCGTCGATCTCGCGCTGGAGCGTGCGTTCATTTACCGCGAGCACAAGGCCTCCGAAGTGGTCGCGCTCCAAGGCGGCGATCTCGATCGCGAGAAGGAGGCCCGCTTTTCGATGCTGGAGAAGCTCGCCGATCACGACGATGCGCTGATGGAGCAGCTGCTCGAGGACATCCAGCCGCCGCGCGATGCCGTGTTCGACGATCTCGCCCGCGAATTGCGCGACGGGCTGATCTGCCCCGTGCTGCTGGGCGCCGCCGCACGCGAAAACGGCGTGCTGCGTTTGATGAAAGCGTTGCGCCACGAGGCGCCCGGTATCGCGGAAACGGCAAAACGTCTCGGCGTTCCCGAAACGAGGGACGCCCTCGGCTTCGTCTTCAAGACGTTGCATTCGCAGCACGGCGGCAAGCTGTCGCTGACGCGCATGCTCGCTGGCCATCTCGACGACGGTGCCACGCTGCAATCCTCCTCCGGAGGGGCCAGCCGCATCTCCGGCATCCTCGCCGTCACCGGGGCCTACGACACCAAGCGTACCGCGGCGGAAGCCGGCGATACGGTGGCGCTCGCCAAGCTCGACCCGATCAAGACCGGCGACACGGTCTCGAGCGGCAAGATCCAGCCGGCAGCGCTAACCGCCGTAGAACCCACTCCGCCGGTGCTCGCGATCTCGGTTGCGGCCACCGACCGCAAGGACGACGTCAAGCTCGGCCAGGCGCTGATGCGGCTGCACGAGGAGGACCCCTCGCTCGTCTTCGTGATGAACGCGCAGACCCACGACACCGTGCTGTGGGGTCAGGGCGAGATGCACTTGCGCGTCGCGAGCGAGCGGCTGCGCGATCGTTTCGGCGTCAAGGTCGCTTCGCATCCCCCCGCGATCGGCTATCAGGAAACCATCCGCAAGCCGATCGTCCAGCGCGGCCGCCACAAGAAACAGTCTGGCGGGCATGGCCAGTTCGGCGATGTCGTGCTCGACATCAGGCCGCTGCCGCGCGGCGAGGGCTTCAAGTTCGCCGAGAAAGTGGTCGGCGGCGCGGTCCCGCGCAACTACATCGGCGCGGTGGAAGAGGGGGTCATCGACGGGCTCGCCCGCGGCCCGCTCGGTTTCCCGGTCACCGATTTGCAGGTGACGCTGACCGACGGCTCCTATCATAGCGTCGATTCCTCCGACCTCGCCTTCCGCACGGCGGCGCGGGTCGGGCTCACCGAGGGCCTGCCGCAATGCCAGTCGGTGCTGCTGGAGCCGATCCATGTGGTCGAGATCGTCTGCCCGACCGACGCCACCGCCAAGATCAATGCGATTCTGTCGGCACGGCGCGGCCAGATCCTCGGCTTTGACACCCGCGACGGCTGGAGCGGATGGGACTGCGTCCGCGCCATGATGCCGGAAGCCGAGATCGGCGAATTGATCGTTGAGTTGCGCTCGGCCACGGCAGGCGCCGGCAGCTTCACCCGCCAGTTCGACCACATGGCCGAAGTCACGGGGCGCGCCGCCGACCAGATCATCGCAGCGCATCAGCACGCGGCGTGATCGGTCTGCCGAAGTAAGGGACGCATCACTGTCTCACTCCCTCTCGCCGTTCTTACGGGGAGAGGGGTGGGGTGACGGGCTTCACAATGGGCGTGGCGAAGGTTGGACTCACGCTGCTCCTCCCAACCGTCATTGTGAGCGCAGCGACTTGTCCGCCGAAGCTTTAGCGAAGGCGGAAGCAATCCAGTCTTTCCCCGGAGGAATTCTGGATTGCTTCGTCGCTTCGCTCCTCGCAATGACGGTGGAGACGGATGGCTCGCATGGCGAGCTTCCCCTTGCGTTCGGTCGTTTATGATGTATTTTACATCATTGTGCATGCTCCAGACATCATTTATAATCTTTCATAGGTGAGGCCAAGGTGATCACGTCGTTCCAGATGCGGGCAGCGCGTGCGCTGCTCGGCATTGACCAGAGGGCCTTGGCGGAGCTCGCAGGCGTTTCGCTGCCGACCATTCAGCGGATGGAGGCGAGCACCGGCAATGTCCGCGGCGTGGTCGAGACCTTGATGAAAGTGGTCGAAGCCTTTGATCGCGCCGGCGTCGAGCTGATCGGCGAACAGGCGCGCAGCGAAGGCGGCGGACGTGGCGTTCGGCTTAAGGAGCCGGGGCCGCCGCGTCGGGTGGGAGCATGATCCCGCAATGATCATGCTCGGGAGCAGTCTTAACTAACGCACCGTCGCGCCCCGATACGCGGCCGCACGATGCATCGGAGCGTTGTGGGCAGCGGAGCATTTTGCTGAAATGAGCATCACAGGCGAACACGCAGGCAAGCTGCACCAGCCTCGTCGGCCGACCTTTACCGAACTCTATCTGCCAAAGCTCGTCACCGTATGGCGCGAGGGCTATGGCTTATCGGATTTCCGTGCCGATGTGTTCGCGGGCCTCACGGTCGCGATCGTCGCGCTGCCGTTGTCGATGGCGATCGCGATCGCCTCGGGCGTGACGCCGGACCGCGGACTCTACACCGCTGTTGTCGGCGGCTTCATTGCGTCACTGCTCGGCGGCAGCCGATTCCAGATCGGCGGTCCGGCCGGCGCCTTCATTGTGCTGGTTGCGGCGACCGCCGACCGTCACGGGGTTGACGGCGTGGTCCTGGCCACGCTGATGGCGGGCCTGTTCCTGATCGCTGCGGGCTTCCTGCGGATCGGCACCTATATCAAGTTCATTCCATATCCTGTGACGGTTGGCTTCACGGCCGGCATCGCCGTCATCATCTTCGCCAGCCAGCTGCGCGATCTCGGCGGGATCACGCTCCTCGCGAAGGAGCCCAGCGAATTCGTCCCGAAACTCGTCGCGCTTGCCGGGGGCCTGCACACCGTCAATCCGTCGGCGGTCGCGGTTGCGATCGTCAGCATTGCCATCATCGCCGGCCTGCGACGCTGGCTGCCGTCCTGGCCCGGTATCCTGATCGCGGTCGTGCTCGCGGCGGTCGCATGTGCCGTGCTGTCGCTGCCGGTCGAGACCGTCGGATCGCGCTTCGGCGGCATTCCGCGGGAACTGCCCTCGCCAGCCTTGCCTGCATTCTCGCTCGCGAAGGCGACCGCCGTGCTGCCCGATGCGATCTCCTTCGCACTGCTCGCCGCCATCGAATCGCTGCTGTCGGCGGTGGTGGCCGACGGCATGACCGGACGCCGTCACCGCTCCAATTGCGAGCTGGTGGCGCAAGGTGCCGCCAATGTCGGCGCGGCGGTGTTCGGCGGCATCTGTGTCACGGGGCTGATCGCGCGCACGGCGACCAACATCCGCGCCGGCGCGCGGGGGCCGCTCGCGGGCATGCTGCATTCGGTTTTCCTGCTGCTGTTCATGCTGATCGCAGCGCCGCTCGCGAGCTACATCCCGCTGGCCGCGCTCGCCGCCGTGCTCGTCGTGGTGGCCTGGACCATGGCGGAGAAGCACGAATTCGCGACGCTCCTTCGCTCGTCATGGGGCGATGCCGTCGTGCTGCTCGCAACCTTCCTGCTCACCATCTTCCGCGATCTGACCGAGGGCATTCTGGTTGGCTTCGCGCTTGGCGCGGTCCTGTTCATCCATCGCATGGCGGAAATGACGGGCATCGAGGAACGATCGCCACTGGTGGCCGCCGATCGTCCCGATGACGATAATGGCGGGCGCGTGCCTTACGACCCCGCACTCGCGGTCGATCGCGACGTGCTGGTCTATCGCATCACCGGCGCGTTCTTCTTCGGCGCGGCCTCGGCGATCGGCAGTGTGCTCGACGGCATCGCCGACAAGCGCAAGGGTTTTGTGGTCGATTTCGCCGACGTGCCGTTCCTAGATTCGACCGCGGCCAACGTGCTCGGCCGCGTCGCCGCCAAGGCCCACCGCCAGGGCATCCGGCTGTTCATCACAGGGGCGTCGCCTGCGGTCCGCCGTGCGCTGCTCACCCATGGCGTCACGCCGCCACGCGCGCGCTATCGCGAGACCATCGCGCGTGCGGTCGCCGACATCAAGGGCGGCGCGGCGCTGCCCGCGGGTGGTGAGGCGGGCACGACCTGACGTCGAGCCTCTCCCGAGACGCCCCGCGCGCTTGACAGCGCCTGCGGGACACGAAATGGATCGCCTCCGAAACGACCCCAGGGGAGGACGACCGTGACCAAGGCTCCCGCAGCCTGTCTGATCGGATGGCCGGCCGCGCATTCGCGCTCGCCGCTGATCCATCGATACTGGCTGCGCACGCTCGGGATCGAGGGCGGCTATGTCATCGAGGCGGTTCCACCCGATAATTTGCGTGACTTCGTCCTGCGGCTGTCGCTGCGCGGCTTCGTCGGCGCCAACGTCACCATCCCGCACAAGGAAGGCGTGCTCGAGCTGTCGACGCCCGATGCCCGCGCGCGAGCGGTCGGTGCGGCCAACACGCTGTGGTTTGCGGACGGCGAGCTGCGCTCGACCAACACCGACGTCGAGGGCTTTATCGGCAATCTCGATGCCAGCGCGCCCGGCTGGGACGCAGCCGAAGAGGCGCTGGTGCTCGGCGCCGGCGGCTCCTCGCGCGCCATCGTGTTCGGGTTGCTTGAACGCGGCATCAAGCGCGTCCATCTCGCCAATCGCACCGTCGGCCGGGCCGAGATGCTTGCAAGGCAGTTCGGGCCGAAGGTGCATCCTGTTGCGTGGGATGGCATCGACCACATTCTGCCGCGTGCAAAACTTCTCGTGAACACGACCTCGCTCGGCATGCACGGTCAGCCTTCACTCGACCTTAAAGTGGCGCGCCTGCCGGATGGCGCCGTGATCGCCGATCTCGTCTATGTCCCGCTGGTGACGCCGCTGCTGGCGGCCGCACAGGCGCGCGGGTTGAAGACCGCCGACGGGCTCGGCATGCTGCTGCATCAGGCGGTCCGCGGCTTCGAGCTGTGGTTCGGCCAGCGGCCGCAGGTCACGGCCGAGCTGCGTGCGCTGGTCGAGGCCGATCTCACAAAGACTTGAGAGAATAGCGCGTAATCTCCGGAGTTCTATGTCCGTAGGGACAATAGGGCGCAATCGGAGACCATCATGTCTGTTCAACGTGCAACTTTCACACGTCCGCTCATCGCCGTCGCGATGGTGGCCGTCTCGACCCTCTCGGCCCTTGCGCAAAGGGCGCCGGTGCCGACGCGCGTGCGAGGCACGATCGAAAGCGTCAATGGCGACACGATGCAGGTCAAGGCGCGCAGCGGCGAGGATGTCAAGCTGCACATCGCCTCCGACGTGAACGTGTCGGGCATTACCAGGATTTCACTTGCCGACATCAAGCCCGGCTCCTTCGTCGGCGCCACCACCGTGCCGGGACCGGACGGAGGCGCGAACGCGGTCGAGGTGCACGTGTTTCCGGAGAGCATGCGCGGCACCGGCGAGGGCTCGCGACCCTATGACCTCAAGCCCAATTCCAGCATGACCAATGCGACCGTGTCGGAGAGCGTGGTCGGCAATGACGGCCATACGCTGCTGGTCAAGTACAAGGACGGCGAGAAGAAGGTGTTCGTCGCCGACAATACGCCGGTGGTGACCTTTGTCCCCGGCGACAGATCCGATCTGAAGGCCGGCGCCAAGGTGATCGCCTTCATGAAGCAGCTGCCGGACGGCTCATTCGAAACCAACCGCGTCAGCGTCGGCCGCGACGGCCTGACGCCGCCGATGTAAATGGAGAATAACAACATGTCGAAGAGAACCTGGATATCACGCCTCGGCGTGGCCGCGTTCGCCGCCTGCATCGTCACGTCATCCGCCCTGGCGCAGCAGACGCCGACGGTCCGCATCCGCGGCACCATCGAGAGCGTCGACGGCAACACGCTCGGCATCAAGACCCGCGAAGGAACCGACGTGAAGGTGCGCATGACCGACAACGTCGCCGTCTTCGCGGTGGTGAAGACGTCGTTGTCGGAGATCAAGGACGGCTCCTATATCGGCGTCACCGGCCTGCCCGAGCCCGACGGCACCCAGAAGGCGATCGCGGTGCACATCTTCCCCGAAAACCAGCGCGGCGCGGCCGAAGGTTTTCGTCCCTGGGACGCGCGCGCCAACTCGACCATGACCAACGCCACCGTGGCGCAGACGGTGAAGGGCACCGACGGCCAGAACATCACGGTCAAGTACAAGGACGGCGAGAAGAAAGTCGTGGTGCCGCCGGACACGCCGATCGTCACCTTCGTCGCCAGCGACAAATCCGAGCTCAAGCCCGGCGCCAAGCTGATCATTTTCGGCGCGGTGAAGAAGGACGATGGTTCGCTTGAGGCCAACCGGGTGAATGTCGGCCGCGACGGGGTGACGCCGCCGATGTGAGGGCGAACGCTGAAATCTTAGGGTGGGCAAAGGCGCGAAGCGCCGTGCCCACCCTACGATTTGCGAATTGGTGGGCACGCTTCGCTTTGCCCGCCCTACGGCACTGCCGCTGCGGTTCACATCGCGATGATATGTTCGTCGATTTCGTCAATCCGGTTGACGCCGCACAGGCCCATGGTGGTGAGCAGCTCCTTCTGGATGATGTCGATCGCCTTGGCGACGCCGGCCTGGCCGCCGGCGCCAAGGCCATAGGCGTAGGCGCGGCCGATCATGCAGGACTTCGCGCCGAGCGCGAGCGCGCGCATCACGTCCTGGCCGGAGCGGATGCCGCCGTCGAACATGATCTCCATCCTGTCACCGACCGCCTCGGCGATCTCGGGCAGCACCTCGATCGATGACGGCGCGCCGTCGAGCTGACGGCCGCCATGGTTCGAGACGACGAGAGCCTGCGCGCCGGTCTTGGCGGCTTCCTCGGCGTCCTCGACGTCCAGAATGCCCTTGATGATCAGCTTGCCCGGCCAGATGCTGCGGACCCACTCGACGTCCTTCCAGTTCAACGACGTGTCGAACTGCGAGGCGGTCCATTCGGCGAGGCGATTGAGGTCCTCGGTGTTCTTCACGTGGCCGGCGATGTTGCCGAAGGTACGGCGCTTGCCCCGCAGCACGCCGGAGACCCACGCGGGCTTTGTGGCGAAATCCAGAAATTTAGACATCGTCCACTCGGGGGGGATCGTCATGCCGTTCTTGATGTCCTGGTGGCGCTGGCCGATGACCTGGAGATCGACGGTCAGCACCAGCGCGGAGCATTTCGCCGCGATCGCGCGCTGGATCAACTCCTTGATGAAGCCGCGGTCCTTCATCACGTAGAGCTGGAACCAGAACGGCTTCTCGACATTGGCCGCGATGTCCTCGATCGAGCAGATCGACATCGTCGACTGCGTGAACGGGATACCGGCCGCTTGCGCGGCACGGCAGGCATGGATCTCGCCATCGCCATGCTGCATGCCGAGCAGGCCCACCGGCGCGAGGATCAGCGGCATGGTCGAGGGCTCGCCGAGGATCGTGGTCGCGGTGTCGCGTTTGGAGACGTCGACCAGAATGCGCTGGCGGAACTTGATCGCCTGCATGTCTTCGCGGTTGGCGCGCAGCGTTTCCTCGGCGTAGGAGCCGCGGTCGCAATAATCGAAGAACGCCTTCGGCACGCGGCGCTGATGCAGTGTGCGAAGATCGTCGATACAGGTGATGTGCTTCATGAACGTTTCCCGGCCCGTCTTGTCGGAAGAGTCTTGTATGGGAAGACTCTTGCATCGGAAGATCGAGGGGTCATCTAGCATGGTTGGATGCACAGCCAAATCGTTTGCAAATCCTTTGTGGAGAGGAGGGCGCCATGACCAGGCCGCACACCGGACCGACGCCGGAGGAGATCAAGGAGAAGCATGATCTCGAGGAAGCGCTGGAGGAGGGTCTGGAAGAGACCTTTCCGGGCTCCGATCCCGTCAGTGTCACCCAGCCGGCGCCGAGCCGCGCGGACGGCCATGTGAAGCGCTCGGACTAGGTGCCGGTTCCGCCCTGTTCCAGTATCTTCAACGGAAATATAATGTTAACAAGACGTTATTGGGGCCGGGAGCCGCCCGGTTCCGTAATGATTCATCATATTTTTTGAAGCCAAGTTAGCCGTGATGGCTCTATAAGACCTCAGCAAATCAGGGATGCGGGTCCCGCTTGGGCACCCGGAGGTTGCGCTGGGGATCCCTGGTTGTTGCGTGGGGGACGATATGAGCCGCAAATATTTCGGGACGGACGGGATCCGGGGCCGCGCCAACGGACTGATCACGCCGGAGCTCGCGCTCAAGGTCGGCCAGGCCGCAGGCCTGGCGTTTCAGCGCGGTGACCACCGCCACAGGGTCGTGATCGGCAAGGACACCCGCCTGTCCGGCTACATGATCGAATACGCGATGGTCGCGGGCTTCACTTCGGTCGGCATGGACGTGCTGCTGGTCGGCCCGATGCCGACGCCGGCGGTCGCGATGCTGACCAAGTCGATGCGCGCCGATCTCGGCGTGATGATCTCCGCCTCGCATAATCTGTTCGAGGACAACGGCATCAAGCTGTTCGGGCCGCAGGGCTTCAAGCTCTCCGACGACGTCGAGAAGCAGATCGAGCAGCTGCTCGATGAGCCCATCGACAAGCGTCTCGCCCAGAGCGCCAGTCTCGGCCGCGCCCGCCGCATCGACGGCGTGCATGACCGCTACATCGAATTCGCCAAGCGCACGCTGCCGCGCGATCTGTCGCTCGACGGCCTGCGCGTCGTGGTCGATTGCGCCAATGGCGCCGCCTACAAGGTGGTGCCGGAAGCGCTATGGGAGCTGGGCGCCGACGTGATCCCGATCGGGGTCGAGCCCGACGGTTTCAACATCAACAAGGAATGCGGCTCCACCTCGCCGGAAGCGCTGTCGAAGAAGGTGCGCGAGATGCGCGCCGACATCGGTATCGCGCTCGACGGTGACGCCGATCGCGTCATCCTGGTCGACGAGCGCGGCCACATCGTCGACGGCGACCAGCTGCTCGCGGTGATCGCGCAGAGCTGGAAGGAAGACGGCCGGCTGTCGCGATCGGGCATCGTCGCCACCGTGATGTCGAACCTCGGGCTCGAGCGCTTCCTTAATGCGCAGGGGCTCGATCTCGTGCGCACGCCGGTCGGCGATCGCTACGTGCTCGAGCAGATGCTGAACGGCGGCTACAATCTCGGTGGCGAGCAGTCCGGCCACATCATCCTGTCCGACTACGCCACCACCGGCGACGGCTTCGTTGCCGCATTGCAGGTGCTTGCCGTCGTGCAGAAGCTGCGCCGGCCGGTGTCGGAAGTCTGCCACCGCTTCGATCCGTTGCCGCAGATCCTGAAGAACGTCCGTCACAAGGGCGGCAAGCCGCTCGACAATTCCGACGTCAAATCGGCGATCTCCGACGGCGAGCAGCGGCTCAACGGCCATGGCCGCCTGCTGATCCGCTCCTCCGGCACCGAGCCGGTGATCCGCGTCATGGGCGAGGGCGAGGATCGCATCCTGGTCGAGGACGTCGTCGATACCATCGTCTCGGCGCTCGGGAACGCCGCGGCCTGAACTCGCAGCCATCCTTCGAGATGCCCGCTGTCGCGGGCTCCTCAGGATGAGGTTTTGTTTCCAGGTGAAGACGTAGACCCTCAGGGTGAGGAGCCCGCCACAGGCGGGCGTCTCGAACCATGCAGGCCGCAGTTTGGCCGCGAAATCTGGCGAAGCGCATTCCAGCCATGGGTGTTTGGCGGTGGATCGGTCGCCGCGCGCATCGTAACTAGCTTGTCGCGGCAATCTGCCGCGCCCGCCGGGATGCTCCAGTGAACAAGCCTGTCGTCGTCTCAGAGGAAACACTGACGGAGCCCGTCCTCGTCAGCGACGTCGAGCCCGGCGCCAAAGGTGCCGCGGGGCCGGCCTATGTCGTGCTGGCCGGCATCAGCTTCTCGCACTTCCTCAACGACACCATGCAGTCGCTGATCGCCTCGGTGTATCCGATCCTGAAGGACACCTATGCGCTCGACTTCGCGCAGATCGGCATGATCACGCTGGCCTTCCAGTTCACGGCCTCGCTGCTCCAGCCGGTGGTCGGCCACTACACCGACAAGAAGGCGCAGCCCTATTCGCTGTCGATCGGCATGGCCTCGACCTTCTTCGGTCTGTTGCTGCTCAGCGTCGCCCACCAATATCTCGTCATCCTCGTCGCAGCCGCTCTGGTCGGCCTCGGCTCGGCGGTGTTTCACCCGGAGTCGGCGCGCATCGCGCGGCTCGCCTCCGGCGGCCGCTACGGTTTTGCGCAATCGGTGTTCCAGCTCGGCGGCAGTTTTGGCACCTCGATGGGACCGGTGCTCGCCGCGCTCATCGTCGTGCCGTTCGGGCAGGGCAGCATCGCCTGGTTCTCCTCGATCGCCTTCCTTGCGATCCTCATCCTCTGGCGCATCGGCCGCTGGTACGAACCGCAGATCAAGGCGAAGAAGACGGCGGTGGATCAAGCCCATCCCGACGCGCCGAATTCGCGTCGCGTCGTCGCTGCGCTCCTCGTGCTGGTCGCGCTGCTGTTCTCGAAGCAGCTCTACGTCTCGAGCCTGTCGAGCTACTACATCTTCTATCTGATCGACCGCTTCGGCGTGTCGACGCAAGCCGCGCAGATGTATCTCTTCATTTTCCTCGCAGCGAACGCGGTCGGCGCTTTTCTCGGTGGTCCCCTGGGCGATCGCTTCGGCCGCAAGATCGTGATCTGGATCTCGATCCTGGGGGCGCTGCCGTTCACGCTGGCGCTGCCCTATGCCGGGCTCTATGCGAGCGCGGTGCTGTCCGTGATCATCGGCCTGATCATCTCCTCGACGACGTCGTCGATCATCGTGTTCGCGCAGGAGCTGGTCCCGCACCGCTTCGGCATGATCTCCGGCGTGTTCTTCGGTGTCGCCTTCGGCATCGGCGGCCTGGGCGCCGCCGTGCTCGGCAAGCTCGCGGACCACACCTCGATCGCGTTCGTCTACCAGGTTTGCGCCTATCTGCCGGCGATCGGCCTGCTTGCGGTGTTCCTGCCCAAGCTGCCGCGGCACGCGCGTTAACATATCCTGACTTGCTGCAACGCGGCTTCATACATCGTTAGGAAATGCGGCGACGGCGTCGCATTTGGCGCTGCATTTTTGCAACGCTCGCGCCGCCCGCGCGTCCGAGTTGAGAAAAAATCAACCTTAAAAATTAGGGTTAAGTGGCGCTTAAACATTTGCTGGCATCGTCCGGGCCGTGAGTTTCCAGAACGTGAGGCGCCGTATTGCCTCACCGGCCAAAAGGACGAAGCCAATGCGTAGCGTTAAGTCTCTCCTTGCCGCGGGTGCGGCAACCCTGATCTCCTCGATGGCGTTCGCCGCCGACATGCCGATCGCGGCGCCCCCTCCGATGTACGCGCCCCCGGCTCCGCCCGCCGACTTCGGTGGCTGGTACCTGCGCGGCGACGTCGGCATGACCAACCAGAGCGCCAAGCGCATCGACGGCGCGGTAGCGCCTGGGTTTACTAAAACGACGGAGGGGCTTGGCTTCGACTCGTCACCGCTGTTCGACCTCGGCGTCGGCTATCGCTTCAACAACTGGTTTCGCACCGACGTGATCGGCCAATACCGGGGCAAGGCCAACCTGCACGGTGCTGATAACGTCATTGGGCCGGGCTTCGTTGGCTCGGACAATTATAGCGGCAGCAAGTCGGAGTGGGTCGTCATGGCCAACGCCTATGTCGATCTCGGCACCTGGTGGTGCATCACGCCGTTCATCGGCGCCGGTGTCGGCGGCTCCTACAACAAAATTAGCGGCTTCCGTGACGACGGCGTTGCATATCTCGCCGCGCTGACCCCGACCCCGAGCGCCAGCGTCGCCTACTTCGCCGACAGCGGAAAGTGGAACCTGGCTTGGGCCGCACACGCCGGTCTCGCTTACAAGGTCAACCCCGGCTTCACGGTCGAACTGGCCTACAGCTACATGAACCTCGGCGATGCTGCGCCCGGCAACTACCGCTTGTTCGACAACAGCGCCTCGGGTCCGTCCACAATCAAGATCAAGGAGCTCACCTCGCATGACGTCAAGCTCGGCGTGCGCTGGGATCTCAACAGCCCGCCGGCCTACATGCCGCCGCTCGTCACCAAGGGCTGATCGTCAGCCTGATCGGTTAGGACTTCTTAACGGCGCGGGATCATCCCGCGCCGTTTTGCTTTGCGTATTTTTCATGGCGGGCGGCGACGAAAGCCTCCGGCGCAACCATTGGTTAAGGTTAACGGGCCATGATCACGAGTGAAAGTTCGAGTTCGATGGAGTGTTCGATGCGTAGGCTTTTGTTGGCGGCGGCGATGTTGGGGACGGTCTCCGCGGCGCACGCGGCCGATCTCTCCGATCTTCCCATCCTCCGAGGTAGCTTCACCGACGGGCTGTCAAAGACGTCCCACAATTGGGACGGTTTTTATGTTGGCGGCCAGTTCGGGTTTGCCACGACCGATGTTGATTTCAGTCATGCTCCGAAGACGATGACCGACTTCATGCTTCGCAACAGCATCCTTGAGGCGCCAGTCGGCGGCTGGTCGCTGCTGCCGAGTAACCACGTGCAGTCGACCGGGTTTGGCGCCTATGTCGGCCGCAATTGGCAGCTCTACGATGCAGTGTTCGGCGTCGAGGCCAATTACAGCTACATGAAGAATATATCGAGCTCGGCAAGTGATTCCATGACACGCATTCTCGACGGTGAGACGGCGCCAACGGGCCATACCTATACCTACGTCACTTCACTCGGTGGTGGTGCTGCGCTAAAGCTGAAGGATTACGCCACCTTCCGCGGTCGGGTCGGTTGGGACGGCGGCGACTTCATGCCCTATGCCTTCGCCGGTCTGGCGATTGGGCGCGCTGAAGTTTCGCGATTCGCGACCGTGTCCTACATCAAGCATGACGACTATGACGAGTCGATTGTCCTGGGCGGTGTTACGGCGACGATCCATCGACAGGACACGATTGACACGGGTACGTTTAACAAGACTGAGCTGCGCACCAACAGCTTCATGTACGGATGGACGGCCGGTATCGGTGTCGAGTACGCGATCTGCAACAACATCCTGGTTCGCGGCGAATGGGAGCATGTCGGCTTCTCGGACGTGAAGGACATCACTGTCGGCCTGAATAACTTCCGCGTCGGCATTGGCTACCAGTTCTGAGTCGCCCGCTTTCTGTTGACAGGTTCCTTCCGTCCTGATGCTCTGTCGCCGAATGCGCGGGGGCACCGATGCGGATCTACGGCGATAGCAATTCCGGCAATTGTCTGAAGGTGAAGTGGGTCTGCGACAAGCTCGCGGTGCTCTACGAGTGGATCGAGATCGACACCCGCAAGGGCGAGACCCGTACGCCGCAATTCCTCCAGATGAACGGTGCCGGCCAGGTGCCCACCGTCGCTTTCGACGACGGTCGCACGCTGGCGCAGTCCAATGCCATCATCCGCTATCTCGCGCGCGACAGTGCGCTCATTCCGGGCGACGCCTTCACTGCCGCCAAGATGGACGAATGGCTGTTCTGGGAACAATACAGCCACGAGCCCTATATCGCGGTGTGCCGCTTCCAGCTCGTCTATCTCGGCAAGGACGCCTCCGAGCTCGATCCTGAAAAGGTCAAGCGCGGCTACGCGGCGCTCGATCGCATGGAGCAGCATCTGGCGGCAAACCGCTTCTTCGCCGGTGATGACGTTTCGCTTGCCGACGTCTCGCTGCTTGCCTATACGCGCGTCGCGCATGAAGGCGGCTTCGATCTCGGTCGCTATGCCGCCATCCGCCGCTGGATCGGCGAAGCCGAGACCTTTCTCGGGATACCCAAGGTGCGTTAGGCGCGCTTGAGGCGGGAGTAACTTTATGAACGCCCAATCTGTCTCCATTCGTCCCGCGCGCCGCGAAGATGTTGCTGCGATCGTGACGATGCTCGCCGACGATCATCTCGGGAGCGCACGCGAGCGCGTGGAAGACCCGTTGCATGCGTCCTATTACGAGGCATTCGCGCGGAGTCGAGCGCGATCAAAATATCCAGCTTGTGGTTGTCGAGAGTGAGGGCAGGGTGGTCGGCTGCCTGCAGCTCGCGATCCTGCCGGGTCTCAGCTCGCAAGGCGGCTTGCGCGGTCTGCTCGAAGACGTCCGCGTCGCTTCCGATTGCCGCAGCCGCGGCATCGGCGAGCAATTGGTGCAATGGGCGGTGACGGAAGCGAAAGCGCGCGGTTGCAATCTCGTCGAACTGCTGACGCATCAGACGCGAACAGATGCGCAGCGCTTCTACAAGCGGCTTGGGTTCACGGCGAGTCACGTCGGCATGACTGTCCGCTTTTGACGCTGCACGCTATGAGCCTTGCGCGATCAGCGAAATCGGATCGCGCGTACGTTCATATTAAGAGCTGATAAACCACCGTCACGGCGTTCACGTTGGTGAAGGAACGAACGGTGCTACGGGACGTCGAAACCGGGCTCGATCGGTTCGGGGATTTCGATGACAAGCTATTCGATGATCAAGGTCGGCAACGACTACGTCGTGCAGGCCAATGACAAATGCATTTTGAAAGTCGGCAGCCGCCGCCGCGCCGCGCAATTGATCAGCGATGCCACGGGCTTGCTGAACGCGCTGGCGGTGGTCGATTCCCCCAAGATCGCACCGGAGGCGCCATCACCCGCGCGTGAACCGCCGGAACTTCCTTGACGACTCTTCCCGTTTCCCGTATCAGCCGCGGCGGGACACCTCCCCCCAACGGGAGGCTTACTATCTGGAAGGGTAGACGATGACTGTAGCGAAGCCCGCTTCGCGGCCGAACGTGCCGCATTTTTCCTCCGGCCCCTGCGCCAAGCGCCCCGGATGGAATGCCCAAAATCTCAAGGACGCAGCGCTCGGCCGTTCGCATCGCGCGAAGGTCGGCAAGACCAAGCTCAAGCTCGCGATCGATTTGACGCGCGAAGTGCTCGAAGTGCCCGCTGATTATCGCATCGGCATCGTGCCGGCCTCCGATACCGGCGCGGTCGAGATGGCGCTGTGGTCGATGCTGGGTGCGCGGCCCGTCACCACGCTCGCCTGGGAATCCTTTGGCGAGGGCTGGGTCAGCGACATCGTCAAGGAATTGAAGCTCAAGGACGTCACCAAGCTCAACGCGGCTTACGGTGAGATCCCCGACCTCTCCAAGGTCGATCCGAAGTCCGACGTCGTCTTCACCTGGAACGGCACCACCTCGGGCGTGCGCGTGCCGAACGCCGACTGGATCAGCGCGACCCGCGAAGGCCTGACCATCTGCGACGCCACCTCGGCCGCGTTCGCGCAACCCCTCGACTGGGCCAAGCTCGACGTCGTCACCTTCTCCTGGCAGAAGGCGCTCGGCGGCGAAGCCGCGCATGGCATGCTGATCCTGTCGCCCCGCGCGGTGGAGCGGCTCGAAACCTACAAGCCGGCCTGGCCGCTGCCGAAGATTTTCCGCATGACCAAGGGCGGCAAGATCAACGAAGGCATTTTCGTCGGCGAGACCATCAACACGCCGTCGATGCTCTGCGTCGAGGATTATCTCGACGCACTGAACTGGGCCAAGTCGATCGGCGGTCTGAAGGCGTTGATCGCGCGCGCCGACGCCAACACCAAGGTGCTCGCCGACTGGAAGGCTAAGACGCCTTGGATCGACTTCCTCGCCAAGGACGCCGCAATCCGCTCCAACACTTCGGTGTGCCTGAAGTTCACCGATCCCGCGATCACCTCACTCTCCGAGGACGCGCAGGCCGAGTTCAGCAAGAAGCTGGTGGCGCTGGTCGAGAAAGAGGGCGCGGGCTACGACTTCGCCTACTATCGCGATGCGCCCGCCGGCCTGCGTATCTGGTGCGGCGCCACCGTCGAGGCCAGTGATGTCGCGCTGCTGACCCAGTGGATCGACTGGGCCTTCGCCGAGACCAAGGCCGCGCTCGCCAAGGCGGCGTAGTTTTTACCTCTCCCCGTTCTTACGGGGAGAGGTCGGGTCGCGCAGCGATCCGGGTGAGGGGCTCTCTCCGCGAGCACCCCGCCTGTGGCTGCCCCTCACCCCGACCCTCTCCCCGTAAGAACGGGGAGAGGGAGAGCAAAGAGCTTCCGAGCAATTCCCCATTCCGGCCCTCAGGCCGATCTCCCTCTAGGGACGGCGAAGGACACATCTCCATGACCAAACCCAAAGTTCTCATTTCCGACGCGCTCTCTCCCGCTGCCGTGCAGATATTCAAAGACCGCGGCGTCGAGGTCGACTTCCAGCCCAATCTCGGCAAGGACAAGGACAAGCTCGCCGAGATCATCGGCAATTACGACGGCCTCGCGATCCGCTCCGCAACCAAGGCGACCGCGAAGATCCTCGAGAAGGCGACCAACCTCAAGGTGATCGGCCGCGCCGGCATCGGCGTCGACAACGTCGAGATTCCCGCCGCCACGGCCAAGGGCATCATCGTGATGAACACGCCGTTCGGCAATTCGATCACGACCGCCGAGCACGCCATCACCCTGATGCTGGCGCTGGCGCGCGAGATTCCGCAGGCGGACGCTTCGACCCAAGCCGGCAAATGGGAGAAGAACCGCTTCATGGGCGTCGAGATCACCGGCAAGGTGCTCGGCGTCGTCGGCTGCGGCAACATCGGCTCGATCGTCGCCGACCGTGCGCTCGGCCTGCGCATGAAGGTGATCGCGTTCGATCCGTTCCTGTCGCCGGAGCGCGCCAGGGACATCGGCGTCGAGAAGGTCGAGCTCGACGACCTGCTCAAGCGCGCCGACTTCATCACCCTGCACACCCCGCTGACCGAGAAGACCAAGAACATCATCGACGCATCCGCGATCGCCAAGATGAAGAAGGGCGTGCGCCTGATCAACTGCGCCCGCGGCGGCCTCGTCGACGAGCAGGCCGTGGTCGACGCTTTGAATTCCAAGCACATTGCCGGCGCCGCATTCGACGTCTTTGTCGAGGAGCCCGCCACCGCGAACGTGCTGTTCGGCCATCCCAACGTGATCTGCACGCCGCATCTCGGCGCGTCCACCACCGAGGCGCAGGAGAACGTCGCGCTCCAGGTTGCCGAGCAGATGTCGGATTACCTGCTCACCGGCGCGATCTCGAATGCCGTCAACTTCCCCTCGATCACGGCGGAAGAGGCGCCGAAGCTGAAGCCGTTCATCGCGCTCGCTGAAAAGCTCGGTTCGTTCGCGGGACAGCTCACCGAGAGCGGCATCCTCAAGGTCGAGATCACCTATGAGGGCCACGTCGCCGAGATGAAGATCAAGGCGATCACCTCCGCCGTGCTGTCGGGCCTGCTGCGGCCGATGCTGGGCGAGGTCAACGTCGTCTCCGCGCCCGTCGTCGCCAAGGAGCGCGGCATGGTGGTCGACGAGATCGTCCGCGCCGCCCAGAGCGACTATGAAAGCCTGATCACTGTCACCGTCACCACCGAGCGGCAGGAGCGGTCGGTCTCGGGCACGGTCTATGCCGACGGCAAGCCGCGCCTGGTCGACATCAAGGGCATCCGCGTCGACGCTGAATTTGGCAAGTCGATGATCTACGTGACCAACGAGGACAAGCCGGGCTTCATCGGCAAGTTCGCGAGCCTGCTCGGCGATGCCAAGATCAACATCGCGACCTTCCATCTTGGCCGCGTCGCGCCGGGCTCCGATGCCATCGCGCTGATCGAGGTCGACGGCGCGGTGCCGGCCGATCTGCTCGCCAAGGTGCAGGCCCTGCCGCAGGTCAAGCAGGTCAAGGCGCTGACGTTCTGATACGCCGACATATTCCGACCCGCGGAACAACGCCGCCCTCTCGCGAGGGCGGCGTTTTTATTTCTCCCGCGACCGCCGGACATTGTGTACCAATGGCGCCGAGAAACCTCGACCGATGCTCCGGTCAAAATCGTTCGAAAGGGAGAAAACAATGCGTGAAGCCGTCATCGTTTCCTATGCACGCACGGGCCTCGCGAAATCCGGCCGCGGCGGGTTCAACATCACCCCGCCGATGTCGCTCGCGGCCCATGCCATCCACCATGCGGTCGACCGCGCCGGCGTCGAGAAGGACTATGTCGAGGATTGCTATCTCGGCAATTGCGCCCATGGCGCGCCGAACATCGGCCGCCAGGCCGCGCTGCTGGCAGGAATGCCGAAATCGACCGGGGGCGTCTCGGTGAACCGGTTCTGCTCGTCCGGTCTCCAGACCATCGCGATGGCCGCCAACTCGATCCGCTCGGACGGTTCCGACTGCATCGTCGCCGGCGGCGTCGAGAGCATCTCGATGCCGGGCGGCGGCACGCCGAAGGAATCGATCGATCCCGAACTGCTCAAGACGGCACCGGCGATCTTCATGGCGATGATCGACACCGCCGATATCGTCGCCGAGCGCTACAATCTCAGCCGTGAATATCAGGACGAGTATTCGCTGGAGTCGCAGCGCCGCATGGCCGCCGCGCAGCAGGCCGGCAAGTTCAAGGACGAGATCGTCCCGATGAAGACCAAGATGAAGGTGGTCGACAAGGCGACCAAGGCCGAGTCGATCGTCGATTACGTCGTCGATCGCGACGAGTGCAACCGGCCCGAGACCACGCTGGAAGGTCTTGCCAAGCTCGAGCCCGTCAGGGGTCCCGGCAAGTTCGTCACGGCCGGCAACGCCAGCCAGCTGTCGGACGGCGCCGCGGCCGTGGTGCTGATGGAAGCCAAGGACGCGGAGAAGCGCGGCCTCAATCCCATGGGCCGCTTCGTCGCCTGGGCGGCGGCGGGTTGCGAACCGGACGAGATGGGCATCGGCCCGATCTTTGCCGTGCCGAAGCTGTTGAAGCGTCACGGTCTGAAGATCGACGACATCGATCTCTGGGAGCTCAACGAAGCCTTCGCCAGCCAGTGTCTCTATTCGCGCGACAAGCTCGGCATCGATCCCGCCAAGTACAATGTCAACGGCGGCTCGATCGCGATCGGCCATCCGTTCGGCATGACCGGCGCGCGGCTCACCGGCCACATCCTCCAGGAAGGCAAGCGCCGCAAGGCGAAGTGGGGCGTCGTGACGATGTGCATCGGCGGCGGCCAGGGCGGCGCGGGACTGTTCGAAATCTACAGCTGAGATCGAGCCTCATGAATGCGGAAGGCACGGCGTCGCAAGCGCCGTGCCTTGTTGTTTGAGCACCAGGTCAGGCGTGTACTCTTTGGGTCATCGGTTTTGTGGGATGAAGCGGCTGAAGGATGGTAGTCTAAGACAAAGCTTGATGATGAGGGGAAGCGCGAGGACCGGGATGACGCACGCAGCGACATAACCTTCCGCCAGCGACGGCAGACCGAAGCTCGCCGCTGCCCACACGAGCGTGACGTTGCGGTTTCCGCTCACGAGACCGATGGTACCGGCGGTTTGCCACCCCAGTCTCGCGAACGTCATGGCAGCGAGGACGCACAGACCGAAATTGAACACGATCGCCGCGGCGAGCATCACGTCGAAACGCAGGGCGTTGCTGGTCCATTGCGCCCGTATGCCTTGCGAGGTGGCAAGCCCCACGATCATGAGCCCGACAACGGCGATCCCGGTGGCGGCGCTTTGATCGGGCAGAACAGGAATCACATGACGACGAAACCTCATGGCTAAGAAGGCCACCAGGCCTGCAGCGCCGATAATGCTGAAGAGCCGGATCGCCAGCCTGCCCATGTCGAATGCAATTCCAAGTCCGAGCACCGTGGCAAAACTCGGAATCGAGATCGGCGTGAGCAAGGTCAGTGCGATGGAAACGAGCAGTGCGAGACGTGGTCGCAAACCGAGCATTCCGGCGATCGCAGCGGCGCTTCCGACCGGCGGCGCCAGCAATGAAAGCAGAACGCCGGCCCGCAGCGCAGGATCAAGCGGAGCAAAGGACAGCAGAATCGCAGCAGCGAATGGCAGCACCAGGCCAACCCAGGCAAGCACCACGCCCATCAGGAGCGGACGAATGCTGGCTTCAGAGGGGGCAAGACCCGCCGTAAGAAACGAGCCCAGCGTCAGAAGAAATGCCGAAAAAGGCAAAAGATCGTAGCCGAGATGAGCGAAGGGAGTGATCACCAGCCCTGCGCAAAGCGAGATCACCAGGAGCATGGGTCCTTGTCCGCCAAGCGTGGACAATATCCGGCCAACGTACATCTCAGCTCCTCAGGACTTGCGCATCGACGACGATGCGTCTTCAGATTTCAGTCATGTCGGCCACCATTGCGAACGTCAGAAGAATCCGGCGCTCAAATCCAGGCCGTAGGTTCGTGAGAGCACGAACACAAAGGCGCACGCTGCGCATAACAGGAGGGCGTGCTTCGCCAATTCGGCACCGATGACCGAGAGGACCGTGCGGGAAATCGTGCGTATGATTGCTGGCATGTTGCCTCCTGGTTTTTCAAATCCCATGAACCGGCTGCATGTGGCGGCCGTCAGTCGGTGTGCGAAGCGAGGATCAGGGGCGGATCACCTCGCTCGGTCGACGCGCGCTGAATCAGGATCGCGCCGATCACGTGAACGAGGCCGAATCCCAGCAGAACGAGAAACATCAGGCGCGTCTCGCCGCCTGTTCGCTTTCTGTCGTGCGATGCCGGAGATCTGGCCCGAATTGGAGACGCAGCACGGTTGTGATTGTTCACGATTGTCCTCATATGCTTTGCTGTCGCTCGTCCCGATCGCCTACGGCGCCGGCGGGTTCGAAATGTAGTGGGTAACGAAATCGTCGGAGGCCAGGTTGGCTTGGCGCTCTCGGGGCGCCTTGCTCATTGCCGCGAAGGCAATCACCAGCGCCAGGAGCGAGCCATAGAAGGCGACCACTCCAAGTCTCCACATCGCAACCAATCGCTGTTCTTGATCGGACGCGAGAAACCTCTGCGATTGTCTTCCCTGCTGTGCGATGTCGGTCAATGCGACCTCCTGTTTGATGGCTGTTGTGATGCCGGCGTGCGATCAGTCGCCTCCGAAAAGGAGCGGTGCGACGGGCGGCGCCGACTGCGAAGCGGCCCTGAGTGTCGGGTGTGCAAAGGTCGTCAACGCTGCGTCGAATCCGGCGAGGACCACGAACAAGCCAACGACGATCATGATGAGGTGATGCGCGCGCACGCTGGCTTCCGGATGAAATTGCTCCGCGTCGATCAACCAACCGGCATCTCGTCGCGATGCGATCTGAACCCACTGTCGTCGTCGCCGGCGTCACTCGGCCGTCACTGCAGCGTTAATATTGTTCGCTAAGGCGGCAATTCGTGTAGGATGTATATCCGTGAGCGCATCTGCTTATTTTTGAGGCGGAATGACCGAAACTGCACCCGCTCCCAGCCCAAGTTTTACTCTCGCACTTCTTGGACGTTTTGAACTGATCGGGCCGGACGGTGCCGTCAGCTTACCGAACAAGAAGCTCGCGGGATTGCTGGCCTATCTGGCCTGCACGGCACCTCAGCCTCAGCACCGTGAAAA
Organism: Bradyrhizobium sp. CAR08; assembly: GCF_052871955.1. Taxonomy (NCBI): domain Bacteria; kingdom Pseudomonadati; phylum Pseudomonadota; class Alphaproteobacteria; order Hyphomicrobiales; family Nitrobacteraceae; genus Bradyrhizobium; species Bradyrhizobium sp. CAR08. The sequence goes on from NZ_JBIXJX010000014.1 coordinate 86,871, forward strand.
ACTCTCGACCTTGCTGTGGGGATCGCACTTCGAAGCGCAGGCGAAGCAAAACCTGCGACAGGCGCTGTTCAAGCTGCGTCAAGTTCTTGGTCAGAGTGCTCTCAGGAGTGACGGCGAATTCATTTCGTTGAATGCCGTTGTGATCACCTGCGATGTGCCGCAATTCGAGCGGCTTGTCAGAAAGGGCAGCCGTGACGCGCTGACCGCGGCGGCAGATCTCTATCGCGGGCGCCTCGTCGATGACATCGCGGTCAACGCTGAGGGCTGGAGCGAGTGGCTGGCCGGCGAACGCGAGCGGTTATCGGAGCTGGCTGTCGGCGCGATGGTAGCGCTCGGCGACCAGGAACTGTCCGACGGACGTGCCGGCGATGCCCTGCTCGCCGGCCAGCGCGCCAATGCACTCAACAGCATGCGCGAGGATGCGCACCGCCTGATCATGCGCGCGTTGTCCGCGGCCGGCCGCAACGCCGAGGCGCTCAAATATTATCAGGCCGTCGTTGCCTTGCTGAAGCAAGAGCTCGGCACCGCGCCCGATGCCACAACCAGCGCGCTGGCTGCGGAATTGCGCAAGGTCCAGGAGCATAAGATCGTTCTGCCGGCAGCGGAGCCGACGGCAGACCTTTCGCACCAGGCGGAGCACGTGTTCGGCAACGACAGGCCCTCCGTGGCGGTGCTTCCGTTCCGCAACATGGGTGATGAAACCGAACAGGACTACTTCGCCGATGGCGTCACTGCAGACATCATCACCGCTCTATCGCGCTTTCGCGAGCTGGTGGTGATCGCGGCCGGATCGAGCTTTGCCCTTCGGGACAAGGGAATGACCAGCCGGCAGATTGCGCAGCAACTCGGTGCGCAATACGTCCTGAGCGGTCATATTCGCAAGGCGGGCAACCGCATTCGCGTCTCGGCCGAGCTCACTCATACCGGAAGCGAGGCCCAGGTCTGGTCCAATCGCTACGATCGCCCCCTGGTCGACATCTTCGACCTGCAGGACGACGTCAGCAGCAGTGTTGCCGCAGTCGTCGATCCCGCCGTTCGTAGCGCCGAGATCGAACGCGCACGCCGCAAGCCGCCAACTGATCTTTCGGCCTATGATCTGTATTTGCGCGGCCTTCACCATTTATGGGGCGGCACCCGCGAAGGTATCGTCAAGGCCATCGATCTGCTTCGGCGGTCTCTGAGCCTCGATCAGGAGCGAACGGCGACGCTGGCGGCGCTGGCTTGGGGACTCGTGATGGCTCCGCCGCTCGGCGCCAACATGTCTGCGGATGCCGCGTCCGAGGCGGTCGGTCTGGCGCGCCGCGCCGTCGAGCAGGATAGTGGGGACGCTTTCGCCCACGCTGTCTATGGCTTCACGCTGTTTGGGCCCGCCGGCGACAACGATCAGGGGCGCATTCACGCCAGCGAAGCCGCAAGGCTCAATCCGAGTTCGGCTTTCGCATGGGGTGTACTCGGAATGATCGACAGCATGGGAGGCGATTATGCCAACGCACTCGCATGCCTGCATCGGTCTCTCGTCCTCAGCCCCGAGGACAGCATGCTCCATATGTGGATGACGGGATTGACCGCGTCCTACTTTGCCCTCGGGCAGTACGAGGAGGGCGTTGCCTGGGCGCGCAAGTCGGTTCGGCACAATCCGAGCAACGGCACCGGACATCGCATGCTCGCGGCCAACCTGGTCGGGGTCGGCCGGCTGGAGGAAGCCCGCGAGGTCACCCGGGTTCGCGATGCGGCACAAAAAACGACGATCCGCGATCTGCGCGCCATGCGCTTTTTCAAGCAGCACGAGGCGCTTGAACGCTACCTTTCGGCCCAGCAGATCGCCGGCGTGGCCGACTGAGCCTCAAGCGCCGAGTGCAACGAGCAGCGTGCGCACGGTCATGAAGACCAGGATGACCGAGCCGACGGTCCACAGCATTGCGCGAATGTCGTGAATTTGCCCGGTGAGATAGGCGAGAAAATGCAGCAGGCGTGAGGCAACGTAGCCGTAGAGCAGGCATTGCGCGAGAAGCAGCGACGGCTTTGTGAGAACATAAAGAAAGCCCGCGGCCAGGAAATACGGCAGGCTCTCGAGATCGTTCATCTGGATCCGGCGGATCCGCTCCACATCTTCGTTGGGAAGAAGCTGCGCCGGATCGGGTGCGGGATTCAGTGGTGTCTTCTTGATGTCCTCCGGCGAACGGTAGCCGCCCTGGGCCCTCACCATCCGGACCACGGTGAGCCACGACATCGCCACGGCCTTGAGGATGATCAAGCTGGCGGCAACGACATAGGTGGCGAAGAGGGGATCGTGAAGATTGATTCCGTCCAATTTGGTACCCCGCTCCGGCAGGGCCATACTACATGTCCGAGCGGGTTGCGCCACTACGTAAAGGCAGCCGCCAGTCCAGTCCCAGCCTGATCTCGCCTTATGCCTTCGCCAGCGCCGATCGGCCATCCGTTCGGCATGACCGGCGCGCGGCTCACCGGCCACATCCTCCAGGAGGGCAAGCGCCGCAAGGCGAAGTGGGGCGTCGTGACGATGTGCATCGGCGGCGGCCAGGGCGGCGCGGGACTGTTCGAAATCTACAGCTGAGATCGAGCCTCATGAATGCGGAAGGCACGGCGTCGCAAGCGCCGTGCCTTTTGCTTTCTGGCGTGTGCTTGGGGATACGCCCGCGGCAACTCAACCGTTCTTCTCGGGCGCGACAGGTCGGAACACCCACTCGCGCCAGACCACCAGCAACGCCGACATGATCACCGGGCCGAGAAACAAGCCCAGAAGGCCGAAGGCCGCCAGGCCTCCGAAGATCCCGACGAACGCGAACAGAAACGGCAGCCGCGCCGAGTCGCCGACCAGGGTCGGCCAGACGAAATGATCGCCGGCCAACATGACGATCGCGCCCCAGAAGAAGACGCCCGCGGCTGCGAAGCCGCTGCCTCCGCCAGAGACCAGCACCACCGCCGCAGCGGTGAAAGCGAGCCAGGCGCCGAACGGAAGCATGGCGAAGGCCGTGGTCAATATCGTGAATACGATGGCATGCGGCACGCCCGCGACGAAATAGGCCACGCCGATCAATAATCCCTCGCCTGCGGCGACCAGCACCGTACCGTTCACGGTGCCGCGGATCGCATCGACCATTTGCTCGGCGAGACCCTCTCCCGCCTCACCGAAAAGCCGATCGCAGGTTTCCAGCACGCGGTCCGAGATCGACCGGCCGTTGCGTAGCAAGACGAACAAGGCGATCAGCGAAAAGAACAGAAGAAACAGGCGATGAAGCAGCTGTCCGCCGAACGTTCGAAACAGTTCCGATGCGTTGTCTGCGTTGACGCTTTTCAGCCATGCGGTCGCGGCTTTGGGATCGGAAAGATTGCTGCGCCACCACTGCTCGATGCTCTCTGCGGCGATCGGAAGGCGGGCGAGCCAATCAGGCACTTCGATCCCGCTCTCTCCGGCCTGTTTCATCCAGCCCACGAGCAGATCGCCTTGCTGCGCGATCTGATAGACGGCAAGCGACATCGGCGTAAACAGGATGAGGGCGACGACGAGCGTGAAGACCAGCGGGGCCAGGCTGGAGCGGCCGGAGGTCACGCGTGCCGCAAATTTGGTGTAGAGCGGCCACAGGCTGGTTGCGAGAATCGCGGCCCAGATCACTGCGGGCAGAAATCCCGCCGCCGTCCACAACGCCAGTGCGACCAGCGCAAGGGCAAGCACGACCCGTGCGTTCATGCGCGCGCCCGCGCCGGTAGGCAGCGGCTTTCGCTCAGTCGTGGTCGGGCCTCCGTCGCTCCGCACCGCCTCGCTCCGCTTGGGCGGACGCTGCTTCGATGCCACGGATTTCGCTCGTTCGGTCATTTGAAGTCGCTGGGTGCGGGAGCTGCAGTGTCGAACTGATCAGCAGGAGAAACGCTGGGTCCAGGCTTCAAGCCGCAACGAGGGGCTTCGGTTCCGCTCGGGAAGAAGTCGCAATGGCGCCCTTCGTCGGGCGCGGCTCGGCCGAAGCCGCCCGTGCACCGCGGGCAGGAAATCGCGTTCGCCGCTTACGCCTGCGCCAGTGCCGGTGCGAACACCACCTCGATCAGCGAGCCGGAGTTCGCCGCGCTCTTGATGTTGAAGCGGGCGCGGTTGGCTTCGACCAGGGCCTTGGTCAGCGACAGGCTCAGCGCCGAATTGTCCTCGGCGTCGCCGGGCGGTGGTGTGCGGAACGGCTCCATCGCGGCGGCGACTTCGCGCTCGCTGAGGCCGTGGCCGGTATCGCGGATGCGAAGTGCGACCTCGCCGTGGTCGGTGAGCGCGGTCGAGACGATGACCTGGCCGCCGGCGCTGGCGAGCCGGATCGAGTTCGAGATCAGGTTCATCGTGATCTGCCGCATTGCGCGCGCATCCGCGCTCACCTGCGGCAGCGCATGGCCGAGCGAGGTGCGGATGATGATGCGCTCGCGATTGGCCTGCGGTTGCATCACGACCACGCAGGCCTCGACCAGATCATTGAGGTTGAGGTTGGCGAAGTCGAGGTCGAGCTTGCCGGTCTCGATCCGCGACAGCTCGAGCAGGTCGTCGATGATGGCGATGACGCGCTCGCCGGAGGCGCGGATGTCCTTCATGTACTCGCCGTAGCGCTCGTTGCCGAGCGTGCCGAAGCGTTCCGAGATCATCACCTCCGAGAAGCCGATGATGGCGTTCAGCGGCGTGCGGATCTCGTGGCTGATCCGCGCCAGCATGTCGGCCTTGGCGTTCGCCGTGCCTTCGACCAGGCGTCGCGCCTGCGTCAGCTCGCTCTCGCCCTGCTTGCTGTGCGAGAGATCGCGGAACACGGCGAAGAAGTTCGGGCCGTCGGGCCGGGTGCGGCCCATGATCATCGCGAGCGGAATGACGCCGCCCTTCTTCTCGCGCCCCAGCACCTCGCGGCCGTGGTCGAGCAGGCTCGCGATGTCCTGGCTCTTGAGGTTTTCCAGATAGTCGATCACGACATGCTGGCTCTCCGGCGCGAACAGCGTCACCAGATTCTGCTGCATCAGCGTCTCGCCGTCATAGCCGAACAGCGCCTCGGCGCTGCGGTTGCAGGCGTGGATGTTGCCTTCGGCATCGAACATCACGATGCCCTCGGCCGTGGTGTCGAGGATCGCGGCGAGATCTTCGGCGGCCGCCTCGCCGGCGTCGGGCTCCGGCGCGGTGGAGAAGGTCTCGGGGACAATGGTCTCGGCGATCACGGTCTCGGCGATGACGGGCGCAGCGGGCGCTGCCTGCGGCAGCGCGCAGATCAGCGCATGCGCGCTCTCGCCGTCCCAGTCGATCGCGTGCAGATGCGCCTCGGTGGTCGGCAGCGGCGCTTCGCCATTGGCGAGCGTCGCGCTGATCGTGACAGGCGTGCCGGCTTGCGACGTGCTGCTGGCCGCGGACACGCCCGGCTCGACATAGAGCGCATCCAGCCCGCCGGCATTCTCCAGTGCGCTCAGGCTGCCATAGCCCATGCGCGCGAGAAACGCGGGGTTGGCGTAGAGCAGGCGGTCGAGCCGATAGATCAGGATGCCGGTCGGCAGCAGGTCGAGCAGCGCGCGGTCGCGCGGGCTGTGGCCGTGCGCGGGCGGCGCGGGCGCGGTCAGCCATTCGGCCGGCGCGTGCGGCGTCTCAGGCTCGGGCTCCGGCGTCGGCGCCTCAGGCGTGATCTCGGCATCCGGCGGCTCGGACGATGCCGCGATGGTTTCCTTGTCGCGTTCGAGGCGCTCGGACAATTGCCGGGCGAGCTCGTTGAACGCGCTGTTCTCGACCGGCGTCAGCGTCGGCGATCGCGTGTCGCCGGGCGCTCGGAACGGCAGGACATTGGGAGGCGTTTCCACTGGCGTTTCCACTGGCGTTTCCGGATCGGTTGGATGTGAATTCGCGTCGGGTGTGGGTTCGGGCAGTTCAGCTTCAGGCTCAGGTGCGGGCGGCTCGATCGGCGGAGGCGGCGGCTCTGGCTCAGGCTCAGGCTCCGGTTCGACCACATCGGCGGACAGGCTTTGCGGCGCCGCCGGTTCGGCCAAAAGCTCAAAGCGCCTGAGCGCATCGAGCCGGTTGAGGCCGTCGAGATCGCGGCAGACGCCAAATCCCCTGAAGCCCGCGAAATTGCGGTCGCCGTCATAAACCGGAAGCCCGGCAAGCTCGACCGGCAGATGCTCGCCGCCATCGGCCGGCCAGTTCACGGTGATCCCGGCCCAGGTGTCCTTGCTCGCAAGCGCCTGCGCCACGCGGCTCTCAGGATCGAGCGCGAAGGCGTCGGCGATCTCGCGCCAGGGGCGGTCGAAGCCGGCGGCCGTGCGCGGCCCGATCAGGTGGATGAATTCGTCGGAGAGAAGCACAAAGCGGCCCTCTGCATCCACCTTCCAGAGGAAGCGCAGCGGATGCTGACGCGGTGCGGGCGGCTCTTCGTGGCCCGACGGCGGCTCGACCATGCCGGTCACGGTCGGCGCTGCCTGCGGCGACACCATGGCTTCGGCCGAGTTTTCAACCGGAGTTTCTGGCGCGGCTTCGGCCGCTTGCTCGACGGCTTGCTGGATCGAGACGATCTCGGTCGCCGGCTCGCTTACGGGCGGTTCGTGCGCGATCGTTGCTTGCGGCGCGTCGACCGGCTCGGCGAAGGCGTCGAACAGCGCGATCTCTGATGGCGCCTCGTGCGACGGCGCCGCTTGCACATCCTGCGACACGGCGGCTGGAGCAGCGGACGGCGCAGGCTCAGCGATCTCTTCGCGCGCGACCTCTTCAGTGGCCTCGGGCTCGACCTCATCAGTCGCAGCCGCCGCCTGCTGCACGGCAGGCTCGATCAGCGCGACCAGCCCGACATCGGCCCCGCTGCCGACCCGCTGCAACACCATCTGGCCGATCCCGATCGGCGTCTCGGCGCGGCCAAGGCTGAGCGCATCGCTGCGCGCCTGTTCGAGGCCGGCCTCGGTGAGATCGCGGAAGCCGAGCAGGGTGCGGGCCGTTTCGCTGGCGCCGACGAACAGGCCGTCGGGTGCGAACGCCGCCATCGGCGTCTTGGCGCCGTCGACCAGACGAAGCAGCCGCTCGACCAGCGGCATGGTGCGCAAGCCGGGGTCCATCGCGGTGACCAGCACGGCGCGGCCGCCATCGGCGAAGTCGAGCCGGGCGCAGGCGCAGGTCATCAGAGTGCCGAGCCGCGCGCCGAAGCCGCGCAGCCGTTCGAGCCGGATCGCCCCGTTCGGAGGCAGCCGGCCGGCAAGCCGGATGATCTGGCGGCGGTGGCTGTCGGCGGGCCCGAAGGTCTTGTCCGCGAGCGCCGTGGCATGGGCCGCGCCGAACAGTCTTGCCCCGACCGGATTGGCCCAGAGCACGCGCGTGCCGTCGATCGACCAGAGCCAGACGGGCAGCGGCGAGGTCGCGTGCACGGCCAGCCGGGGATCGCCCACGCCTCGCAACTGGAAATCCGAACTCGTCATCCGACCGGCTTCGCGTCCCGCTTGTGCGCATCAGGCTGCCGGGAATGACAGCCTTAAGAAAGGGTTAGTATCGCCCGCGTGCGCGGGCAGGTCCACGGCCCCAGCCTATGCGCCAAGGCCTAAAGCCGCGATAACCTTAATGTCCCCGACCCCGCAAGCCGTAGCCCGTTCGCATCCCCATCTTCGAGATCCCCGCGTCCGCAGATACCCATGCCGCCCCAGCCTCATCCTGAGGAGACCGCGCAGCGGTCGTCTCGAAGGACGAGGCGCGCGCTCAGGCACCACCTGATTACCTCAACCACCGGTTCCCCATCCCGGGAACCTCATCCTCCCCGCGATTAAATTTGCGCAATGCACCCCAAAACCCGTTGCGTTGCACAATATTGACATCTTAGGTAGGCATGGTCTCCGCGCTGGGCGAGCCATCATTCGTTTTGTGTTTCCAGTCTTCGCACCCGTCACCCGGTTGGCCGGCGGGCGCGCCTGAAGGCTCACTCCGTTTTTTCATTAGTGTGAGGGACAAAGCATGACAGGTACGACTGATCCATTCTCCGCCTCCGTCATTCCGTTCGAGGTTCCGGAGCAGATGCGTGCGTTCGCCGAAAAGGGTGTGTCGCAGGCCCGCGAGAACTACGCCAAGTTCAAGGACGCCGCCGAGACCCACAACGGCACCGTCGAGGCCGTGTTCGCGTCCGCCCACAAGGGCGTGAGCGAATACACCGCCAAGCTGATGGAGTTCGCGAAGGCCAACACCAAGGCCCATCTCGACTTCACCCAGGAGCTGTTCAGCGTGAAGGCGCCGCAGGATGCGTTCGCGCTGTGGACCAACCATTCCAAGACGCAGCTCGAAACCTTCCAGGCCCAGGCCCGGGAGCTCGCCGAGCTGACCCAGCGCGTCGCCACCGCGACCGTCGAGCCGATCAAGGCCTCCGCCGCGAAGCTCTACCCCGCCGCCTGATCCGGCGCGGCCGTCTCAATTAAGAAACCCGGGCCTAGAGCCCGGGTTTTGCTTTGGAAATAACCTCGTTTGCGGGACGTTTTGACGGTGCTGCGGCCTTGCCAAAAACGCCCGTTGCACCTAGTTTCCGCCCCGTCCAGCCCCCCTCGGTGACCGGCCCTATCAAGGGCGCCCCTCGGGCGGCTCGCAAGGATGCAGTTGTAGCTCAGTTGGTTAGAGCGCCTGTCTGTGGAACAGGAGGTCGGTGGTTCGAGCCCACCCAACTGTACCAGCGGCGCGGACGGCCCTCATTGTCAGAATCTCATTGATAGACACTTCTATTTGCGTCGTCTGAGAGGGCGAAACATGTCAGCGCAAGTGGAATGTACACTGAATCTCCAAGATTTCCCCTTGCATAACTGCGCCTCCTGCGCGTCTCCCCCGTCCCAAATAAACTCCCGCGTGTACCATTCCCGAAATCACCCGCGGGGAAGAGCTGTGGCCATCGACCTTCATCCAAACGCAAAAGCTAGAATTGCGGAGATTGTCGCGCGTGCGCTCCCGTTGATCGAGGTGGATCACGGCAAATTCCTTAGACGAGCATCAGGAGGCGTCATGTTGCTTTTAATGGCGGACGAGGCGCTGCCTCAACGTGGGCCGATCCACGACGCCCTGCTGGCGTATGTCGACGACTATCCATTGGTCGAGTTCATCTTGGACACGCTCGCGATCGAGCTACAAAGCGCCGAATATGAGAAAGAGCCGGCTCGAAAGAAACTAGTTGAAGTCGCTGGCTATGAAAATTCCGCTGCGGTCACAGCGCGGCTTATTGGTCAATTTGAAATTCTACCCAACCAATACAGGACAACGTGCCCGTTACCGAAGGCGCTATGGGGATGTCTGCCCGACGAGAGAAATCAATGGACGTTCGAGACGACTTCCTCACGCTTGGTGCGTACCTCGAAAGACTTGTCTGATTTACTTCCGCTGCACGTGCAGGAAGATGCGGAGAAAGCGCAGCGCTTCGGAGGCGGGTTACTGTCTTCGCTTCTTACGGGGCCGCTGACTTGGGAAGAAAATGCAGTGCACATCCAGCGGGACGTCGAAGGATTTATTGGTCCGTATGGAGGTTCAGCCCCTGACCTAGAGGCGCGTCGATTTATACGCTCCGTCTGCGGTCTCGGCCTTGCGCTACGGCTCTTTCAAGTCAACTCAAGTTATCCGGTTTACCCTCCGAAATATGGCTACTTCGTCCATCGCAAGGATAACGAAGGGAATTGGCGAGCGGAGCGAAAACTGGAGCTCGACGATAGGATAAGCTGGGGCCTCGAAAAACTCTAAATGGGCGACTTAGTCAACACGCCAGAAAAACGAGTTCATTGGTGTCCGCGTATCCTAGAGGAAATGGCTCAGGTCATCGCGGCGGGCAAACGCGCCGAGCCAATAATGCTTGCGTCGCAATGGTATTTTGACAGCGCAACAGGCTCAGATCCACTTCTGCCCTTTATCCAAGCCATGGTGGTCCTGGAAATTTTGCTCGGAGACAAAGCTGCCTCAAAAGAAATTGGGCTCAATGAGCTACTTCGAAACAGATGTGCGTACTTGATCGGATCAAGCCAAGAGGAGCGTGAGGATCTCTATAAAACGTTCAGCGACATTTATGATGTTCGATCCCAGATAGTCCACCGGGGTAAGCATCGCTTGAATGCTCACGAGCGCACGCTTCTCAGCCGCTTACGTTCAATGTGTCGCCGCGTGATTCAAAAAGAGGTTGACTTGTTACGAGCGGACAAAAAGAAGGACGTTCCTGCACAGGCGTCCTAGGATCCGCGTGGTGGATAATCGCACGAGCCGGACGCGGTCTGGAAGTCCCCGGTAATCTCGAAGCTCTCCTCCGGGAAAAGAATAGAGCGATCGCCTAGGCACTTGCATAGAATGCCCGAAAATACAGCCCAACTAGATGGCATCACGCGATTCTTAAGCAGGATTGATGATCGCGCACCTGACTAAATCATGATGCCTCAACCTTAAACGGCTAACAGAGATTTAGATCGAATTGGCTTTTCGCAAATTGCTTAAATTCATCCATCGTTTCCGCTGGCAGCTTACGGCATGGTTCCGTATCTCCAGCAATCATAACGAACCCAACTTTGCCTGCAACGTAGTAGATACCAACTCCGCGCTTCCCTGAATTGGATGCTAAGAGCGAATAGCCCGCCTTTCCCTCTGCCTGCGTAATACTCGCTTCGTGCGTCTGTAGGTATTCCAGCTTACGAGAGATTCTCGCGTCCACGACTCGGATGATATTCCCGGCAATCGCGCCGATTCCCTCACCTCGTCGCTGCTCCACCAGCGCTTGAAGCGCCAATCCGATTTCTACGAATTCTACTAGTCCTGCACTGTTCACGATGGATTCGATTGTTGTTGTGCCGTCTAAGTGCGCTGTCGTCTGCTGTTTCGGGCCGACGTATGGCTTCTTCAGCTCTAAAAGTCTCCTATATTGGGCAGGGTCGCCAATATAGGCTCGTTCAACATATTTGAGGACGCCGTCTGTGATGTGTGCAAGGCGTTTGCGATCACCATCAATCCGGAGCACGAGAAACTCACAGTCTGGTGGATCGCTTTTTTTTGAGGCTAAGAGTTCGGCGTGACGCTCAGCCAGTCGGGTCGCCGGGTCGAATTTTGCGTTCTGCACGAGTTCTTGTGCAAGCTGGCCAATCAGTGTGAGTGCCGCATCAGCTGCATTTGATGATGCAAACGCAACGGCCGTGTTATCGTCGATGATCTGTATCTTTAGGCCGTGAAACTCGCCACTCACTGGCCCGATCGGATTACCTTTCACCTCCAATAGAGGAGTTAAAAGAGTCTCCCCCACTAGAAAGCCGATTTCTTCATTCGCATAGCCCACGATCAACGTCATGAATTCCGTCCTATAGAAATGAAGGAAGCAAAAGCAAATTATCCGGTTTGCGGCGACAGCACGATCTAGGCCGGCCGCGACCTGAGCCAAACCGAGCAGCTTGGCTAGCACGAACGCAGCCGCCGGCATCGCCGGCAGTTCTAACGCGCATATCACGGATGCCCGGGCGTCTATCCCTGCGCGAGGACGATACAATCCAACCTCATCCCCCTCAGGAGATCATCGCCTTGATCTGCGCAGTGTCCGCGAACTCAATCAATTCAACGATCTTGCCGCCCTGAAATCTGAACAGGTCCAGGATCTCGGTGCCGGAAGCCTGCCCGGTCGGACGGTATCGAACGTTCACGCGGGAATGAACGGCAACACGATCTCCGTCGACCAACTCGGCCAGGATTTCGCGACCTTCGAAACCGAACTCATCAATCAATTTACTGAAGGCTCCACGCAGGGTGGGGTGCCCCTGCATACTCCCTGTCAGTTCGAGCGCGCTCTTGTCGCCCATCAAGGTGAACAGACCCTCGGGATGAAAGGCGGTCACCAAGCCCTCGGCGTCACCGCCGTCGCGTGCGGCGTAAGCGCGTCTGATCAATGCCAGCATCTCTTCACGCTGTCCCATGTCACCCTCCCTGCAGGACGTATCGGTGCAGCCTATCGACCTTTGCGTGTAAACGCAAAATCATCGAGCTGAAGGGGGGCGAAGGCTCAGCACGCCACGAAGCAGGATCGGTCGCTTTCGTTCCCCTATTTCGGGAGAAATCGGCGTTGGGCAACGCCGAACCTTTTCACGACCTTGGGTGTTTGTGTTGCGGCAGGACTGACAACGCTGAGGAGCTGAGACATGAATGGCATTATCTATCTGGTCGGACTCGTCGTCGTGATTGGCGTGGTGCTCTCGTTCCTGGGGCTGCGCTGATTGGATATTTGGCAGGTGGTGCGGCGCACTCTCCACCATTACGGTGACAATGCAAAAAACTCTCGACGCGGGGAGTGCCCGCAACTCTGCTCAAACCAATTCTGGCCGCGGTCGCCGTAGCTCCTCGGTCCGCAATGCGCTATCGGTAGCTTGCCAAAGTCATTCATGCACAAGCAGGCCGGGCAGACAAGATCGTGAGTTTCTTCGAGCGTCTCAAGACAGAAGCGTCCGTCGAGTGGCGGGCTTACACCGAGCATCCCTTTACGAACGGATTGGCGGACGCCTCGCTCCCCGAAGCGGCGTTTCGTCACTATCTCGTTCAGGACTATTTGTTCCTCATCGAGTTTGCTCGCGCCTACGCGCTCGCGGTCTACAAGTCGCCCCGACTTGCCGACATGCGTGAAGCCGCGGCCGGCCTGTCGGCCATCCTCGATGTCGAGATGAACCTGCATGTGAAGCTCTGTGCCGATTGGGGCCTGTCCCCGACCGACCTTGAACAGGCCCCTCCGGCGGCCGAGATGCTGGCCTATACACGCTACGTGCTCGACGCGGGAATGCGCGGCGATCTGCTGGCTCTCAAGGTGGCGCTTGCCCCCTGCGTGATCGGGTACGCGGAGATCGCAACGCGGCTCGCCTCGCGTCCCCTCGCGGGCGCCGCGACGAATGCCTATCGCGTCTGGATCGCCGAGTACGCCGGCGCCCCGTACCAGGAGGTCGCCGCCAAAGCGCGGGAGCACATGGAGCATCTCGCCGATCTCTACGCCACGCCGGCGCGCGAGACAGAGCTGATTGCGATCTTCAAGGAAGCCACCCGACTCGAGGCAGACTTCTGGGAGATGGCCTGGCGCGAGGGCCAGCGTGTTCAATAATTCTTTCGGCCGGCCAGCAGCGTGCCCGGAGCCACCGCAACTGACACCGGGTTCACCCGCCGCTGATACTGCACCGCGAAGATGTACGTATTCGCGCAGGTCGGCACCTGCAGTGGCTCGAGCGCGCATCCCGCCAGGATGCTCGGCTTCTCGCCCCCTCGAAGCACGAAGCCACAGCTCCGTCGGGAAATCAGTCTGCCAGCTACCCGCCCCATCACGGCGTCGGGGCGACCACATCCTTGAAGTCAGACAAAGCGCGAATGGCTGCCGTTCTGTTCAACACAAATCGCTTCACTTCCTCTTGCTGGCTCGAACTCAAATCCGTCCAGTGATGTTTTTCAGTTGGGAAGCTGATCAGAAGGCCTTCGCTGCGGTGCTGTGCGACTTGGACAGGAACGACGTCATCAGGTGTGTCGACGAGATACTGGTCTGACGGATGATTTTCGGCTTTGAGTGTTCCGGATTGCACCTGATTGGATACCTCGGGAATACCCAACGAGAAACCGAGCGCCTTCAGATCGAAGACCAATGAGCCGGGATGAGTATCGACGCTGACGAACTGGAGAAAGCTGGTCTGCGACTTGGTCACGCCGGTTTTAAGATGACCGTGAACGACCCGCACGAGCTGGCCTTCCGATCCGTTGATCCAGTCGTCGAAGTCCATGAGCGGTGTCGTGAACACGACCGGCTTGCCCACTTGCGCATCCCGCAATTGTTTGGGATCGAACTTGTCGAAGCTCACGGGCGACACCTTGGGCACCTTCTTGAACATGCCGGCACCGATGGTCAGATCACCGCCGATAATCGGCCCAAAAAGCGAAAGTTCGCGCCCTGTACTCAAGTTCTTGATCTTCACGCGGAGCAAGCTCGATTTGACGCCGATACCCGAGGCGCCAAAGAGCGCTGCGATTTTCATCTCCCAGAAGGTGCTCGGCGCATAAACAAGCCGAGGCGGACGGTGCACCTTCTTGTAACCGCCCGTACCTGTCCAAACCAGGTCGACCATGAGGACGACACTGCGATCGATGGCGGCGTTATCTTCGCCGGCCGTCGGAAACGGTTCCGTGCTCCCGACTGCCTTTTGGCCAAGCGCAACGGGCAATCCCGGCAGCTGCATTTTGACGATGGGATCGACCTGGTCGAAGATCGTTTTCGCCCTGAATTCCGACAGGCGCTGATTCAGTGCGGACGCCGCCGCCTTCGTGCGGGCACCTCTCCAGCGTCGGCTGGCGTGACCAACGCATGTGATGCGGACCGAAACCGTCCCATCTTTGGGAATGCCCATGGAACTGCTCCTATATTGCAGATCTCTTTTTGGTCAGCTGAGCGTTTGGGCCGGTTCAATGCGCCGAAATGGATTTATCACGCGTGTGCTGTCAGGGGTTCCACGCAGATCACACGGCTTTGGACAGCGACGACAAGGTGTCGCCACGAGCGCTGATGTGCGGATTGCGTTCGATGCCAAACAGCTGGATGACATCAAAGAAGTTTTTGCTCCAAAGCGAGTTATCGCGCACAGCCTGCCTCACCTCGCCACCACCCACACCACCACCGGCAACGTCACCGCCGCCAGCAGCGTGCCCAGCGCCACCGCGCCCGACACCGGATTCACCAGCCGCTGATATTGTACCGCGAAGATGTACGCATTGGCGCCGGTCGGCATCGCCGCGAACAGCACGACGACGCCGGCTGCGAGCGGCGGCAGGTCGAGCAGCTTTGCCAGCACGAAGGCGGCCGCCGGCATCGCCAGCAGTTTGAGCGCGCTCATCACGACCACGCTCAACATCTCGCCCTTGACCTCGAACCTGAACAGATTGATGCCGAGCGCGATCAGCGCCGCCGGTGATCCCGCCTGCGCCAATAGCTCGACGGTCCGGTCGACGACGGGATGAAGGCCGAGGCCGGTGAGGCGCCAGACGAGGCCGAAGCCGATCGCGAGCATGATCGGGTTACGGGAAAGATCCAGCAGCACCGGCACGATCAGCGACGCGGCCGAGGCGGTCTGCTTGCGGTCGACCAGCTCCATCTGCAGCGTGCCGCAGAGCCAGAGCAGCGGCGTGTTCACCGACAGGATCAGCGCCATCGGGCCTGCCGCCTCATTGCCGAGCGCCGAGAGCGTGAGGGGAATGCCGAGCATCACGATGTTGCCGTAGACCGAGCCGATCGCGAACACGACGCCGTCCTCGCGATCCTCGCGCCGTTGCCGCAGCAGCGCCGAGAGGATGAGCGCCGCGATCCAGGTCAGCGCGAGCGCGCCATAATAGGCGCCCCACATCCGCCAGGGGCTGACGCCGGAAAATTCCGAGACGACGATGGTGCGGAACAGCAGCGCGGGAATCGCGATGCTGAAGGCGAATTCGGAGATGCCCTTGTGCGCGGTCTCGGAGACGAAGCGAAACAGCACCGCGGCATAGCCGGCCGCGATCAGCGCAAACACCGGCGCGACGATCAGCACCGTGGTCATGCGCCGCTACGACCCCATCTCGATGATCCGGCGCGCCATCCGCACATTGGCATAGTCGATCATCTTGCCGTCGAGCGTCACCGCGCCCTGGCCCTGCGCCTCGGCGTGCTCCATGGCCGCGACGACCCGCCGCGCGTGCGCGAGCTCGGTGTCGGACGGGACGAACGCCCGCAGCGTCGGCTCGATCTGGTCGGGATGGATCACCTGCTTGCCGTCAAAACCCATCGCAGCCGCCTTGAGCGCGCTGCTTTCCGTCAGTCTGCCATCCCGGAACGCGCCGCACGGACCGTCGATGGCGCGCAGGCCGAACGCGCGCGCGGCCACCAGCAGGCGCATCATCGGATAGGCGAACAGATCGAGCGGGGCGGAGGCATAGCCGCTCTGGGCGGAGCCCACGTGGCGGTAGCCGTCCGGCGACGCGCCGATTTCCGAGGAGCGGGCGCCGATCGACGCCGCGAAATCACCGACGCCGAGATGAAGGGCGGCGACGCTGTCGCGCGCGGCCGCGAGCGCGTCGACATTGACGAGACCGAGCGCAGTCTCGATCAGCAGTTCGAGCGCCACAGGCGAGGGGCGATCCGGCGCGGCGGCGCGCAGCTGATCGGCAATGGCGGCGATGTCGCTCGCGCGCTCCGCCTTCGGCACGATCACCGAATCCAATCTGGGAAGCGCAGCGAGCGTGCCGATTTCCTGCGCGATGAAGGGGCTGTCGACGGCGTTGAGCCTGACGGCGACGACCTTGTTGCCCCAATCCAGCGAGGATAGCGCCCGCGCAGCTTCCTCCAGCGCCGCGCTCTTCTCGGAGGGCGGGACGGCGTCCTCGAGATCCATGAACACCGCATCCGCGGCCGAGGCAGCCGCCTTGGCGACGAGACGGGAGCGATGCGCCGGAACGGCCAGGTAGACCCGCGTCGGCCGTTGAGGGGCCATCGTCATGTCTCCTTTGCGAGACCGAGTTCGCTGAGGATGGATTGGTTGTGCTGCCCGACGTCAGGCACCGGATCCATCCGGGGCGACAGGCCGGGAATGGTGAGAGCCGGCAGGAAGCTCATCACCGGGCCGCACGGAGATCCCACCGTTTGCACCCGCGAGCGGGAACGGAGCTGCTCGTGCTCCAGGAAAGCCTCGACCGAATTCAGATGCGCGTTGGCGATCGAGGCCTCGTCGAGCAGCCGCAGCACCTCGTCGCTGGTCATCGCTGCAAAACGCTGCTCGATATGGACCTGCAGATCGTCCCTGTTCTGCATGCGCAGCGGATTGCTGCGGAAGCGGGGATGGTCGGCAAAGTCCGCGTCGCCAAGCACGATGGCGCACAGCGATCGCCATTCCCGATCGTTCTGGATGCCGAAGAAGATCGTGTTGCCGTCGCCGACGCGGAAAGGGCCGTACGGTGCTATCGTTGCGTGCCTTGCCCCGGTTCGCGGCAGCGGCCGGCCCGTGCTCTGCGTGTAGAAGGCGGGATAGCTCATCCAGTCCGTGATGGAATCGAACAGCGAGGCCTGGAAGGCGGTGCCCTTGCCGGTGCGCTCGCGGCGATACAGCGCCATCAGCACGCCGTTGAGGATGTACATGCCGGTGGCGATATCGACCACCGACAGCCCAACCTTGGCGGGCTCCGCCTCGGTGCCGTTGATGGCGAGAACGCCGGCCTCGCACTGCACGAGGAGATCGTAGGCCTTCTTGTCGCTGTAGGGACCGCCCGCGCCATAGCCCGACACGTCGCAGGCGATGATCCGAGGATACTTCCGCAGCAGCGATGCGGCATCGAGGCCGAGCCGCTCCGCCGCGCCGGGCGCCAGGTTCTGGATGAAGACGTCGGCCTGCGGCAGCAGGGCCTTGAGCACCTCCTGGCCTTCAGGGCTCTTGATGTCGATGGCGAGGCTCTCCTTCGACCTGTTGGTCCAGACGAACTGGCTCGACATCCCGTTCATCACGTGATCGTAGTCGCGGCAGAAATCGCCGTCGCCCGGCCGCTCGATCTTGATGACGCGGGCGCCCCAGTCCGCAAGATGCCGGCTGGCCAGAGGAGCCGCGATCGCCTGCTCAAGCGAGACCACCGTCACGCCCGACAGCGGCAGCTCCGCCTCATGTCGCTCCATGCAATCGTCTCCGCTCCTGCTCACGCTTTGTCCAGCGCAGGAGACAAGCCGACCACCCCACGCACGTTCTGTGATGATGGCATCATGCTCCTGTTTTGCCCGACGAGTCAAATCTATTTCGTAAAATCCGCAAAAATGCGATCCGCAAAGTTCAATCGCCACATGGACTTGGCTACTGTGCATGGGGTTGTTTTCGCGGTTTTTGTTTTTGGGGGGTCCCTGTTGCCGAGACCGCACACGTCGCGGCTTTCGCATCTCCCCTCGGTTGCCAACGAACCCCCGTTCACCCACTATCGCCTCCGACTCGACATTTGGGGGGATCGATGCCGGCGTTCCGCTTTAAGAAATCCGTGAAGACATACACGGCTGCTGCGATCACGGGGATCGCCTTGGCCGTCCTGATCCAGCCGGGTGAAGGCTTTGCCTACTCCCAGGAGGAGCAGCAGGCCTGCACGCCGGATGCGATGCGGCTGTGCGGCGAGTTCGTTCCGAACGTCGACGCCATCACCGCCTGCATGATCCAGAAGAAGTCGCAGCTCTCGCCGCAGTGCCGCGCGTTCTTCCGGCCTGGACCGGAGCCGGGCATGGCGGCCGCGCCCCGCGCCGGCAAGCCGACCAGCATCGCGCCCAGGAGCTCGGCCCGGACGGCGAAGAAGAGCACCAAGCCGGCCAAGAAGAAGAAAGCCAGCGAAGGCTGAGCGCGGGCGCCGCGTTCCCTTTTTGAAACTCGATCATGCCCGGGCCACAGCGCGCAGTGCGTTTGAAGTCCCGGGCATTTGCGTGTCGCGGCCCTCGTTCGCTTGCCCCTTGAGTCAAACTGACCCAGGCATCAGCCCCACACCAGCCACCGGACTCCTTTTGTTCGCCTCCGCGTGCGGACGCTTGCGATAAGGCGGGATGGAAACGGCTAGCGAAACGGATTGCGCGGCGAGGTTGCATTCCGCTTCGTCCTGCCAAGGCTGCTCAAAAAACGCACGATTGCTGGCGCGAAAGGTGTTGCGATGCAGCTCGCAGCCGTCGTCGCACGCAGTAGTGTGACTCAAAAGCCAACGCGCTTTGTTATTTCATGGCGCCAGCATAACTTATGATAAATTTTTCTTTCCCGAATCACCGCGGTGATTCATTTTCGCCGCCTGGGGTCAATCTGGAGGCAGAGGTATGAACGTTATTGTTTTTGCATCGCGTAAAGGTGGCTCAGGCAAGAGTACCCTGGCCGCGCATCTCGCCGCGCAGATCAAGGCGACCAAGCCGATCCTGCTCGTCGATGCCGATCCGCAAGGCTCGCTCACGCTGTGGCACAAGCTGCGTGGCACCAACGAGCCGCCGATCAAGTCCGCGGTGAACTCGGTCAGCGGCATCGTCTCCGCGGCCAAGCGCGACGGTTATGAATGGGTGTTGATCGACACGCCGCCAAACCTGTCGGCCGTCGTCGACGACGCCATCCGCAATGCCACCATGGTGGTGATTCCCGCCCGTCCCGGCGTGTTCGACGTCAACGCGGTGCAGGAAACCATCCAGATGTGCCGTGCGGCGCGCAAGCCCTACGCGGTCGTGCTCAACGGTGCGCCGGCGCGCCGCGACGAGTCCGAAAGCCCGATCGTCACCATCGCCCGCGAGGCGTTGGCGAAGTTCCGTGCTCCGGTGTGGGGCGGCCAGATCACCAACCGTTCGGATCTGCTGATGGCGCTGAGCCACGGCGAGGGCGCGCGGGAATATCAGGCCGAGAGCCGTGCGGCGCAGGAAATCGCAAGGCTGTGGGCGGCGATCGAACGTTCGGTGAAGGCTATTCGCGGCACGGCGTCGGCGTCCGGCGCAATGCACAAGCAGGCGGCGTAATTTTCATAAATCATTCCCCGGACGAAAAACGCGCGGACCTCCGCGCGTTTTGCGTTTTCGGGCGAGCACGATCCGGAAAAGTGTGAAGCGGTTTTCCGATAAGATCGTGCTCAAGAAAGTGGATGGAAGTTACGCCACCATCAGCATGTAGAACACGATCACCGGCGACAGAGTGAGGATCACCGACCAGATGCCGGCGGCCCAGAGAATGTCCTCGGTGGTAAAGCCCTGCTGTCCAGCGTCGTAATGCGACGCCATCTCGTTATGACTATTCACAAACGCCCCCGCGATTTCTTCGCTTATGGGCATGAACGCTACACGGGATATTTTAAAATTCCGGGTCGCAGTTTCGCGCGCTTTTGAACACAGCTGCTACCACGAGTTAACCATCGCGGCGCGCTGGCATCATGCCAGCCAGACCCGAAACACCAGCACCGGCATCAGGCCGAGCATCACCGCCCAGAAGCCGAACGACGACACCACCACAATTCCCCGCAAGAAATCAGCCGACGCGAACGTGTCTGCCGCCGTCGGGCGGATGCGTTGCCCCATGATCATTCCCCCATTGAAAAGACTTTGAATGAAGACGATAGGCGCGTTTGCGTAAACGAGCCGTGGATGCGCCATGCGGCAGCAGCGAAGGCCGTTGGGGCGGGGTTAACCACGGTGCGTCTTCCCTTCTCCCGCAAGAGAGAAGGGAAGCCTGCCGGGAGAGGTGAAGCATCTAAGCCGCGACTTGCATCCGCCGTTCGATCTCGCAATCGAGCTGCACGGCGAGTTCGCTGCCGATCTCGACCATCGGCAGGCGCACTTCGGGGCTGTCGATCAGGCCCGCGCGCCACAGCCAGTATTTTGCCGGGGCGGGACTGGGCTCGGTGAACAACAGGCGCGTCAGGTCCGCGACCTCCTGCCAGCGCGCCAGCGCTGCATCGTGATTGCCGCGCTTCAGCTCGGCATGGACAGCCGCGAACGTCGCGGTCTCGAGATGGGCTGACAGCACGATGCCGCCATCGGCGCCGTCGCTGAGCGCCTCGAAATAATTCGCATCCTCGCCGGTCAGCACGCGAAAGTCCTTGGGCCTGTCCCGCAGCAGCGCGATGGATTGCTCGCGGCTTGCGCGGCAATCCTTCAGGCCGATGATGTTCGGATGCCCGGCAAGCCGCAGCAGCGTCTGGTTGGTGATGTTGACCGAGGTGCGATAGGGGATGTTGTAGAGCGCGAGCGGCCAGGCGGCGTGATCGGCGAGCGCCTCGAAATGCGCCAGCAGCCCCCGCTGCGACGGCCGCACATAATACGGGCTCGCGATCAGATAACCGTCGATCGGCCAGTCCGCGGTCTCGTCGAGACGCTCCTTCAGCCGCGAGGTGTCCGCGCCTGAAAGTCCGAGGCAGATCGGAAGCTTGCTGTGGGCGGTGGTCAGCTCGTCGCGCACGATGGCGACGAGGCGTTCGAGTTCGGCTTCGCGCAGCGTCATGCCTTCACCGGAGGTCGCCCCCAGGATGAAGCCGTCGACGGCCTGCCCGCTGTAATGCCGTGTCAGCCGGCGCAGCGACCTCTCGTCGAGGGCACCGTCGCGAAACGGCGTGATCAGCGGCAGCCAGAGCCCGTGCAAATGTTCCTGTAGTCCGGTCATGTTCCATCTCCTTCTCGGGAAAAATCCTGAGACGGGGCACATGAAAAAACCCCGTCCAGGCGGCGGGGTTTTCGAAGTTTCGGCTCGCGATGACGAAGGCTGTTAGCGCGCGCAAAAATCCGAGGTCCCCGAATGGGGGCCTTTTTTCGAGGCGATTGCCTGCGACGAGATTGCGCACGACTTCGTGATCATTCGCAAATGATGCGGGGTAAGCATGGAACTGTCAATACACGCGGAGGGCGAAGGCCGGATTTGCCAAAAAAAAGCCGGGCTCGATCGAGCCCGGCTTAAGGTATTGGCCACGTGAGGCCGACACAATCACCTTCCAAGAGGGATTACTGAACTCCCGCGCCACTGGAGGAGGGGGACAAATGCGCAACGCGAAGGCTCAGCGTAGAAACATTATGGGCTAGCCTCGCGCCATGCATCAAGCGTCCAAGCCGCATGTCAGACATGCGGAAATCAGGACGGCCAGCGCTGCGCTTTGCTCACCACGAAGTCGCGGAACACTTGCACGCGCGCGACCGTCTTCAGCTCTTCCGGATAAACAAAATACGTATCGAGCTGGATCGAATCCGATTCGCCGAACAGCTGCACGAGGCGGCTCTGTTCTTCGATCAGATAGTCCGGCAGCGCCGCGATGCCGAGGCCCTGCTGACAGGCGCGGACGAGGCCGAGAATGTTGTTGACCCTGAAATAGGCTTCGCGCGGACCCGAGCCGTTGCGCCCCGCTTCGACCAGCCAGTTGCGGTTCTGAAGATGCGGGGCGAAGTTGCCGTCAGAGAGCGTGATGATGCGGTGGGAGTCGAGCTCCTCCAGCGTGCGCGGCGTGCCGAAGCGCTTGATGTAATCAGGCGAGCAATAGGCGTGGAAGCCCATCGCGAACAGCTTGCGCTGAATGAGATCCGGCTGCGTCGGCTTGCGGGTGCGGATCGCGACGTCGGCCTCCCGCATCGACAGGTCGAGCTCCTCGTCGGTGACGATCAGCGAGATCCGGATTTCCGGATAGAGCGCGGTGAATTCGCCGAGCCTGGGGATCAGCCAGTTGATGCCGACGCCGGGCGTGGTGGTGATCTTGAGATCGCCGCTCGGCCGCTCGCGGCTGTCGGTCAGTTTCGCGCGCGCCGCCTGCAGCTGCATGAAGACGTCATGGGCGGTGCGGAACAGGAGGTCGCCCTGTTCGGTGAGGATCAGGCCGCGGGCGTGGCGGTGGAACAGCGAGACCGAGAGCTCCTGCTCCAGTGCCGAGACCTGGCGTGACACCGCCGATTGCGACAGGCCGAGCTGCTCGCCCGCGTGCGTGAAGCTGCCCGCTTCCGCCGCGGCGTGAAACACCTTCAGCTTGTCCCAGTCCATATCCGTAAATCCGTCGCGTGTTCTTGCCATGATGTCTATTCCGCTGCCGCGCGCTCGCTGGCGCGCAGGGCCAAAAATCGTTCCGCCTCGAGCGCCGCCATGCAGCCGAGGCCGGCCGCCGTGACCGCTTGACGATAGGTCTCGTCGGCGACGTCGCCGGCGGCGAACAGGCCGGGGACCGAGGTCGCGGTCGAGTTCGGGGCGACCTCGACATAGCCCGACGGTTTCAGCTTGACCTGCCCAGCCACGAGCTCGGTCGCCGGGGCATGCCCGATGGCGATGAAGACGCCGTCGGTCGGCACATCGGTCAACGCGCCGGACTTGACGTTCTTGAGTCGCACATGGGTGACCTTGTTCGGGTTCTCGGTGCCGCAGATCTCGTCGACGGCTGAGTCCCAGACCACCTTGATCTTCGGGTGCTTGAACAGACGCTCCTGCAGGATGCGTTCGGCGCGGAAGTGATCGCGACGATGCACGATGGTGACCTGCGAGGCATGGTTGGTGAGATACAGGGCTTCTTCGACCGCGGTATTGCCGCCGCCGACCACCACGACTTGCTTGTTGCGGTAGAAGAAGCCGTCACAGGTGGCACAGGCCGACACGCCGCCGCCCTGGAATTTCGCTTCGGACGGCAGCCCGAGCCAGCGCGCCTGGGCGCCGGTGGCGAGGATCACGGTGTCGGCGAGATAGACGTCACCGCTATCGCAGGTGAGGCGAAAGGGTCGCTGCGAGGTGTCGAGCTTCGTCACCAGATCGGTCTTGATCTGGGTGCCCACATGCAGCGCCTGCTTCTCCATCTGCTCCATCAGCCAGGGGCCCTGGATCACGTCGGCGAAGCCGGGATAGTTCTCGACCTCGGTGGTGATGGTGAGCTGGCCGCCTGCCTGGATGCCCTGGATCAGGATCGGCTCGAGCATCGCGCGCGCGGCGTAGATCGCCGCCGTGTAGCCTGCGGGGCCGGAGCCGATGATGACGACCTTTGCATGGACAGCGGCGGACATTTCGACAGATGCCTTTCACGGGGGACTGCAGCGCGGGCGCGGAACGTGCCGGGAGGCCTCGCGGAGGCGCTGAAATATCAGAGGTAATCTAAGCCTTCTGGTGAGCTATGCAAGAATTGCATTCCCTATCGGCGGATTTTTCCAACAGGGAACAAAAGTCGATTGCGCTGCACGCGCAATAAAATTGCGCCGGTCGTGCGGTCTGGGCTATGAGGATTGCGACAAAGCCACCGATACCGCCGCAAGACCAGGAGTTCCAATCACGTGTCGCGGAACCTAGACGAGATCGACCTGAAGATTCTCACCGAGATTCAGGCCGACGGTCGAATCACGAATGTCGAGCTGGCCAAGCGCGTCGGCATTTCGCCCCCGCCCTGCCTGCGCCGCGTGCGGGCGCTGGAGGAGGAGGGGTATATCCACGGCTATCGCGGGCTTCTGGATGCACGCAAGCTCGGCTTCGACGTCACGGTGTTTGCCGCAGTGCACCTCTCCAGCCAGGCGGAGGCCGATTTGCGCGCCTTCGAGGAGTTCGTCCGCGCCGAGCCGCTGGTGCGCGAGTGCTGGATGCTGTCGGGCGAAGTCGATTTCATCCTGAAATGCGTCGCACCCGACATGGCCACCTTCCAGGATTTCGTCACCCACCTGACCGCCGCCCCGCACGTCCGCAACGTGCGGACCTCGCTGGTGCTGCACAATTCGAAATACGAGGCGGCCGTGCCGCTCGACGTGAGAGGAAGAAGGTAGTTCGTCCTCTCCCCGCAGGCGGAGCGAGGTGGAGTAAGCCGCACCCCCTCGGCAACACTAGATATAAAAAGGCCGCGCATCGCGCGGCCTTTTCAAATCACGCGCGACGGCAAATCGTTACCGCCACTCCACCTTGGTGATCTCATAAGCCTTGGCGCCGCCGGGTGCGTTGACCTCGACGGTTGAGCCCTTCTTCTTGCCGATCAGCGCGCGCGCGAGCGGCGAGGTGATGGAGATGCGGCCCTTCTTGGCGTCGGCCTCGACCTCGCCGACGATCTGCCACACCGTCTTCTTTTCGGTGTCCTCGTCGACCAGTGTCACGGTCGCGCCGAACTTGATGGTGTCGCCGGACAGCTTCGAGATGTCGATGATGTCGGCGCGCGCCAGCTTGTCCTCGAGCTCGGCGATGCGGCCTTCATTGTGGGACTGCTCTTCCTTCGCGGCGTGGTATTCCGCGTTCTCCGAAAGGTCTCCGTGCGAGCGCGCCTCGGCGATATGCTCGATGATCCGCGGACGGTCCTCCGATTGGCGCTTCTTCAGTTCTTCCCCGAGCGCGGCAAAGCCGCCCGCTGTCATCGGTACCTTTTCCATCTCTTCTCTCGTCCTTCGGTCGCGCGCGCCCTGAAAAGTCAGCGCGCACGCAACTTGATTCGTCAGTCTGTCCGGGGGCTCAACGCGCGTGCCGCCGAACGTTCATATGGGCTTGGCACCGGAACAGAACAACCATATGGCCGGACAGTTCCTCCGGCCATAGTGGCTTCACCGCCAATCACTAACAGAAGGTTGGGCCTTCCGCTCGCGATCAGGTTTCCGAAAAGTAGCTCTGCAGGGTCCGAACCTCAAGGTCCCCGCCCAGATAGGCGCGGATGCCCTGCGCGGCCGCCACGGCCCCGGAAAGAGTGGTGTAATACGGCACTTTATGCAAGAGGGCCGCGCGCCGCAGAGAACGGCTGTCGGCGAGCGCCTGCGGGCCTTCGGTGGTGTTGAAGACGAGCTGGACGTCGCCATTGGTGATGGCATCGACGATGTGCGGCCGGCCCTCCAGCACCTTGTTCACCTTCTCGGTCGGGATCCCCTGGTCGGTCAGGAAGCGGGCCGTGCCCGACGTCGCCAGCACCTTGAAGCCGAGCGAATGCAGCTCGCGAACGGCCTCGGTGATGCGCGTCTTGTCGCTCTCGCGAACCGAAACGAACACCGTGCCCTTGCGCGGCACCCGCGTGCCGCCGCCGAGCTGGCTCTTGGCGAACGCCACCGCAAAGGAGCGGTCGATGCCCATGACCTCGCCGGTCGAGCGCATCTCGGGGCCGAGCACGGTATCGACCCCGGGGAAGCGGGCGAACGGAAACACCGATTCCTTCACGCCGACATGATCGAGGTTCGCCTTCTTCAGGTTGAAATCGGCGAGCTTCTCGCCGGCCATGATGCGCGCCGCGATCTTCGCCACCGGCGTACCGACCACCTTGGCGACAAAGGGCACCGTGCGCGAGGCCCGCGGATTGACTTCGAGCACGTAGATCTCGCCGTCCTTGATGGCGTATTGCACATTCATCAGGCCGACGACGTCGAGGCCGAGGGCCAGCTCGCGGGTCTGCCGCTCCAGCTCCTCGATCATCTTGTCGTCCAGCGAGTGCGGCGGCAGCGAGCAGGCGCTGTCGCCGGAATGGATGCCGGCTTCCTCGATGTGCTCCATGATGCCGACGATGAAGGTGTCCTTGCCGTCGCAGAGGCAGTCGACGTCGATCTCGGTCGCATCGGACAGATAGCGGTCGAACAGCAGTGGGTTCTTGCCGAGCACGGTGTTGATCTGGCCGGTCTTGTCGTTCGGGTAGCGCGCCTTGACGTCGCCCGGCACCAGCTCCGGCAGCGTGCCGAGCAGGTAATCACTGAGCTGGTTTTCCTCGCGGATGATTTGCATCGCGCGGCCGCCGAGCACGTAGGACGGGCGCACCACCAGGGGCAGCCCGAGATCGGTTGCGACCAGGCGCGCTTGCTCGACCGAATAGGCGATGCCGTTCTTGGGCTGCTTCAGCCGCAGCTTGTCGAGCACCCGCTTGAAGCGGTCGCGGTCTTCCGCAAGGTCGATGGCGTCGGGCGAGGTGCCGAGGATCGGCACTTCGGCGGCTTCCAGCGCGCGCGCGAGCTTGAGCGGGGTCTGGCCGCCGAACTGCACGATCACGCCGTGCAGCGTGCCGTTCGTGCGTTCCTTCGCGATGATCTCCAGCACGTCCTCGGCGGTGAGCGGCTCGAAATAGAGCCGGTCGGCGGTGTCGTAGTCGGTCGACACCGTCTCCGGGTTGCAGTTCACCATGATGGATTCGTAGCCGGCGTCGTGCAGCGCGAAGCAGGCGTGACAGCAGCAATAGTCGAACTCGATGCCCTGGCCGATGCGGTTCGGTCCGCCGCCGAGGATGATGACCTTCTTCTTGTCGGACGGCGAGCTCTCGTCCGCAGGCGCGCCCGCGAACGGCGCCTCATAGGTCGAGTACATGTAGGCGGTGGGCGAAGCGAACTCGGCCGCGCAGGTGTCGATGCGCTTGTAGACCGGGCGAACGCCGAGCGCGTGTCGCTTCGCCGTGACCTCGGCCTCCGTCGTCTCTGCGATCACCGCGAGCCGGGCATCGGAGAAGCCCATGGCCTTGAGCGTGCGCATGCCGAAGGCGTTGCCCGGCAGGCCGTTCTTGCGGACCTTCGCTTCCATCTCGACGATGCCGCGCATCTCGCTGAGGAACCACGGATCGATCTTGCAGGAATTGAAGATCTCCTCGTCCGACCAGCCGAGCCGCATCGCCTGCCCGACCTGGAGCAGCCGGTTCGGTGTCGGCGTGCCCAGCGCAGCGCGGATCGCATTCTTATCGTCGTCGCGACCGAGACCTTCGATCTCGATCTCGTCGAGGCCGGTGAGGCCGGTCTCGAGCCCGCGCAATGCTTTCTGAAGGCTTTCCTGGAAGGTGCGGCCGATCGCCATGACTTCGCCGACCGACTTCATCGACGTAGTCAGCGTGGTGGAGGCACCGGGGAATTTCTCGAAAGCGAAACGCGGCACCTTGGTGACGACATAGTCGATCGTCGGCTCGAACGAGGCCGGCGTGGCGCCGCCGGTGATGTCGTTGGCGATTTCGTCGAGCGTGTAGCCGACCGCAAGCTTGGCGGCGACCTTTGCGATCGGAAAGCCGGTGGCTTTCGAAGCCAGGGCGGAGGAACGCGACACGCGCGGGTTCATCTCGATGACGACCATGCGGCCGTCTTCGGGATTGACGCCGAACTGCACGTTGGAGCCGCCGGTCTCGACGCCGATCTCGCGCAGCACCGCCAGCGAGGCGTCGCGCATGATCTGGTATTCCTTGTCGGTCAGCGTCAGCGCCGGCGCCACCGTGATGGAATCGCCGGTGTGAACGCCCATCGGATCGAGGTTCTCGATCGAGCAGACGATGATGCAATTGTCGTTCTTGTCGCGCACCACCTCCATCTCGTACTCTTTCCAGCCGAGCACGGATTCTTCGATCAGCACTTCGTTGGTGGGAGACGCATCCAGGCCGCGCTCGATGATGTCGAGGAACTCGTCCTTGTTGTAGGCAATGCCACCGCCGGTGCCGCCCATGGTGAAGGAGGGGCGGATGATCGCGGGCAGGCCGATCTCGGACAGCGCCATCAGCGCCTGGCCAAGCGCATATTCCTGGTAGCGCTTGCGGCGGTCGCTTTCGCCGAGTGTCCATTGCCGCTCGAGTTCTTCGAGTGCAGCGCCCGATGCCTTGGCGCGTTCGGCCTGGTACTTGTCGCGGAAGGACTTCTTCAGGGCGGAGGCGTTGGCGAGCCGCGACTTAGGCGTCTCGAGCCCGATCTTGGTCATGGCCTCGCGGAACAGCTGGCGGTCCTCGGCCTTGTCGATCGCGTCCGCGGTGGCCCCGATCATCTCGACGTCGAACTTGTCGAGCGTGCCTTGCTGGCGCAGCGACAGCGCGCAGTTCAGCGCGGTCTGTCCGCCCATGGTCGGCAGCAGCGCGAAGCCGCCGGGAATGACGTGACGTTCCTTCTCGATGATTTTCGCGACGATCTCTGGCGTGATCGGCTCGATATAGGTCGCATCAGCCAATTCAGGATCGGTCATGATGGTGGCCGGATTGGAATTGACGAGGACGATGCGATAGCCCTCTTCCTTCAGCGTCTTCACCGCCTGGGTGCCCGAATAGTCGAACTCGCAGGCCTGGCCGATCACGATGGGACCGGCGCCGATGATCAGGATGGTGGTGATGTCTGTACGTTTGGGCATCAACTCTCGCCGAAGTGGAATTTGGGCACAAAAAAAGGGCGCGCCTGCTGCGCGTCCCTTTGGCCGAGAGCGCGGTGGTCCCCCCTCGCGCGCGGGGTGGGTCTTAGACCAGTTTTCCGGGCGGCGAAACCCCGAAAAACGCCCATCAACCGGCAATTTTGACCGGTTTTGGCCGGGCCTGCCAACCGCGGGCGAGATGGACCAGAAGAGCCGCCGAAACGCTTAATCCGCCGACCCAGCCGAGATCGGCGGGGCTCCACGCCGCAAGCACGGCGCCGCCCAAGGCACCGCCGATCGCAAAGCCGAGATACATGGCCGAGGCGTTGAGCGAGAGCGCGATCATCGAGGCCTGTGGCTCGATCCGGATGATGCTGGCGACCTGGGCCGGGTAGAACGCCCATCCCGAGATGCCCCAGAGGAAGATCGCGCCCAGCACCGCATAATGCGCCTGTCCCGGCATCAGCTTCAGGATCAGCGAATGCAGGATCAGCGCGCTGGCCATGCCGGCAAGTCCGAGACCTGCTGTGGCGAGCGTGCCGAGCCGGTCGGCCAGGACGCCACCGAGCATGTTCCCGATCGCGGCGGCGCCGCCGAACACCAGCAGCGCGAGGCTGATCTGCGACGCATCGAATCCAAGGCCGCGCAGCGGGACCGCGAAATAGGTGAAGACGGTGAAGCCACCGAGCGCCCATAAAATCGTGATCAGAAGCGCCGTCAGGACATTGCGGTGACGCGCCACCGCCAGCCGATCGCTGAGCGAGGCCGTGTTGCGTGGCAGGCCGCGGGGCAGACCGAGCAGGAGGCCGGCGAGCGCAACGGCGCCGATCAGGGCGACCATGGCAAAGGTCGCGCGCCAGCCGAGCAGGCTGCCGACGAGATTGCCGAGGGGAACGCCGATGACGGTCGCGACCGTGAGGCCCGAGGTAACCAGCGCCACCGCGCGGCCGCGTCGCTCCGGCGCGGCGACGGCCACGGATACGGCCAGCGCGGTCGGCATGCACAGCCCGGAGCCCAGCGCCATCAGCATGCGCGAGGCCAGCAGCAGGGCGTAATTCGACGCCACCATCGCCGCGAGGTTTCCGGCGATGAAGGTCGATAGCGCCAGGGCCAGCACGGTGCGGCGGTCGATATTGTTCAGTGTCACCGCCAGGATCGGCGAGCCGACCGCATAGGTGAGGGCGTAGGCCGTCACCAACTGTCCGGCGGCGGGGACGGAAATCGCCAGGTCCGTGGCGATCGACGGCAAAAGCCCAGCAATGACAAAGCCTTCCGTGCCGATCGCAAAGGCTGCCAAGGCCAACCAGAATACGCTCATCCGAGAAATCCCTATGTTCAACGTTTATTGAACTATTGATGGGACCACGTCAGGAGTCAATTGGTTCAAGAACTATTGAACATCTAGGGCCATTTCGCTATGATCTTTAGACCATGAGCCGCAACCCACCCCACCCCACCCGCGAGCAGATCGAACTGCCCATGGTTCTGGATTGCCTGAGCGATCCGATCAGATTGGCGATCGTGTATCACCTCGCGCAGCAGGAACGTGTCAGCGGCGAGCTGTGCTGCGGCGATTTCAACGGGCTCAGCGGCAAGTCGAATCTTGCCTATCACTTCGCCAAGCTGCGCGAATGCGGCCTGATGCAGACCCGCGTCGCCGGCACGAACCGCTTCGTACGCCTGCGCCGCGAGGATCTGGACGCACGCTTTCCGGGCCTGCTCGATGCCGTCATAACCTCTGCGGCAAAGGATGCCGACCGGCTGCGGCTTGTGTCGGAATGTGAAGTGGTTGAGGCTGATTGAGGATTGGGCGGCCAGTCCCTGTACGCTTGCGCTTCGCTCCAGCTACGCCGGACACGCTTCGCCCCCTTCGGGCCTCGCGTGGCTGCGCCACGCGTAGCCCCGTGAGGGGCGAAGCGTGGAGACCCGGCCTGGATTTGAACCAGGATAAAGAGCGATGCATCGCCCTCGCGTAGACACTTCCGCCACCGGGCCGCGGCGATCATTACCGATCGGGGTGCGACAAGCCACCTCAGGCAGACGTTATGCTTAACGGATCCACCAAGCTCAACGGACCAGCGGCGGCCGCGCGACGAACGTCATGCGCCAGCTATTGTGGCCGATATTGCGGTGAGCGCGCTGGACCGCGAAGCCGGCTGCCTTGACCTTGGCGGTGATCTCCTCCTCACTGTAGCGCTGTAGCCCGATGCGCGTGCGCAGCTGGCGGTAATCCGACAGTGCGGTGCTGATCAGCCCGATCAGCGCATCTTTCAAAAAGCCGTGACGCAGGCCGAAGCTGAGCAGCGCTGTGACGTCCCTGAACATGCCGACATTGGGCTGGAGGATATCGCCCAGCACGAGCTTGCCCGAGGGCTTCAGGATACGGGAGAAGTTGAGGAGGGCGGCGTCGAGCTCGTCCGGCGTCATGTATTGCGCGACCGAGTTCATTACGACGAGATCGATCGACTGCTCCTGCATCTTGCGCACATCGTCGAGCGAGCGGACGCGAATTTTCGTGTTCGGGGCAAACCGCGCGATCAACCGGCCGCGCACGCCGGGCGCAGGCTCGGCGAGGATCAGCTTGCCGCAGGCCGCCGCGACCTGGCTCGCCGACAGCGCCTCGCCGCAGGCATAGTCGAGCACGGTCGCCTCGGGCGAAGAGATGTAGCCGATGATGTCCCGCGCGATGATCTGGAAGTGCAAGTCGCGATGCAGCTTGCTGACATAGATCGTGTGCGTCGAGTCGTAATAATCGATCCAATCGTCCATGGTCGTCGAGGGCCCCGGCCAAACGGTTCCGTTGCAGGAACCGGCGCTGCCCGCCTGCGTTAGGGGTGCGGCGGCGCGCCGTCAATGTCTGCGTCCTAACAGGAAGGTTTCCCGTGAGCAAAGCTCCACAAAAGGTCTCGCCCGACCTCGACACGCCCACCGATCTGTCGTCCCAGGCGGTCAACAAGGTTTCGGAGGCACTCAACGTGCTTCTGGCCGACGCGTTCGCGCTGTATCTGAAGACCAAGAATTTCCACTGGCACATCAGCGGCCGGCATTTCCGCGACTATCATCTGCTGCTCGACGAGCAGTCCGACCAGATCTTCGCCACCACCGACCAGCTCGCCGAGCGCGTCCGCAAGATCGGCGGCACCACGCTGAAATCGATCGGGCAGATCGCCAAGCTCCAGACCATCAAGGACAACAACGAAGACTATGTCCCGCCGCGCGAGATGCTGCGCGAGCTGATGCAGGACAACAAGCATGTCGCCGCCGCAATGCGCAAGGCGCACGAGGTCTGCGACGACGCCGGCGACGTCGCCAGCGCCAGCATCCTCGAGAACTTCATCGACGAGACCGAGCGCCGCACCTGGTTCCTGTTCGAAGCCACAAGACAGGAAGGCGCGAACGAGGCGTAGGGGCACACTGTCGTAGGGTGGCCAAAGGCGCGCTCTTCGCGCGCCGTGCCCACTATCTCTCCGCAGTTCAAACTGTTTGGTGGGCAGGCTTCGCTTTGCCCACCCTACTGCACCGTCTTTGTAGCTACCGCCACAACCGCATCAACGCCCCGTTATTGCCCGTCACCGGATCGGCCGGCGGCCGCGCGACGTTTGGAATCGTCTTCAGCGCCTTGGCGTGGTTCTCCGGTGTTGCGCGGGTGACCTCCATCTTCGCGCCCGGCGGATAGGCGCCGATCACGCAGAAATCCGCGCTGGCCTTGATGCGTTGGTGACCTGTGCCGGCGGGCAGGATCGCGACGTCGCCGGCCTTGATCTCCAGCTCCTGGCCGTGGTCGCCGCCGAAGCGGACGCGCGCGCTGCCACGCGCAACGCCGAGCACCTCGTGCACCGTTGCGTGATAATGCAGATAATCGAACACGCCATTGCGCCACGTGCCGCCCCAGCCGTTCGCTTCGAACAAGCGTTCGATCGTCTCTTCCGGCTGTCTGGAATCGAGCTTCACCGCGGCCTGGTAGACCAGGAAGGGGAGGATATTGTTGGGCACGAGCCCGTCATCCTCAAATACGATGGCGAGCGGCTCGGCATTGTCGCGGACGACAGACATAAGAGGCTCCTGCGTGAGCGTAGCAGTGATCAACGAAGGGAGTTAAGCGGCGTTCCTCGTTCCGCTGTCATTCCGGATTCGCGCTGCGCTGCGCCCGGAACGACAAGAGCCCGGGCGAAGGCCCGGGCTCGATGTCGTCAAAGCAGTTGCAGGAGAGCGCGCGCCCTACACGCTCTTGTTCTGCCGCATCAGATCGGCAAAGCGCTGGAACAGATAGTGCGAGTCGCGCGGACCCGGTGAGGCCTCGGGGTGGTACTGCACCGAGAACACCGGCTTGCCGTCGAGCTGGATGCCGCAATTGGAGCCGTCGAACAGCGAGATGTGGGTCTGCGTCGCGCCCGTCGGCAGGGTGCTCTCGTCGACGGCAAAGCCGTGGTTCATCGAGGTGATCTCGACCTTGCCGGTGGTCTCGTCCTTCACGGGATGATTGGCGCCGTGATGGCCCTGGTGCATCTTCTTGGTCTTGGCGCCGACGGCGAGGCCGAGCATCTGATGGCCAAGGCAAATTCCGAATGTCGGCGTGCCCGACTTGATCACGTCCTGGATCACGGGCACGGCATATTTGCCGGTCGCGGCCGGATCGCCGGGACCGTTCGACAGGAACACGCCATCCGGCTTCATCGCCAGGATATCCTCGGACGACGTCGTTGCCGGCACCACCGTTACCTTGCAGCCGACGCCGGCGAGCAGGCGCAGAATGTTGCGCTTGATGCCGTAATCGATGGCGACCACGTTGAACTCAGGCTTGTCCTGGCGGCCAAAGCCCTTGTCCCAGAGCCAGGGCGTCTCGTCCCAGGTGAAGCGCTGGCCTGAGGTGACCATTGGCACCAGGTCCATGCCCTCGAGGCCGGGCCATTCGCGCGCTTCTTCCTTCAAGCCGTGCAGGTCGAACTCGCCGTCCCTGGCGTGCGCGATTACGGCGTTGGGCATGCCCTTGTTGCGGATCAGCGCGGTCAGCGCGCGGGTGTCGATGCCGGAGAGGCCGATGATGCCGCGCGCCTTCAGCCACTGGTCGAGGTGCTTGGTGGCGCGATAGTTCGAGGGATCGGTGATCGCGGTGCGCAGGATCACGCCGCGCGCGCCGGGCGTCGCGGCCATGTTCACCGTCTCGATGTCGTCGTCGTTAGTGCCGACATTGCCGATATGCGGGAAGGTGAAGGTGATGAGCTGGCCGGCATAAGAGGGATCGGTGAGGATCTCCTCATAGCCGGTCATCGCGGTGTTGAAGCAGACCTCGCCGACGGCTTGGCCTTCGGCGCCGAGGCCAAAGCCTTCGAGCACCGTGCCGTCGGCAAGCACCAACAGCGCGGTCGGTTTGTGGTCCGGCCAAGCGTGATCGTTATCATGTTGTGTCATGAGCCCGGTTCATAGTCCCCGCGGGCGCTGCCGTCAAAGCGGAGATGCGCCGATTCACATGCGTTTTTGCATATTTGACAGGTCGGCTTGGGCCCCTAAGCTCCGCAGCATAATTTCCGGCAAATTCCGGGGCTCGGGAGGCAATAATGGACCAGACGACGCCGATTCTGCTGGTTCCGGGATTAGCCTCCTCGGCCCGGATCTATGCACCGGTGATCCCGTCGCTGTGGCAGTTCGGCCCGGTGATGGTCGCCAACCATATTCGCGATGACAGCATGGCGGCGATCGCCCGGCGGGTGCTGAGCGAGGCGCCGCCGCGCTTCGCGCTCGCCGGCCATTCCATGGGCGGCTACATCGCCCTCGAGATCATGCGCCAGGCGCCCGAGCGGGTGGCCAGGCTCGCGCTGATCAACACTCAGGCGCGGCCCGACACGGAGGAGGCGACCGCACGCCGCCGCGGCCTGATGGAGCTGGCCCGGCGCGGGGAGCTGCGTGCCGCGCGCGAGGAGATGTTTCCCGAACTGGTGCATCCGTCGCGCCGCGACGATGCAGGCATTCGCCAGCTCGTACACGAGCAGGGCGATGACGTCGGCGTCGAAGGCTATCTGCGGCAGCAGACCGCAATCATCGCGCGGGTGGATTCACGGCCGACGCTTGCGACGATCAAATGCCCGACATTGGTGCTGACGGGCGATCAGGACAACACGATTCCCAACGCATTCTCGAAGGAGATGGCGGAGGGCATTGCCGGCGCAAGGCTCGTCGTTCTGGAGAATTGCGGACACCTGCCGCAACCGGAGCAGCCTGCGGCGACGGTGCGGGCGCTGGTCGAATGGCTGGGAACCCCGGTTGTCTCCGGGCTGCGAACGGCCTAGATCAGGCGTCGGATAGTCTAGGGGATCACGATCATGCTGCGCGACGACATCAACAATGCGGTCAAGGAGGCCATGAAGGCCAAGGAAGAGCGCAAGCTGTCCACGCTGCGCATGGTCAACTCGACCATCAAGAACGCCGACATCGAGGCGCGCGGCAACGGCAAGCCGCCGCTCTCGGACGCGGACTTGCTCGGCGTGTTTCAGAAGATGATCAAGCAGCGCCAGGAATCGGTTGAGCTCTACGAGAAGGGCGGCCGTGCCGAACTCGCCGCGCAGGAGCGCGACGAGATCGCGGTGATCTCCGCGTACTTGCCGAAGCAGATGTCGGATGACGACGTCAAGAAGGTGATCTCGGACGCGATCGCCGAGACCGGCGCCGCCGGCATGAAGGACATGGGCAAGGTGATCGCCGTGTTGAAGACCAAGTACGCCGGCCAGATGGATTTCGGCAAGGCCTCTGGTTTGGTGAAGGCTGCTCTGACGGGCTAGGCGGCCGCGCCGAAGGTTTGCCAGGAGCTGACAGACTATCATCCTTGTCACGCCCGGCCTTGTGCCGGGCATCCACGTTCTTCAAAATGGAGAGAAAGAACGTGGATGGCCGGGACGAGCCCGGCCATGACGAGAACCTCCGATGAGCAGGGCCTCTCCCATGACCGCCATCAAGCCGTTCCGCATCGCCATCAGCGACGACGTCCTCACCGACCTCAAGTCGCGCCTCGCCCGCACGCGCTGGCCGGAGGCGGAGCTGGTCGATGATTGGAGCCAGGGCGCGCCGCTGGCATGGATCCAGGAAATCTGCACCTATTGGGCTGATGGCTACGACTGGCGCGCGCGCGAAGCAAAACTCAACTGCTTCGAGCAGTTCACCACCGAGATCGACGGGCTCGACATCCACTTCCTGTATGTGCGCTCGAAGGAGCCGTCGGCACTGCCGCTGATCATCACCCATGGCTGGCCCGGCTCGATCGTCGAATTCCAGAAGGTGATCGCGCCCTTGGTCGATCCTGTCGCGCATGGCGGCAATCCTGCCGATGCCTTCCACGTTGTCTGCCCGTCGCTGCCGGGCTTTGGCTTTTCCGGCAAACCCAAGACCACCGGCTGGGGCGTCGATCGTATCGCCGCGACCTGGGCCCAGCTGATGGACCGGCTCGGCTATATCAGGTACGGCGCGCAGGGCGGCGACTGGGGCTCGGCAGTGACGACCTCGCTTGGCATGCAGGACGCCGAGCATTGCGCCGGCATCCACATCACGCTCGCCTTCAACGCCGCGCCGAAAGTCGAGGGCGAACCGACGCCGGAAGAGAAGCGCGCGCTCGCCGGCCTCAAGCATTACGTCGACCTCGACTCCGGCTATTCGAAGCAGCAATCGACGCGGCCGCAGACACTCGGCTACGGCTTGACGGATTCGGCGAGCGGGCAGGCGGCCTGGATTCTGGAAAAATTCTGGGCCTGGACCGATTGCAACGGTCATCCCGAGAACATCTTCACCAAGGACGAGCTGCTCGACAACGTCATGCTCTACTGGGCGACGGAGACCGCGACCTCGTCGGCGCGGCTCTATTGGGAAAGCTTTGGCAAGCGCCGGACCACGCCGGTCGTCAAGGTGCCGACGGGCGTGGCTGTCTTTCCCAGGGAGATCATCACGCCGGTGCGGCGCTGGATGGAGCCGAACTTCCGCAACATCACGCATTGGAGCGAGATGGAGAAGGGCGGCCATTTCGCCGCATTCGAGCAGCCGGAGCTGTATGTCGGCGAGGTCAGAAAGTTCTTCCGGACGGTGCGCTGAGACGCATTCTCCGTCAGGCCCGGACTTGTCCCGGGCATCCGCGCCCTTAAACTCAGGTCAAACAAGAACGTGGATGGCCGGGACAAGTCCGGTCAGACGACGCTGCCGGGAAACGACCATGCTCACCGAAGCCAGCACCTATGACGAACTCTACGGCAATTTCCGCTGGGAGATCCCGGCGCGCTTCAACCTGGCGGAGGCCTGCTGCGATCGCCACGCCGACGGCACCGGCCGGCTGGCGCTGGTCTATCTCGATGAGAACGGCGCCATCACGCGCACATCCTTCGACGATGTCGCGGAGATGTCGCGCCGCTTCGCCAATGTGCTGAGGGCGGATGGCCTTGTCCGCGGCGACCGCGTCGCGGTGTTCCTGTCGCAGTCGCTGGAGCTGCCGATCGCGCACATGGCCGCGTTCCGTTCGGCGATGATCTCCATTCCGCTGTTCGCATTGTTCGGCGAAGACGCGCTGGAATTCCGCCTGTCGAACTCGCAAGCGAGGGCGATCGTCACCGACGAGGGTGGCTGGGAGAAGCTTTCGAAGATTCGCGACCGTCTGCCGGAGCTGAAGAAGGTCTACATCGTTGGCGAACGAACGCCGGCGGGTACGACATCGTTCTGGAATTCGGTCAAGGCTGCATCGCCCGACTTCAGGCTGGTGGACACGTCTGCTGACGATCCCGCGCTGATCATCTACACCTCGGGCACGACGGGCAATCCGAAGGGCGCGCTGCACGCCCACCGCGTCGTGCTCGGACATCTCCCCAATGTCGAGATGTGCCACAACTTCCTGCCGCGCCCCGGCGATCTGATGTGGACGCCGGCGGACTGGGCCTGGATCGGCGGCCTCATCAACGGCCTGTTCGCGTTCTGGTACCACGGCATTCCCCTGGTCGGTCACCGCGCGCGAAAGTTCGAGCCGCAAGCGGCGATGCAGATGATGGCCGATCTCGGCGTGCGTAATGTGTTCCTGCCGCCGACCGCGCTGAAGCTGATGCGGCAGGCCGGCGTGACGCATTCCGGCATCAAGCTGCGCAGCATCTTTACCGGCGGCGAGTCCCTCGGCGGCGAGCTGCTCGGCTGGGTGCGCGAGACCTTCGGCGTCGACGCGCACGAGGTGTTTGGCCAGACCGAATGCAATCTCGTGATCGGCAGCAACGCGAATCTGTTTCCGATCCGCCCCGGTTCGATGGGCAAGGCGACGCCGGGTTTCGACGTCCGCATCGTCAATGACAGAGGCGAGGAGCAGCCACGTGGCCAGCGCGGCATCATCGGGGTGCGCCAACCCTGTCCTTGCACGATGCTCGAATACTGGCGCAATCCGGAGGCAACGTCGAAGAAATATGCCGGCGAGTTCCTGCTCACCGGCGATCTCGGGGTGCAGGACGAGGACGGTTACTTCTGGTACGTCAGCCGCGAGGACGACGTCATCACCACCGCCGGCTATCGTGTCGGCCCGTCCGAAATCGAGCACACGCTGATGAAGCACCCGGCGGTGGCGATGGCGGCGGTGGTCGGCATTCCCGATCCGATCCGCACTGAATCGATCAAGGCCTGGATCGTGCTGCGCCCGGGCTTTGCCGCCAGCGACGCACTCGCGCGCGAGATCCAGGAGTTCGTCAAGGTGCAACTCGCCGCCCACGAATACCCACGGTTCGTGGAGTTCGCGGAGACACTTCCAATGACCGCCACCGGAAAGGTGCTGCGGCGCGAGCTGCGGACGAGGGGTTAGCTTCCTGCAATGGCAAAGACGTCTCAAGCCGCGGGGCTTCACCGCGCTTCACTTGCGAAGCTGAGCGAACTCGATGCGGCGCTGGAGCTCATGTATTACGGCTGGCGCGGCATGACACTCGAAGCCGACGCATATCTCGCCAAGCAAGGACTGTCGCGCCCGCACCATCGCATCCTCTACGTGGTGGCGCGCCGGCCCGATATCGCGATCGGCTCGCTGATCGAGATCCTCGGCATTTCCAAGCAGGCCCTGAACCGGCCGCTCAATTTGTTGCTTGAGCGCAAGCTCCTGACCTCAAAACGCTCGCCCGAGCAGCATCGCTCGAAGCTGCTGCGCCTGACGGCCGCGGGGCAGCGCATCGAGCAGCGCGCATCGGACCACGAGCGCAAGGTGCTGCGCGAGGCGTTCGATCGCGTCGGAGCGACAGGTGCGGCTGCGTGGATGGGCGTGATGGAGGCGATCGCCGACACCAACTGACGATTCCTGAAGTCAACATGGTTGACATGAGGAGCGGGCTTTGCCACTTTCCTGGCCAACGAGCCGTGGGAGGGCTCCGCCATGCGTCTTTCGGATATCGTGCTGCTCCTCAACGCGCTCTGGTTCGGCGGCGCCTTCATCCAGTTCAGCATTGCGCAAGCCAATACACTGAAGATTCTCCTGCCGCGGGAAGAGCGCACCAATCCGATCGCGCCGACATTGTCGGCCAGCGTGGCATTCCTTGGCGGCATCAATCTGCCGATCGGCCTTCTGTCGCTCTACCTTCTGGCAGCCCGTCCGGTCTTCTTCCAGCCGGTCGAAGCGCAGCTGGTGCTGTTCCTGTTCTTTGCCGCCTGCCATTTCAGCCAGTTCGCCTACAACCTTCCGGTCCTGCTGCGCGGAGGACGCGTCGGGGTCGCTTATTGGCCCGTGTTGAAAGGCCCGATGCTCAGGATCTTCGTCATCGACGCGGCCTTGTTCGTGGCCAATCTGGGTGCGGCGCTTCTCCTCGCGTCGCGCTCCTGACTACCGCGACGGCGTCGACAGCGCAGATCGCAGCATGGCGGCGAGGTCTCGCCGCCGGAACGGCTTGGTCAGGATGCGGGCATCGCCGATTGCGTCGGGCGCCGAGACCGGATTTTGGCTGTAGCCGGAGGTGAAGAGCACCTTGAGCCCGGGTCGCAGCTGGATTGCTTGCCGGGCAAGCTCCGGCCCGAACATGCCGCCGGGCATCACGACGTCGGTGAACAGCAGGTCGATATCCCCGGACTGGCGCAACAAGTCGAGCGCCGCCGGGCCGCTCGCGGCCGTGATGACGCGATAGCCGAGCGTCTTCAGCTCGCTTTCGACATAAGTCCGAACCATGTCGTTGTCTTCGACGACGAGAATGGTCTCGCTTCCTTCGCGCGTGACGATCCCTTCGGCGGGTGAGGCGTCCTCGTTTGGCGGTGTTGCCAGGCGGGGAAAGAACAGCCTGACGGTGCTGCCTTGTCTCGGTGCGGACTGCATCTGCACCAGC
Organism: Bradyrhizobium sp. CAR08; assembly: GCF_052871955.1. Taxonomy (NCBI): domain Bacteria; kingdom Pseudomonadati; phylum Pseudomonadota; class Alphaproteobacteria; order Hyphomicrobiales; family Nitrobacteraceae; genus Bradyrhizobium; species Bradyrhizobium sp. CAR08. The sequence continues at coordinate 126,617 of NZ_JBIXJX010000014.1, forward strand.
CCGCCGGACTGCCGCACAAAACCGTAGACCATGCTCAGGCCGAGCCCGGTCCCCTTGCCGACCTCCTTGGTGGTGAAGAACGGCTCGAACGCCCGGCTCGCCACCTCGGCGGTCATGCCGCTGCCGGTGTCGATCACGGCCACCATGACATAGTCGCCTGGTCGCGGTTCGCCATTGATGTCCAAGTCGGATTCACCGAGCGAGACGTTGCGCGCCTCGATGGTCAGCCTGCCGCCCAACTGCATGACATCGCGCGCGTTGAGCACGAGATTGAGCAGCGCAGTCGTGAGCTGGCCGGGATCGACGCTGATCAACCACAGGTCCGGTGCGAGCGCGAAGGTGCATTCGATGTGCTCGCCCAAGGGGCGGCGCAACAAGTGCTCCACCTCCTTAATCTTTTCGCCGATGTCGATGTCTCGCGGCCTCAGGGGCTGCTTGCGCGCGAAGGCGAGCAGGCTCCGCGTCAGGTCGGAGCCGCGTTCGGCAGCTGTCGCGATGTCGCCGGCGATCCGGTGCAACTCCTTGTTCCCCGCCAGCCTGTCGGCAAGGTGCTCCGAATTGCCGAGAATGACGGTGAGGAGATTGTTGAAGTCATGCGCCACACCGCCGGTGAGCTGACCCATGGCCTCCATCTTCTGGGATTGGCTGAGCTTCTGGTTGAGGTCCGCGATGGCCGCCCGTTGCTGCTCAAGCGATTCGGCAGTGTCGTTGAGCAGGGTCATCAATCCGCCCAGCTCGCCGCGCGGATGGGGAGGAGGAATTCGCGCGTTGAGATCGCCGAGCCCGAGTCTCTTCGCCATGTTGGCGAGCCGCCCGACCTGGCGCCCGACGCTCACGGTCGCGAGGATCCATACGCCGGCCAGCAGCAGCAGCAAGGCCACCGCGAGGATCGCCATATCCTCATAGAGCCGGCGATCCGCCGCCGCGACCAATCCGTCCTTGGACCGTCCGACCAGGATGTAGAGGCCGGCATCACGGATCGAAGGTGAGTGGGCGACGGCCCAGACCTGCGTGCGGCCGTCGCGATCGGTCACTTCCTGAAATGCCTTTTGATCGGGAGCCGTCGCGAAGCCGAGCAGGTCGGATCCCGCGATCGACGCGCCCACGGGCGCGGTCCAGCCGGCTCCCGAGGGAGCGACGAGAACGGTGCCCTTGCCGTCGATGAGCAGAATATCCTTCTCGGCGAGCAGCCGCTTGTGGTGATACTCGGCGAATTTGCGCAGGTTGAACGAGGCAAGCAGCACCAGCTTCAGCGCGCCCGCCTCCGATCGCACCGGATATGCGATCTGGAGCACCGATATTCCGGTCAGCCGGCCGAATACCGGCTCAACCACGACGTTGCGCGAGACCAGGGCCTGCTTGAAATAGGCGCGATCCCTCAGATCGAGGGTGCGGTTGGTCCGCAGCGAGTCGCAGAACAGGCTGCCGTCCGGATCGATGGTCAGGATTCCCGTGAACTGAGGGTATTCCTCGCGCACGTCCGACAGAAACGCCGAGCACGCCGCCTTGTCGCGCGTGTCGAGGTCGCGCGCGCGGGCCAGACCATAGTGAAGCTGAGCGGTGCCCTGAATCTTCCCACCCAGATCGCTCGCAATGTCGTCGGCCGAGGCCGACAGATTGGCCAGGGCGGCGTTGACTTCACTGCTCCGGTTCTGCACGAAACGCAGCCCGACGAGGCTCGCCGGCACCAGCATGGCCGCGATGACGAGTATCAGTAGTCGGGTACGCAAGCTCATCGGTCGGACGGTCCATTCGAGTCATCGCGCTCGTTCAAAGACTCAATTTGCGGCACCACCCGCCGCTCAGTCCATAGGCATCGGGTCGAAAAAGTCCCCGACGGGGAAAGATTTCGAGCCGCGGGCAGGACGGATGAGCTTCCCGAAGGACGCGCGCCGTCGGCGCGGTGGTTTTCCCGGGTCTGCGCCGGCGGCTTCGGGATACTGTCGTCCAGCCAACAACTCGCGCGTGCGCACCTGCCGCGGGGACGCTAAGATCGAGTCAATCCGCGTGCGACGGAGATCGCGCCGGCGAACGAGGAGGAAGCTGATGTCCATTTCGGGCAAGGTCGATCCGGTGGTGCGTCCTGTCGCGGCGACCGATATCGCCGAGGCGCTGGTCGAAGGCCTGCGGGATTTCCAGGCGCTGCCGCTTTACGGCCTCTGCTTCGGTACGCTCTACGCCGCCGGCGGCATCGCCATCATGCTGTGCTTCACTGCGTTCGGCATGGTCTATCTGGTCTATCCGCTGGCCGCCGGCTTCGCGCTGCTCGGGCCATTCGTGGCGATCGGGCTCTATGAAGTCAGCCGCCGTCGCGAGCGCGGCGAGCCCGTCTCGCTCGGCGCGATCTGGTCGGCCGTGCGCGCGCGTAGCGAGATCGGCTGGATGGCCTTCGTCACGCTGTTCGTGTTCGTGGTCTGGATGTATCAGGTGCGGCTTCTGATCGCGCTGCTGCTTGGCCTGCATGCCTCGTTCTCGAGCCTACAGGAGTTCATGACGGTGGTGCTGACTACGAACGAGGGCCTGCTGTTCCTCGGCATCGGCAACGCGGTCGGCGCGGTGCTGTCGCTGATCCTGTTTTCGCTGACCGTGGTGTCGTTTCCGCTGCTGCTCGACCGTGAGGTCGATTTCGTCACGGCGATGGTGACGAGCGTGCGCGCGGTCGTGGCCAGCCCGCTGCCGATGATTGGCTGGGCCGCGGTGATCGTGATGGTCCTGATCGTCTCGGCGCTGCCGTATTTTCTGGGGCTGGTGGTGACGCTGCCCGTGCTCGGGCACGCGACCTGGCATCTTTATCGGCGGATCGTGGTGCCGGTGGCGTAGCAGGAAGCCGGACGCAACGGCAGCGAGCTATTCGCTAGTTGCCAGCCGGCGTTCGCCGGATGAGGTCAGTTCGAGTTCGCCGAGGCGCCTGATTGCATAACCGAGGTTGGTCAGGCGCTCGCCGTGCGCTTGCGGGATTTCGCCTTGCGCCTTGCCCTTGCCGATCTCGGCCAAGGACGCAAATTCATCGGCGCTGAGTGCAACGCTGCTGTCTGTCATCAGGCAGCCTCGTCGGTCCATACCTTGAAATTGACAAGGGTATTCGGACCGAAGGTCTGGGTGATCGGGACGTCCGCGGCATCGCGTCCTTGTGCGATCAACACGCGGCCGATCCGCGGCGTGTTGTTGCGCGGATCGAACATGTGCCAGCTTCCGCCGAGATAAGCCTCAAACCAGCCGGCGAAATCTCCCACGGCCCAGGGCTTCGGCGTGCCGATGTCGCTGAGATAACCGGTGCAGTAACGCGCCGGGATGTTCATGCAGCGGCAGAACGCGATGGCAAGATGAGCATAGTCGCGGCACACGCCCTTGCCTTCGTCGTAGGCTTCCCGCGCCGTCTTGGTCGCGCGCGCGTGCTCATAGCCGAAGGCGATGTGACGATGAACGAAATCGCAGATGGCCTGGACCCGCGCCCAGCCGGGCGGCGTGTGCTCGAACAACTTCCATGCGATATCCGACAGGCGATCGGTCTCGCAGTAGCGACTGCCGAGCAGATAGACGAGCGTGTCGGTCGGCAGCGCCTCGACGGCGTGCTGAGCCGCGTTCGGGAACACTGGATCGGGCAGGCCGCTGTCGCTCACGACGCCGTCGCCGGCAAGGCGAAAGGCGCCAGCCGGCGCCACGATGCGGCTGCACCAATTGCCGAAGAGGTCGCGATAGGGAGTGATCGGCACCGACGGTCTGGTGGTCAGCAGGTCGGGCACGATGACATCGGAGGCGCGGGTGAAGTGCGTGCCCAGCACCATGATCATAGGCGTGGGCTGCGGGAATTCGTACAGCATCTCAAACCCGACGCGGAGCTTCATACGATTTTCCCTTGGCTAAGCTCGTAACATGGCTACGAAGCGGCCGATCACAAGGCTTTGACGGCTTATTCGGTCGCGGGCGGCAATTGGCGCCTCAAAAGTGCGGCACGGGCGAGAAAATGATAGCTAATTGCGGCGATTGCGCGCACGGTGCGGGAATGTCGAAAGATCTGTCGTTTCTGCGCCTATGCAGCGCCACGACTATTCGCGCGACGTGAAGCGCCTCATTCCCTCGCACCGGCGGAGCCGACTCGTAGCGACGTCGTAACAGCGGTCGTCGCGCATATTGCCCACTCCAGCGGTGAGTTGGACGCGGCAGGCGCGTGCCGCGGACACCTGAAGGTTTCACCGCGATCGATCATGAGATCGAACGCCAACCGAAAGCACCCGATGCAAACTCAACCGATGCAAGCTCTCTCGCCACGGCACGTCAAGACAGAAGAAGCGCTCCGGCTCGGCGTCGAGTCGGGCTGGTACGCGATCAAGGTCAGCGGAACCTTTGTCTCGGGCCCGCACGACTCGGAAGCGGATTGCAGTCGCAAGATCGACGAAATCAATCCGCCTCCGGTGAAGAAGAAGCGATGACGACACGGAGTTCGCCCGCTACGGCGTCTTGATACCCATCGCCTTCAACGCTTCCAGCATCTGCGCCGGCGGCGCCATCTTGATCTGCGGCGCCTTGCCCGTTTCCAGCAGGCTCTTCAGCCCCGACAGGATTGCGGGCCAGCCGGTGCGGCCGCCGGAAAGGATGTCGTCGCTGAGCGGGCGGTCGTGGCGTTCGCTCATGGTGAGGCGGACGGCCTCGCCGGCTTGTTCAATCGCGTAAGTGACAAGCGTCGTGCCGAGCTTCGCGACGAGGTCGGGCCAGTTGACGTTCCACGTCACCGTCAGCTTGTTCGGCGGAGCGTATTCGAACACATCGCCCGAAATGTGTTCCGAGCCATCAGGCGCGCGCACGACGAATTTGCCGCCGAGTCTTGGCTCCATCTCGACCGCAAAGCCGGAAAAGTATTTGCGGCTGAACTCGGCGGAGGTCAGCGCCTCCCACACCTGGTCCGGCGTCGCGGCGATGTAAATCGTGTAGACGGTGAGCGGTTTGAACTGATCGAGGTTCATTTTGCATCGAATCCCTTGTTGAGGGCTGCGTGCGGAATGGCCAGCACCTTGCCGCTTTCCAGCAGGCTCTTGAGCCCGGACAGGATCGCCGGCCACCCGTTGGAAACGGCGCCGAAATATTTGCCGCCTTCGACGAAGCCGTCATGCAGCACCGTCAAACGCACGAGCGAGCCGAACGGTTCAATGGTAAAGACCACCCGCGAGATCGGCTCACCGCGCAGCTCCTCGTATTTTTGGTGCTTGAAGCTGTAAGACAGCCGCCGCGGCGGATCGGCTTCGAGGATCTCGCCGGAATCGGTGGTCTCGCCGTCCAGCAGCAGCGCGAAAGGGGAGCCGATTTTCCAGTCGGACCTGACCTCGGCGCCGAACCAGTATTGCTTGGTGAACTCGCTCGATGTCAGCGCCTCCCACAGCCTCGTTGGCGTTGTCTCGATGTAGGTGACATAGACGAATTGCGGCTTACTCATCGCGCTTCTCCAACTGGCGTTTCAACTCGCCGAGTGCGGCGAGCTTGCCGCGCTCGAATTTCTTGATCCAGCGTTCGCCGATCTGATGGATCGGAACCGGATTGAGATAGTGCAGCTTCTCGCGGCCGTGCCTGATGGTCGTGACCAGATTGGCCTCTTCCAGAATGGCAAGGTGCTTGGTCACGGCCTGGCGCGTCATCGCGAGGCCTTCGCAGAGTTCGTTCAGCGTCTGGCCGTTCCTGGCGTGAAGTCTGTCGAGCAGCGACCGTCGTGACGCATCGGCGAGCGCTTTGAAGACCTCATCCATGGCGGCGATAATAGGCAACCAAATGGTTGCTTGTCAAGACGGTGATGCATCGCGCGCGGCTCGTGTTCCTGCAGCACCGGAGATGAAGACGTGGGGGCTGCGGCGCTGGACGGACATTGAGTGTCATGCATTAATGCCCCAAACCGCTCCCAGCGAGTCCTCCCCATGATGTCTCTGCAAGCCTATCTCGCCTTCCTTGCCGCCTGCATCGCGCTCGCGCTGTTGCCGGGGCCGATCGTCACCCTCGTCATCGCCAACGGGCTGCGCCACGGCACGCGCGCGGCGCTGACCAATGTGGCCGGTGCGCAGGCCGGCCTCGCCATCGTCATCGGCATCGTCGCGGTCGGACTGACCTCGCTGATGGCGACCATGGGGTATTGGTTCGACTGGGTGCGCTTTGCCGGCGCCGCCTATCTGGTCTGGCTCGGCATCAAGCTGATCTGGGCGCCGGTCGAGGGCGTCAATGTGGATGAGCCGCCGGCGCCGCCGCGCGGCGGATTCTTCCTGCAAGGTTTCCTGGTGCTGCTGTCGAACCCGAAAGTGCTGGTGTTCTTCGGTGCCTTCATCCCGCAGTTCATGGACATGAACCGCGACCACTTCCCGCAGGTCGCACTGCTGGGGGCCACCTTCATGGTCACTGCGGTGATGACGGACGCGCTCTACGCCATCGCCGCGGGGCGGGCCCGGAAGTTCTTCTCGGCTCGCCGCACCCGCATGATGTCGCGCATCTCCGGCGGCTTCATGATCGGCGGCGGCATCTGGCTGGCGCTGACCAGGGCGAAATAACCGCTGTCGGGCTAATCGACCAGCCTTTCCGCCGGCAGCTCAACCTCGATCTCTGCAAAAATCCGCGCCAGCCGCTCGGCCCATTGTTGCTGGCCAGACTGGTCGGCGATCAGATCCTGGCGGATCTCGATGCCGGTATTGACGAGGCCGCGAGCTTCGCCGTGCACGGGGATGGTGTAGTCGGTGAGGTCGTTCACCGCATAGGGCTCGTTGTCGCCCACGACGAGATCGCCCTCGCTGCGGAGATGCCTGAGCAGCAGCTGCGGCAGCACGGTGTCGCGATTGTAGAGCGCGCCGATGTGCCAGGGACGCGCGACGCCGGCGTAAACGGGGGTGAAGCTGTGCAGCGACACCAGCACCGTCGGCCGCTTGTCGTGCACGCGGCGGTCGATCGCGGCATCGATACGGCGGTGATAGGGCTCGAAAATCTCGCGGCGGCGCGCTTTGCGCTCCTGCTCCGAAATTCCCTCGTTGCGCGGGATCGCGGTTGCTTCGGAAATCAGGGGAATCGAGCTCACGGCGGCGGGCGGGCGGTTGCAGTCGATCACCAGCCGCGAATAGCGCTGGGCGATCAGATGTGCGCCCAGCATCTCTGCCAGCCGGTCGGCGACACCCCCAATGCCGATGTCCCAGGCGATATGCCGCGTCAGCTCGTTCTCGGCGACGCCAAGATCGCCAAGCGCAGCCGGCAGGACCCGTCCGTAGTGGTCCGAGGTGAGCAAAAAAGGCGATGTCCCTTGCGCATTCACCTCGTGCACCGGGGGGACGTCACCCTCGCTGAGGAGTTGATTGGTCGCCCCGATTGTGTCTAAAGCCATCCTGATTGCCTAATGAAACAGCAGTCACCCCGAAGAATCGGGCGGGATTGCTATAGATTGGTCCGCCCGACATCACCATGATTGCCTGACGATGCCGTTGCTGACGATTCATCACAAGACCGAATATCGCTACACCCGCCCCGTGGCGTTCGGCGAACACAGGATCATGCTGCGGCCGCGCGACGGGCATGATCTGCGCGTGCTCGACTCCAGGCTCGAGATATCGCCCGAGCCGATGTCGCTGCACTGGATCCACGACGTGTTCGGCAATTCCGTCGCGATCGCGAATTTCGACGAGCGCGCGGACGCGCTGATCTTCGACTGGCACGTCACCGTCGAGCACAATCCGGTCGAGGAGTTCGCGCTGACGCCGGACGACTCGGCCTATTTCTATCCTTTCGCGTATGACGATGAGGAGTTTCCCGACCTCGTCCACTACATCACGCCGCAATATACCGATCCCGATGGCGAGATCGCGGAATGGGCGCGCGGCTTTCTCGACGAGGACGCGCCGACGCCGACCTTCAAGATCCTGAGCGGCATGACCCACGGTATCCGCGAGCGGTTCAAGTACCGCAAGCGCCACGAGCTGGGCACGCAGCATCCGCTCGACACCTTGCAGTCCGGTAGCGGAACCTGCCGCGACTACGCGCTGTTCATGATCGAGGCGCTGCGTCATCTCGGCATCGCCGCACGATTCGTCTCCGGCTACATCTTCCTGCCGGAGGATATTGAGCAGCGCCATGTCGGCGGCGGTTCGACGCATGCCTGGGTCCAGGTCTACCTGCCCAGCGCGGGCTGGATCGAGTTCGATCCGACCAACGGCATCGTCGGCACCCGCGACCTCATCCGCGTCGCGGTCGCCCGCGATCCGCGCCAGGCAATCCCGCTGCACGGCGTCTATATCGGCCCTGCCGGCGCGTTCGACGCCATGGACGTGACCATCAGGGTGGTGTCGGACGAGCAATGCAGCGGCGAGACACTCGAGGCGGAGGTTTTGTAGATCCGCTGCGATTTGCACGCTGCCGATTGATGGTTATAGAAGGCCATGACCTCCAATCGTCTCTTCGTCTACGGCACGCTGATGCGCGGCTTCGACCATCCGATGGCGCGGCTGCTTGCGGGCCACGCGGATTTTCTGGGGGAAGCGACCTGCCGCGGCCGGCTCGTTCTGGTGAAGCATTATCCGGGGCTGCTGCTCTCTGATGTGCCGTCCGACCGCGTCCACGGCGAACTCTTTCACCTGCGCGTGCCCGACGAACTCTTGCGCGAGCTCGACATGTACGAGGCCTGCGGCGAGGGCTTTCCGGAGCCGACCGAATATCTGCGCCAGCTGGTCGACGTGACAGGTGCAGACGGGGTGACGGCACCGGCCTGGACTTACATCTACAACTGGCCCGTCACCGATCTGCCGCGCATCGAATCCGGCCGCTTTCTTGGGCTCTAGCCCGACAGCACTTCCTTCACTGCGCGCACGTCGACCTCGCGCTCGACATAACTCCACTCCTCGGTTCGCCTGAGCATCGCGACCAGCTCCTCGAACAGCGAGGCGTGCGCAGGCGCGAATTCGAACCAGGTCAGGAAGTCGAAGGGCCCGCCGAGGTCGCGGCAATGATAGAGCTGCCGCGCAATCGCAGGCAGGAAGCGCAGGCTGTTCGCGATGTGATGCGACTTGTCCTCGAAGATCCTGCGGCGCTCTTCCTGGGTCAGATCCCACCAGGCCTGCGACTTGCGGATCGGGATCAGCGCCGCACTGGTTGCTTCCAGCCGGCCGAGGCCGGCCTGCACGGCAGTGAGCTGCTGCTTCTCCGGGCGCTCGGTGTAGCGCAAGCTGCTCGCGACACCGACCAGGCGCCAGGCATTGCGCGAGGGCACCAGCGGCAACGCGATGGCCTCGCTGTCGGTGACCGACAGCGTTGGCATGAAGGCGAGGGGCTCGCCCGTCACCGGCGAAATCGAGGTGATGCGCCAACCCCCGCTCTGGCCGCCTCGGAAGGTCCTGAACATGGCCCCCATGGAAGCGTGGAACCGGGGCGGGTTCAAGCTTTCCGTCGAATCTTCGACCTGTGAATAGCCGGGAGAAGCCCTAAGTGCATCGTATTTCCCGGGGGCATCCTTATATGCCTATTCGTTGGCAAAACGCCCGACTCACCCCAGAAATCAACCTGATGCGCTTCACGCCCCAATTCCTCGACGAGCTTCGGGCCCGGCTTTCGGTCTCCGAAGTCGTGGGCAAGCGCGTCAAACTGAAGAAGGCGGGGCGAGAGTGGAAGGGGCTGTCGCCGTTCCAGCAGGAAAAGACGCCGTCCTTCTACGTCAACGACCAGAAGGGCTTTTACCACGACTTCTCATCCGGCAAGCACGGCGACATCATCAGCTTCATGATGGAGACCGACGGCCTGCCGTTCGCGGAGGCCGTGGAGCGGCTCGCCAATATGGCGGGCCTGCCGCTGCCAGCGGTGACGCCGGATGCGGCGCGTCAGGAGCAGCGGCGCCGCTCGCTGCATGACGTCATGGATCTCGCCGCCAAGTTCTTTGCCGAGACGCTGGCCTCGCGCGTCGGCGCCAAGGCGCGCGGCTATCTCGCCGACCGCGCGATCTCGCCGGCGACGCAATTGCAGTTTCGGCTGGGCTATGCGCCACCTGATCGCTTTGCGCTGAAAGAGCATCTCGGCAAGCTCGGCGTCTCCGTCGACGACATGGTCGAAACCGGCATGCTGGTGGCCGGCAACGACATCCCGGTGCCCTATGATCGCTTCCGCGATCGCGTGATGTTTCCGATCACGGATCTGCGCGGCCGCGTCATCGCCTTCGGCGGGCGCGCGCTGGAGAAGGACGTTCCGGCCAAGTACCTGAACTCGCCGGAGACGCCGCTCTTCCACAAGGGCGACAATCTGTACAACCACCAGACCGCGCGCAAAGCCACCCATGACGGCAGCCCCCTCATCGTGGTCGAAGGCTATGTCGACGTCATCGCCATGGTCACCGCGGGCTTTGCCGGCAGCGTGGCGCCGCTCGGCACCGCGCTCACTGAAAACCAGCTCGCGCTGCTCTGGAAAATGGCGGACGAGCCGATCCTCTGCTTCGACGGCGACCGCGCCGGCCAGAAAGCCGCTTATCGTGCCGCGGATCTCGCCTTACCCTTCCTCGCGCCCGGCAAGAGTCTGCGCTTCGCCCTGCTGCCGGAAGGGCAGGACCCCGACGATCTCGTGCGCTCCGGCGGTCGTGGCGCGATCGAGGAGGTGATCGCGGCGGCGCGTCCGCTCGCCGAGATGATCTGGTCGCGCGAGCTCGAAGGCGGCAATTTCGCCACGCCCGAGCGCCGCGCCGCGCTAGAGGCGCGCATCAAGGAGCTCTCCAACGGCATCCGCGACGAGGTGGTGCGGCGCTATTATCGGCAGGATCTTGCCGAGCGGCTCCAGCGTGCCTTTGCCCCCGAAGGCGGGCGCGGCGGCTTTGGCGCCGGCCGTGGCAATTTCCGCCCCGGGCCCGGCGGTCGCCAGTTCCAGCCCCGCGGTGGGGGAGGCGCGAATCGATTCGGCGGTCAGGGATTTGGAGGCCGCCGCGGCCCACCCGGGCCCATCCAGCTGCCCTCCGGACCCTACCAGGCGGCGAGCGCGCAGCTCGCGGCAAGCCCGATCATGCGCGGCCAGCGCAGCGCCATCTCCCGCCGGGAGGCCCTGATCCTGCAAATCCTGATCAATCACCCCTGGCTGCTGCACGATCATCTCGAGGAAGTCGCGGCCCTGGAGCTCGCCCATCCCGAGGTCCATAAGCTCCGGGCCGGCATCATCGCCGCCTTCGCCAACGACCATCACCATTCGCCGGACCCCGGCGAGCTCGCCGAGAAGATGCGCAGCGACCTCGAGAAGGGTGGATTTTCTCAGGCCCTTCAAAGGGTTGAGGGCGGCATCACGACCGCGGCGGTGTGGGGCGCCCGCGAGGGCGCCGCACGGGACGACGTTCTCTCCACCTGGCATCAGCTGGTCGCCTTGCATCGGCAGTACCATTCACTACTTAGAGAGCTGAAAGACGCCGAGCTGGCCTTGGGGGAAGATCCCAGCGAGGCCAACATGGCGTGGCTGCGCGACGTCAAGGCTCGGATAGGCGAAGTCGACGGCACCGAGGCCCTGATCGAGGGTTTTGGCGAGCTGTCGGGCCGGTTCCAGAAGAGCGTGTGATGAAAGAATCATGCGGACGGCCGGGACCGGAACCGCTAAAAGACTCGCCAAATCCGAGGTTTGGCGGCAAAAACAGGGTTAATCGAGGCTTAACGGTCTTGTAGCACTTTGGCCACCAGGCGGCCGCAGGCAGAACAGACGCGTCAGGAATGAATCCGCGCAATTGCTGTTGGCACTACACCTGCATCCGCTGCGACAAAGAGGCTCTACGAAGCGTTAGGCAAATCCGGCGAGTGAAAGGTCGGGGGTGGCGACAAGAGGTCCGCGCCGCCCTTTCCGTGTCGAGATCTGACGAAGCGAGAGCATCGAGCAACAGGTTCAAGTGATTTCACGCGGGCGCGGCGAACGTCTGTGTGAAACGCGTTTAGGAGCAATGGATGGCCACCAAGGCAAAGACGCTGCAGGCGAAGGACAAGGAAAAAGACGACAAGGCAGCGGACGCGCCGGAGAAGGACTCCCAGGACGCGCCCTCGCCGTTGCTCGATCTGTCCGACGCGGCCGTGAAGAAGATGATCAAGCAGGCCAAGAAGCGCGGCTTCGTGACCTTCGATCAGCTCAACGAAGTTTTGCCGTCCGACCAGACCTCTCCCGAGCAGATCGAGGACATCATGTCCATGCTCTCGGACATGGGCATCAACGTCACCGAAGCCGACGATAGCGAAGGCGAGGAGGACAAGGACGAGAGCGGCGAGGACGAGACCGACAACGAACTGGTCGAAGTCACCCAGAAGGCCGTCACCGAGGTCAAGAAGAGCGAGCCGGGCGAGCGCACCGATGATCCCGTGCGCATGTATCTGCGCGAGATGGGCACCGTCGAGCTGCTGTCGCGCGAAGGCGAAATCGCGATTGCGAAGCGCATCGAGGCCGGCCGCGAGGCGATGATCGCAGGTCTGTGCGAAAGCCCGCTGACCTTCCAGGCCATCATCATCTGGCGCGACGAGCTCAACGAAGGAAAAATCTTCCTTCGTGACATCATCGATCTCGAAGCCACCTATGCTGGGCCCGACGCCAAGGCCGGCATGAACAATGCGATGATCGCCGGTCCGAACGGCGAGACCGGTGAAGCGTCGGCCGAAGGCGGCCAGGCCACCGGCTCCGCGCCGGCGCATGTCGCGCCGCCCGCCGCACCGCCGGCGCCGACCCCGTTCCGCGCCGCGCCTGCGCCCGGCAATGCCGGCGACGCCGCGAAGGATCCCGCGGAGTCCGCCGCCGAAGCCGACATGGACGAGGACGACGAGTTCGAGAACCAGATGTCGCTTGCGGCGATCGAGGCCGAGCTCAAGCCGAAGGTCGTCGAGATCTTCGACAAGATCGCCGACAGCTACAAGAAGCTGCGCAAGCTGCAAGAGCAGGACATCCAGAACCAGCTCGAGAGCACCTCGCACGGCCCCTCGCTCTCGCCGCACCAGGAGCGCAAATACCGCAAGCTCAAGGACGAGATCATCGTCGAGGTGAAGTCGCTGCGCCTGAACCAGGCGCGTATCGACTCACTGGTCGAGCAGCTCTACGACATCAACAAGCGCCTCGTCTCCCACGAGGGCCGCCTGATGCGCCTTGCCGACAGCCACGGCGTCGCGCGCGAAGACTTCCTGCGCAACTACACCGGCTCGGAGCTCGATCCGCGCTGGCTCAACCGTGTCTCGAAGCTGTCGGCCAAGGGCTGGAAGAACTTCGTCCATCACGAGAAGGACCGCATCAAGGACCTCCGCCACGAGGTGCATCAGCTCGCGGCGCTGACCGGCTTGGAGATTATCGAGTTCCGCAAGATCGTGCACTCGGTGCAGAAGGGCGAGCGCGAAGCCCGCCAGGCCAAGAAGGAGATGGTGGAAGCCAACCTCCGTCTCGTGATCTCGATCGCCAAGAAATACACCAATCGCGGCCTGCAGTTCCTCGACCTGATCCAGGAAGGCAACATCGGCCTGATGAAGGCGGTCGACAAGTTCGAGTATCGCCGCGGCTACAAGTTCTCGACCTACGCCACGTGGTGGATCCGGCAGGCGATCACCCGCTCGATCGCCGACCAGGCGCGTACCATCCGCATCCCCGTGCACATGATCGAGACGATCAACAAGATCGTGCGCACCTCGCGCCAGATGCTCAACGAGATCGGCCGCGAGCCCACTCCTGAGGAATTGGCCGAGAAGCTCGGCATGCCGCTGGAGAAAGTCCGAAAAGTCCTCAAGATCGCCAAGGAGCCGCTGTCGCTGGAGACGCCCGTCGGCGACGAAGAGGATTCACATCTCGGCGATTTCATCGAGGACAAGAACGCGATCCTGCCGATCGACGCCGCGATCCAGTCCAACCTGCGCGAGACCACCACGCGCGTGCTGGCCTCGCTCACCCCGCGCGAAGAACGCGTGCTGCGCATGCGCTTCGGCATCGGCATGAACACCGACCACACGCTGGAAGAAGTCGGCCAGCAGTTCTCGGTGACGAGAGAGCGTATTCGACAGATCGAGGCGAAGGCCCTGCGGAAGTTGAAGCACCCGTCAAGGTCGCGGAAGCTGCGGAGCTTCCTGGATAACTAGTTCAAACGCCGCCACTTGGCGGTCTGTTGAAACAAGAACGGCGGGCGAAAGCCCGCCGTTTTCGTTCACGCCTACTTCGACAGCGTTCAGCCCAATAGAGGCTCATGCTTTTCCAATCGAATATACACCCGACCAGAGAGGCGCATCGATTCTGGAATTCCGGGTGGATGGCTCCAACCTCGACGTCGCAAGGATCGACATCTATGCTTTGATGATGCCGGCTCACCTCACCGTCTGGTACAACACCCGTTGCCCTGTCTGCGATGCCGGCATCGACTGGCAGCGCAACAAGCTGTTGGCGCTGGTGCGCGCGGGCACGATCGAATTCAGGGATATCAACGAGCAGCCCGATGCGCTGGGGCACTTTGGCGCCACGCTCGACGACATCAGACGTCGCTTGCATGCGACCGACGAGACCGGCCAACTCATCGTCGGTGCGGATGTCGCGATTGCGCTCTGGACGCTGACCCCGGGGGAGGGGTGGCTTGCGGGGTTGTTCGGCAATCGCGTGGCGCTGCCGTTCACCCGGTTCTTCTATGATCGGTTTGCCGATCTGCTGTTTGCCTGGAACAGGCGGAGCGGGCGCTGGTGAGCGCCTGCCTGGGTCGACCTATTTCTTCTTCGCGCCGACCCGCTCGAGGTTCTTGATCTCAAGCGCCGGGCGGCCGGATTTTTCGGCGATCTCGCGGTCCTGCTCCATGATATAGGCGCGGGCCGGCTCGTCGCCGTCGAGGCCGCCGAGCAATTCGGCGGGCACGCGCCGGTTGGAGCGTTGTGAGCCGTCTTCATAGAAGACGTTGAAAAAGGCGAATTCGCCCTTGGGATTGGTTCCGGGTTTTTTGGCCATGGCCGGCTTTTCGTCGATCAGGGGGCCATAGTCAAATGACTTTGGCAGGTTTCCGGTGGCTGGGCGCGGACCCTGCAGCGGCAGAACCAGCTGCGCGATCGATCGACGAACCCATTTACGAGGCGCCTCGATGTCGGGCGGAAGAGTCCAACGCTTCGTAAAACCCGATGCGCTCCTTAGGAGATCCTTGCCTCACCCTTGCCTCAACAAACGGCGGGCCGCGAAGCCCGCCGTTTATTTTGGTCTTCAGCGTCGCCCGGGGCTGGCGGGGCGACAACCTAGAATAGAATATTAGAACCGGCGCCAAGCCATGGCAAGGCAAATCGTTGGCGCTGCGAAGTCGCAGCGAGCGCATCTCAGATATGCAGGAGTCGCGACATCGGACTTCATTCGTCGAGCAGGATGCGATCGGTTCTGGCGAGGATTTGCCGCTTTGACGCGAATCCGGTTCCCGGGCATGATCGCGCGCCGCTTCCCCACTCATTCCCTGTAGGATTTTTCCCAATGTCGAAATACGCCCTGGCCATCGCCGTCATCACCTGTCTGGCCGGCGGATCGGCGCAGGCCGCGCGCTGCGGCGGCGACTTCAATAGCTTTGTCGCGAGCATGACCGCGGAAGCGCAAGCAGCCGGCGTCTCGGCGGGCGTGACCAGCGCGGCACTCAGTGGTGTGCAGCAGGACGGCGCGGTGCTCGCCTTCGACCGGCGCCAGCGCTACACCTTCAACAAGAGCTTCGAGCAGTATGTCTCGACCCGGGTCGGCCCCGGCCGCATCAATGGCGGCAAGGCGCTGTTGCAGCGCCACGCCGCGCTGCTGTCACGCATCGAGCAGCAGTTCGGCGTGCCCCGCTATATCCTGGTCGCGATCTGGGGGCTGGAGAGCGATTTCGGCAAGGGCGACATCGGCAAGCTGCCGGTGGTCCGCACGCTGGCGACGCTCGCGCATGACTGCCGCCGCACCGAGCTATTCCAGGGCGAGCTGCTCGCGGCGCTGAAGATCGTGCAGCGCGGTGACCTGCCGCTGCGCGACCTGATCGGCGCCTATGCCGGCGAGATCGGCCAGACCCAGTTCCTGCCCTCCTCCTACATCAAGTACGGCGTCGATTTCGACGGCGACGGCCACGTCGATCTCCGCCACAGCGTCCCCGACGTGCTCGCCTCGACCGCGAACCTGCTCCACACCAGCGGCTTCAAGATGGGCCAGCCCTACAGCGAAGGCACCGCCAATTTCGAGGCCATGCGCGAATGGAACAGGGCGGTGATCTATCGCAAGACGATCGGGTATTTTGCCGATCGGCTGGCGGGGCAGTGAGGGGAGCCAAAGAGACGGAGCACTCGCGCACATACTTGGTGTCATCGCCCGCGAAGGCGGGCGATCCAGTATTCCAGAGACCGCGCGAGAATACGGAGAGGCTGCGGCGTACTGGATTCCCCGCCTTCGCGGGGAATGACAACGGAGAGGTCCGTGAACGCTCGCCAGGACGACGGTTTAATTCGACGGCGCCCCTCACTCCGTCCCCTTCGCCATCCTCTCCAGCTTGCGCTGCAACGGCGCCCAGTACGTTGCCGGGCGGAAGCGCTGCAGGAGATCCATGAAGCGGGCGTCGTTGCCGATCAGGATGCGCGGCTCGTTTCTCTCGATGCCCTTGATGATGCGCAGCGCGGCGTCCCGGGGCGTGGTCCTTGCCGCGTTCTCGAACCGCTCGATCGATTGCGACCGGCGTGCGTTGTCGGTGACGCCGACCCCGGTGCGCGAGTTGCGGGCGATGGCGGTGGCGACGCCGCCAGGATGCACGACCGACAGCCTGACAGGGCTGCCCGCCATGGCCAGCTCATGCCGCACGCTCTCGGAAAAGCCGCGCACCGCGAATTTCGCCGCGGCATAGGCCGACTGTCCCGGCGGGGCGATGATGCCGAAGATCGAGGACAAATTGACGATGTGCGCCTCTGGCCTCGTCCTCAGATGCGGCAGGAAGGCGCGCGTGCCGTGCACCACGCCCCAGAAATTGATGTCGAACAGCCAGTCCATCTGCGCCTGCTCGATCTCCTCGAACGATCCCATCAGTGCAACGCCGGCATTGTTGATGACGATGCCAAGTGCGGGATGCGCGGTGGCCGCCTCACGCGCGAATTGCGCGATGTCGTCGGGCTCGCTGACATCGACGCGATGCAGGCTGAGCTTGCTTGCGGCGCCGATCTCGGCCGCGAGCGTCTTCAGCCCGGGCTCGTCGCGATCGGCGAGCGCGAGATCGCAGCCGCGCCGTGCAAGTTCGATCGCCAGTGCGCGGCCGATGCCGCTTGCCGCTCCGGTGATAGCGGCGGCGCCGCGGATTGCAGTCAAGATGATCCCCCCGTCGAGCCACTTGAGCGGAACTATGATTTACATTTTTTCATATTGGAACCGAACCGCATGGCGGTTCCCACCTTAACCTACGTTACTTGATGAAGACAGGCAGCATTGGGAGCCGCCGATGGGACAAGCAAAGCCGTTTCGAGCCACCGCACTGATCGTGGAAGACGACCTCATGCAGAGGGAGATGCTCAGTCTTCTTCTCGAAGAAAGCGGCTACGACGTCATTCAATGCGAGAGCGCCGAGGCGGCCGAGCTTGTGCTGGAGAAGAGCGCCGGCGCGCTCTGCCTGATGATGACCGACGTTCAGCTTGCCGGCCGCATGAACGGCGTCGAGCTCGCGCATGTCGCCAAGGACCGCAACCCGAAGCTCGACGTCGTCGTCACCTCCGGCCGGCCCTTGATGCAGGCCTTGCCGAACGGCGCGAAGTTCTGGGCCAAGCCATGGGCGCCGCTCGACGTG
The DNA here is from genome assembly GCF_052871955.1 of Bradyrhizobium sp. CAR08. Classification (NCBI taxonomy): domain Bacteria; kingdom Pseudomonadati; phylum Pseudomonadota; class Alphaproteobacteria; order Hyphomicrobiales; family Nitrobacteraceae; genus Bradyrhizobium; species Bradyrhizobium sp. CAR08. The sequence goes on from NZ_JBIXJX010000014.1 coordinate 144,324, forward strand.
CTCCGCGAGGCCGAGATCGCGCAGCTGTCCTGAGGGTCGATCCGGCAGGCCGGCTTTCGTGGTCCGCGGCGCGGTGATAAGGTCGGTCCATGACCTTGTCCTTCCTGCTCACCTCGCTGATCGTCGTCGCCTCGCCCGGCACCGGCGTGCTCTACACGCTGGCGGCCGCGCTGACCCGCGGCTCGCGCGCGAGCATCGCCGCTGCCTTCGGCTGCACCCTCGGAATCGTGCCGCACATGACGGCCGCGATGCTGGGGCTCGCCGCCGTGCTCCACACCAGCGCGCTCGCCTTCGCCGCGCTGAAATGGTGCGGTGTCGCCTATCTGCTCTACATGTCCTGGCAGGCGCTGCGCGAGACCGGGGCGCTGGCAGTCGACGGCGAGATCCGCGAGCGTTCGGTCGGTCGGGTGATCGTGACCGGCTTCCTGATCAACATCCTCAATCCAAAACTGTCGATCTTCTTCCTGGCTTTCCTGCCGCAGTTCATCGCCGCGGACGAAGCCCATGTGCTGGCGCGAATGCTGGAGTTGAGCGGCGCCTTCATGGCGATGACGTTTGCGGTGTTCGTGGTCTACGGCCTCTGTGCGGCATCGGTGCGCGAGCGCGTCATCTCCCGCCCGCGTGTCATGGCCTGGCTGCGCCGGAGTTTTGCCGCCGGCTTCGCCGCGCTCGGCGCCAAGCTGGCGTTCGCGGAGCGATAGCTTCTCCAGCCAATAAAAAAGCGGGCCTTGCGCCCGCCATCTTCCAACTCAGAACTCCCACCCGACGCCCGGGCGGAGCGTGCTCCACCCGGGCAAAGAATAAGAAGCCTCGCTACTTCTTCTTCGCTGCCTTCTTGGCCTTCTTCTTCGTCGCCTTCTTCGCCTTCTTCGCTTTCTTAGCCATAGGATCCTCTTCAGGGTTAATGGTGAAACGCGACACGAGGGATGCTCGGCGGAGGGCCAGCCTCGCAACATCCTCGATGACAAGCTCAGCAGATTCGCGCGCTTCTGCCCCGCGCTGTCACATCCGTGTCATCGCGTTATCCACAGCTCAGATGCATTTTCGGGTGATTTTGGCTCACGAATCCGCGTCGCCGGCATGCCTAACGATCCGACAATGCGCCAGCCGTTCATGAATCCAAAACCAAAGTCATGCTTTCGCGGATCGCAGTGAGACTCCGTTAAGCGCGGCGGCGGCATTGTCCCCCCAAGAAAACGGGGACGGGATCATGGACGGTCAGCTGGCAGGGACGGAGGGCGCGACGCTGCGCGCGCCGCGTGCGCCATGCTGAACGTGCCGACACTCTGGACCGTGTTCGTCGTCAACTTCCTGGCGCTCGGCCTGATCTGGGCCTACGTGATGCGCACCTATCCGAAATTCGCGGCCGCGCGGTTCTGGATGGCATCGTCCTTTATCGGCGCGACCGGCGCGATGACGGCCCTGCTGCGCCTGTTCGTCGCGTCTCCGTTGCCGCTCCTGCTTGGCGCCGCCGGCGTCATCGCGGCGAGCTGCCTTGCCGCCATGGGCATTCAACGCTTCTATCACCGGCCCGTCTCATGGCGCGTCATGATCGCAACAGCAGGCTTAAGCCTCGCCGGCGTCGTGTTCTTCGTGGTCGGCTTCGACAACATGCAGCTGCGCATGCTCTGCTACACGCTCGGTCAGGCCGTGCCGCTGGTGCTGGCGCTGCGTCTGTTGCTGTCGCCGCCGGAAGGCCGCGTCAGTCCGGGCGCCCGGCTGTCCGGCATCGTCATCCTCGCCATTATCGCGATCCTCGTCGTCCGCACGGTGGGCAATCTGCTCGGCGGCGATTTCTCGGCAAGCGCCGGCGGCCAGGCTCATGGCGTCATGGTGCTGGGTCTCCTGTTCCTGTCCATGACGCTCAATTTCGGCTTCCTGCTGATGGCGATGGACAGCTTGCGCAACGAGGTCGCCGACCTCGCGCTACTCGACGATCTCACCGGCGTCGCCAACCGGCGGCATCTGTTGCAGCGGCTGAGCGAAGAATGCGCCCGCTCGGAGCGCAGCAGCGAGCCGTTCTCGCTGCTGGTCATCGATCTCGACGGCTTCAAGACCATCAACGACACCCATGGCCATGCCGCGGGCGATGCCTGCCTCCAGCACTTCACCCTGATGGCGCAGACGCGCTTGAGGCCCGGCGACATGCTCGCCCGCACCGGCGGCGACGAATTCTGCGTCGTGCTGCCGTCGTCGACCTTGCGCGAGGCGGCTGCGATCGCCCGCCGCGTGCTCGAGGTCTGCCGCCAGGATGCCGTCAGCTGCACCGGCATCGACATTCCGATTGCGATCTCGATCGGGGTGGCGCAGTGGGACCGCGGCGTCGGCCAGTTTCCGGACCGCCTGATCGCGCATGCCGACCACGCCCTCTATGCGGCCAAGAAGAACGGCAAGAACGACTTTGCCGTCCACGATCCGGCGCCACCGCTGATGCCTGACCCGATCGGTTCAGGCGAGGCCTTGCGCAAATTCGCGTAAGGGCGTGCTAACGTCAGGTCCGCATTGGACCCGCATGATGATCTCTCGCCTGCTCGCGGCCGTTCTCGCCGCCCTCATTCTGATCGCACCTGCCGCTGCGACCGACGCCGAGCTCGCAAAGCTCGCGCGCGCCTCCGGCACGCCCGACATTCCCGGCCTGAAGATGGTGTGGCTGGCGCCATGGGGCGATGTCGGCAACGCAAAAGCCTGGCGCAACATCATCGTGCACCAGACCGAGGGACCGGCAGGCTCGGCGCGCGGCGGCGCCGAGATGCAAACGAAGAATCCCACGCGTCGCGGCGTCACATTGTGGGTCGAGACCGACGGCACCGTCTATTGGGCGGTCGCGGAAAACCTGGTGCCGACCCATGGCGACGGCGCCAACCGCAACGACAACAAGTACATCGACAACAAGCCGACCTACCGCCAGGTGGTGCGCGACAATTCGATCGGCGTCGAGTTCGCCGGCAACTATCCCGACGTCACCACGGGACCGACCGCGGCGCAGGTCGCGGCGTGGAAGATCCTCGTCCAAATCCTGCGCGCGCGCTACGGCATCCCGCTCGACCACGTCTATGCGCACAACTGGATCGACTACAAGGATGCCCGCTATTGCGAAGGCTGCTGGCTTGCGACGCTGGCGCGGACATGGGAGGAGTGAGCGAGGCGCCGACGATGCGCTCTTCCCTTCTCCCCTTGCGGGAGAAGGTGGCGCGAAGCGCCGGATGAGGGGTTGTCTCCGCGAATGACGATGTGAGAGACGTGCTCGCGGAGACAACCCCTCACCCGTCTCGCCGCTATCGCGGCGAGCCACCCTCTCCCGCAAGGGGAGAGGGGAAGATCAATCACACCGGCTCCGACATCCACCCGAACAGCCGCCGGATCAAGCCCGGTCGCCGCGGCAGTTCCGGCGGGCCGTCCGCGGCCAGCACGCGCTTGAAGAAGTAGTCCAGGAACACCATGTCGTTCGGCTCGGTGACGGTGAATGTCTCCTCGCCGAAATAGACGCTGTAATTGAAGAAGAACGGACCCATGAGCGGGATCGTCGCGGTCGAGGCATAGTCCTTCGAGATCACGAACTCCGACGGCTCGAGCCCGTGCTCGCGCATCGCCTGCTCGACCAGCGGCAGCTTGCGCATGAACTGGGCGGAGAAGCCGCCCACGGTGGATTGCAGGATGATCGACACGGCGCGTGTCCGTTCTCTTGATGCTGTTGGCCCGATCCCTTTGGTCGGTCAACCGGCAGTGCGGGTTCAAGATGCCTGGTCCGCGTCCCCGCGAACATGCTGCGCCTCACACGCAAACAAACAAAAAAGCCGGCGTCGCCGCCGGCTTTCTGTCTCTTGTTGATCCGCCAATCTCTGGCGCCAAAACCTCGCGCTTAGAGCGCGGCTTCCAGCGCGGCCTGTTCGGCCTTTGCGATCGTGCCCTTGACCGCGGACTGCACCTTCTCGAAGGCGCGGACCTCGATCTGGCGGACGCGCTCGCGCGACACGCCGAACTCGGCGGCAAGGTCTTCCAGGGTCATCGGCTCGTCGGCGAGGCGGCGGGCCTCGAAGATGCGGCGTTCGCGCGGGTTGAGCACGCCCATGGCGCCGTTCAGGGCGTCACGACGGTGATCATACTCCTCGTGCTCGGCCAGCATGGCTTCCTGGTTGGGCGAATTGTCGACCAGCCAGTCCTGCCATTCGCCGGCTTCGCCGTCGTCGCGGATCGGAGCGTTGAGCGACGCGTCGCCACCGAGGCGGCGGTTCATGTCGACCACGTCCTGAGCCGTGACGCCGAGACGCTTTGCGATGATGGCCACCTGGTCGGGGCGAAGATCGCCTTCGTCCAGAGCGGAAATCTTGCTCTTCGCCTTGCGCAGGTTGAAGAACAGCTTCTTCTGGTTCGCGGTGGTGCCCATCTTCACGAGCGACCACGAACGCAGGATGTACTCTTGAATCGACGCCTTGATCCACCACATCGCGTAGGTTGCGAGACGGAAGCCCTTCTCGGGCTCGAACCGCTTCACCGCCTGCATCAGGCCGACATTGCCTTCCGAGACGACCTCGGAGATCGGCAGGCCGTAGCCGCGATAGCCCATGGCGATCTTGGCCACGAGACGGAGATGGCTGGTGACGAGTTGGTGCGCGGCGTCGCGATCATCGTGCTCGCGCCAACGCTTGGCGAGCATGTATTCCTGCTGGGGTTCCAGCATCGGAAACTTGCGGATTTCGCCGAGGTAACGGGAAAGGCCGGATTCGCCATTAAGGACCGGCAGGGTAGCTGTACGGGCCATAGTGCGCCCTCCAAACAGGTTCAGGCCCCCGATAGCGGCGGGCCAGGCAGACGACCGCTTGGTTAAAGCCGATCGGTGCTGCGATGTTCCGCGTTGGTCTTCAACGCAAGCGCAATATACTCCATCGGAAGGCAAAAAGGGAAGGATTGCTGACGTCACGTCCCCGTGTGGCAGCTATAACTTTTTGTAATGTAAAGCATTTCTGAAGCGGCCTGCGTCATAGCGCCGCTTTGAGGGCCCCCTGAAGGAGAAGCAAATCCTCCGGCAGAGGCGTCTCCCAGTGAAGTAATTCTCCAGTCCTCGGGTGCTCCAATACCAGCAGGTAGGCGTGCAGCGCCTGCCGCCCCAGCGCGGCGAGGGCGGCCTGCGACTCGGGGCCCAGCTGGTTCGCCTTGGTCTTGAAATGCGGGCCGTAGACGGCGTCGCCCATCAGGGGGTGGCCGATATGGGCGAGGTGGACGCGGATCTGATGGGTGCGTCCGGTCTCGAGTTCGCAGGCGAGCAGCGTCGCGATCGGCTTGCCGTCGCGTCCGGCAAAACTCTCCAGAAGCTCCCAATGCGTCACGGCCTCGCGGCCGCCCTGGCGCACCGCCATTTTCTCGCGCGCATGCGGGTGACGGTCGATCGGCGCGTCCACGGTGCCGCGATGGCGGCCCGGCAGCCCCCAGGCGAAGGCCATGTAGCCGCGCCGCATCGGCCCGGTACGGCCGTGATCGGCGAATTGCGCGGTGAGCGAGGCATGCGCGAGGTCGTTCTTGGCGACCACCATCAACCCGGTGGTGTCCTTGTCCAGCCGGTGCACGATGCCGGGCCGGCGCACCCCGCCGATGCCGGAGAGCGAGCCGCCGCAATGGGCGATCAGCGCATTGACCAGCGTACCGGTCTCGTGGCCCGCCGCGGGATGCACCACCAGCCCCTTCGGCTTGTTGAGGACGACGATGTCGTCGTCCTCGAACACGATGTCGAGGGCGATATCCTCGCCTTTCGGCTCCGGCGCGGCCGCTTCCGGCACGTCGATTGTGATCGTATCGCCGGAGGCGACGTGATAAGCGGGGTCCCGGATCGCGGCGTCCCTGAGGCTCACCGCGCCCCCCAGAATCAGGGCTTTCAGCCTCGATCGCGATAGCTCGGCAAGGTGCAGCGCCAGCACGCGGTCGAGCCGGGTCGAGCCCTCGGAGCCTTCGACGACAACCTCCAACCTTTGCGCAGAGCCAGAATTTTCCATGACGACGTCTGATACCGTTGTTCCCGAACCGAGCCCCGAGCAGGCCGCGCTGTTCGCGCGGGTGCGGCGGATGATGCTGATCGCGGGGTTGACCACGGCGCTGGCAATCTGCGCCGTGCTGATCGCGGTGGGCTACCGCCTTTTCAAGTCCGAGGGAAGGGCGCCCGAGCCGGCAGGCGACGTCACCGCGACTCTCCCGAAGGGCGCCAAAATCGTCTCGAGCGGCGTCGCCGGCGACCGGCTCGTGATCACGCTCGACATCGGCGGCGTCACCGAGATCCGCACCTTCGATGCCCACACGTTGAAGCCGGCTGGAAAGCTGAAATTCGCCAATGAGCCGTGAGTACGGCCTCGGAACTCGCCGCCATCGTCGTCTTGGCGAAGGCCAGGACCCATAACACCGGCTGGTGTGGTTGCGGGGACTGGTGGTTGGCACTTCGCCCACAACCACGCCTTGGGGTAATGGGTCCTGCATTCGCCAGGACGACAGCGGAGAGCGAGCATCCGAAACCCCTCGATCCCCGCTTGCCGCCGGCAAAATTCGAGGCTATGTCCTCTCCCTCAACGCTCCCTTCGTCTAGCGGTTAGGACGCGGCCCTCTCAAGGCTGAAACAGGGGTTCGATTCCCCTAGGGAGCGCCATTGTCTTGAAGCCAGCCTTCCCCTGATCTCGATTTGATTGTTCCGCCCCTTGGGTGCGCCTGTGGCATTGGCGATCAATATCCGGTCTGACAACGATTCAGCAGGCGAGATCGTGCGGCTGTGGCATCAGGTTGCCGTCTTCGAGGCCGAGCCCTCGATGCGTGCCCTTGGCTACCGGCCTCATTTTACGTTTGCCATCTACGATTCCCCGGCGGCTCACGAGCAGGCTGCGTGCGATGCGATGCTGGCAGCTAGTTCTGGCGAGAGGCAACTGCGGATCAGGTTCAAACGAATTCGCTGGTTCGAAGCTTCTCCGCTTGTCCTCTGGGCGGAGCCGGAGGCCAACGAATCCCTGGCTCGCATCCACGGCATCATCAGCGCGGCAATCGATCCAGCGCATTGTCGTCCTCACTACCGGCCCGGCGCTTGGACGCCCCATTGCACGCTCGGCACTGCTATTGCCGATGAACGCCGCGATGATGCGATGGACTTCGCGCACGCGTTTGACCGCAACATTGAAGTGTTGTTCGACGTGGTGGATTGCGTCGCCTTTCCGCCTGTGCGGATCATCGCCGAGCGAAAATTGCCATTGTAGTTGGTTGTCGCTTCGGTGTCATTGATCGCGACGCATCAAACTCATGCCGCGCGGGCGCTCTCCTAAGCGATCGTGCCGTCGATCGAGCGGCGGATCACCCGCTGTACTTCTGCATTCGACAGAAAAAGATCGTGGTTGATGATGCCCCAGCCTTCCGCTGACGCATCGACCACGCGTACGCCGAGGCGCGCGATGACGGCTTTTTCGGCGGCGCCGACCCTGGTCATTCCACCTGCGATCTGTCCCGACAACGCCAGTGCGCGATCGTTCGTCGCGGCGATCACGGTGATTTTGCCCGCAAGCGGACCGATGCGCTGGATCGCTGACGAGAACACGTCCATGTCGATATCGGGCGCGGCAAACACCACGGCGCCGATCTTGCTCGTCACTGTGTCGCCGTATCGCGCATAGAGCTGACGCAGGCTTTCGAGCGACAGCATGGTTCCCATGCTGTGCGCAACGATGTTCACGCGGCCGGTGCCTGGCGCCGACACGAGTGTGGAGAGCACGCGCTCGAACTCGTCGCGGGACCACATCGCACTGTCGCGGTCATAGGCATAGTCGAACAGTCCTGCCTTGGAGGGCCAGGAGAACACCATGGTCCGGCCGCGGAACTTGATCCCATCGGAGAGATGGGCGCCATCCAGCACCGCCGTCTCGAACGTCTGCTTGAAGCCGTGCACATAGATCAGCACGTCTCCTCCGCCGGCCTGCGCAACGAGATCGCCAACGTCGGCCGACACCGGTTCGACCCGGTCAAGGCGCCAATCGCCAAGTCCAACCGAGGCCAGAGAAAGGCGGCTCTCGTCCGGCGCCCCCAGCTTCGCCCGCGCGATTGTCATGGTCGTCGCGCGCTCCGGCCCGAACCAGGGCTTCGTGCGACCGCCGTTCACCGGCTTGCGCGTGGTGGTGACGAGCAATGTGGGGTCAAGGGATAGCGATGACGCGTCGAAACGCGCCCCGGTCGCACCCAAGCCGGCGCATCCGCCAAGCGCGAGGGCGGTCCCCGCCGACATAAATCCGCCGAGGAGAGCGCGGCGCGAAATAGAATGACGAGGGTCGCGTTGCAGGAGACGTCGAGCGATCACACGAAACCTTTGGGAACTTTGCCCACCGTAGCGCCCCGCTACATCTCTGAATGACAATGGGGGCGAGAAGACGGCGGAGCTGCTCTGCGGTCCATTGCATGGTCGTGCAGTCCATCGTCTCCGCCGGTAGAGCGAAACAGCCGCAAACGCAAGTCAATCCCTCTCCGCAAAAATATTCCAGTTTACCGAAATTCGGAAATATCGTATGTGTCGGCCATCCCAGCCCACAAAAGGGGCGGTCGTACGTCGTCACGAACGCGGGTTGGGAGTTGCGGTGGACGCGGGCGGCGTTAAAGGCGGGCTTGTGCGTGCAGGGCGAGATGAACCTCGTGAGCATGGCACGAACCGCATCGACGGACGGCGCTCAAACCTCGCGAAGCCTCTGGCGAAGCAGGGCCATGTCCTGCGAAGCTTGGGCGAAGCAGGATGCCTGCGTACGGCGAAACCGTGTGGCCCTGGCCGTCGTTGCTACGGTCAAGCCTTTGCGAAGGCGTCATCGCGTCAACCGGCGCGGTGCCGTGCATTTCGCGGAGGTGACGGAGGCAAGAAGGAACTCGTCTCCGGGGAGAGCGCGGCATAGGCCGTCAAACCATCGCGCAGGGAAGGCCTGGTCTCGGCTGCCCTGTGTCTCCCCTGTGCATTGCGTGTGCAATCAGTTCGCATGGGGGTTTTTATGGGTGCCAGCCGGCGCCCGGTCTTCCCTGCGCCCTTTCTTTTCGAGGGGGTGAAGCGAGAAGCATAGCTCGGGCAAAACATGCCGCGAGGCTGCGAGCGCGTGTCCGCGACCCGCATGCAAACTGACCTCCCTTTCGAGCCTCCCTTTCGAGCTTCCTTGCGAGCATGATGCGTCGGCATCGGTGGAGGTGGTCGTCCCTCCCGGAATCTGCCTTGATGCGAATTCAGCGCGGAGGAATTTTGACATGAGCGGCTTGGTGATCTCTGGCGGCCGGGTGGTGGATCCCGCCAGCGGAATGGACGCCATCGGGGATGTGGCGGTCGTGGACGGCAGGATCGCCGCGGTTGGCGCCTCGCTCGGAAGCGCCGAGCGGACAATCGACGCGACGGGGCTAGTGGTCGCCCCCGGCTTCATCGACCTGCACGCGCATGGCCAGTCGCTCCCCGCGGATCGGATGCAGGCGTTCGACGGCGTCACGACGACGCTCGATCTCGAAGCGGGCGTGCTGCCGGTCGGGTCCTGGTATGAGCGCCAGGCGCGGAAGGGGCGCGTGTTGAACTACGGCGCGGCCACCAATTGGGCTTTCGCGCGTATTGGCGCGATGACGGGCTCCAATGCGGAGAGCTCGCTGGAGGCGTTCGGCAGCGCCATGCGCGATCGCCGCTGGATGGACAACGTGGCGAGCGATGCGGAGGTTGCCGGCATCCTCGAGCGCCTTTCGCGCGGCCTGAACGAGGGCGGCATCGGCATCGGGATCTTGAACGCCTATGCGCCGGGCGCCGGCGTGCAGGAGCTGACCGCGGTCTGCCAGCTCGCGGCCGCGCAGGACGTGCCGACCTTCACCCATGTCGCCTACATGTCGCGCATCGATCCCGAGAGCGCGGCGGAAGCCTATATCCGCCTGATCGGCTATGCCGGAGCCACCGGCGCGCACATGCACATCTGCCATTTCAACTCGTCGAGCAAGACCGACGTCGAGCGCTGCCGCGTGCTGATCGCGAAAGCGCAGGCGCAGGGCCTGCCCATCACGGTCGAGGCCTATCCCTACGGCACCGGCTCGACCGTGCTGGCGGCCGCCTTCTTCAGCGACCCCGAATTCGTCGAGCGCAACGGCACCGGTTACGATTCCGTGCAGCGGGTCACCGACGGCCATCGCTTCAGCGATCGCGAGGAGCTCCTGAAGGCGCAGGCGGAAGAGCCGTCCTCGCTGGTGCTGTGGCACATCCTCGACACCGAGAACAATGCGCATCACCGCGACCTCCTCGACATGTCGGTGCTCTATCCCGGCGGCGCGATCGCCTCCGACGCGATGCCGTGGACGACGTCGGACGGCAAGACCTACACCGGCGATGCCTGGCCGCTGCCGGATGACGCCACCTCGCATCCGCGCTCGGCGGGCTGCTTCACGAAATTCATCCGCGAATGGGTGCGCGAGCGCAAGACCGTGTCGCTGCTCGAAGGCGTGCGCAAATGCGCGCTGATCCCGGCGGAGATCCTGTCGCAGAGCACGCCCGCGATGCGCGCAAAAGGTCGGCTCGCGAAGGATGCCGATGCCGACATCGTCGTGTTCGACTACGAGAAGCTCTCGGACCGCGCGACCTTCACGGCGATGAACCGTCCCTCCGAAGGCGTGCGGCATCTGATCGTCAGCGGCCAGCCGTTAATCACAGATGGTGTGCTGGACGTCGCGGTGCGGCCCGGCCGTCCCGTGCGCCGTCCCGTCGTCGGGAGCTGAGACATGCCGGTCCCCATTCTCCTGGTGACGGGCTTTCTGGGGGCCGGCAAGACCACTGTCGTGAACCATCTGCTGGCGCATGCGGAGGGGCGGCGGATCGCCGCTGTGGTCAACGATTTCGGTGCGATCAACATCGATGCCGAGCTGATCGCGGGCGCGAGCGACGGCGTGGTCAGCCTCGCCAATGGCTGCATCTGCTGCTCGCTCGAAGGCGACCTGCTGCGCACGCTTGCGACGCTGCTGCGGCGTGATCCGAAGCCGGAATACATCGTCATCGAGACCAGCGGCGTCGCCGATCCCGCCGAGATCGTCCGCAATTTGATGGATCCCGTGATCCTGCGCGAAGCGCCGTTGGAAACGGTGCTCTGCGTGATGGACACGGCGACACCGCCGGCCGCTCTCGACGACGCGCTGCACCGTTCGCAGCTGCGCGTCGCCGACATCGTGGCGCTGAGCAAGCTGGATCTGGCGGATGAGGGTGCGGGCGCGCATATCCGCGAGGCCATCCGCGCGCAGCGCGTTCCTGCCGTGGTCGTCGACGCGCAGCACGGCGAGATTCCGTCCGCGCTGCTGTTTCCCGCGACCGTCGATCGTGCGCCCGCGCCGCGCAAATCCGGACCGAAGCGTCCGGCAGAGCAACGCTTCGAAACGCTGAGCTGGACCTCGAACCAGCCACTTTCGCTGGCCCGCCTGCAGCAGGCGATCGGCCGACTGGCGCCAAAACTCGCGCGGGCAAAAGGCCTGTTCGAGACCGTCGAGCAGCCGGGGCGCCAGATGGTGTTTCAACTCGCCGCCGGCCGCGCCACGCTGGCCCCAGGCGAAGCGCCGACGCCGGGCGTGCCGTGCGCGCGGATTGTCTTCATCGTCGAGCTAGGCGTGCTCTCGAAGGCGGAGCTCGACGGGATCATGGAGACCTGCGTTGCGGATCGTTGAAGCTGCCGCCTCAAGCGAATTGTGCGATGCCGTTTCCAACGGACCAATTCTCCGCGGGCGCATCGAGGACGTTGACGAACACGTCCTCGGGGCGGAGGCCCGGTTTTTCGCCGAGCAGGTCCGCGATCCGCCGGTACAGGGCCTTCTTCTGCTCGGGGGTGCGCGAGGCGAACACGGTGATCTGGATCAGCACGGCATCGTCGCTGCGCGTGACGCCGTAGGCATTGCCGCAGCGGAAGTTCGCGGGCGAAAGCTCGCTGATGGTCATGAACTCGTCGCCTTCAGGGACGTTCAGCGCTTCGCGCATGGCGCGGTAGAGGCCGTCGAGGATCGCCTGCCGGTAGACTTCCGGCTTTCCGGCGCGCATCGAAATGTGGAGGAGAGGCATCGCGAAATCCTCATTGACGAAAGGGCGCATCGCCCCCAGTTTGTTTTTGACGCGGCGTCAAGAAATCATGTTTTTGACATCGTGTCAAATATGCTTGCTAGGAGCAAAGCTTGAGGCCGCGCGAGTTCGACCACGACGATGTCCTGCGTATCGCCTTCGACCAGTTCTGGCGCAAGGGCGTGCGCGGCACCTCGCTGTCGGATATCGCGCGCGACGCCGGTGTCCAGCGCGGTAGCCTCTACAACGCCTTCGGCAGCAAGGAGGCGCTGTTCCTCCAGGCCTACGAGCGCTACGCGGGCGATTATCTCGTCGCCCTGCAAAAGGCGCTGGGTGCGGGCTCATTGCGAAAACGCCTCACCGCGTTCTTCGACCTGACCATCAGCAACTTCCGCGCCGGCACGCCCCCGCGCGGATGTCCGACGACGCGCGGGCTGATGGAGCTCGGCGCGGCCGAAGGCGAGGGGCTCGACGAGGAGGCGCGGCAAGCCTTCGCGAACCTCATCTCGCGCATCACCGTTCTCGTTCAGGAGACGTTGTCGGCGGGTGCGGCGCGCGGTGAATTCAACGGCAATTCCGCGTCCGCAGCGCTGCACATCATCACGGTGACGCGCGGCCTCGCCGTGCTCGAACGTGCCTTCGGCGACGAGCCCCAGCTGCGCAAGATCGCGTCCCACACCATCGATCTCGTGCTCGGCAGGAAGGGCGGCTAGGGGTCAGCAGACCGCGAGCGCGTTGACCGCCCGCGTCGTCACGGTCTCGTTCTCGTTGCCGACGAACTGGCAGACGACAGTTTGGAGCTCGCCCGGCTGCTTGCCGCGTGCGACCGCCAGCAGCCGCATCAATTCCGCCTCGTCCTTCGACAGGCGCCGGCACGATGGCGGCATGAAGCACAATTGGCAAGGCCGGCCGCTGCGCAGGATTCTGACCAGCGCGGCAACGCGTGCGACCAGCAGCGGACTGTCGGTGATGCCAGGCGCCTCGTCGGCAAAGCGATAGGCCGCCTCCCAGCAATCGGACGCGCCGGTCGCATAGGCGGCAGCGATGAACCGGAACAGCGAGAGCGTGACGCGGCCAAAATCATCGTAACTCTCGACGTCAGGCCGCGTCGCAAGCGCGGCCTGAAGCGGACAGAGCCGCGCCTGGCCGGCTTCCGTGACAGGCACAGAGCCGCAACTATCCTGCATCATGCGCGATCCCGGTCAGTGCAACGTGGGGCTTCCGACCAGCCAGCTCTTCATCGCCATCGTCTGGTCATGGTCCAAAGACGGAACGCGCCGGTCGGGCAGGATGAGACCCGCCATGCGGAAGATCGTTGCAAGCCCCCGCACGGGTGCGAGAGCCCAATCGGCGCCGACCGGCGGCAGCCAGCATTCGAACTGCTCGCGCGCGATATCGTCGCGCTCTTTCTGCGCGGCCGCGATCGCCCGTAACATGCCGTGCTCGCTGTCGGACATGCGGGGGCAGGTCGGGCAGTGCACCGCGATGGCCGTATGCGCCGTGCAGGCAAAGATCTCGATGATGGATTCCAGCGAAGGCACGGCGTCGCCCACGCCAAAATGGTCGTCACTTGCTGGATGTCGGCCGCGGTCGGAACGGCGCTTCCGCTGCGCGCCTTGGCCCGAAATCCCCAAATGAAGAGCCGCTCCGCTGCGCTCAGCGCCGGAAGGTCGAGAGACCCTGTCGATGTCGATTGGTGCATTGAGCCTCTGGCCTCCGGCTGCGCCCACGTCCCGGCAGGCGCCGATGATCTGCGTCGATCGTTCCGTCAGAGCCCCCTGCAAGTCAACGCTCGGAGGGGCGATGTCGAGGTCTTCTAGTTTTGAAGAGTTCGCATCTCGGATGCAGCCAGCCTCGCGAGCCTGCGAGCCGTCTGCGGCATGCCGGTAGGATGCATGGAGTTTTGCGGGGTGGGGGAACCCGAATGCTTAAAGCTTTGCTAAGGGGCGCGGGATAAACTGGCATATCAGCCTTCCAAATCTTGCGAGCACCAATGTTTTTCTCCCGCATCAGTTTCAAGCTGGTCCTGATTGTCGGCATCAGCCTCCTTGGCATGATCGCGCTGGCGCCGATCGCGCTTTCGACCTTGCGCGCGCAGATGATCGCCGATCGTCAGGCCAAGACGCAGCACTTGGTCGACGTCGGCTACGGCATCCTGGCGCACTACCAGAAGCTCGAGAGCGAAGCAAAACTCCCGCGCGAGCAGGCCCAGGCCGGCGCGATCGCGGAGATCAAGAGCCTGCGCTACGACAAGGTCGAGTATTTCTGGCTGAACGACATGACCCCCAAGATGGTCATGCACCCGATCAAGCCCGAACTCGATGGCAAGGATCTCTCCGGGATGAAGGATCCGTCCGGCAACGCGCTGTTCGTCGGCTTCGTTGACGTCGTCAAAAAGCAGGGCGCGGGCTTCTATAGCTACCTCTGGCCGAAGCCCGGCTTCGACCAGCCGGTCGGGAAAATCTCCTACGTGAAGGGCTTTGCGCCCTGGGGCTGGATCATCGGCACCGGGATCTATCTCGACGATGTTGACGCCGTCTTCCGCCAGAATGCGATGACCTTCGCCCTGGTGTGCCTGGTCGTGTTCGTGCTCGTGCTCGGCGCCTCCTTCGTGATCGGCCGCAGCGTGACCCGGCCGCTGGCGAAGATCACCGCGCTCACCGACCGCCTCGCCGCCGGCGACAGCGCGTTCGACGTGCCCCATACCGACCGTCGCGACGAGATCGGCGGGCTCGCCAAGGCGCTCGCCGTGTTCAAGGACAATGCGTCTGCGGTCGGCCGCATGCACGCCGAACAGCAGGAGACGAAGCAGAAGGCCGACGAGGAGAAGCGCAAGACGATGACCGACCTCGCCGGCAAGTTCGAGGCGAACGTTCAAGCCGTCGTCCGCGACGTGTTCAAGGAGGCGCGCGCGATGCAGCAGGCCGCGCAGGGCATGTCCGAGACCGCCGACAAGGCCACCGACCGTGCGAGCCTCGTCGCCACCGCTTGTCAGCAGGCCTCGAGCAACGTGCAGACGGTGGCCTCCGCCGCCGGGCAGCTGTCGTCCTCGATCGCCGAGATCAGCCAGCGCGTCGCGCAGGCTGCAAGCGTGGCCGACAAGGCCGCCGCCGACGGTCACCGCACCAACGACACCGTGCAGGGACTTGCTGCAGCCGCGCACAAGATCGGCGAGGTCATCGACCTCATCAACCAGATCGCCTCGCAGACCAATCTGCTCGCGCTCAACGCCACCATCGAGGCGGCGCGCGCCGGCGAGGCCGGCAAGGGTTTTGCAGTGGTGGCAAGCGAAGTGAAGTCGCTGGCGAGCCAGACCGCGAAGGCGACCGACGAGATCGGCGCGCAGATATCGGCGATCCAGGCCGAGACCAACCAGGTGGTCGGCAACATCGACAGCATTCGCAAGACCATCATGGAGGTCAACGAAATTTCCTCGTCGATCGCCGCAGCCGTCGAGGAGCAGGGCGCCGCGACGGCGGCGATCGCGCACAGCGTACGGGAGGCCGCCTCCGGCACCGACCAGGTTTCGCAGAACATCTCGGGTGTGACCGACGCGACGGCGGAGACCGGCCAGGCCGCCGGCCTCGTGCTGCAATCGAGCGGCCGGCTGTCGCAGAAGCTGCAATCGCTGGAAGACGAGGTCAGTGCTTTCGTTGCGGGGGTACGGGCGGCCTAGTATAGCAGGAGAATGAGCGCGCGCATTCTCCTGATCAATCCGAACAGTTCTGTGGCGACCACTGAGATGATGGTCGCCATCGCGAGGTCGGCCGCCGTGGACGGCTTCGACATCGACGGCGCGACCGCAACGCGCGCGCCGCAAATGATCGTGACGCCGGATGCGCTGGATGCAGCTTCCATCGAAGTTCTGGAGATCGCGCAGTCGAACCGGCATGCATGCGACGGCATCATCGTCGCGGCGTTCGGCGATCCTGGGTTGGCCGGGATCAAAGCCGCGGTTAAACGGCCCGCGGTCGGTATCGGTCAGTCCTCCATGCTGGCAGCCGCCGAGAACGGCCGTCGCTTCGGCGTGGCGACCACGACGCCGCTGCTGGAATCGAAGATCGACGCCGTGCCGGACGCGCTGGGGTTGCGATCGCGTTATACCGGCGCCCGCTTCGCCAAAGGCGATCCGCAAGACCTGATGGGCGATCCGGCGCGATTGCGTGCGGCGCTTGCCGGCGCGGTCGAGGCCTGCATCGCACAGGATGGCGCGGAGGCGGTCATCATCGGTGGCGGCCCGCTGGGCGAAGCTGCGTGCGAGCTTCAGCCGATGTTCACCGTGCCGATCATCGCGCCGATCCCGTCTGCCGTGGCGCGGATTATTCGCCTCATCACGGCGCGCGCGACCGACTGAAATTCCGGCCCGCGGGAACGGTCGTCGGGACCGCGTTCTTGCCCTTGACGGCCTCGGTTAAAGTGACGAAGCAGAACCATGGGACCTGCCGACCCGCGCTTGGGCACGCGGGCATGGAGACGCTGCATGTCGTTCAAGAAGCTCCTGATCGCCAATCGCGGCGAGATCGCCATCCGTATCGCGCGCGCCGCCGCCGATTCCGGCATCGCGACGGTCGCGATCCATCCCGCGGACGATGCGATGTCGCTGCATGTGCGGGTTGCCGACGAGGCCGTCGAAATCCCCGGTCGCGGCGCGCGGGCCTATCTCGACATCGAGGCCGTGGTCAAGGCGGCGAAGAGCGCAGGCTGCGACGCCGTGCATCCCGGCTACGGCTTCCTCAGCGAGAACGCTGCGTTCGCGAAGGCCTGCGCCGATGCAGGCATCGCCTTCGTCGGGCCCCAAGCCGCGGCGCTCGAGTTGTTCGGCGACAAGGTGGCGGCACGGCAACTGGCAAAGCGCTGCGGCGTCCCGATCATCGCCGGCACCAGCGGGCCGTCCTCGCTGGAGGACATCGCGGCGTTCTTCACCTCGCTCGGCAGCAACGCGGCGATCGTGATCAAGGCAATGGCCGGCGGCGGCGGGCGCGGCATGCGCGTGGTCGAGCGCGCTGCCGATCTCGCGGAGGCCTATGCGCGCTGCCAGTCCGAGGCCAAGGCCGCGTTCGGCTTCGACGGCGTCTATGCCGAGCGGTTGATCCGGCAGGCGCGCCATATCGAGGTGCAGATCATCGGCGATCGCGACGGCGCGATCTCCCACCTCTGGGAGCGCGAATGCACCATTCAGCGCCGACACCAGAAGCTGATCGAGGTGGCGCCGAGCCCGTCGCTCAGCGACGGCTTGCGTGGCCGTATCATCGCGGCGGCGAAGCAACTCGCCGTGGCCGCGTCGTACGACAATCTCGGCACGTTCGAGTTCCTGGTCGACGGTGCCGCCGAAGACAGTTTTGCCTTCATCGAGGCCAACCCGCGGCTTCAGGTCGAGCACACCGTGACGGAAGAGGTGCTCGGCCTCGACCTCGTCCGCGCCCAGCTCGCGGTTGCTGCCGGCGCCTCGCTTGCCTCGATCGGCCTGGCGCAAGGCTCGATCCCGAAACCGCGCGGCTATGCCATGCAGTTGCGCGTCAACATGGAGACGCTGGACGAGCTGGGGGCGACGCACCCGACCGGCGGCGTGCTCGCCGTGTTCGAACCGCCGTCGGGTCCCGGCGTCCGCGTCGATAGTTTCGGGTATGCCGGCTACAAGACCAGCGCCGCCTTCGACTCGCTCCTGGCAAAGGTCATCGTGCATACGCCCGGTGAAGCCTGGCACGACGTGGTCGCCAAGGCTTCGCGCGCCTTGCGCGAGTTTCGGATCGACGGCGTCATCACCAACATCGCCTTCCTCCAGGCGGTGCTGGCGCATCCCGACTTCAGGTCCAACCGCATCGCGACCGACTTCATCGATTGCAACATGGGCAAGCTCGTCGAAGCCGCGGATGGCGCGGCCAAACCACTTTATTTTGCAGCGACGGAGCGAAACGGCGGTCCCGGCACCGAGGCGCATACGGCACAGACCGTGCCCGAAGGCACAGTGATGGTCGCGGCACCCTTGCAGGGGACCATTGTCACTATTCAGGTGAAGGAAGGCGAGGTCGTGCGCCCGGGCCAGCAGCTCGCCGTGATCGAATCCATGAAAATGGAACATCTGGTCATGGCCGAGCAGGGCGGCCGCGTCACGAAGCTACTCGCCGGCGACGGTATCACGCTGATGCATGGCGAGCCGATCATGTATCTGGAGCCGCTCGACGTTGCGGCGGACGCGTCGGCAACGGAAACCGATGTCGATCTCGACCACATCCGTCCTGATCTCGCCGAACTGATCGCCCGCCAGGCCAACACGCTCGACGAAAATCGCCCTGCCTCCGTCGAGCGCCGCCGCAACACCAATCAGCGCACCGCGCGCGAGAATGTCGCGCAGCTCGTCGACGACGACTCGTTCATGGAGTACGGCAGCCTTGCGATTGCGGCGCAGCGGCGCCGGCGCAAGCTCGACGATCTCGTCAAGAACACGCCGGCCGACGGCCTCGTCATGGGCGTCGCGACCGTGAACGCCGAGAAGTTCGGTCCCGAAGGCGGGCGCTGCATCGTCGTGGCCTACGACTACACCGTGCTCGCGGGCACGCAAGGCCACATGAACCACAAGAAGATCGACCGCATGCTGACGCTCGCGGAAGACTGGCGCGTGCCGCTGGTGTTCTATGCCGAGGGCGGCGGCGGCCGCCCCGGCGATACCGACCGGCTCGGCATGACCGGGCTTGATGGTCCGTCCTTCGTGCAGTTCGCAAGGCTCTCGGGTCTGGTGCCGGTTATCGGCATCGTCTCCGGCTATTGCTTCGCCGGTAATGCCGCGATGCTCGGCTGCTGCGATGTCATCATCGCGACCAAGAACGCCTCGATCGGCATGGGGGGCCCCGCGATGATCGAAGGCGGCGGGCTCGGCGTCTATCACCCGGCCGAGGTCGGTCCTGTTACGTTCCAGTCGCCGAACGGCGTGATCGACATCCTCGTCGAAGACGAAGAGGAGGCAACATCCGTTGCGCAAAAATACCTATCCTATTTCCAGGGCGCGGTGACGGAGTGGCAGGCCGCCGACCAGCGCCTGCTGCGCCGCGCGATCCCCGAGAACCGACTGCGCGTCTACGACATCCGCAGCGTGATCGACCTCGTCGCGGATAAGGAGGCCGTGCTGGAGCTGCGCCGCGACTACGGTGTCGGCATGATCACAGCGTTGATTCGCATCGAAGGGAAACCGTTCGGCCTGATCGCCAACAATCCGCGCCATCTCGGCGGCGCGATCGACGCCGATGCCGGCGACAAGGCCGCGCGCTTCCTCCAGCTCTGCGACGCCTTCGATCTGCCGATCGTCTCGCTGTGCGACACGCCCGGCTTCATGGTCGGCCCGGAAGCCGAGAAGACGGCGATCGTGCGTCACGTCTCGCGCATGTTCGTGACAGGCGCGAGCCTGACTGTGCCGTTGTTCGGCATCGTGCTGCGCAAGGGCTATGGGCTGGGTGCACAGTCGATGATCGGCGGCGGCTTCCACGCCTCATTCTTCACCGCGGCGTGGCCGACCGGCGAGTTCGGCGGCATGGGCCTGGAGGGTTACGTCCGCCTCGGCTTCCGCAAGGAGATGGAGGCGATCGCCGACCCCGTCGAGCGCGAGACTTACTATCGCAACAAGGTCGCCGAGCTCTATGCCAACGGCAAGGCGGTCTCGATCGCCTCCGTGTTC
This sequence comes from Bradyrhizobium sp. CAR08, assembly GCF_052871955.1. NCBI lineage: Bacteria > Pseudomonadati > Pseudomonadota > Alphaproteobacteria > Hyphomicrobiales > Nitrobacteraceae > Bradyrhizobium > Bradyrhizobium sp. CAR08. Next base: position 164,027 of record NZ_JBIXJX010000014.1, read on the forward strand.
GAGATCGACAACGTCATCGACCCCGCCGAGACCAGGCGCTGGATCATGGCGGGCCTGCGCTCGGTGCCGAAGCCGCCGGCGCGGACTGGGAAGAAGCGGCCCTGTATTGATACGTGGTGAGGGCGGTGCAGCAATTCTGATTGCGCTTCGCCGCGTTCCCGGTTCCCGATTGACATCCCCGCCCGCGGTGCCAGACTTTGCACAATAATGCAGGGTGGAGACGTCCGCGATGGCCAGCCTTTCGGCCTCGAACCATGTCGCCCGTGTCTTGTCCGTCGCCAATCAGGTTACAGACCGCTTGGCCGACGTCGATGCCTCTTCGCGCATTGCCAATTCCTGGCGGCGCTGCCTGGTCAGCCACAAGCTCGATCCCGGCCGTCAGGGGCCGCCGCAGACGCTCACCGAAGCCGAGATCCGTCACGTCGCCGAACCCATGGAGGAGACGATCCGGCTTGCAACACCGGAGCTCGACGACCTCGCCCGGGTACTGCGCGGTGCCGGCTATTGCGTCAACCTGGCAGACGTGAACGCAACCATGCTGTTCAGCCGCCTGCCCGGCGAGGCCGACGCACGACTATTCATGGACTGGAAGATCTACACAGGCTCGAATTTTTCCGAGGCCTCCGAAGGCACCAATGGGCTCGGCACCGCGCTCGCCGAGCAGAAGCCGATCCTGGTGCATCGCGACGAGCATTTTCGCGCGCAGTGGCACATGTTTTCCTGCGCCGTGACGCCGCTGTTTGACCAGGCGGGACGGCTCGCAGGCGCCGTGAACATCACCTCCTGCCGCGAGGACCTCGAACGCACCGCGCATCAGCTTGCGCTCGCGGTGACGATGGAGGCAACGCGGCGCATGGAGGGCGCGATCTTCCGCAGTCATTTCCGCAACGCCTGGATCGCGACCGTGCCGGGCGACGGCGGTAGCGGCCTGCTCGCCTATGACGACGATCGCCGCATCGTCGGCGCCTGCCGTTCGGCGCGCGCACTGCTGGGTCTCACCGACGGCTTGATCGCAGCCGGCATCGATCTGTCGCGCTATGTCAAATTCGACCATCCCGCCGCGCGCGACGCAGACGATCTCGTCGAGCTGCGCCGGGCCGATGGCAGTTCACTAGGGCACGGCCATGTCGCGCCGCCGCTGCGGGCGAGGGCCTCGACCCGTCCGCTCGCGCCGCGCCGCGATGCACCGGTCGATCGCTTCGATGCGCTGCAGCGGCTCGCCGGACGCGATCCCAGCCTGATCAGGAGCGTGAAGCGACTTAGAAGCATCGGCGATCGCAATCTGCCGGTGCTGCTGCATGGCGAGACCGGCGTCGGCAAGGATGTGTTCGCCCGTGCCATTCACGCAGCCGGCAATCGCGCGCGCCACAACTATGTCGCGCTTAACTGCGCGGCGATGCCGGAAAGCCTGATCGATGCCGAGCTGTTCGGTTACGAGGCCGGCGCCTTCACCGGCGCGCGCCGCGACGGCTCGAAGGGCCTGATCGTGCAGGCCGACGGCGGCACGCTGTTCCTCGACGAGATCGGCGACATGCCGATCGCGCTGCAGACGCGGCTGCTACGGGTGCTGGAGAACCGCGAAGTCTGGCCGCTCGGCGCGCTGAAGCCCGTGCCGGTCGACATTCGCCTGATCAGCGCCACCCATCGCGATCTCGGCCGCATGGCCGAGGAGGGCGCCTTCCGCACCGACCTCTATTTCCGTCTGCGCGGCATGGAGGTGCGGCTGCCGGCCTTGCGCGAGCGCGCCGACCGCGACGACGTCATCCGCCAGATCGCTCACGAGGAGGCGCCGAATTGCTCGCTCTCGGACGAGGCCTGGGCGCGGCTCGCGGCCTATCCCTATCCCGGCAACATGCGCCAGCTTCGGCATGTGCTGCGGCTCGCCGGCTGCACGGCGGAGGACGGCGTCATCACCGATGCCGACCTCGATCTGCCGCCGTTTGGTGGAAGGGCGGCGGAGCCGGATTTGGCAGCGGCGGAGCGCGCTACGATCGTGGAGGCGCTGCGCAAGCATGGCGGCCGCGTGACGGAAACAGCGCGCGCGCTGAAGCTGAGCCGCGCCACGCTGTATCGCAAGATCAAGCAGTTGAAGATCGAGACGACGCAGTAGCGATCTTTCTTCCCTCTCCCCTTGCGGGAGAGGGCGGCGGGCGCCCGCCCCCCGGGGACGGGGGGGGGGGGGATGACACCCACCGTCTACAGC
>NZ_JBIXJX010000014.1:166239-259791 GCF_052871955.1 Bradyrhizobium sp. CAR08
ATGAACAAGCAGTTGACGAACGAGCCGACGCAGTAGCCTTCTTTCTCCCCCCTCCCCTTGCGGGTGAGGGCGGCTCGCCGCGAACGCGGCGAGACGGGCGAGGGGTATCTCTCCGCACTTGACTCTCTTGCTTCTGAGTCCGCGGAGAGATACCCCTCATCCGGGGCTTCGCGCCACCTTCTCCCGCAAGGGGAGACGGGAGCGGCAGCGAGCCTGCTGGCGCTCTCTACGAAAAATCGCTCCAGCTCAGATGTCGCGAGTCGAGGTCGCCGACTGTTACGGTGCCGCGGATTTCGCGCGGGGCGTGGAAGCTGCTGCGCAGATACACGAGCGGCGCCGCCCCGTCGGAATGCGATGCGCCGCGCACCTCGCCGACGAAGATCGAATGCGTCTTGGTCTCGAATTCCTGCGCCAGCACGCAGTCGAATGCGGCGACCGCATCGCTCAGCACCGGCGCGCCGGTCACCCCGCGCGTCCACTCCCCGAACGCAAAACGGTCGTCGCCATTGACGCCCTTCTGGCCACTGAAGGTAAGCGCCAGGAGGGCGTGGTCCTCGTGCAGGAAGTTGATCGCGAACGCGCCTTCCTCGCGGATGCGCGCGTGCGCACTGGCGTTGCGGTTGACGCACACGATCAGGGATGGTGGCGAGTCCGACAGTGAGCAGGCCGAGGTCACCGTCAGCCCCGTGCGCTTGCCGTGCTCGGCGCCGACCGTCACCAGCGCGACCGCGCCGGCGCACTGGCGCATCGCCTGCTTGAAATTCTTAGCGTCGAAAGCACTGGCGTCCACCGTCACGCGGAAATCTCCGAAATGGATGTGGGTGCGGCACGATCGCGCCGCACCCGCGCCGGGTCAAGCCGCCTTCTTCGCGGAGCCGAGATGCTTCAGGCGCGGCATCACCTCGTTCTTCAGCATCGACAGCGAGTGATGCCAGGCTTCAGCCTTGTGCTTGTAGTCGAAGCCGAACACCAGCAGCACGCCGAAGCCGCCGACCTCCTCGTAGATCTTCTCGATTTTCTCGGCGACGGTCGCTGGCGAGCCGACGATCCAGTTCCGCTTGGCGCAATATTCGACGGTGACGTCGCTATCGGGCACGTCGGGCGCGTGCTTCAGATAGTCCTTGAAGCCGAAATGGCCGAGCAGCGGCAGGAAGTACTCGCCCATCATCCGGCCCATCATGTCGCCGGTCGAGAGCCGCCACGCTTCCTCGTCGGTATCGGCGACGAACACCTCGCGCACCAGCCGCCAATCGGCCCGGTCCGGCTTGCGCCCGGTCTTAGCGGCACCGGCTACAACCGAATCCCAATGACTGCCGACATAGGCCGGGTTCAGGTTGAGGCTCATTGGAATGAAGCCGCGCTCGCCGGCGAGCTTCAGCGTGTCCGAGTTCTTCGAGAGCCCAGCGACGCCGATCGGCGGGTGCGGCGTCTGCAACGGCTTGATGTGGGGTTTCAAGAAGTCGAACATCGTGTCCGGCTTGGTCACCGTCCAGAATTTGCCCTTGTAGGTCCAGGGCGCGGGATCGCTCCACATCTTCAGAATGATCTCCAGCGCCTCGCGCGTCATGTCGCGGTTCTGTCCGCTCATGCCGTCGACATTGAACATGGCCCAGTCGCTCGGCAGGCCGCTCGCCGCGACGCCGAAATTGAGCCGACCTCCCGAGAGGTGATCGAGCATGGCGACGCGGTTGGCGAGCTCGGCCGGGTGGTGATAGGGCAGCAGGAAGCCGCCCGGCCCGATACGGATATTCTTGGTCTGCATCAGCGCCTGCGCGATCAGCAGATCGGGCGTGGGATTGGGTTCCCAGGGCGCGGTATGGTGCTCGCCGACCCAGGCCTCCTGATAGCCGAGCTCGTCGAGCCAGCGCATGACCTGCAGGTCCCAGTCGTTCCCTTCCTTCAGGCCGCACTCCGGCGGGTGCGAAGGCATCGTGAAATAGCCGATCTCCATGGGTTTCCTCATCTGATGTTGACGCGTCTTATTGCGCGGTTCACGGACGTGAGCAGGGTTGCTTGAGCAAGCGGTGTGCCACCGCTCCGCAAGCGGTGTGCCAGCGCTACAGCGGCTCAGTCCCGCGAGAAAACGCTGGTTTGCGGCGGCAATAGCCGATATCCCGTGGCGAATTTGCGGGCCGTCGTCTCATTGTCGCGAGACGGCGTCTTGCCGGTGAGACGAGGACGAGAACCGAGATGACCGAACCCGCTTACGTCGCGGTGGACTGGGGCACCAGCAGCTTCCGGCTCTGGTTGATCGATCGTACCGGCGTAGTGCTGGCCGAACGCCGCAGCGGCGAGGGCATGCTGGCGGCGGCAAAGACCGGCTTCGCGGCCGTGCTGCAATCCCATCTTGCCGCCGTCGAAGCACCAGCTCATCTGCCGGTTCTGGTCTGCGGCATGGCCGGCGCCAAGACGGGCTGGGTCGAAGCCGGATATGTCGATACACCCGCGCCGCTCGCGGCCGTCCTGGAGCAGGCCGCGCACGTGCCGGGCGAAGCACGCGATATCCGCATCCTGCCGGGTATCGCGCAGCGCGATACAAGAGCGCCGGACGTGATGCGCGGCGAGGAGACGCAGCTGCTCGGCGCGCTTGGTCTCGATGCCGCAGGTGAGGCGCTGGTCTGCATGCCCGGCACGCATTCGAAATGGGTACGCCTGAAGGACGATACGATCGCGCATTTCTCCACCTTCATGACCGGCGAGCTCTTCAGCGTTGTGTCGCGCGAGACGATCTTGTCGCTTGCGGTCGCAGGCGCCGAAGACGCCGAGGACGTCGCGAGCTTCAAGGCGGCGGTGAGAGCTGCGTATGAGGCGCCGTCGTTCGCGGCCAATTTTCTGTTCGGCGCGCGCTCGCGTCAGCTTCTGTTCGGGAGCACACCGGCCGCGGCGCGCGAAACGCTGTCGGGCACTTTGATCGGCATCGAGCTGGCCGCCGGGCTCTCCGGCGCCGTGCCGAAAGCAGGCATTACGTTGATTGCCTCGGGGCGGCTCGCGATGCTGTACACGTTGGCTTTCGATGCGTTGTCGGTCACCGTGAACCCCGTCGATGCCGATGAAGCGGTCCGCCGCGGTCTGTCGATGGCGGCTGCCGCGATCTGGACGAAATGAGAGGACTGTTGAAATGTGCGTTCCCTTTCCGGCGATGAAGCGGCCACTGCTTGCGATCCTGCGCGGCGTGAAGCCCGAGGAAACGCAGGCCATCGTCGGCGTGCTGATCGAGGCCGGCATGACCGCGATCGAGATCCCGCTAAACTCGCCCGATCCGTTCCGCTCCATCGCCACCGCCGTCAAGCTCGCGCCGGCCGGCGTGCTGATCGGCGCCGGCACGGTGCTGACCACAGCGGATGTCGATCGGCTCAACGATGTCGGCGGCAAGCTGATGGTCTCGCCGAATGTCGATACGCAGGTGCTCACGCGTGCGCACCAATACGCCATGGTCACGTTGCCGGGCGTGTTTTCGCCGACCGAGGCGCTGCTGGCCGCGCGCTCCGGCGCCTCTGGCCTGAAGTTCTTTCCGGCAAGCGTGCTCGGCGCGTCCGGCATCGCCGCGATCCGCGCCGTGCTGCCGGCCGGCGTGATGATCGCCGCCGTCGGCGGCGTCTCCGACCAGAATTTCGCGGAGTACATCGAGGGTGGCGTGACGGCGTTCGGGCTGGGCTCCAACCTCTACAAGCCCGGCATGACGGTAACGGACGTTGCCGCTCGCGCAAAATTGACGATCGCGGCCTACGATCGGGCGATTGCGAAAGACTGAAGCGGCAATAAACAAGCCGTGATGTCGTCACGGTCGCACGTTATCCTATCTTGCTGCACCAGCGAGATCAGGAGACCGACATGGCGATCAACAATGTAGCCGATCTGTTCGTGGCAACGCTCGAACAGGCTGGCGTCAAGCGCATCTACGGCATCGTCGGCGACAGTCTGAATGCGCTGACCGAAGCGCTGCGGCGGCGCGGCACGATCGAATGGATCCATGTCCGGCACGAGGAGGTCGCGGCCTTCGCCGCCGCCGGGGAAGCGGAAATGACGGGCAGCCTTGCGGTGTGCGCGGGCTCGTGTGGTCCCGGCAATCTGCATCTGATCAACGGCCTGTTCGACGCCCATCGCAGCCGCGTTCCCGTGCTGGCGATCGCCGCGCAAATTCCGACCGCCGAGATCGGCAGCGGCTATTTCCAGGAGACGCATCCGCAAAACCTGTTCCGCGAGTGCAGCCATTATTGCGAGCTGGTCTCCGATCCGAGTCAGCTTCCCTACGTGCTGGAAAACGCGATCCGCGCGGCAGTCGGCATGTGCGGCGTCGCCGTTGTCGCCATGCCGGGCGACGTCGCCTTCCGCAGCCCACCCAAGCGCGCGCTGTCGACGGCGCGTGGCCTTGCGCTGTCGGCGCCGAAGGTTGTGCCGCAGGCGGATGAGTTGAAGGCGCTTGCGGATCTCCTGAACGGCGCCGAACGCATCACCCTGTTCTGCGGTCGCGGCTGCGCCGGCGCGCATGCGCCGCTGATGCAGCTTGCGGAAGCCTTGAAGAGCCCGATCGTGCATGCGCTGGGCGGAAAGGAGCATGTCGAATACGACAATCCCTACGATGTCGGCATGACCGGCTTCATCGGCTTCTCCTCCGGCTATGCCGCCATGCACGCCTGCGACGCGCTGGTGATGCTCGGGACCGATTTTCCCTACAAGCAGTTCTTCCCGACCGATGCCAAGATCGCGCAGATCGACATCCGTCCGGAAAATCTCGGGCGCCGCTGCAAGATCGACCTCGGCCTGGTCGGCGACGTCAAGCTCACCCTCGAGGCGCTGCTGCCGCTTCTGAAATCCAAGACGCAGCGCAAGCACCTCGACGATGCGATCGCGCACTACAAGAAGGCGCGCGAAGGCCTCGACTCGCTCGCCAAGGGCACGCCGGGCAGCAAACCAATCCATCCGCAATACCTGGCAAAGGTCATCAGCGACCATGCGAGCGATGATGCGGTGTTCACCGCCGATGTCGGCACGCCGACGGTGTGGGCCGCGCGCTATCTCGAGATGAACGGACGCCGCCGGCTGATCGGCTCGTTCGTGCACGGCTCGATGGCCAACGCCATGCCGCAGGCGATCGGCGCGCAGGCCGCGCAGCCCGGCCGGCAGGTGATCTCGCTCTCCGGCGACGGGGGCTTCACCATGCTGATGGGCGATCTGATCACGCTGACGCAGATGAAGCTGCCGGTGAAGGTGGTCATCTTCAACAACGGCGTGCTCGGCTTCGTCGCACTGGAGATGAAGGCGGCCGGTTTCGTCGACACCAATGTCGATCTGGAGAATCCAGACTTCGCGGCGATGGCGCGCGCGATGGGTATCTTCGCAAGGCGGGTCGAGGATCCCGGCGAGCTTCCAGGTGCGATGAAGGAGATGCTGGCCCACCACGGACCGGCGCTGCTCGATGTGGTCACCGCCAAGCAGGAGCTGTCGATGCCGCCGACCATCACGCCCGAACAGATCAAGGGCTTCAGCCTCTGGGTCTTGCGCGCCGTGATGAACGGCCGCGGCGACGAGGTCGTCGATCTCGCCAAGACCAATTTGCTGCCGCGCTAGCCGCGCTTGACCGATGGCACGGGCAGCCGCTCATGGCGGCGCTGGAAGCGTTGCCAGTGCAGCACGATCCCGATCAGCAGCGCCGGCACGAAGCCGAGCGCGATCAGAAAGTGGGGCAGCTGCGTTGGCGAGATGAACGCGATGCCGATGTCGGAGATCAGCCAAAGCGCGGCGAACATCACCGCGAAATCGGTGCGCGGGCAGCGCAGATAGTAGAACACGGCGGTGATGACGACGGCGGGTCCGATGGCGATGCCGATCATCACCGTCGTCAGCTCCTTCGGCGTCAGCGCGTCGAGCACCATCGCTGCCAGCAGCCAGAGCGCGGCGAACATGGCGATGATGTCGAGCGGATGCCGCAAGCCAATACCTCTCGTGAGGGGACGCGCTATCGTTGTGGCCCAGACCTTGGCCGTCAAGGGAAAATGCGCCTATTCCTCGTCGTTTCCGGGCGTCGGCCGCAGCATGAAATGGCCGAAGGCTGTGGCGATCGGCTTATTCGCATCGTCCTGCCAGGCCCGTGCCTCGAAGGCGACGATGCGCCGGCCCTGTTTCACGATCGAGACGTTGGCGAACGTGTCGAGCGCGCGGCCGGAGCGCAGATAGTTGACGGTCAGTCCGATCGGCTTGGGCAGTGCGGTGGCGCCGAGTTCACGGGCCACTCCGAAGATCGCGGTGGTTTCGAGGAAGGCGCCGGTCATGCCGCCATGGATCGCAGGCAGAATCGGATTGCCGATGATCTTTGGCGAGAACGGCATCGTCAGTGTGCCGTCGTCGTTGACGCGAATGCCGAGGCAGCGTGCGAACGGGCTGTTGGCGAACGGGCCTTCCGGATCGTCCGGCGCCTCCAGCCTCGGGATGCCGGGCGAATCCATCCTGCGATCCGCGAGCATGTTGGTGCGGTTGGCGCCGATCATGAAACAGGCGGTCGCGGTCGCGACCGGATCGTCCTCGGACTCCTGATAGGCGGTGGAGCGCACGAAGGCAATCGAACGCGTGGTGCGGTAGCAGACCGAATGCGCCTTGATGTCGAGGCCCGGCGTTGCCGGCTTCTGATAGTCGATGCGCAGATCGAGCGTCGCGATCGCGCTTGTGCCGTCCAGCGCGAGTTGCACCGCCATGCCGCAACTCTCGTCCAGCATCGCGGTGACGACCCCGCCATGCAGGACGCTGGTCTCGGTGTCACCGACAAAGACCGGCCGGTAGGGCAGGCTGGACCAGGCTTCGCGCGGTGCGAAGCGGTCGAGCTGGAGCCCGCTGATCTGGCCGTAATCGGAGCGGCGACCCTTGATCGCCTCGGCGAGGTCCTCGAACGAAAGTGTGGTCGGTGAGCGGGACATGAGGACGTTCTAGACCAGTGGCGGGCGCGGCGCAAAACCCCGGATGCGCGTCCCACGGCGGGTGCCGGGGGCGGTTTGGCCTCGACAGGGCGGGCCGAAGCAACGATGGTGGGCGCCTCGTTCGTTCGACCAGCCGTAAGGAGTGCCCATGGCCGATCCCGAAACGCCCGCCACCAGCCAGGGGCCCGTCATCATTTCGACATCGAGCTCGGAGCGGGCGCCGATCATCTATTTCGACGGTGCCTCCTGCTTCGGCCACCACAACGGCGCGATTCAGATCGAGCTTGCGGCGAACCTTCTGATGCCGGTCGGCGCCGCCGTCAGGGTTGACGTGGTCCAGACCGCGCATCTGCGTTGCAGCGTGGCCGCGGCGCTGGCTCTGCGCGAAGCGCTCGAAAAGGCGCTGGCAATGTACCAGCAGGGCCAGCAGCAGCCCCGGCCGGAGGAAATTCCCTCGGTGAAGAACTGAGGCCGTTCGCGGATCGCAAGTTAATGCGATCAACTCGCTCAGCTCACATGCACCTTCGGCTTCCTGCCGTCGTTCCACTTGCCGTCGAGCGCGCGCTCGATCTGGGCGGCGAGTTGCAGCAGGAGGCCGTCATTGGCCTGTTTCGCAATCGCCTGGATGCCGAGCGGCAGGCCGTGGTCCTGCGTGGCCATCGGCATCGAGATCGCCGGCATGCCGCAGAGATTGGCGAGCGGCGTGAAGGCGAAGAAGCGCCAAAGATTGCCGAACCAGTCGAGCACGTCGGGGTTGTCGGAGATGGTGAGATATTCCCGGGTGCCGACCTTCGGCGTCGGCAGCGCCGTGATCGGGGTCAGGATCACGTCCCACTGCTCGAAGAAGGCGCCGAAGGCGCGCGAGGTCGTGTTGAACACGCCTTGCATCTTCGCCCGCTCGGCGAAGCTCGTATGCCGGCCGGCTTCCCAGATCCGGATATTCATGGGTTCGATGAGATCTTCCGGCGGCCGTTCCAGTCCGCGCGCGGCGAGCATGTTGGAGATCACCACGGCAAAATTCGAGATGTAGCAGGTGGTCTGCGCCTCGAACGCGGCGCGGAAGTCGAGTTCGGGCAGGGCGTAGTCGACGTGATGGCCGAGGCCTTCGAGGAAGCGGCCGGCCTTCGCCAGCTCGGCCGCGATCTCGGGCGTCGCGGTGTAGTCGCCCCAGGTGTGCGACAGCGCGATACGAAGCTTTGACGGATCGCGCTTGATCATCTCGGAATAGGGCTGCGCTGTGGTCCAGAACGGCATGAATTCGCCGGGCGCCGCTCCCCTTGCATGATCGACGAAGGCGGCGGTGTCGCGCACCGAGCGCGACTGGCAGCCCTGGATCGAGACGAGGCCGGTGAGATCGGACATGTGCGGTGCGAGCGAGAACACGCCGCGCGAGACTTTCAAGCCGATATTGCCGTTGACGCCGGCGGGAATGCGGATCGAGCCGCCGCCATCAGTCGCGTGTGCGATCGGCACCACGCCGGCCGCGACCATTGCGGCGCTCCCGGCCGACGAGCCGCAGGTGGTGTAGTCGGTGTCCCAGGGATTGCGCGTGACATAGACGGCCGGATTGTCGGCCGAGCTGCAGACGCCGAACTCCGGTGTCGTGGTGCGTCCGATCAGGTTCAGTCCGGCCTGGCGGAATTTGCCGGTCAGGAACGTGTCGGCGCTGGCGCGATTGCCGCGCATTAACAGCGAGCCCATCTCCTGGAGCCGGCCCTTCATGGTCGGGCCGAGGTCCTTCATCAGGAAGGGCAGGCCTGCGAACGGGCCGGCGAGATTGGCGCCGTCCTTGGCCGGATCGGCGATCACGTCATCGAATAGCTCGACCACGCCCGACAGTGCCGGGTTGACCTTGGCGACGCCCGCGGCGGCCTGGCGCGCCAACTCCTTTGCCGTGAGCTCGCCCTTGCGGACGCGCGCGGCCAGCCCCACGCCATCGTGCTGCGCCCATTCGTTCCAGCTCATCGGGAAAGTCATGCGATCCAAACCTCTTCGTGCGCCGCCATCTTAGTTTCGCACAGGAACACTTTAATCAACTGAGCGGCGCGAAGGGCAGGGTTGCGCCGGATGGAGAGGTAATCCCGAATTGCATGCGCGCGCATCAATTGGAGAACTTTGCGATCACCGCGACCGGGCCGCCGCCGGCTGGGCCCTGATGCTCGGCGCCGCCGGAGACGTAGACCGCACCAGTGCCGGCGAGGCCGGCAATCAACCCGCCAACGGCAGCCCGGGCGTGGCGTGTCGAGCTGATATCGGTATCTTCGAGCATGGTGTGGCGGAAGCCGCGCACGCAGCCATCAGGGGAGGCCTCGGCCTTAGCGAAGATGTTGACAAGCTTGCTGCCGGTCGTCGTCTGTTGCCCGGCACGGAGCCCAACGCTCTCCAACGCCGCAAGCACCGCCGCGGTGTCGATCGCATCGCTCATCACGGCATGCCCGATCTCGAATTCGCTCGTCGAGGACATCGAATTGCCGAGCACGATGACGACGTTATGCATGAGCTCGATCCCGGACGAGGTCGAGGCGACGTTCGAGAACAGATCGTAGCGTCGCAGCACGTCCTCATCACGAACGCCGGTTGCGATCTCGCCGAGCGCGACCGCAACGCCGAGTGCGGAAGCGCCGCGCGAATAGGCCATCGAACTGTAGGCGCTGGTCGTCGCTGTCTTGTGACCGCGCGCATTCGCCGCTTCGACGCGCTCGCTGGTGAGCAGCGGGCATTTGATCTGCACGAAATGGACGTCGGCGGGATCGGCGATCCCGGCATCCGCCATCGCGGCCTTCACGGCCTTGGCTGTCTCCGTGATCTGAGCGGAGCGGCCGAGCTCTTCAGGGAGAAAATCCCGCGTGTGCGCCATGCCGATGCTCAGGCGCTTGCCGGAGAGGCCTGCCGGGCGCTGTAGAATGTCCTGGCGCGTGAACACCGTGATGTGCGGGCTGAGCACGCCCTCGGTGCCGCCCGACATCACGAAGGCGATGCGTTGCTCGACCTCCTGCGGCGACAGCCCGAGCTGCGGCGCCAGCGCCGTGCACAGCGCGGCAACGGCATATTCCCGGGTAAAGTCGTTGACGCCGCCGTTGCCTTCGGTCTTGCCGAGGATCGCCAGGATGGATGCCGGATCGATCGCGCCGGAGCCGATCATGCTCATCAATCCGGAGACGTCGCCGGGGCCTCTGGTGGCGACCTTGAAGACGCCGACCGATGTCGTCCGCATTATAATCCTCACATGAAGTTCAGGAGTCCGGCAGACAAAACAGCCGCTGAACCGGGGCGCCTGTCAAGGTGTCGAGGCAATCCCCGTCGTCGTCCGGGCGAACGCCTGGACGACAGCAGGACGTGCGCCGTCTGCGTAGCACCCACGATTGTGGCGAGATCGCATCGCTTCGACAAAAAATCCCTTCGACAAAAAATCCCTTGTCGACGGTCGTCCGCCGCACCTTGATGAATCAACCCCGATTGGTCCATAAGCGGCGTCCCGCAGCCGGTGGTTCGCCTCCGCGATGCGTGCTTGGATAGAGGGGTTCTCGCGTGGTAAATATCAACCAGAAAATTGCGCAGGAGCTTGGGGTTCGGGCGGAGCAGGTCGAGGCGACAGTGGCGCTGCTCGACGGCGGCGCCACGGTTCCCTTCATCGCCCGCTACCGCAAGGAAGCGACCGGTGCGCTCGACGACGCACAATTGCGCACGCTGGAGGAGCGCCTGGGTTACCTGCGCGAGCTCGAGGACCGCCGCAAGGCCATCCTCGAATCGGTCCGCGAGCAGGGCAAGCTCGATGCGGCGCTGGAAGCCTCCATTCTCGCCGCCGACAGCAAGGCGCGCCTCGAAGACATCTATCTGCCGTTCAAGCCGAAGCGCCGCACCAAGGCCGAGATCGCCAAGGAAGCCGGCCTCGAGCCGCTCGCCAATCAGCTCATGGCCGAGCCCACCAACGATCCGAAGGTGGTCGCCGAAGCCTTCGTCAATGCCGAGAAGGGCGTTGCCGATGCTGCTGCGGCACTCGACGGCGCCCGCGCCATCCTGGTCGAGCGTTTCGACGAAGACGCCGACCTGATCGGTGCGCTTCGTGAGGAGGTGTGGACCAATGCGCGCATGACCTCCAAGGTGCGCGACGGCAAGAAAACCGAGGGCGAAAAGTTTGCCGACTATTTCGAGTTCTCCGAGCCGCTGACGAAGCTGCCCTCGCACCGAATCCTCGCAATGTTCCGCGGCGAGAAAGAAGAAATCCTCGATCTCCAGATCCAGGCCGAGGCCGAACCATCGCCCCCGGGCGTGCCGAGTGTGTATGAGCTGAAGATCATGAAGCGGTTCGGCATCGCCGACCTTAAGCGCGCCGGCGACCGCTGGATGATCGATACCGTGCGCTGGGCCTGGCGCACCAAGATCCAGGTGCATCTCAACATCGACCTGCGCATGCGGCTGTGGAATGCGGCCGAGACAGAGGCCGTGCGCGTGTTCGCCTCGAACCTGCGCGACTTGCTGCTCGCGGCGCCCGCCGGGACCCGCGTCACCATGGGTCTCGATCCCGGCTTCCGCACCGGGGTCAAGGTCGCCGTCACCGACGCGACCGGCAAGGTGGTGGATACCGCCGTGATCTATCCGCACGAGCCGCAGCGGCAGTGGAACGAGGCGCTTGCGATCCTCGGCAAGCTCGCGCTGAAACATCGTGTCGAGCTGATCGCGATCGGCAACGGCACCGCCTCGCGCGAGACCGACAAACTCGCGGCCGACCTCGTCAAGGGCCTGCCCGACTTGAAGATGACCAAGATCGTGGTGTCGGAAGCCGGCGCGTCGGTTTATTCGGCCTCGGCGTTCGCCTCGGAGGAGTTGCCGGGCCTCGACGTCACCCTGCGCGGCGCGGTGTCAATCGCGCGGCGGCTCCAGGATCCGCTCGCCGAGCTCGTCAAGATCGAACCCAAGGCGATCGGCGTCGGCCAGTACCAGCACGACCTCGGCCAGGCCAAGCTCGCCAAATCCCTCGACGCCGTGGTCGAAGACTGCGTGAACGCCGTCGGCGTCGACGTCAACACCGCGTCCGCTCCGCTGCTCGCGCGCGTGTCGGGCGTCGGCTCCGGCCTCGCCTCGAGCATCGTGGCACACCGCGACGCCAACGGGCCGTTCAAGTCGCGCAAGGCGTTGAAGGACGTGCCGCGGCTCGGCCCCAAGGCGTTCGAGCAGTGCGCGGGCTTCCTGCGCATCCTCGGCGGCGAGGACCCGCTCGACGCCTCCGGTGTGCATCCGGAAGCCTATCCGGTGGTGCGCCGGATTCTCAGCGCCACCAAGAGCGACATCAAGGCGCTGATCGGCAGCAGCGACATCGTTCGCACGCTGAAGCCGAAAGACTTCGTGGACGAGACGTTTGGTCTGCCGACCGTCACCGACATCCTGCGCGAGCTCGAGAAGCCCGGTCGCGACCCGCGTCCGGCCTTCAAGGCAGCTGTGTTCATGGACGGCGTCGAGGAGATCAAGCACCTCAAGAAGGGCATGATCCTCGAGGGCACCGTAACCAACGTCGCGGCGTTCGGCGCCTTCGTCGATATCGGCGTGCACCAGGACGGCCTCGTGCACATCTCGGCGATGTCCAAGACCTACATCAAGGATCCGCGTGAAGTGGTGAAGCCCGGCGACATCGTCAAAGTGAAGGTGCTAGACTTCGAGGTCGCGCGCAAGCGTATCTCGTTGACACTACGGCTCGACGACGAGGTCGGCGCCAAGAAGGACGCGCCCGGCATGCAGCGGGATAACAGCTCACGTAACCCGTCCCGCATGACGTCGTCGGCCCCGCGCCAGCAGGAGTCTTCCGGCGGCGGTGCGCTCGCCGAAGCGCTGCGCCGCGCGGCCGAGAAAAACGGCGGCAAGCGGGCGTAGCTTCTAACCTCTCCCCGCTCTCACCCCACCCTCTTCCCGCAAGAACGGGGCGAGGGAGTGAGAGAGCAGCGTCTCCCTAACTTCCGCGTCAGAATCTGGCGCGTTTGTAAGTTGAAGGCGCCTGTCCCTTCCTCTCATCTGATCCTCCTCGCGCGGCAGAATATTGTCGCGCAGCACGGAGGATGCTTCGATGGACAACAGGATTCTCAAAGGCCTCACCGCGGTGACGATCGCAGCGGTGATGGCGCTCGCTTCACCGGTGCTTGCCAGAGGCGGTGGCGGTGGCGGTGGCGGTCATGGCGGATTCGGCGGTGGTGGGCATTTCGGTGGCGGCGGCATGCACACCGGTGGCTTCGGTGGTATGCGCGTCGGCGGCATGGGCGGCGCCCGTTTCGGCGGCCCGGGCTTTGGCGGTGCACGTTTCGCGCATGCGGCGATCGGGCCGCGCTTCGCTGGCTCCGGCTGGCACGGCAGGCCCTTCATCGGCCGCCATGCCTTCTTCCGGCACCACCATCGCTTCTTCTTCGGAGCACCTTTCATCTATGCCGGCTACTATGACGGCTGCTGGCGCAGGAGCTTGACGCCCTATGGGTGGCAATGGGTCAATGTGTGCGGAGACTCTTGGTACTAGCATCGCCGTACCGCACCATTGTCGCGATCGTCATCGGACGGTTCCGCTCAGCCCCGGAACGGGATAGTCTGGTGGCGATCGTCGCGCGGAGTTTGTCATGACCGGAGCTCACCGCCGCATTCTGGTCGTCGAGGACGACGCGGAAACCGCAGGCCAGCTCGTCGAGGAGCTGACGACTTCCGGCTACGACGTCGATCTCGCCGCCACCGGGCGCGAAGCGCTCAGCCACGGCGCCGCGCGCGACTATGCCGTGATCACCATCGACCGCATGCTGCCCGATATCGACGGCATCAGCGTGATGCGCCAGTTGCGCGACGACGGCATCGCCGCGCCGTTCCTAATCATTTCCGCACTTGGCGAGGTCGACGACCGCGTGCGCGGCTTGCGGGCCGGCGGCGACGATTATCTCGTCAAGCCGTTCTCCTTCACCGAATTGCTGGCGCGGCTGGAGGCACTCGGCCGGCGCAGCGACACCGTCGCCAAGGAGACGATCCTGCGGGTCGGCGATCTCGCCATCGACCTGATCGCACGCAGCGCGAGCCGCCGCGGCCGGAAGATTCCGCTGTTGCCGCGGGAATTCCAATTACTCGAATATCTGGTCCGCAACGAGGGCCGCGTCGTCTCGCGTGCGATGCTGCTCCAGCATGTCTGGGATCTGCATTTCGATCCCTCCACCAACATCATCGACGTCTATGTCGGACGCGTCCGTCGCAAGGTCGATGATGCCCAGGCCTATCCGCTGATCCACACCATCCGCGGCATCGGATATTGTCTCCGTGCTCCTGGCTAAAACGCTCCGCTCCTCGACCTTCCGCCTTGCGCTGATCGCGATCGCGGCGTTCGGGCTGATCGTCGCGGCGATCATGGCCTATGTCTATTTCGGCACGATCGCCTATGTGCAGAGCCGTGTCGGCGATGCCGGCGACCACAGCGGCTTCACCGCGATGATCGAGCTCGCAATGGCCGCTGTCGCCGTGCTGATGCTGGTGCTCGCCGGGCTCGCCGCGGTGCTGGTGACGCGCCGCACGGTCGGGCGGATCGAGGAGATCAACGCCACCAGCCGCGCCATCATGATGTCGGGCCTCGACCAGCGCATTCCCTTGCGCGGCAGTCACGACGAATGGGACCGGGTCGCCGAAAACCTCAACCAGATGCTCGACCGCATCGAGACTTTGATGGGAGAGGTCAAGCAGGTCAGCGACAACGTCGCCCATGATTTGCGTACGCCGCTGACGCGCATGCGGGGTCGGCTGGAAAAGGCTTATCACGCCTCGCGCAATGGCGAGGCCGACGCGGCGCTGATCGGTGACACCATCGCCGATCTCGACGCCGTGCTCGGCATGTTCGCCTCCATCACGCGCATCTCGGAGATCGAGACCCGCGCCCGCCGTAGTGCGTTTCGCACCCTCAATCTCGCCGAAATCGCCGGCGAGGTCGTCGAGCTCTACGATGCCGCCGCCGAACAGGTTGCGACGCGGCTCAGCCTCGGCGGCGATCGCGAGGTGGCGATTATTGGCGATCGCGACCTGCTGTTCGACGCTATCGCCAATCTCGTCGACAACGCGATCAAGCACGGCTGCAAAGGCGGGCAGGTGACCGTCACCTGCAGCAGCACCGACGGCGGTGCGACGATCGCGATCGCCGACGACGGCCCGGGCATTCCGGCGGATCAGCGCGATCACGTGTTCAAACGCTTCTACCGGCTCGAGCAGAGCCGCTACACCCCGGGTAACGGCCTTGGCTTAAGCCTGGTCGCCGCGGTCGCTCGCCTCCATGGTGCCGAGATTGCCCTGCACGACAACGCGCCGGGCCTGACGGTCCAGCTCAGCTTCCCGCCGCACCCGACCTAGAGCTCGATCACGCCGCGGCGGGCCGCATGTGCCACCGCATCGGTGCGGCCGGTAGCGTCAAGCTTGTCGAGCAGCGAGCCGACATGGAATTTCACCGTGTGGACGGAAATGCCGAGCTGACGCGCGATCATCTTGTTGGAGCCGCCTTCCGCCATCAACGCCAGCACGTCGAGCTCACGCTGCGTCAGCGCAATGTCCTCAGGCATGATGCGCGGATCGCGAGTGACAATCGTCGCGACGGCTTTCTCGCCGGGTTCGGCGAGGCGAAGCCCGGCGATATTGCCGAGCAGAGCAGCCAGGCGATCGGCGAGGGCGGGATCGTCGATCTCCAAAGCCAACACGATCTCGGGCGCGATGTCCTCGCTCACGCCGCCGGCCTCTCGCCGATCGTGACCTTGAAGCTGACCGGCTCGCCGCCGCGGCGCGCCGCGATATCGACCACCGCGCCCACGCTCGCCGGACCCAGCGTCCGCGACAGCGCGCGCACGCCGGACAGCTTCTGGTCGTTGACCGCGACGATGACGTCGCCCTGGCGGATGCCGGCCGCCGCCGAAGGGCCGGCCTTGTCGACATTCATCACCATCGCGCCGACGCCGTCGTCGAGCCGGACCGGCTGCAGCCCGAGGCCGAGATATCCGCGTGCGATGCGGCCGCGCGCCTCTAACTGGGCCGCGACCCGCTCGATCGTCGCTGTCGGGATCACTAGCACACGCCTCGGGCCGAGCACGGCCATGCCGAAGGCTTCGCCCGATGCGTCGAGCGCGAGGCCGCCCTGCTGGCTGGAGCGCAAGCGGACGTCGAGCTCGATCCGCGCGTCGATGTCGCCGCCGCGCAGGGAGCGCCAGCTCTTGCCGGACTGCGACACCATCGCGAGCGCGGCGCTCGGCGTATCGCGGTTGGTGGCGACGACGACCGACAACGCGCCAAGGGGCGGCACAATTGTGGCCAGCTTGACCGGGGCAATCGCCGTATCGGCGCGCAGCAGTGCGATATCCGTCGTATGGTCGCGGCCGGCGATCGTGGCGGCCGCGGTGCTGCCGTCGGGGAGGCCGATCTCGACGTCGCCCTCGTCGGCCAGCGCCTCGTCGGCGGTGACGATCAGGCCGGGTTTCCAGACGAAGCCGGTGGCGCGGGAACGATGCGAATGGACGGCGACGACGGACGGCGCGGTGCGGGACACCATATCCGCGAGCGCGGACGACAGCGAAGTCAGGGGAGTTGAGTCGGTCATGGCAGGCTCCTGTAAAGCTGTCCTCAATCTGGGATGTCGCGGGCGATCGCGTAACTGGCCGCATGGCCAGGAAATAAGCAGGGAAGCTGGTCCGTAAGAGCACGGCCGACGAACATGTGATTGGAGCCGCTCACGGGAACGTGTAGCAATCGGCTCGACCTTGTGCCGTACGGCCTCAAGCCTTTTTGCGAGCCCTGATTGATGACCATCGACCTTACCCGCCGCACCCTGCTTCAACTCGCCGGCGCCAGCTCGCTCGCAATGGCGGCTGCGGGCGCGGCGCGCGCCGAGGGCACACCGCAGGGCGGCGGTCCGACCTATGCCTGCCGCACGCCGATGCGCGTCGGCATGGTGACGCTCCGGGTGAAGAATCTCGACAAGGTTGCGAACTACTACCGCGACGTGATCGGGCTCACCGTGATGGAACGCTCGGCGAGCGCCGCCAAGCTCGGCACGGCCGGCATCGCGCTGCTGGTGCTGGAGGCCCGTCCTGATGCCGAGATCGAGCCGCGCAACGCCGCCGGCCTCTATCACACCGCCTTCCTGATGCCGACCCGCAAGGACTTGGCCCGCTGGCTGGTAGCAGCCGCTTCGCATCGCGTGCCGCTGTCGGGCTTTGCCGATCATCTCGTCAGCGAATCCGTCTATCTCGACGATCCCGAAGGCAACGGCATCGAGGTCTATGCCGACCGCGATCCCTCGCAATGGCAGTGGAGCGAAGGCAACGTGAAGATGGCGGCCGACGAGCTCGACATTCCCGACCTGCTGTCGCTGACCAATACGCGCGTGCCTGATTATGCCAAGGCACCGGACGGAATGCGCATCGGCCACATGCATCTGCGCGTCGGCGACCTCGCGCAGGCGCAGAATTTCTACCACGGCACGATCGGACTCGACCCGACCCGCAGCCGCAACGGCGCCGCGTTCCTGTCGTCGGGACGCTACCATCATCATCTCGGCATAAACGTGTGGCAGAGCGAGGGCGCCGGCCAACGCGACGATCAGACAACGGGGCTCGCCTGGTTCTCGCTGGTGACAGCTAAGCAGGATCTGCTCGCCGCACAGGAAGAGCGCCTGCGCAAGGGCGGCGCGAAAGTCACGGCGCTAGCGGACGGCGTTGAGGCGATCGATCCCTGGGGCACGCGGGTGCGGCTGATCAGGATTTGATCGCCGGCACGAGCGTTGGTAAGACCGTCAGGCGCTAGCCAGTTTCCGGGATTCACACCTGACATGTCCGATTTTCGCGGCGTCTTCCCTTATCTCGTCTCTCCCGTCGCTGCCGATGGCGCGGTGCGGACGAACGTCCTCGCAAAGCTCTGCGACGATCTGATCGGCGCGGGCGTCCACGGTCTGACCCCGCTCGGCTCGACCGGCGAGTTCGCCTATCTCAACGCCGCCCAACGCACCGCGGTCGTGCAGACCACGATCGAGGCGGCAAGGGGACGTGTGCCTGTTGTCGCGGGCGTCGCCTCCACCTCGACGGCAGATGCGGTGGCGCAGGCGAAGGCGTATCAGAAGCTCGGCGCCGACGGCATTCTGGCGATCCTGGAAGCGTATTTCCCGCTCGCCGACGCCCAGATCGAATCCTATTTCCGCGCCATCGCGGATGCCGTGGACATCCCCGTCGTCATCTATACCAATCCGCAATTCCAGCGCTCCGATCTCACCCTCGAAATCATCGCGCGCCTCGCCGAACATCCGCGCATCGGCTACATCAAGGACGCCTCGACCAACACCGGCCGGCTGCTCTCGATCATGAACCGCTGCGGCGATGCCTTGCGGGTGTTCTCCGCCTCCGCCCATATCCCGGCCGCGGTGATGCTGATCGGCGGCCTCGGCTGGATGGCGGGCCCCGCCTGCATCATTCCGCGCCAGAGCGTCGCGCTCTACGACCTCTGCAAGGCCGGCCGCTGGGACGAGGCGATGGCGCTCCAGCGCAGGCTGTGGCGCATCAACGAAGCTTTTGCCCGCTTCAACCTGGCGGCCTGCATCAAGGCCGGCTTGGCCATCCAGGGGTACGACGTCGGCGATCCTGTCCCGCCGCAGGCCGCTCTCACCGCCGATGCGCGCAAGGTCGTAGAAGCGGCATTGCGGGAGCTGGCGTAGCGGTTTGTCACGCGGCAATGGGCCCCGGCACGGGCAGCGGAACCGTCCTTAGCTGCCCGATTCGAGAAACTTCCATTCATTTTCGACGTTGCTGCGTGAGCTGGCTCTGTCACCTCCCGGCATGTGCATTCGAGAGATCGTCTTCAGCATACGACACGGTGATCACTGATGAATCGTCGCTACGCAATCATTGCGGCGGCTTTTGCCGCCCTGCTGCTCGTGGTAACTGCCGTGAAGGTCCAGCATGCGCCATGGACAACCCCCTCCGCGCGCGCCGTCGAGCAACGTGGTCCGCTGTCCGAGGCCGAAAGGGCCACCATCGACATCTTCGAACGAGTGTCGCCCTCGGTTGTCCAGGTTGCGGTGAGATCGGCCGCTACTCCAGTCATGGGAGAGGAGGGGCAGGGCGGCGCTTCCGGCACGGGATTTGTCTGGGACCGCGACGGGCATCTCGTCACGAACAACCATGTTGTGGCCAATGGCGGCGAGATCGCGGTCCGCTTTGCGTCGGGAGAGGTGGCTCGGGTTGATCTGATCGGCACCGCCCCCAATTACGATCTTGCGGTCCTGCGGATCCGCAGCGTGCGCGAGCTTCCACCGCAGGTGGCTCTCGGCAGTTCGACCGACCTGAAAGTCGGGCAATCCGCGTTTGCGATCGGCAATCCTTTCGGGCTAGATCAGTCGATGACGAGCGGCATCATCAGTGCCCTCAAGCGGAGGCTTCCGACCCATGGCGGCCGGGAGATTGCCAATGTCATCCAGACGGATGCCGCAATCAACCCGGGCAATTCGGGCGGGCCGCTGCTGGACTCCGCCGGCCGGCTGATCGGCGTCACGACTGCGATCATATCGCCGTCCGGCTCGAATGCAGGCATCGGTTTCGCGGTGCCGGTGGACGTCGTGAACCGGATTGTCCCCGAGCTTATTCGCAATGGCCGCGTGCCGACGCCCGGCATCGGCATCGTCGCCGCCAGCGAGGATGTGTCGACGCGGCTTGGCGTCCAAGGGGTGATCGTGGTCCGGACAGCCCCCGGCAGCCCTGCGGAACAGGCGGGGATTCGCGGTGTCAACTTGTCGACTGGAACGGTCGGAGACATCATCACCGCGGTGGAAGGCAAGCCGGTGCGGCGGCTCTCCGACCTGACTGATGCGCTCGAGCAGGCCGGTGCCGGTAAGACCGTTCGCCTCACGGTAAAGCGGGATTCGGACACCCGTGATATCAATGTGGGCATCATCGACATAGAGCGCTCCTGACCCGGCAATCTGCGGCCAGAGCGGGCGTGACACGCAATGCAGATGTACCGCGGCTCGGTTGTATCGACCGCAAAATCGGCTAAAACCCCCGCGGTCGTTTTCTGGGTTTCAAGGACATGGTGGAATGAACATTCTTCCCGGCAATTTGCGTTTCGGAGCGGGGCAGCCCGTCAAGCGTTTGGAAGACCAGCGACTGCTCACCGGGAAGGGGCAGTTCATCGACGACAAGCCGGAAGATGGCGCGCTGTGGTTGTACCTGCTGCGCTCGCCGCATGCCCATGCGAAGATCGTCTCGATCGACACCAGCGCCGCCACGGCGATGCCCGGCGTGACCGCGGTCTATACCGGCGCCGACCTCGTCAAGGACGACATCGGCGTTATCCCGACCTTGAGCATCTTCAAGCGCCCCGACGGCAAGCCGATGACGGTGCCGCCACGCCGTCTGCTGGCGCACGACATCGTGCGCTATGCGGGCGAGGCCGTGGCTGCCGTGGTGGCCTCCTCGCGTGCCGACGCGCAGAGCGCAGCCGAAGCGATCGTGGTCGAATATGACGTGCAGCCGGCGGTGGTCGATCCCGTCGAGGCGGTCAAGCCCGGCGCGCCCGTGGTGTGGCCGGAGGCCCCCGACAACATCGTCGGCGCGATGGCTTACGGCGATGCCGCCAAGGTGGACGAGGCTTTTGCCAGGGCGGCGCATACCGTCGAGCTCGATCTCGTCAGCCAGCGCTTGGTGCCCTCGGCGATGGAGCCGCGCTCGACCATTGCCGAGATCGACAAGACGTCCGGCCGTCTCCTGCTGCATGTGCAGTCGCAGACGCCTGCCTCGACCCGCGACGTGCTGGCCGAGGCCGTGCTGAAGCGTCCCAAGGACAGCGTTCGCGTGCTGGTCGGCGATATCGGCGGCGGCTTTGGCCAGAAGACCAACCTCTATCCCGAGGACGGCATCGTCGCCTATGCCGCAACCAAGCTGAACAGGAAGATCCGCTGGCGCGGCGACCGCACCGACGAATTCGTCGGTGGCACCCACGGCCGCGATCTTACCTCGACAGCTTCCTTTGCGCTCGACGAGAAGGGCAAGGTGCTGGCCTACCGCGTCAGCTCGATCGGCTGCACCGGCGCGTATTCCTCAGGCGCGGCCAACATCATCCCGCTGGTGCTGGGGCCGTTCGTGCAGACCGGCGTCTACGATTTGCCGCTGGTACATTTCGAGGTGAAGTCGGTGATGACCCACACCGCGCCGGTCGGCGCTTATCGCGGTGCGGGCCGCCCGGAGGCCGTGTTCATCGTCGAGCGCCTGTTCGACGCGGCTGCACGAAAAATCGGCATGGATCCGCGCGCGATCCGGAAAGCGAATTACATCAAGCCGGCGCAACTGCCCTATACGAATGCTGCGGGGCAGGTTTACGATTCCGGCGCCTTCGCGCACATGCTCGATCGCGCCGTGAAGCTTGCGGATTGGGACGGCTTTGCCGCGCGCAAGAAAGCGGCGAAGAAGAAGGGCCTGCTCTACGGCCGCGGGCTCACCTCCTATATCGAGTGGACCGGCGGCCGCGCCCACACCGAGAAGGTCAGCCTGCACGCGACCGCGCAGGGCCGCGTCGTCCTGCATTCCGGCACCATGGCGATGGGGCAGGGGCTGCAGACCACTTACACGCAGATGATCTCCGACACGCTCGGCATTGCCATGGACAAGATCGACGTGGTCCAGGGCGACACCGATCTGGCGACGGGCTTCGGCAGCGTCGGGTCGCGTTCGCTGTTCGTCGGCGGCACGGCGGTCGCTGTCTCCTCCAACGATCTGATTCAGAAGGCGCGTGAGAAGGCGGCAAACGTGCTGGAGACCTCGATCGAGGACATCGAATACCAGGGCGGCATGCTCACCGTGGTCGGCACCGACCGCCGCATCAGCCTGTTCGATCTGGCCGAGAAGGAAGGCGGCGCAAAGCTCAGCGTCGATTCCGAAGGCGAGGTCGATGGTCCGAGCTGGCCGAACGGCACCCATATCTGCGAGGTCGAGATCGATCCCGAGACCGGCGTCTCCAAGGTCGTGCGCTACACCACCGTGGACGACGTCGGTGTCGCCGTGAACCCGATGCTGGTCACCGGCCAGATCCATGGCGGCGTGGCGCAGGGTATCGGCCAGGCGCTGTATGAGGGGGTGTCCTATGATGCCGACGGCCAGCTGCTCACCGCGAGCTACCAGGACTATTGCATCCCGCGCGCCGACGACGTTCCGCCGATCGTGGTGACGCTCGACGATTCCGCGCCCTGTCGCACCAATCCGCTCGGCGCCAAGGGCTGCGGCGAATCCGGCGCCATCGGTGGCCCCCCTTGCGTCACCAACGGCGTGATGGATGCGCTCGCCGAGCTCGGCATCACCCAGCTCAACACGCCCCTGACGCCGCAGAAGATTTGGCAGGCGATCCGGGATGCGAAGGTGGGCGGTTAGCGGCCATTGTCGTGCTGGCTGTCGCCACAAATCCAACTCGTCGTCCCGGCCTTCGCCGGGACGACAGTGAGACCGGGACGACAGTGAGAATGTAGCGCCAGTGCCCCTCAGATCCCCAACATCATCTTCGCAATAATATCGCGCTGGATCTCCGAGGTGCCGCCGAAGATCGTATAGGCGCGGCCGTTGAGATATTCCGGCATCACCGTCAGCATCTCCTCCGGCATCGCCGGCTCGTGGTTGAGCTTGTAGAGCGGGCGCATCGGCTCGACCGCGAGGGCGTCATGGCCGATCACGTCGGCGCCGAGCCGGGTCACGGCCTGGCGGATCTCGCTGTTGCGCAGCTTCAGGATCGACGACACCGCACCGGGATTCTGTCCGGTCTGCAGCGCCGACAGCACGCGCAGCTCGGTCATCTCCAGCGCGTCGATGTCGACCTCGACTTCGGAGATGCGCGTCGCGATGTCGGGACTGTCGATCGCGCGGCCCGTCAGATCGGACTCGGCAAGCTCCGCGATCGCCTTCAGCCCCTCGCGCAGCTTCGCCGAGGCGATGCCGGAGCCGCGCTCGAACTCGAGCAGATACTTGCCGTAGGTCCAGCCCTTGCCTTCCTCGCCGACGCGGTTCGCCACGGGAACGCGCACGTCGTCGAAGAATACCTGGTTAACCTCGTGGTCGCCGCCGATGGTGAGGATAGGACGCGTCGTGATGCCCGGTGTCTTCATGTCGATCAGGATGAAGCTGATGCCGTCCTGCTGCCGCGGGCCGTCGCTGGTGCGCACCAGCGCGAACATGCGGTTGGCGTGGTGGGCATGCGTCGTCCAGATCTTGGTGCCGTTGATGATGTAGTCGTCGCCATCGCGCACGGCGCGCGTCTTCAGCGAGGAGAGGTCGGAGCCGGAGCCCGGCTCGGAATAGCCCTGGCACCAATAATCCTCACCGGACAGAATGCGCGGCAGGTAGAAGTTCTTCTGCTCGGGCGAGCCGAAACCGATGATGACGGGCCCGACCATCTTCACGCCCATCACATTGACATTGGGCACGCCGGCCCGCGCGCTTTCAGTCTCGAAGATCCAGCGCTGCGCCGGGGTCCAATCCGGCCCGCCATGCTCGACCGGCCAGCCCGGCGCGCCCCAGCCTTGCTTGTGCAGCGTGCGCTGCCAGGCCATGCCGATATCGGGGTCGGAGAACACCGACGGCGTCAGCGCGGTCGCGCGCTTCATCTCCTCGGTGAGGTTTCTGGCAATGAAGCCGCGCACCTCGTCCTGGAAGGCGCGCTCCTCGGCATTGAACGACAGGTCCATGATGCGCTCCTTGTGTCAGGCCGGCACGGTGGGGCGGCCAAGCAGGGCGTGGCGGCCATAATGGTGCGCGCTGCCGCCGAACAACGTGTCGAACGCGACCAGCCGCTTGAAATAAGCGCCGACCTCGAGCTCCTCGGTGACGCCCATGCCGCCGTGAAGCTGGATCGACTGCTCGCCGACGAAACGCGCGGATTTGCCGATCTTCGCCTTCGCGCCCGATGCGGCCCGCGCGCGCTCGACCGGATCGGCGTCGAGCTTCAGCGCGGCGCGCAGCGCCATCGAGCGCGCTTCGTCGACCTGGACCGCCATGTCGGCGAGGCGGTGGCGGATCACCTGGTTGGCGGCGAGCGGCCGGCCGAATTGCTTCCGGATTTTTGTGTACTCCAGCGTAGTATCCAGCAGTACCTGCATGATGCCGACGGCCTCGGCGCCAAGCGCAGCCATGGCGCGATCAACAGCCCATTCGATTGCCGGCAGCGCGTCATGCCCGTTGCCGAGCAAGGCATCCTCCGGCAGTTGCGCGTCCGACAGCTCGATGTTGCAGGCCCGCCCGCCGCCGAGGCGCTCGTAGTCGGAGATCGCAACACTCGGAGTTGTCGCCGGCACCAGGAACAGGCCGATGCGGCCGGAGGAGCCCTGATGATCATGGATATGCCCGGAGACGATGATCTCGTCGGCGGCATGGCCGTCGAGCACGGCAATCTTGCTGCCGGCAAGGCGCCAACCTTGGCCCGTCTTGGTCGCGGTCGTCGCGACCCTAGCGAGATCGAACCGCGCAGCGCGCTCGGAATGCGCGAGCGCGAGCTTCAACGATCCGTCCGCGATCTTCGGCAGGATTGCCTGCTTCTGCGCCATGCTGCCGCATCGCTCGATCAACGCGGCGCCAAGCACGACCGTCGCGATATACGGCTCCGACACCAGCCCGCGGCCGAAGGCTTCCATCAAAATGCCGATCTCGACCGCGCTGCCGCCGAGCCCGCCAAACTCCTCCGCGATCGGCAACGCCAGCCAGCCGAGCTCGGCGAATTGCGTCCACACCGCCGGGCTGAAGCCGAGCGGATCGTTCGCCATCTTGCGGCGGTGATCGGCATCGTAGCTTTCGGCCACGAAGCGCTCCGCGCTTTCGCGCAGCAGGCGTTGCTCGTCGCTGAGATTGAGATCCATCCTGTCTACTCCGCGGCCGCCGGCGGCTTGCGGACGGAGGGGTGCAGGCCCGATGGATCGACGATCATGCCGAATTCCTGAAGATTATGCGCGTGACAGAGCTGATGCAGCGCAAAGGCCTGGTCGATTGCAGCCGGTTGGCCCATCACGTCAACCGAACGATTCACGGCTTCCTTGGTCAGCTTCAGCGCAAAGGACGGTTTTGACGCGATTTTGCGCGCCAGCGCCAGCACGGCGGATGACAGCTCTGCGCGCGGCACGACCCGGTTGACCATCCCGAGTTGATGCGCCTCCTGCGCGCTCCATGCGTCGGCCGTGAACAGAAATTCCTTGGCCTTGCGCGGGCCGAGCTCCCAGGGATGCACGAACCATTCGACGCCGCAGACACCCATGGTGACCACGGGATCGCAGAACTGCGCATCGTCACTCGCGATGATGAGATCGCAGGCCCAGGCCAGCATCAGGCCGCCGGCGATGCACTTGCCGTGAACCTCTGCAATGGTCGGCTTGGCGAGGTTGCGCCAGCGCCGGGTGATCTGGAGATAGATCTCCTGCTCGCGCGCGAAGCGGCCATGGGCGTTTGCTTCGGCGAAGCCGCCCCAATTTCCGATCGGCGGAAAATCCACGCCCGCTTCATTCTTGCTGCCGGGTCGCAGGTCATGGCCTGAGGAGAAGTGCGGACCATTGCCGGCGAGAATGATCACCTTGACCGCGTCGTCCTGCACCGCCTCGTCGAAGGCGGCGTTGAGATCGTAGGTCATTTGCAGGTTCTGCGCGTTGCGCGCGTCGGGCCGGTTCATCACGACCCGGGCAATCGCCGGCTCCGGCCTCTCCACGAGGATGGTCTCGAACGAGCTCATCGCGTTCCCCTGGCGTTCCCGACCTGGCATTATTGTTCCCTCAAGTTGACTATTACAGCCAGGATTAAGCAAGAGGCTTGCGTACATCGGCTGCTTTTCACAGGCCACGGCCGGGACGCAAGATGTCTGGCATCTCGCGCGCGCAATCTGGTAGCTTGCGCCCGATTCCACCGGGAGAAATTTGATGCGCAAGATCCTGACCGTGCTGGCGGCGCTGGCCTCGTTGAGCCTCACCAATTGCGGCTATAACGCGATCCAGAGCGAGGACGAGCAGATCAAGGCCAATTGGTCCGAGGTCGTGAACCAGTATCAGCGTCGCGCCGATCTCGTGCCCAACCTCGTCAACTCGGTGAAGGGTTTTGCGCAGCAGGAGAAGGACGTGCTGCTCGGCGTCACCAATGCCCGCGCCAAGGTCGGCAGCATCCAGGCGACGCCCGAGGTGCTGAACGATCCCGCCGCATTCCAGAAATTCCAGGCCGCCCAGGGCGAACTCTCCGGCGCGCTGTCGCGGCTGCTCGTGGTCACCGAGAACTACCCCCAGCTCAAGTCGGATGCGCTGTTCAAGGATTTGATGTCGCAGCTCGAAGGCACCGAGAACCGCATCACGGTGGCGCGCAACCGCTACATCAAGGCGGTGCAGGACTATAACGTCACCATCCGTTCGTTCCCGAGCAACGTCACGGCGATGATGTTCGGCTACAAGGAAAAGCCGAACTTCACGGTCGGGAA
The DNA here is from genome assembly GCF_052871955.1 of Bradyrhizobium sp. CAR08. Taxonomy (NCBI): domain Bacteria; kingdom Pseudomonadati; phylum Pseudomonadota; class Alphaproteobacteria; order Hyphomicrobiales; family Nitrobacteraceae; genus Bradyrhizobium; species Bradyrhizobium sp. CAR08. The sequence continues at coordinate 192,591 of NZ_JBIXJX010000014.1, forward strand.
CGAGAAGGAAATCTCGACCGCGCCGAAGGTCGATTTCAATCCGGCGCCCGCGCCGTCGAAGTAAGTGCCTTCGACCCCGATGCATGCCCCACCCACCACCGTCATTCCCCGCGAAAGCGGGGAATCCAGTACGCCGCGGCTTCACGGTTCAATCACTGCTGCCTCTGGAATACTGGATCGCCCGCCTTCGCGGGCGATGACAACGATGTTGTGGCGTGCCGTTTTGGGCTTCTCAGCATTCGTCCTCGTCTTCGCGCTCCTGTTCACCTTTGCGCTCCCCGCCTCAGCCGATGTCGCCGTGCCGCAACTGACCGGCCGCGTGGTCGATCAGACCGGCACGCTCTCCAGCGGCGACATCGCCGCGCTGTCGCAAAAGCTGCAGGACTTCGAGATGCGCAAGGGCAGCCAGATCGCCGTCCTGATCGTGCCGACGACGGACCCGGAGACCATCGAGCAATTCGCGATCCGCGTCGCGGAGGCCTGGAAGATCGGACGCAAGAAGGTCGACGACGGCGCCATCCTCGTTGTGGCCAAGAACGACCGGCATTTGCGCATCGAGGTCGGTTACGGCCTCGAGGGCGCGCTCACCGACGTCACGTCGCGGCGCATCATCGATGAAGCCATCACGCCGAAATTCAGGAGCGGCGATTTCGCCGGCGGCATCACGGCGGGCGTCGACCGCATGATCCGCGTCATCGACGGCGAGCCGCTGCCGACGCCCTCGCGCAGCGTGAATTTCGGCGATTGGAACGACGTCGAGCCGCTTTTCTACTTCCTGCTGTTCGGCCCGCTGGTGATCGGAGGCATCCTGCGCTCCATGTTCGGGCGGCTGTTCGGTTCGGGAATAACGGGAGCGATCGTTGGTGTCCTCGCCTGGTTCGTGATCGGCTCAGCGATCATCGGACTGGGCGTCGGTGTGCTCGGCGCTGTCCTGACGTTTATCGCCGATCTGTTTGGGGCGGGATCGGGCACGGGGTCCTCGCGTCGTGGCTCGTGGTCGAGCGGCTCGTCATCCGGCGGCTGGAGCAGCGGGTCGTCGTCGAGCGGCGGCTTCAGCGGTGGTGGCGGCAGTTTTGGCGGCGGCGGCGCCTCGGGGAGCTGGTAGGTCATGAGCATCAGGCGCATCACCCGGCATCTGCTCCAGCACCATTGGCGTGCCAAGCAGGTGTTCCCGAAGGGCGTGCTCGACCGCATCGAGCAGGCGATCAAGCGCGGCGAAGCCAGCCATTCCGGCCAGCTCCGCTTCGTGGTGGAAGGCGCGCTCGACGGCGGCCCGCTGTTTCGCAACCAGCCGGCGCGCGAGCGCGCGCTCGACGTGTTCTCGCAACTGCGCATCTGGGACACCGCGCACAACAATGGTGTCCTGATCTATCTCCTGCTCGCCGACCGCGATGTCGAGATCATCGCCGACCGCGGTATCGATGCGAAGGTTGGTGGCGAGCGTTGGGAGAGCATCTGCCGCGCCATGGAAGTCGAGTTCAGGTCGGGGCAGTTCGAGCGCGGCGTGATCGGCGGCATCGAGGCGGTGTCCCGGGAGCTGGCAAAGCACTTTCCGCCAAGCGGCCTGCACCCCAACGAGCTGCCGGATGCACCGGTGCTGATGTGACGAACAGTGATGTGGACAGAGCGGGCGTCATCCACGCCCGTCGTTGACCACGTGGGGGCGGCAGACCCTGTCCGTTGCGCGGCCGTTCATCTTCGCCCGGTTACAAATTGCTTCATACCCGCCACACCGGTTCCACGTTCCCGGCCCAATTCGGCCCCGGATGACTCCCTAAAATTTCGGTAAGCGGGTCCCGAAGTAAGGATTTCGCAAGCAATGAAAGTTACCAAAAGGTCAATCCAGAGTGGAGTATTTGAGCTGTGAGCGAACCAATGGCTGAGCAGGCTGCCCAAACGACCGGTGAGCAGACGAGCGTCGTCGAAGCCGCCGCGACCGCGCCGCAGGCCGTCGAGTCTGCGGGAATCGAGGCCCCTTCGATTGCCCCTGACCACGAGGCGCCGCCCAAGCCTGATCCGATCGAGATTGAGCCGCCGCGGATCGAGGTGCCGAAGTTCGAGGCCCAGGTTGAGCCCAAAGCCGAGACCAAGTCCGAGCCAAAGCCCGGCAAGCTCATCGTCATGGCACCCGCAGAGCGGTCCTGGGACCGTGAGGAGTTTGCGCCGCATGTGAAGGCGGACGAGCCGCGCGAGAGCGGCGGCACGCGCCGCCTGTCGGCGATGGCCGCGGTAGTGGCGATTGCAGCCAGTGTCGGCGCCATCAGCGGCGCGCTCGCGACCGCAGGGATGATGCACTTCGCAAGCTCCGCGCCGGCACAGGTTGCCGACACCAGCGCGCTGGAATCCTCGGTCGCCCGGATTGATGCCGATGTCGTCGCGCTCAAAGCCAACGTCGAGCATACCTCCAAGACCGGCCTCGGCCAGTTCAACCGGACCAACGACCGCCTCGACAAGCTCGAGAAGGCGCAGGCCGAGCCAATGGCCAAGATCGCAAAGCTGTCCGAGACGGTCGACAAGCTCCGCGCCACCCCGCCCGCGGCGCCCGTCCAGGCCGCAGCCGCCGTGCCCGCCAAGGAGACCACTGGTTCGATCGCACCGACCCAGGTTGCAACCGCCGCAGCTGCGCCGGCTCCCGTCGCACCCAAGACCGAGGTCGGCCGGTTGCCGACGGTCGAAGGCTGGGTGCTGCGCGACGTCTCCAACGGCGGCGCACTGGTCGAGGGCCGCGGTGGCCTCTACGAGGTGTATGCCGGTGACCCCATCCCAGGGGTTGGCCGTGTCGACGCGATCCGCCGTCAGGACGGCCGCTGGGTGGTCGTCACCAGCAAGGGGCTGATCGTCGCGCGCTGAGCGGCCCATATCCGATTTCCGAAAAGGCGCTTCACCACGATGTGAAGCGCCTTTTTGCTTGAATAGCCGTCCCTGCGCGGTGTTACCTGAGGCATGAGCCGCGCCTTGCGAATTCTCGTTGCCGCCGCCGTATTTTTCGGCGGCATCGTGTCGTTGTTGGCCGCGGAGAACGCGCAACTGGCACGCGGCACGGCGATCACCGATCCCGATCTCCTGCGCGAGCTCGACCAGCACGATGCGCTCACGATCTCGCGCCTGTTGTGGCCGGAGCGGAACGCGAACTTTCCGCTGACGACCGATCTGATGTTTTCGTGGTTGTCGCAGCTCAAGGAGATTCCTCCCGCGATCGAGGCGGAGATCGATCGCTACGTCGCCCAGCAGAAGGCGGCATATCCGACCGAGACCATCGGCATCGGCGAGGGCTTCGACGTACAATTGTTCGATCGCGCCAATCTGAAATCCCGCGACACCCGTTTCGTGCTGGCCGGCATTGTCAACCGCATGGACCGGGCCTATGTCTCGGAAGACTCCTGCGGCGAGATCAGGCTGATCTATCGTCTTGTGCGTTTCGAGACCAAACCGGATGGCGGCAGGACAGCCACGCGGCTGCCGATGACGCTCAATCTGGTGATGAAGGCGCGCGATGTGCGCCAGATGGACGGGAACGGCAAGCCGATCACCTGCGCCGAGGTCGCGCGACGCTGGCTCGGCAATGGCGACTGGCAGGGGCTGATCGGCAGCGACTTCTTCCCTTACGATGCGATGCTCGATCGCATCGAGACCAACATTCAGATCTCAGTTGCGGCGAAATCGGCGCTGCACGATTTCCGCTCCGACTATCTGCTCAAGGTGTTCAAGTACGACGCCGCCTCGAAGACGTTCGAGGAATCGACGCTGGAGAACCAGATCGACCGCGACCGCATTCTCGCTGACAATGATCTCCGGCGCGACTTCAGGGATTGGCTGCTCGCGCCCGATCATCTTCGCGACTTCGATCGCGGTACGGTGCTGATCCCCGAGAAATTCCTGGCCAAGGCTGCAATCGTGCCGACGCCAGCCGGCCTCGATGCTTCTCCGTTGCAGCCGGAGTTCGGGATGGTGCAAGGGGAGGGCAACGGAGAGGGACAGGGCGAGCCGGTCTTCTCCGACAACGACGTGGTTGGTGCGTTGAAGCAAGCTGCCGCGCGCGGGGACATGCAGAACGTCCGCTCGGTCGCGGGCTTCCAGCGCCGCCTCAATGACGTCACCTGCGCCGGCTGCCACCAGACCCGCGGCATCGGCGGCTTTCACTTCCCGGGCGTTGATTGGCTTGCGGACAAGCCGTCCAACTCGACCATCGTGCCGGCCTCGCCGCATTTTCTTGGCGACCAGGTCCGCCGCCGTGACATCCTGACCGCGATGGCCGCAGGCAAACGTCCTGATTTCTCACGTGGATTTGCCAGCCGGCCGCAGACCCGCGGCAGCACTGAGCTGGCGGGGACCGAATATCAGGACGGCTGGGGCGCGCATTGTTCCCTGGAAAATGCGGGATCGCGATCGACCGACAGGAGTTTTACGTCATGGAGCTGTGCTAAAGGATTGACCTGTCAGGCTGCCGCGGCTTCGCGCCGCATCGGCATGTGCTTCATCAAGACGCGTTAGGCTGTCTCGAACCGGTTTGGATGACCCATGACGGACTCCAGCGAAGCCAACAAGGAGCGCAATCGCGAGATCGCGCAGAATGAAGAGGCCAAGCAGGTTACCGGCAGCATCCGCGTCAGCACCTGGGCGGTCGCGGTCGTCGTCATCATCGGCGGAATCCTGTTCACGCTCGGCTGGCTGGCGCTGAAGTAGTCGGCGCCCTCACTTCGCGTAATTCGTCATCCGCTTGCCGGGCAGCAGCTCGTAGGCCGGCCTCCAGCCGGGCAGCGCGGCCATGCGGCCAAGCCAGGCGTGAATGGCGGGATAGCTTTCCGCGAAGTCGAAGCCGTGCTCGTCGCTCGGATAGTGCAGATAGGCCATCATCGAGATATCGGCGACGGTCGGCCTGGTTCCGATCGCGAATTCGTTGTGCTGGAGATGACCGTCGAGAATGCCGAGAAAGTCTTCGAGCCGCCTGCGAAAATGTTTCAGCACCTGCGGATCGTTGCTTTGCGTGAAGGCGCGCATGAAGCGGTAGGTCGCCATGTAGCCGGTGAGCTTGTGGTTGTCCCAGAACAGCCAGCGCAGCAGCTCGAACTTTTCCTCCTCGGTCTCGGCACCGAAACGCCCGTACTGCTCGGCAAGCTTGAGCAGGAGAGGCGCGGTCTGCGTCATCTTCACACCGTCGACCTCGAGCACGGGAATCTCGCCCATCTCGTTCACGCTCTTGCGCCATTCCGGCGTGCGGGTAACGCCGCCGCCAAAATCGGTCCAGACCGGCTCGAACCTCTCGCCGCAAAGTGTCAGCATCAGCGCCAGCTTGTAGCTGTTGCCGGATTCGGGGAAGTAGTGCAGGCGGTAGCTGGGCATGGGACCTCGCGATGACTGTGATTGTTGAAGCGATCTACGTCGTCGTCCCGGCGAAGGCCGGGACCCATAACCACCGAACGCAGTTTGGCGAAGATTTGGAGTTATCAGCTTCGTCCGACAACTTCCTCTCTGGGATATGGGTCCCGGCCTTCGCCGGGACGACAGCGTGGATGTATGACCGCTGTCGTCTCCTTACCCCACAGCCCCCTGCGACCGCAGCTGCTTGATCGCGGCGTCGTCGTATCCCGCGCCACGCAAAATTTCGTCACTGTGCTCGCCGACGCCGGGCGGCTTGCGCGGCTGCACTTTCTTGGCGCCGTCGATCCAGATCGGGCTGGAGATGGTGAGCATGGTGTCGTTCTCGAACGGCACTAGCACCTCGTTATCGAGCATCTGCTTGTCGTTCGGGATGTCGTCCAAAATGCCGACAATGCCAAACACCAGTCCGTTGCCGTCGAGGATCTTGCGCCATTCGGCGAGATCCCTGGTCGCGAAGGTCTCGTCAAAGATCTTGATCAGCTCGACGGAGCGCGCGTGGCGGTCGGGTTTGGTGGCAAAGCGCGGGTCGGTGATGAGATCTTCGCGGCCGAGACACCTGGCCAGCGTTGGAAACTGTTTCTCCTCGCTCAGCAGCGACAGGATCAGCCAGCGGCCGTCCTTGCACTGGTAGTGGTTGGCGACCGCGTTCAATGCGCGTTCGCGCGGCCGCCGCTCGGCGAATTTTGCGCCGCAGAGCTTTGCCTGCGCCAGCACGCTCGCAGCCCACACGCCGTTCGCCATCAGATTGGAGGCGACGTGCGAGCCCTTGCCGGTCTTCTCGCGCTGGTACAGCGCGGTGACGATCGCGCCGTAGAATGCCATGGCGCAGGGATGGTCGCCCATGCCGGCGACCGAGCGGGCTGGCGTCGTGTCGGTGTCGGCGCGGACGAGGTCCATCAGGCCGGAGCGCGCCCAATAGGCGTTGCTGTCGAAGCCGGGCTTGTTGGCCTCTTCGCCTTTCTCGCCATAACCGGTGAACGAGGCGTAGATCAGGCGATCATTGAGATGGGCGAGATGGTCATAGGTGATGCCGAGCTTGGTGCGCACCGGCGGCGGCATGTTGGTGATGAAGACGTCGGCCTCTTCGACCAGCTTGTAGAGCACGGCCTGCGCCTCGGGCTTTGCGAGGTCGAGCGCGATGCTCTTCTTGTTGCGGGCCTCCAGCAGCCAGGCGAAATTGTGCTCGCTGGTCGGATAGCCCGGAATGTTGGGCAGATTGCGGTAGGGATCGCCGGCGCCGGGCGGCTCGATCTTGACGACATCGGCGCCGAAATCCGACAGCACGGTCGCGGCCGCTGGTGCTGCGATGAAACTCGCGCAATCCAGCACCTTGAGCCCTGCAAAAATGCCCTTTTCCATTGCGGCGTTGCTCCCTCACTCGTGTTGTATCCCGCGCGCTGGAATTGGCGAGGGCCACGTCACGGCAGCATTAGACCGATGTTTCGGCGGGATGCAACGCTCCTCGCCGCGCCTCACTCATCCCCTGCGAGCAGGGCAGCATTGCCGCCGGCTGCTGCGGTGTTGATCGTCACGGTCTGCTCGGTCGCAAAGCGCGCGAGGTAGTGCGGGCCGCCGGCTTTCGGGCCGGTTCCGGACAGGCCGTTGCCGCCGAACGGCTGCACGCCAACCACGGCACCGATCATGTTGCGGTTGACGTAGATGTTGCCGATCTGGACGCGGTCGACGATCGCCTCGATCGTATCGTCAATGCGGGAGTGGATGCCGAGCGTCAGCCCGTAGCCGGTGCGCTCGATCGCTTGCAGGACGCGTTCGAGATTTTCCGCACGATAGCGCACGACGTGGAGGATCGGGCCGAACACCTCCTCGGTGAGCTGGCCGGCATCCCCAAGCTCGAAGATGTGCGGCGCCACGAAGCAGCCCTCCGGCGCGGTGCCGGCAAAGTGCAGCCGCGCCTCTCTCTTCATGCGTGCGATGTGCGCATCGAGGCGCTGCTTGGCCTCGACATCGATCACCGGCCCGATATGGGTCGCGACGTCGCTTGGATCGCCGATCTTCAACTCGCGCGCCGCGCCCGCGATCATCTCGATCATGCGGTCGGCTACGTCCTCCTGCACGAACAGCAGCCGCAGCGCCGAGCAGCGCTGGCCGGCGGAACGAAACGCCGAGGTGACGACGTCGTCCGCGACCTGCTCTGGCAACGCGGTCGCATCCGCGATCATGGTGTTGATGCCGCCGGTCTCCGCGATCAGCGGCACGATCGGCCCGTCCTTGGCTGCCAGCGCCCGGTTGATGCTGCGCGCGACCTCGGTCGATCCGGTGAAGACGATTCCACCGATATCGGGGTGCGCGGCCAGTGCGGCGCCGATGCGGCCGTCGCCAGTGACGAGGTGCAATGCGCTTGCGGGGATGCCGGCCTCGTGCAGCAGCCGCACCGCCTCGACCGCGATGCGCGGGGTCTGCTCTGCGGGCTTGGCCACCACGCTGTTGCCGGCCATCAGCGCCGCCGTGACCTGGCCGAGGAAGATCGCCAGCGGAAAATTCCATGGCGAGATTGCCACGAAGACGCCGCGGCCGCGCATGGCCAGCGCATTGCTCTCGCCGGTCGGGCCCGGCATCGCCACATCGTTGCCGAACAGCTTGCGACCCTGCGCGGCATAATAGCGGCAGAAGTCGGTGGCCTCGCGCAGCTCCGACAGCGCATCGTCGAGCGTCTTGCCGCCCTCGCGTTGCAGCAGCGCTATGAAATGGGGCGCGCGGTTCTCCAGAAGATGCGCGGCCTGCTCCAGCGCCGCCGCGCGCGTGGCTGCGGGTGTCCGGCTCCAGGCGGCAAAGCCGGCGCGCGCCGCAGCCACTGCCGCATTGGCCTGATCCGGCGTTGCGTCCGCGATCGGCTTGAGGTCGATCGTCTCGGCTTTGACCTCCGTCAGCAACCGGTCGAGCGCGGCGCGCGCGCCGAATTCGACGCCGCGCGAATTGCGCCGCTCGGGCGCGAACAGGTCGCCCGGCAACGGAATCTTGGGATGGGCCGCGTGCTGCGGCCGGACGATGGCATCCGCCGGGCGCTGCAACAGCGCCGTAACCGGCACGCGATAATCGGACGCTTGCGCCACGAAGGAGGAGTTGGCGCCGTTCTCCAACAGTCGCCGCACCAGATAGGCGAGCAGGTCGCGATGGCTGCCGACCGGGGCGTAGGTGCGGTAGGCGATGTCCGGGTGATCCTTGGCGAGCTGCTCGTAGAGCGCCTCGCCCATGCCGTGCAGGCGCTGGAATTCGAAGCCGCCGTTCGCACCGGCAAGCTCCAGCACGGTCGCGACGCTCAGCGCGTTATGGGTGGCGAATTGCGGGAAGATGCGTGGCCGCAGACTCAACAGCTTTTGAGCGCAGGCGACGTAGTTCAGATCCGTCATCGCCTTGCGGGTGAACACGGGATAGCCGTCGAGCCCGCGCTCCTGCGCGCGCTTGATCTCGGTGTCCCAATAGGCGCCCTTGACCAGCCGCACCATCAGCTTGCGGTCGTGCGCCCGGGCGAGCGCATCGACATAGTCGATCACGTCGCCGGCGCGCTTCTGATAGGCCTGGATCGCGAGGCCAAATCCGTCCCAACCGGCAAGCGAGGGATCGGCGAGCGTTGCCGCAATCACGTCGAGGGACAATTCCAGCCGGTCGGCTTCCTCGGCGTCGACGGTGAAGTTGAGATCATGGACCTTGGCGCGCTGCGCCAGGTCCAGCAGTTGCGGCACCAGCTCGGCCATCACACCGTCGCGGCTGATTGCCTCGAAGCGCGGATGCAGCGCCGACAGCTTGACGGAGATGCCGGGCCGATCGGGCAGGGGATGGCTGCCCGCCGCCTTGCCGATAGTCAGAATCGCGCTGGCATAGGCGTCGAAATATCGCCTTGCGTCGGTGGCGGTGCGGGCGCCTTCGCCGAGCATGTCGAAGGAATAGCGCTGCCTCTCGCCGGAGCGCGGCCGGGCCCGCTCCAAGGCCTGCGCGATGGTCTCCCCCAGCACGAAATGATTTCCCATCAGCCGCATCGCCTGGCGCGTGGCGGTGCGCACGGCGGGTGCGCCCAGCCGCTTCACCAGCCGGCCGATGGTGCCATCGGGCGTCTCGCCGGGCTGGATCACCCGCGCCGAGAGGCCCAATGCCCAGGCCGAGGCGTTGACCAGGAAGGCGGTGGACTTGGTCTCGTGGTGGATGAAGTCGCCCTCGCCGAGCTTGTCCTCGATGAACTGGTCGGCGGTGCGCGCGTCCGGCACGCGCAACAGGGCCTCGGCCAGCACCATCAAGGCCAGCCCTTCCTTGGTCGAGAGCGCAAATTCCCGCAGCATATCCTCGACTCCACCAAGCCGGTCGTCGCGCTTGCGGATGGCTTCGATCAGCCGCGTCGCGGTGCGATCGATCCGCGCCTCCTGCGGCGGGCCGAGATGCACAGATGGCAAAAGGCGCGCGGCGATATCGGCGTCATCGGGCGCGTAGGCGGCGGAGAAGGGAGGCGGAATGTTCGGCATGGCGTGTCCTGTGGCTTCAATTCAGGATAATGCTCACGCTACCTTAGCTCGATAGACAATTTAGCTCATTCGGCTTAGAAAATGAAGTCGCCCAGTCATTTGACCTTACGGAATATGGAATTAGATCGAACCGACCGGAAGATCCTCTCGATTTTGCAGCAGGACGGGCGAATCGCCAATGTCGAGCTCGCGGAGCGCATTGGGCTGTCGCCGACCTCGATCGGCGAACGGCTGAAGCGTTTGCAGCGAGAGGGCTTTATCGAGGGCTATGGCGCGCGGCTAAACCCGCACCGGCTCGGCCTCGGCCTCCTGGTGTTTGTCGAAGTGCTGCTCGACAAGACCACGCCCGACAATTTCGAGCGTTTTGCCCGCGCGGTGAAGCTGGCGCCCGAGGTGCTGGAGTGTCACATGGTCGCCGGCGGCTTCGACTATCTTGTGAAGGCGCGGCTGGCAGACATGGCTGCGTATCGGCGCTTCCTCGGCGAGACCTTGCTGTCGATGCCCGGCGTGCGCGAAACGCGAACCTATGCGGTGATGGAGGAGATCAAGCGCGACGCACCATTGCCGGTGGACTAACGAAGTGCCGTCGCGATTGTCATTGCTGTGGCGTCCAATGGGCGGTCTTCGCGGGCAAATAGTTCTCCCTGTGCAATCGCAACGCCTGTCGTCGAGTGCACTGACCGTTTCTAAAATTTCTTGGCCCGGCTCCCGGATCGATCCGGGAGTTAGCAAAAGCCGGCGGGCTTATACTTTGAGGTTCTCTGCGGAGCTTTTGCCTCGGTTTGCGATCTCTTCATATTCAACCGTCTGTCCTTCGTTCAGGGACGACAGACCGGCTTTCTGCACTGCCGAGATATGCACGAACACATCCTTGCCGCCCGACGCAGGCTGGATAAATCCATAACCCTTCGTCGGGTTGAACCACTTGACCGTACCTTTAGCCATCACGACTTCTCCGCGGGTCTTCCTCCGAGATCTCGAACCGCCAGTCCCCGCCAACCGGCCGGTTCGGTCCTAATACGATACGCGGAATGTGGCTGGCTTGGTAGCTCAAACCACATCGGCATTTCGGCGAATTCCGCTCAACTTCGCGGCGTTTTTGCCGGATTTGCCCTTTTCGCGGTCACTTGGTCGGCGCGCCGCGCGCCATCCGTCAATAAGTCGCGGCCAGATAATCGACGATCTTGCTGACATCGGCATCGTCGATGGGGGCGCCATAGACCTTGATCATCTTGGTCACCTCGGCCTGCCAGAAACCTTTCTTGTCCTTCATCGGCGGCTGCGTGTTGATGTAGTCGGCGGAGTGGCAGGCGCTGCAATTGCCCTGCACGACTTCGAGATTGGGCCCGAGCTTGAACGCCGCGACCTCATCGGGGGTCTTGTAATTGACCGGTGCTGCAAGTGCCGAACCCACCACGGCGGCGAGGGCGAGCGTGATGGCGAGGAAAACGGTGCGCTGCATGATCATTCCCCTCAAGCCACGGTAACGCGGACGGTTTCGACGACGTTGCGCAAGTAACCCGCCGGATTCCAGCGCGGCGTATCCGGCTGGGTTTCGCCGCCATTGCCGGTGGCGCGCACCTTGAGCTCGTGGGAGCCCGCCGCGAGCTTCACCGGCAGCGTCCATTCACGGAATGAGTATTTGCCGAGATCCTTGCCGAGCCTGGCGTTGGTCCAGGTCTTCCCGCCGTCGGTGGAGACCGCGACCTCCTTGATACCCTTGCCGCCGTCGAAGGCGATGCCGCGCAGCGTCGTGCCGCCTGCTTTCAGCTTGGCTCCGTCCGGGACGCTGGTGATGAAGGAACGGATGGTGAAGCGGTTGATCGGGATCGTCGCCTTCGGCGCGGTGCCCGGCTCGACCGCATTGTTCGGCGTGTCCGGAATGCGATAGGCCGACTTCATCCAGAACCCGTCATAGACATTGTCGACGACGGTGATCTCGTTGAGGTGCTTGACCCAATAGGTGCCGAAATAGCCGGGCACGATCAGGCGCAGCGGAAAGCCGTTGAGGAACGGCAGGTCTTCGCCGTTCATGCCATAGGCCAGCATCACCTCACCGTCGTTGGCGTGATCGATATCGAGCGCCTTGACGAAATCGGGCGTTTTGTCGCTGACCGGACCGTCCATGCCGTTGAAGGTGACCTGCTTGGCGCCGCTCTGCACGCCCGCCATCGCCAGCACGGCCTTCAGCGGCACGCCGCGCCAGCGCGCATTGCCCATCGCGCCGTTGGCGAGCTGACCGCCGGCCACGCGCGGATCCAGGAAGCCGCGGCTGTTGCCGGAGCACTGGTTGACGGCGACGATCTCGGTCGCCTTCATCTTCCTTATATCCTTCAGCGACAGCTTGAGCGGCTTGTCGACCTTGCCCTTGACCTCGAGCGTGAACTTGTCGGGGTCGAGACTGTAGGGCAGGTCGGAAAGGTGATAGCGCACGAAGAACGCGTTATTCGGCGTGATCGGGCCGTCGTTGAACACCGCGAACGGCGTCTCGAGCTGCGGCGGGCGGCTGGTCAGGCCGATCATCGGCCGCTTCTGCGGATATTTCACCAAAGGCCGTTCGCCATTGGCAAAGGGCAGGGCGACGGTGTCGAGTGCCAGCGCTTTGGTCGAGTTCAGTGCAGTCGCAACAGCGGCAAGGCCCGCTCCTTTGAGCAGGTCGCGTCGATCGAACATGTGGTCTCCTCCCGGAGCTTTTCGTTGGATCACGGTCATCACCGCGATCTCTCACTCATCTGTCGCAACGACTCAGATGAAGTCAATTCGTGCTTTCGCAGCAGGCCCATGCCGCTGCGTTGCAGCAAGCCGGTGTTACGCCGCGACGCGTTCGCCGGGATCGACGAGCGCCGACAGCTCCCTCGCGTCCGCAACCACACGCACGGCCATCGGTTCGTCGCGGCCGCGGATCGCGACCTCCTGCTGCGGCAGCGCATCGTCGGCAAGGCCGGCGGTCCGGCGGACTTCCTCCGAGACGATCGCTTCGCAGGCCAGCGTCTTGGTCATGTCCTGGAGGCGGGCCGCGACGTTGACAGCATCGCCCAGCGCCGTGAAGACGATGTGATCGCGATACCCGATGTCACCGATGATGACCTCGCCGCCATGGATGCCGATGCCGAAGCGGATCGGCTGGCGTAGATCGTGGGACAGGAGCTCGTTGAGCTCATCGATATGCCTGGCGATGCCGGCGGCGGCCTTCAGCGCCTGCCGGCAGGCGGTTTGCGGATCGGCGCTCAGTCCGAACAGCGCCAGCATGCCGTCGCCGACAAATTGGTTCGGCTGGCCGCCATTCTCGATCACAGCCTGCGAGACGGCGCCGAGGAAGCGGTTGACGATGAACACGGTGTCGAACGGCAGCCGCTTCTCGGCCAGCTGCGTCGAGCCGCGCATATCCACGAACAGGCTGACGAGATAGCGCTCCTGGCCGATTCTGGCAGGCGTCGAGGCCTGTGTGTTCGCCGAAAGCGTATGCGCGGTGAAGAGCTGGAAGAAGGAGAGATCCGACGTCGGCCGCAGCTGGCAGGCCAGCCTGATCGAGGGGTCACTGGTGCCGACACGGGTGAGCACGAACGCCTCGCGCTGCGACGGCTCGGGCAGGGCGCCATGATCGCCGATGATGCGGATGCGGCAGGTCGAGCAGCGGGCGCGGCCGCCGCAGACGCTGGCATGCGGCACATTGTGGCGCAGGCTCGCTTCCAGCACGGAGAGGCCCTTGGGGACGCGCACCGTCTTGCCGTTGCCGTAGGACAGCGCGATCATGCCGCCGCGCCGCTCGCACAGGGCGCGCGCGCCACGCGCCAGCAGCGCCAAAGCGAGCAGTCCGAGATAGCCGGCGGTGAGGCCGCCGGTGATGCGGTCGAGCATCGCGGCCTCTGCCGTGGTGCCCAGCTGGCGGCGCGTGAGATTGTGCGTCCGCCATTCCCCGTCGTCGGCCTCGACCTCGACGCTGCGGCCACCCTGGTAGACACCCAGCAGCGACAGCGTCGGGATCAGCACGGCAGCCGCGAGCAGATAGGGCGCCGCGCGCGTGAAGAACGGTTTGAGGCGAAGCCAGAAATAGATGCCGATGCAGCCGTGCACCCAGGCGATGAGAAGCAGGATCGTCATGGTCCAGATACGGTTCGACGCGACGAAGAACAGATAGAGTTCCTGCGGATAGAGTTTTTGGTGTCCGTAAAGCGTCTGACCGAGCCGCACCCCGATCACATGCGCCATGACCAGCGCGGGGATGCTCAAGCCCAGCACGAGCTGCAGCGGCTCGACCGTCCGCCAACGGAACTGCCGGCGCTGATACAACGCGTAGATGCCGAGCCCCATATGCGTGAGCGCCGCCGTGTAGAACACGATCGCAACCGGCAGGAACTGCCAGAACAGCATGTGGTAGTAGACCCCGATCTCCATGGCATCGACCGAGATGTTGCCGAGCGCATGGTTGAGGAAATGGCTGACCACATAGGCGAACAGGATGACACCGCAAACCAGCCGCACCTGGCGTACGCTGATGGCGCGGGAAAGATCGGAAAATCGTGTGGATGCGGTTGCGGCCATGATTCTGTTGTATCAGTTCATGAAGGAGAACAGCCAGCGTCGCGTTTAATTCCGGGGGTGGATAGCGCGCCCGATCACATGCGCGGCAAGCGGCCGCAATCTCCGTGTCGTCCTGGACAAGCACCCCCGGGGGCGCACGCGGATCCGGGACGACGGTACCCAACATTGACTCCCCCTCCCAGGTTGGCGAAAAGCGCCGCCGTGAGGACAGCTCCCGACATCACGATGCTCCCCGCCGGCGCGGCGCGCCGGCCGCTCGTCATGGCCGCGGCGATCATCGCCGCGATGACGCTGCTGCGCATCGTCTACGCCTCGGTCATCGAGCTGCGCACGGACGAGGCCTATTACTGGACCTGGTCGCAGGAGACGGCGCTCAGCTTCCTGGATCATCCCCCCGGCATCGCCTGGCTGATCCGGTTCGGTACTGCGATCTTCGGCGACACCACACTCGGTGTGCGCTTCGGCGGCATCGTCGCGATGCTGGTGACGCAGCTCCTGCTCGCGGACATCGTCCGCCGCCTCACTCATGATGTGCGCGCCGTCGTGCTCGCGGTGCTGATGCCGGAGGCCGCGCTCTATTACGGACTGCTGATGGCCAAGGTCGCGCCCGATGTCGCCATGATCCCGTTTGCGGTGGCAATGATGTGGTGCCTGGTGCGGCTCGCGCAGGGCGGCGACGGCCGCTGGTGGCTCGCGGCCGGCCTGTTCGCCGGGCTCGCGATGCTGTCGAAATTTACCGTGATCATGTTCGCACCGGCGGTTGCCGCCTTTCTGCTGGTGCCGGATTGGCGCTGGCGCTGGTTGCGCAGCCCCTATCCTTATCTCGCGGTCCTGATCGCAATCGCCGTGTTCTCGCCGGTCCTGATCTGGAACGTGCAGCACGACTGGGCCGCGATTCGCTTCCAGGGTGTGCGCGCCACCACCAGCTACGGCATCTCGCTCCGCACATTCGGCGACTACATCGGCCTGCAATTCGGACTGGTCGGCTTCGTCATGCTGCCGGTGGTACTGACGGGGGTGGTGCTGACGGCGTGGCGCGGCTATAGCACGCGCGAGCCGGTCGCGATTTTGCTGTCGACCGCGGTCCTGGTGCCGTTTCTCTATTTCCTGGCGAAATCGCTGACCCTCCGCGTCGGCGACACCTGGCCGATGTTCATGTGGCCGGTCGGTTTCGCCGCCGCCGCTGTCAACCTCACCATGCTGTCGCGTGAAAAATGGTCGGCGCGGATGATCAGATCGTCGCTGTTCTGGGTCAACACGGCGGTGGTCTCCGGCACCGCCTTTGTCGTCATCGTGTTCCTCTACTACGTCGCCGCGCCCTGGAATTTACTTGGCAAGATCGATCCGATCGGTGCCGAGTCCGGTTACGAGCAGGTCGCCGCGCGCGCACAGGCCGCATTGGACGAGACTGGCGCGACCTGGATCGCCACCACGGACTACCGCACCTATGCCATGATGCGCTGGCTGTTCAGGGGCCGGGTGCCGGTGATCGAGATCAACGAGCGCGGCCGCTTCCAGGACTTTCGCGATCCGGGCATGGACCGGATCAAGGGCCACGTCGGCATCTATGTCGGGCGCGAGCCGGACAATCGCTCATCACTGTGGGAGAACATCCCCGCCAAGCGCGAGCCGCTCGGTCAGGTCGAGCGCCGCTGGCGCGGTCTCGTGATGGACACGTACACGCTGGAAAAGCTCACCGGCTGGACCCCAGAGCTGTCGCCGCCGAAAGACTCGCCGCTGTTCCGGTGGCGCGTGCTGGCGGGCGAGTTTGAGCGGCGTACGCTCGCCTAGCAAGGCGGCCTTCTTCCTTCTCCCCTTGCGGGAGAAGGTGGCGCGAAGCGCCGGATGAGGGGTCTCTATCCGCTAAGACGACTGCGAGAGGCGCGCGCGGAGAGAACCCCTCACCCGTCTCGCCGCTCTGCGGCGAGCCACCCTCTCCCGCAAGGGGAGAGGGGAAAACGAGTCCGCCGCGCAAGATGGCGTTCTACTCTTCCTCGTCCTTCTTCCGCAGCAGATCCGTCGCGAGGTCCGACAGCTTCGGCGGCGGCAGTGCGGCGAACGGCAACGGCCGTGTGACGTCGATTGCGGCGAGGCCGAGCCGCGCCGTCAGTAATCCATTCAGCATGCCTTCGCCCAGCCGCTGCGACAGCTTCGCCGCAATGCCGTGGCCGAGCATCTGCTGCACCAGGCTGTCGCTCGCCGCCATGCCGCCGGTGATGGCGAGATGGGCGATGACATGGCGGAGCAGGCGGATCATGCCCAGCGCGCCAGGCCGGCCGCCATAGAGGAAAGCGAGCTGGCGGATCAGGCGCAGCGACACGATGAACACAAACATCACGTCGATCGCCGCTCGCGGGCTCACCGCCGTGACGATTGAGACTTTTTGCGCGGCTGACGACACCAGCCGCCGCGCCTCGATGTCCAGCGGCGACATCAATTCGCGCTCGGCGAGCCGGATCATGTCGGCGCCGTCGATGATCTCGCCGGCGTGGCTCTCCAGGGCGGCACGGGCGCGCGCGAGCTGCGGGTTCTGATGCGCTATCTTGAGCAGATCCTGCACGATGATGCGGCTCTCCTTGCGATCGTCGCTGGCAAGAACAGCGGCTGCGCGCTGATGCAGCTTTTCGATGGTTGCTAGCCGCGCCAGCCCGAAAGCCTCGCGTCCGGTCACCACCGCGAGCGCAAGCGCGGTGATGAAGGCAAGGGCCACTCCGACGAAGCCGAGGCTGTCGCTGCGCGCAAACAGATCCTCGATCAGACGGACGACGCCGAGTCCGACCCCGAGCAGCGTCAGCCCGGCAACGCCGGACCAGAACATTGGGCCCCAGGGAAAGCCGCGCCGCGCCGGAAGCGTCGCTGCGATTGGCACCGGCAAATTCGCCGGATCGGGCTCCGGCGTGATCTGGATGGTGGTACGGCCGAGCCGGGTCGTCTCGTCGGCCTCGGTGACGACGACGCCGGGGTCGTCGAGCCGGAACGTCGCCGGTCGCCGTGGCTTCGATCGGTCGTTCATGACAATTTGTCTCCGATCAGGAACTGCAAGGCACGGTCGAGGCGGATGTGAGGCAGCGCCGGGTGGTCGGCCCCCTCACGTTCGAGCTTCGGCGGACGGAAGCGCAGGAAGCGAAAATCGCTCTTCCCGGCGGCCTCGGTCGAGAGGCCGCGGAATGCGTCGGTGCCGTTGAACAACGGCTCGGGATCCAAGGGCAGGTCGCCCGGAAAGGTTGCCACCTCGGTGCTGCCGTCGAAGAATTCGCCGCCGGCGCTTTCTCCCGCGGCGGGCGTTCCCAAGATCGACGGCAATTTGTCACGGCCATGCGCGACCTGCGCCTCGCGCGTGGCGCGGACGGCGGCGAGCGCGACGACGTCGATCGCCGCACCGGTATTTTCCGCGCGCGCAACGGCGCGGGTGACCGCGCGGCGCAGCACGGCCTCGAGCCGGTCATGGCTGGAATGATGCAGATGATCCGCCTTGGTCGCCGCGAACAGCACGCGGTCGATCCGCGGCCGGAACAGGCCGGAGAGGAATGTGCTGCGGCCGATGTTGAAGCAGTCGAGAATGCCCGCGAGTGCGGCTTCGAGATCGTGCAGCGCTTCGGGGCCGGCGTTGAACGCGGCGAGCGCGTCGGCCAGTACGATCTGGCGATCGAGCCGAGCAAAATGATCGCGGAAGAACGGCCGCACCACGACGTCCTTGTAGGCCTCATAGCGGCGCACCATCATCGCCCACAGCGATCCCTCCGGCGCCTGGCCACCCGCGGGTACGTCGAGCGGCGCAAAGGTCAGCGCCGGTGTGTCGGCGAGATTGCCCGGCATCAGGAAGCGGCCGGGCGGCAGCAGGCTCATCGCAAACCGCTCGTCGCGGCAGCCTTGCAAATAGCCCCTGAAGAGCTTTGCGGCCGTCAGCGTCGCCTGCTCGTCCTCGCGCGCCTCGGGCTTGAGCGTTGCGAGATGCGCGTGCCAATCCGCGGCAAGATGGACGCGCGGCGCCTCGCGTGACAAGGCGAGACTTTCGGCCGACCATTGCTCAAAACTCTTCTGAAGCAGCGGCAGGTCGAGCAGCCACTCGCCGGGATAGTCGACGATGTCGAGCGTCAGCGTGCGGTCGGCGCCGTTCTGGCGCTGGTAGTCGATGACGAGCCTGAGCTCGCTGATGTCGACAGTCGAGTTCGGCCAGCGCCGCTCCTCGATCAGCGCGCGCAGATGGCTCTCATAGGCAAAGCGCGGCACCGCGTCGTCCGGCTGCGGCGCCAGATGCGCCCGCGCGATCCGCCCGGATGAATAGGCCTCGAACACCGGAAACCGGCCGCCACGGGTGAGGCCGTGGATCAGCGCGGTAATGAACACCGTCTTGCCGGCCCGGGACAGGCCGGTAACCCCCAATCGTACCGTCGGATTGAAGAAATGCTCGCCGTAGTCGATCAGCGCCCGAGCCGACAGGCGCGCCTCCTCGATCATATCCTGGAAACTAAATGCCATATGAACGTTGGGAATCCCGGGCGAGGGCGGATAGGCAAAAAGGACTAATCACAAAAGTGGCAACTGCCTGAGGAAAATCAAGCTTCATACTTCCACCGTCTTTGTCGGCAAATCAGCCGTTTGAACGACGCGCCGATCCCGAAACACCCATACAAGAGGGTATTAACTCACCTTGCGGATTGCCATGACCGTCTTCCAATTGAAACAGCTCGCATCCTCCTCCGTCCACGCAGCCGCCGACGCGGTCGGCTGGCATTACGACCGCGCCGAGTTGATCGCCGACGGCGTGATCCACGCGATCGGCGTGCTCTGCGGCATCATTGCCGCGACCGTGCTGGTGGTGCTGACGGTGCTCTTTGCCGACGCGACCGACATCGTCGGCGTCTCGATCTACGTCGCCGGCCTGCTTTCGATGCTGGTGTTGTCGGCGACCTATAATCTGTGGCCAGTCTCGCCGGCCAAATGGCTGCTGCGGCGCTTCGACCATTCGGCGATCTATCTCCTGATCGCGGCGACCTACACGCCGTTCATCCTGGAGGTGAAGGACAGTGGGTTCGCGCTGGTGCTGCTCGCCGGCGTCTGGTGCGTGGCGCTCCTCGGCATCGTGCTGAAACTTCTCTACCCCGGCCGGTTCGACCGCGTTGCGGTCGGGATCTACCTAGCGATGGGCTGGAGCGGCATCATGCTCTACGATTCCGTGGTCAAGGCGCTGCCTGCGCTGGTGCTGGGCTTCGTCCTTGCGGGTGGACTGCTCTACAGCTTCGGCGTGATCTTTCATGCCTGGCGGCGGCTGCGCTTCCAGAATGCGATCTGGCACGGCTTTGTCTTGGCCGGCGCGGCGTGCCATTATACCGCGGTGCTCGACCTCGTGTTGAGCTGAGCAAGCTCCGCGAAGCGCAATAAGCCAAAACGGTACAAGACAAGAGGAGACGTCGCATGCAGGTGACCGGCAAGGTCGTGGTCGTCACGGGCGGCGCCAACGGCATCGGCAAGGCGCTGTGCGAAGCCTTTCACAAGGCGGGTGCGGCCAAGGTCGTCGTCGCCGACATGGACGCGGACAACGCGCGGGCGGTCGCGGCCACGGTGGATGGCGCGGCCTTCAAATGCGATGTCGCGCAGGAAAAGGATATTTCCCACGTCATCGAGGAGACCGAGCGTCAGTTCGGCCCGATCGAATTGTTCTGCTCCAATGCCGGCATCGGCGGCGGCTTCGACCCGATGTCGGTCAATGCCGGCGGCGCCTCGGATGAGCCCTGGCAGCGCAGCTGGGCGATCCACGTCATGGCGCATGTCTATGCGGCGCGGCATCTGATCCCGCGCATGAAGGCGCGCGGCGGCGGCTATTTCCTTAACACGATCTCGGCCGCCGGCCTGCTGTCGCAGGTCGGCAGCCCGGCTTACTCCACCACCAAGCATGCCGCGGTCGGCTTTGCCGAAAATCTCGCGATCTCGCACAAGGCGCACAACATCCGTGTCTCGATCCTCTGCCCGCAGGGCGTGGACACCAACATGCTGCGTTCGATCCCCAAAGGCCCGCAATCCGGCGACGGCGACCTCTCGCCCGAGCAGGTCGCCAAGGACGTGCTCGCCGGTCTCGATCAGGAGACGTTCCTGATCCTGCCGCACCCGCAGGTGCTCGGCTACATGCGCAAGAAGACCGAGAATTACGACCGTTGGATCGGCGGCATGGCCAAGATCCAGGCTAAGATGCGGGAAGATTTCGGGACGTAGGAAGGGGCCTGCCACGACCTCCGGTGTCGTCCTGGCTTTCGCCAGGACGACGGTCGGCCCTCAATGCTTCTGCCCGTACAGCACCGGCACCGCCGAATCCACGACCACCTCCACCAGGCTCGTCCCTTCGAATGCCATCCCGCGCTTGAGCGCCTCGCCCAGTTCGGCCGCCTTGCTCACCCGCACCGCATGGCAGCCCATGCCCTCGGCCAGCCGCACGAAATCGATCCCCGGCAACTCGAGTCCCGGCACGTTCCTCACCTGCATCACCTGGCTGAACGAGCGCATCGCGCCGTAGCCGGAATTGTTGATGACGATGATCGTGAGCGGCAGCTTGCGCTGCGCGGCGGTCCACAGCGCCTGGATCGAATACATCGCCGAGCCGTCACCGATCAGGCACACCGTGCGGCTCGTCGGCTTGCCGAGCGCCATGCCGACCGCGGCCGGCAGCGAGTAGCCGAGGCCGCCGCTCGCCATGGTGTAAAAACTGTCCTGGCCGCGCATCGGCATGAACTTTTGCATGGCCGGCCGGTGCGAGGGGATTTCCTCGACCAGCGACGCGCCGTCCGGCATCGCCTGCGACAGCGAATGCAGCAGGAATTCGACCGGCAACGGATCGGCGGCTTGCGGCGCCGGCGGCAGCGTTCGCCCCTTCGGTGCCGCGCGCTTGCTCTCCGGCAAGAGGTCGAGCAGCATTGCGAGCGCCGGCTTCATCGTCGCGATGATGCTGGTGCCGACCGGCGTCACCGCCGCGGCATCCGGGTCATCGGTGATCTGGAAGATCGTCGCGCCGCCATCGAAGATCGCGGCGTGGCCTTCGACGTGGAAGGTGAATACGGGCGCGCCGATCACGACGACGAGGTCGTGCTCGCGCAGCGCGTCCGACAATTGCGCCGGCGAGGCATGCAGGAAGCCCACGAATTGGGGATGACGTTCCGGGAACGAGCAGCGCGCCGAAAACGGGCTGACCCAGACGCTGGCCCTGGCCTTCTCGGCCACGCGCACCATCAGGTCGACAGCGCCGGCGCGATCGACGCCGGGGCCGACGACGAGGGCAGGGTGCTTGGCTGAACTGAATGCGGTGACCAGCGCCTTCATCGCGTCAGCTTCGGGCCCGATCTCGCGGCTGACCTTGCGTGCTTCGATGGGAGCGGCCGCATGCGCCCAGTCGTCGACCGGGATCGAGACGAAGGTCGGCCCGCATGGCGGCTGCATCGCGGTGTAATAGGCGCGCGCGATGGCGGCCGGAACGTCCTCGGGCCGCGCCGGCTCGACGCTGAACTTCACATAAGGCCGTGGGAATTCGGACGCACGCTCCGCATACAGGAACGCCTGCAAGGGGAGGATCGAGCGTGCCTGCTGGCCCGCGGTGATCACCAGCGGCGTCTGGTTGCGATGCGCGGTATAGATGTTGCCGAGCGCGTTGCCGACGCCGGCGGCCGAATGCAGATTGACGAAGCCGGCATTGCGCGTCGCCCGCGCATAGCCGTCGGCCATGCCGACGGCGGAGGCTTCCTGAAGCGCGAGCACGTAGTCGATGTCGTCGGGCCAGTCGCTCAGGAACGGCAGCTCGGTCGAGCCGGGATTGCCGAATACCTTCTTGATGCCGAAGGAGCGCAGCAGGTCGAGCGTCGCCTGCTTGACGGTGACGGATTTGCTGCCGGTCTTGCCGTTCTTCGCCATGGTTT
Source organism: Bradyrhizobium sp. CAR08 (assembly GCF_052871955.1). Lineage (NCBI taxonomy): Bacteria > Pseudomonadati > Pseudomonadota > Alphaproteobacteria > Hyphomicrobiales > Nitrobacteraceae > Bradyrhizobium > Bradyrhizobium sp. CAR08. The sequence goes on from NZ_JBIXJX010000014.1 coordinate 214,882, forward strand.
CCGTTCCTCTAATTCCTCATCCTGAGGAGCGCCTCTTCGCGCGTCTCGAAGGATGAAGGCCCGGCTGGTGGCCTCGCCCTTCGAGACGCGCGCAAAGGGCGCGCTCCTCAGGGTGAGGGTCTAGCAGCAGTGTATCACCACACCGCCGTCCCCTTCATCGTCGGCTGCCCCTCCGCGTTCGCGGTCCACAGCTCCATGCCCGCCTCGGTCTCGTTGGCGTTGATGGAAAACTCGCTGCCCTCGAACAGCGGTTGCACCCCGCGATAAGTAAACCTCTTCGGCGGCTTGCCGCCGTGCAGCTTCGCCGCCATCTCGATGATGAACGTTGCCTGCAGCGGCCCGTGGAAGATCAGGCCCGGATAGCCCTCGACCTTGGTGACGTAGTCGCGGTCGTAATGGATGCGGTGGCCGTTGAAGGTCAGCGCGGAATAACGAAACAGCAGCACGGGATCGGAGACATGCGTCTGGCGATGCTGCGCCTTCGGCGGCGGAGGCGGCGCCTTTGCCGGCGCGGACGTCGTCGTCATCTCGCGATAGACGATGTCCTGCCGCTCGCGGATGGCGATGCCGCGCGGCGAGGAGATGCTGTGCTCGACCGAGACGAAGCACAGCGTGCCGGTCGAGCCGGTCTTCACCTGCACGTCGGCGATGCGCGAGCTCCGCGTCGATTCGTCTCCGACGCGCAGCGGCTGCAGGAACTCGATCTCGCCGCCGGCCCACATCCGGCGCGGCAGCGGCACCGGCGGCAGGAAGCCGCCGCGGGTGGGGTGGCCGTCGGGGCCGAGCATCGACATCGGAAACACCGGCTGCGCCAGGCACCAATGCACCGTGAACGGCGCCGCGTCGCCCGGCTTGGGCGCGCCGACCTCCTGGAACAGCGTCGCACGCAGGCCCTTCACGAGCTGCGCGGTGACGGTGTCGGTGGCCTCTTCGCTGCGGCCGATCCATTGCCTGAGATGATCGATGTCGAGCTTCTCGGTCATGACGCCTCGCTCTTGTTATTTCTTGGATTGGGGATTTTCGCCGATCGCCGGTACAGCACCATAGCTGCGCGTCTCGCCGACAATGATCGGCGCCGGCGCGGGATAGCTGACGCGTCCCTGCGGCGTGTCCACCTCGATGCGGCGCAGATGCGGATGCTTGGTGAGGTCCGCCATGGTGTTGACCTCGGCAAAGGCGATGTCGGCCTCGGACAGCCGCTTCAATAGCTCATCGCGCGTCATCTTGCCGAAGGCATCCGCGACCGTCTTGTCGGTGAAGTCGCGGTTGCGCACGCGCTCGACCATGTTGGCCACGCGCGGATCGGCGGGCAGATCCGGCTGGTCCAGCACTTTTGCGCAAAGCGTCTTCCATTCGCGCTCGCTCTGGATCGAGATCAGGATGTCCTTGCCGTCGCTGGACGTGAACACGCCATAGGGTGCGATCGAGGGATGGCGCAGCCCCATGCGCTTGGGCGGATTACCGGCTTCGGAATTGAGCAGCGGCACGGTGCACCAGTCCGCCATCACGTCGAACATGGAGATGCGGATGTCGGCGCCCTTGCCGGTGCGTCCGCGCCCGATCAGCGCCTCCAGGATCGCCGCATGCGCGGTGGCGCCGGTCGCGACGTCGACGATGGACATGCCGACGCGCGAGGCGCCGTCGGGATTGCCGGTGATCGAGGCAAGGCCGCTCTCGGCCTGGATCAGGAGATCATAGGCCTTGCGGTGCGCATAGGGGCCGTCGTCGCCATAGCCGGTGATCGTGCATGAAATCAGCCTGGGATAATCCTTCAAGAGCCGCTCCCGCGAAAAGCCGAGCTTGTCCATCGAGCCCGGCTTGAGGTTCTGGATCAGCACGTCGGCGCTCGCGATCAGTCGCTCCAGTTCGGCGCAACCTTCCCTGGTGGCGAGATCGACCACCGCGGATTGCTTGCCGCGGTTGAGCCACACGAAGTAGCTGCTCTGGCCCTTGGCCGCCGCGTCATAGCCACGCGCGAAATCGCCTTCAGGCCGCTCGATCTTGATGACTTCCGCGCCGGCATCCGCCAGCCGCGACGAGCAGAACGGTGCCGCCACCGCCTGCTCGACCGCAATCACCCTGATCCCGTCAAGTGCTCCCATGATGGCTGCCTCAGTACGAGCGGGGCATGCCGAGGACGTGCTCGGCGATGAAGGACAGCACGAGATTGGTCGAGATCGGCGCGACCTGATAGAGCCGCGTCTCACGGAATTTGCGCTCGACGTCGTACTCCTCGGCGAAGCCGAAGCCGCCATGGGTCTGGACGCAGGCATTCGCCGCTTCCCAGGACGCATCGGCCGCGAGCATCTTGGCCATGTTGGCCTCCGCGCCGCAGTCGAGCCCGGCCTCGTATTTGCGCGTCGCTTCCTTCACCATCAGTTCGGCCGCGCGCATCGCGGCGTAGGCCTTGGCGATCGGGAACTGGATGCCTTGGTTCTGGCCGATCGGCCGGCCGAAAACGCTGCGCTCCTTGGCGTAGCTGGTGGCCTTGGCGATGAACCATTTGGCGTCGCCGACGCATTCGGCAGCAATCAAAATGCGCTCGGCATTCATGCCGGAGAGGATGTAGCGAAAGCCCTTGCCTTCCTCGCCGATCAAATTCTCTGCCGGCACCTTCATGTCGGTGAAGAACACTTCGGTGGTGGCGTGGTTCATCATGGTGCGGATCGGGCGGATCTCAAGGCCCTTGTTCTTGGCCTCGCGCATGTCGACGATGAACACCGAAAGTCCATCCGTGCGCTTCTTGACCTGGTCCTTCGGCGTGGTGCGCGCCAGCAGGAGCATCAGGTCGGAATGTTCGGCGCGGCTGGTCCAGATCTTCTGGCCGTTGACGACGTAGCCGGCATTGCCGTCCTTGCGCGCGAAGGTCTTCAGTGACGTGGTGTCGGTGCCGCTGGTCGGCTCGGTGACGCCGAAGGCCTGCAGCCGTAATTCGCCGCTCGCGACCTTCGGCAGATATTTTGCCTTCTGCTCGTCATTGCCGTGCCGCAGCACGGTGCCCATCGTGTACATCTGGGCGTGGCAGCCGCCGCCGTTGCAGCCCGCGCGCTGGATCTCTTCGAGGATCGCCGCGGCCGCTGAAAGCTTCAAGCCCGCGCCGCCATATTCCTCGGGGATCAGCACCGAGAGATAGCCGGCCTCGGTCAGCGCGTCGACGAAGGCCTTGGGGTAGGCCATCTCACGGTCGAGCTTGCGCCAGTATTCGCCGGGAAACTGCGCGCAGAGCTTTGCGACGGCTTCGCGGATGTCGGCGTGATCTTCGGTGTGGTGTTCTTCACTCATGGGGTTTCCCGTATGTGCGGCAGTTAAGATAATGCCGGCCGATCCTCTGGCGTTGTGAAAACACTGCCAGCCCCCTATGCTCATTTGCTATAGCGTATGGAGTAGCCTTCCAGGATTGGCAAGCATGGATTTCCGTCAGCTCAGGACCTTCAGTTGCGTGGCGGAGCTCGGCAGCCTCTCCAAGGCGTCCGATACGTTGCGCGTGGCGCAGCCGGCGCTCTCCAGGCAGATCAAGCTCCTGGAACACGAGCTGCGCACGGAATTGTTCACCCGCAACGGCCGCGGCATGGTGCTCACGGATGCCGGCCGCCTCTTGCTGGCGCGCACCTCCGGCATCGTGCGGCAGATCGACCAGATCCGCGACGACATCCAGTCGTCCAAGGGGCCGCCATCGGGCCAGGTCGTGCTCGGCCTGGTCCCGACCGTGAGCTGCGTGCTGTCGGCGCGCTTCGCGCGGCGCTGCGTCGAAAAATTTCCCGGCATTTCGCTGCGCATCGTCGAGAGCTACAGCGGCCATCTCGTCGAATGGCTGCATCGCGGCGAGATGGATCTCGCCATCCTCTACGGCCGCTCCGCCGATCTGCATCTCAACGTGGAGAGCTTGGGGCGCGACAACATCGTCGCGGTTGGTCCGCGCGGTTGTGGCCTCGCGCGCAAGAAGAGCGTCGATGTCGGCTGGCTGCTGCGGCAACGGCTGGTGCTGCCCAGTCATTCCCACGGTCTCCGTGCGCTGATCGAGCATGCGGCGGCCCAGCGCAAGATCAAGCTCAACGTCCAGCTCGAAGCGGATTCGTTCCGCGTGCTCACGAGCCTCGTCGAGGAAGGCCTCGGCTTCGCGCTGCTGCCGCCCTCGTCGGTCCACGGCGAGGTCGCGGACGGGCGGCTGGAAACGGCTGTCGTCTCGAAGCCGATGACGCGCGAACTCATATTCGCCTCTCCGATCGACCGTCCGGTCTCGACGGCCTCGCTTGCCGTCACCGCCCTCCTGCGCGAGGAAGTCGCCGCCTGCCGCAAGGACGGCGTGTGGGACATCAAGTTGAGTTAGATGTGGCGGTGCGGTTTAGGACAGAAGGCCGTATGCGACCCATCGCATGTTGCGCGAGCTGTCATGCCGGAATTTTATAGCTGGGGTGGAGTCGCCCGCTCTCAATCCACCCTCGGTGTCATTGCCGCGAAGGCGGGCAAATCCAGTATTCCAGAGCCCGCAGTGCTTGAGCCGAGAAGCCGCGGCATACTGGACGCCCCGCTTGCCGCCTACGCTAAAGCTTCGGCGCCCCTGGACCTCAGCCCGGCGAAGCCTTGGCGTAGCCGGGTCGCGGGGCATGACAGTGGGGCCTACCCCGGTATCCTCACCGGCAGCGACTCGTACCCCTTGATGAAGCTCGAATAGATCCGCTTGGGCTCGCCGACCACCTCGATGCGGTCGAAGCGCTTCAGCATCTCTTCCCAGACGATCTTGAGCTGGAGTTCGGCGAGGCGCATGCCGACGCAGCGGTGGATGCCGAAGCCGAAGGAGAGATGGGTCCGCGGCCGCGGGCGGTCGATGATGAACTCGTTCGGCTTTTCGAACATCTCCTCGTCGCGATTGCCGGAGACGTACCACATCACGACACGGTCGCCCTTCTTGATGTGCTTGCCGCCAACTTCAGTGTCCTGCAGCGCGGTGCGCCGCATGTGCGCGAGCGGGGTCTGCCAGCGGATCACTTCGGGCACCATGGAATCGATCAGTTCCGGGTTGGCGCGCAGCCTGTCGTACTGCTCCGGATTCTCGTTCAATGCCAGCACCGAGCCGGTCATGGTGTTGCGCGTGGTGTCGTTGCCGCCGACGATGAGCAGGATGATGTTGCCCATGAGATTATCGGGGTCCATGAAGCGCGTGGCGTCGTTGTGCGCCATCAGCGACAGCAGGTCGTTGCGCGGCGCGGAGTTGACGCGCTCGTTCCAGAGCTTGGACATGTAGGCGTAGCATTCGTCCATCTCGCGGCGGCGCTCTTCGGCCGAGGCCACGATGCCGCTCTTGGGCAGCGCGGTCGCGACATCGGACCAGCGCGTCAGCTTGCGCCGTTCTTCCCAGGGGAAGTCGAACAGGGTGGCTAGCATCTGCGTCGTCAGCTCGATCGAGACGCGCTCGACGAAATTGAAGGTCTCGTTGCGCGGCAGATTGTCGAGCACGGTCTGCGAGCGCTGGCGGATCAGTTTTGCCAGTTCGTCCAGATGCGTCGGCGTGAACATCGGCGACACCGTCTTGCGCTGCGACGAATGACGCGGCTGGTCCATGGCGATGAAGCTCGGCCAGTCATAGCCTTCCGGCACGTCGCGGATCCCGATGCCGCCGAGCGTTGAATCCGAGGAGAACAGGCCGTGATTGGTGTCGACATGCATGATGTCGTTGTACTTCACCACCGACCAATACGGCTCGATCGGCGCATTGGTGCAGTAATGCACCGGCTCTTCCTTGCGCAGCCGCTCGAACCACGGCCACAGGGTGTCGTCCTGGAACAGCCTGGGCGCGCCCGGGTGGAATTGCGCCAGCGGCGTCGCATAGGCCTCCTCGCGCGCCCTGCGCATGCGTTCGGCCTTGTCCACTTGAACCGGCGCTTGGATGTTCATGGTGGTTTGCTCCAGTTGCTTGCTTGACCTCTCCCGCGTGCGGGAGAGGGGGCACAGCTTCCTTGTGGACGTGTCGAACTCATCTTTGCGAATCTAAGCCGCGATCTTCACCGGCAAGGTTTCAAGACCCTTCACGAAACTCGAATAGACCCGCTTGGGTTCGCCGACCACCTCGATATGGTCGAATCGCTTGAGGATCTCTTCCCAGATAATCTTGAGCTGGAGTTCGGCAAGCCGCAAGCCGACGCAGCGGTGGATGCCGAAGCCGAACGAGAGATGCGTGCGCGGCCGCGCGCGGTCAATGATGAATTCGTAAGGCTTTTCGATCGCATCGGCGTCGCGGTTGCCCGAGACGTACCACATCACGACCTTGTCACCTTTCTTGATCTGCTTGCCGCGGAACTCGAAGTCCGCAAGCGCTGTGCGCCGCATATGGGCCAGCGGCGTCTGCCAGCGGATCACTTCCGGCACGAAGCTGTCGAGAAGCGCTGGGTTTTCGCGCAGCTTGCGATATTGCTCCGGGTGCTGGCTCAGCGCGTGGAGCGAGCCCGACATGGTGTTGCGGGTGGTGTCGTTGCCGCCGACGATCAGAAGGATGAGATTGCCGAGGAAGTTCTTCGCGTCCATGTCGCGCGTCGCGGCGCCATGCGCCATCATCGACAACAGGTCGCTCTTCGGCGGCTGTTCGATGCGTTCCTTCCACAGTCGCGTGAAATAGCCCGCGCATTCCGTCAGCTCGGCCTGACGCTCGTCTTCGGTGGCGACGAGGCCGTCGGGGCCGGGAATGGTGGTCGCGATGTCCGACCAGCGCGTCAGCTTGCGGCGATCCTCCCAGGGAAAGTCGAACAGCACCGCGAGCATCTGCGTGGTGAGCTCGATCGAGACATGGTCGACCCAGTCGAACACCTCGCCGCGGGGCAGATTGTCCAGGCACTCGGCCGAGCGCTGGCGGATGCTGAGCGCGAGATTGTCCAGATGCGTCGGCGTGAACATCGGCGCCACGGTCTTGCGCTGCGCCGCATGGCGCGGCGGGTCCATCGAGATGAAGCTCTCGCGGCGCAGTTCCGGATCGATGTCGCGGATGGTGATGCCGCCGAGCGAGGAGGCCGAGGAGAATACCGAATGATTGGTCTCGATCTCCATGATGTCGTTGTAGCGCGTCACCGACCAATACGGCCCGAACATCGAGTCCTTGCAATAGTGCACGGGATCTTCGCGGCGCAGGCGATCGAAATAGGGCCAGAACGTATCGGTCCTGAACAGCTCTGGGTCGCCCGGATCGAACTGCTCCAGCGGCAGTGACGTAGCGCGTGCGCGTAACGCGTCGAGCTTCGCCGCGTTTTCGATGGTCCCATGCATGACCGCTCTCCCTGACATCAACCGCGCGTTCTCGTTGAATTCTGCGCTGCGGTATTTGATTTGCAATTACAGCCGGTTGTCTGCGCCGGAGCAAGGGCGAGTTTTGCCACATGGGTGTGATGTAGCCCGGATGGAGCGGAGCGAAATCCGGGATTCGGTCCGCCACTGCCGCTGTCCCGGATTGCACTGCGCTCCATCCGGACTACGAGGCCATTGATCCAACAACGTGATCTCGCGCACGCCCTCGGCCGTGGAATCGTGCCAGAAATCGACCGGAATCGAGCTAAATCGAACCCGCCCATCTTGGGGATCGACTAATCTCTGATCTATAAGTTTGATCGAACCAGGTCCGCACCCCGAGGTTGCCGCCGTGAACGACATGCAATGGGCCCCCATCGGCTCCGAACCCTTACCCCCGCCGCTGCCGCCCACGCGGGTCGATTTCACCGGCAACCGTACCGAGTTTCGCAAATTGGTCACCAAGGGTGCCCTGCTCGAGCTCGTCACCTTCGGCTTCTACCGGTTCTGGCTCGTCACCGACATCCGCCGTCATCTGTGGGCGAACACCGCGGTTGATGGCGACGCCGCCGAATATACCGGGCGGGCCAAGGAGCTGCTGGTCGGCTTCCTGTTCGCGCTCGCGATCCTGGTGCCGATCTACCTCGCTTACTTCCTTGTCGGTATCGAGTTCGAACGCTGGCAGGGCTTTGCCTCGACGCCGCTGTTCATCAGCTTCTACGCCTTTGGTCAGTTTGCGATCTTTCGCGCGCGGCGCTATCGCCTGACGCGCACGGTCTGGCGCGGCGTGCGGTTCTGGATGGACGGATCGGGCTGGGCCTATTCGTTCCGCGCCATGCTGTGGGGCTTGCTCGTGTTCCTGACGCTCGGGCTCGCATTGCCGTGGCGCGAGGCCTCGCTCGAACGCTACAAGATGCGGCACACCCATTACGGCGATTTACGCGGCGATTTCGAAGGCGACGGCTGGACATTCTTCAAGCGCGGCTGGTGGCTGTGGCTGCTGAGCCCGATCGCGATGGTGATCTTCCCGCTCGCGCCGTTCTTCTATGCCGAGTTCAAGGCGCGCGAGTGGCGCTGGTGGCTCGACGGTATCCGCATCGGCGACGTCAGCGTGTCCTCGCAATTGCCGCACAACGCATTCTACGCGTTGTACTGGAAAGTGATCGGCTGGTGGATGCTGCTCTCGGCCATCTTCGCCGCCTATATCGGCGGAGCGACCATGCTCGTCGTCAAGCTGAGCGGTCTTTCGGTCGAGCAGGCGTTGGTGCCGGGCAATGCCGCCAAGAGCATCCCGACGCTGGTGATGATGGTGATCGGCTACTTCGCACTCGCTCTCGCCCTCAACATCGTCATGCGGGTCTATCTCCAGCGCGATCTCTGGGCCAAGGTGCTGGAAACTGTCGAGGTGCACAACATCGGAGCCGCGGCGGATGTGCGCGGCAGCGCCGAGCTCGCCAGCGCGCTCGGCGAAGGCTTTGCCGATGGACTCGATGTCGCGGGATTCTGAGCTGTGAGTGAGTTGTCCACAGAGGTCCCGGCGCAATCCGCAAAGCCGACGATCTTCTTCGACGGCGTGTCGAGCCGCAGGCGGCAGGTGGCGCTGACGCTCGGTGACGCGCTCGAGATCCTCGAAGAGGGTGCGACGCCCGTTCGCTGGGCCTATGCCGACATCCGCCGCGCCGATAGCCCGCCCGGCATCTTGCGGCTCGCCTGCGCTTCCGCTCCGCCGCTGGCCCGGCTGGAAATCCGCGACGCTCTGCTCGCGTCAGACGTGACCGCGCGCTGCATGCGGCTCGACGAGCACCAGACCTCGCGCCGCGGGGTCGCAAAAATCGTCGGCTGGTCGATGGCTGCCGCCGTCTCCATTGTCTGCGTCGTGCTGTTCGGCGTGCCGCTCGCTGCCGACCGCCTCGCGCCGCTGGTGCCGAAACCGATCGAGCGGCGCATTGGAGATGCGGCGGAGGTTCAGGTGAAGACGATCTTCGGGCGCAGCGAGTGCCAGGATGGGGCGGGGAAAGCCGCCTTCGTCAAGCTCGTCAATCGGCTGCGCGATGCCGCCGGCCTCGACGACGATTCCATGACCGCGGGCGTGCTGCCGACCCCGGTGCCGAACGCGTTCGCGCTGCCGGGCGGCAAGGTGTTCGTGCTGAAGGGCCTGCTCGACAAGGCCGAAAATGCCGACGAGATCGCCGGCATCCTCGCCCACGAGCTCGGTCATCTCAAGCATTACGACAACATGCGCGGCCTGATCTACAACGGCGGCACCTCGTTCCTGATCGGCCTGTTGTTCGGCGACGTCACTGGCTCGAGCGCCGTGATCTTCGCCTCGCGCAGCGTGGTTGAGGCTTCCTATTCGCGCGAGGCCGAGACCGCTGCGGATACGTTTGCCATCGAGATCATGCACAAGCTCGGCCGTTCGCCTAAGCCTGCAGCCGAATTGATGTTCCGCATCACCGGCAAGGAAGGCGGCGGCCTCACGTCGATCCTGGCGAGCCATCCGCTGACCGAGGACCGCCTCGCGCGCATGACGAAAGAAGACCGCCCCGCCAGCGGCCCGCCGCTGCTCACGGATGCGGAGTGGCAGGCGCTGAAGGGGATCTGCGGCAGCGGCAAGGTGTGACGGCCCGCCCTCAGCGCATCACTTCGCGGGCGCAGCAGGTGGATTCGATCCGGTGGTGACGCTCGGCGCGTTGTTCGGATTGGAGGTCGTGGTCTGCGGGCCGACGTCGCGTCCATTGTAGAAGAAGACGGCAGCGACCACGGCGATCACGAAGATCGCGCCGATCGCCCAGCCCACCGGGCTGTTGCGGCGTGCTCTGTCTGCCCTGCGGTCATCCTGATAGGTCATCGTGCTCTCCATCGTAGAGCAGGAAAACCTTGCGCGAGCGAACCTGTTCCTAACGTGACGCGGTTTGCAAGCCGGCGCCTATCTCGTCCCGTAGGCGCGGTCGCCGGCGTCGCCGAGGCCCGGCAGGATAAAGCCGTTCTCGTCGAGACCTTCATCGACTGCGGCCGTCCAGATCGGCACGTCAGGATGCAGTCCGCGCAGCCGTTCGAGCCCTTCGGGGGCGGCGATCAGGCAGGCGAGGCGAATATCCTTGGCGCCGCGCTCCTTCAGCCGGTCGATTGCGGCCACAGCCGTGTTGGCGGTCGCAACCACGGGCGTCACCACGATCGCCAGGCGCTCGCTGAGATCGGACGGCGATTTGAAGAAGTACTCGACCGCGGCAAAGCTGTGCGGCTCGCGGTAGAGGCCAATATGGGCGACGCGCGCGGTCGGCACCAAATCCATCATGCCGTCGACGAAAGTGGTGCCGGCGCGCAGCATCGGCACGAACACCAGCTTCTTGCCCGCGATCTTGGCCGAATGCATCGTCGCCAGCGGCGTTTCGATAACGGTATCGGCGAGCGGCAGGTCGCGCGTCACCTCGTAGCACAGCAGCATGCCGATCTCCTTGATCAGCTCCCGAAACGATTTGGTCGAGATCGATTTGTCCCGCACCAGGGTCAGCTTGTGCTGCACCAACGGATGATCGACGATCGTGACGCCTTGCATGATCGGATGCCTTTCTTCCTTCTCCCCTTGTGGGAGAAGGTGGCGCGAAGCGCCGGATGAAGGATCTGTTTCCGCGAACTCGAACGAGAGACTAGAACACCGTACCGTCGCTGATCACCTTGAGCGGCGGCGAACCATCGGGCCGGCGCGCGAAGGCGATGGCGCGGCCCGCGGCCCAGGTGCCGCCTTCGAGAATGCTGGCGAGCGGCAATGTCTCAGGAGTGCGCCCGAGTTTGGCGCGGACCAGTTCGGCGAGCCGGTCCAGCAGCGCCACGGTCAGCGCGCGCCACTCGACGACGAGCAGGGAATCCACCGCATGCGCGCGCTCGGCATCGGCGGCGTCGCGCAGGCGCAGCACCTCGTGATCGACGAACAGCCCGCCATTGCGATATTCGGCAAGCCCGGTCAGGCCGTCGATGTCGGTGACGTCGAATCCGGCGCGCTGCAGCGGCTCGATCAACGAATAGCTCAGCCATTGCGACAGCTTGTGCAGGGGCACAAGGCCCGCGGTAGCGTCATCGGCCTTGATCGCCGGGTGGCGCCAGCAATCGCCGAGCGGAATCCCGGCAAGCTCCAGCCGCGACGGCCAGATCGGTCCGAGCTGATTCAGCACCGCCGAGAGAATCGCGGGCGCGGGAACCGCGCCGCCCTTCGCCTGCGCCGCGATGTGATCGAACAGCCCGCCCGGCCGCGGGGTGTCGTGCGCGCCGAACACGTCCGCCCGCTCCGCCACCAGCTTGCCCAAGCGGCGCAGCAGATCGGTCCGCCCCTCGACCCCGAGCAGCGGATTGGCATCGCTCACCTGAAAGGCCGAAGTGAGCGCGGCGAGTGGCAGTCGCGCGAGCACGTCGGCATCGGTCCTGAAGGGCGCGCGGGGATCGTGGGAAAAAAGGCCGCTTGCGAACATGTCGAGGCTCGCAATCGCGAGTCCCTCGGATCGGCCGACGCTCTGTCCCGTCACCGCGTCGCGGTATCGCCACGCGGCACCCGCGCCGGCGTCGAGCAGCACGCTGACGATGGCAAGGTCGAACTCCGCGCGCGCCCGTGCCGCGCGGTCGGGCCATGACGTCGCGTCCGCGAGCCGCGCCCAACGGTCGACGCCATCAAGCACGAAATGCCGCCAGCGCGCATGGAACGGAATCTCCAGCGTCGGATAGGCCTCGCGCGTCACGGCGAGAACGGCGTCGGCAACGCCATCCATGCGATCGAGATCGATGGTGAAATGCGTCAGCCCGCCGTTCAGACCGATCCCAAACATCTCGCCGGCACGCGCGCGAACCGCTGCTGCGCTAAGCAGCGAACGGGCCTGCAATTCCAAAGCGTCTGCCATCAATCGATCAGTATTTTTCCAGCGAACGCCCGACCACGCCGTCGACGTCCTTCTCCGGCGCAATGTCGGTGGAGTAATAGCCGGCGGCCTTCTTCGCGGCGATCTCGACATAGGCGTCGGCGGGAATGAGCTCGGGCGGGATCGGCACGCGCTCGACGATGTCGATGCCCTGCGAGGTCAAAGCGTCATGCTTCATGTCGCTCATCGAGAGGAAGCGGTCGATGCGCTTCAGGCCCAGCCAGTGGATGGTGTCGGGCATCAATTGCTGGAAGCGCGCGTCCTGGACGCCGGCGACGCATTCGGTGCGCTCGAAATAGGCGGCGGCCGCATCGCCGTCCTCCTGGCGCTTGCGCGCATTGTAGACCAGGAACTTCGTGACCTCGCCGAGCGCGCGGCCTTCCTTGCGGTTGTAGATCACGAGCCCGAGTCCGCCCTCCTGCGCGCCGCGCGCGGATTCCTCGATGCCGTGAATGAGGTAGGGCCGGCAGGTGCAGATATCGGAGCCGAACACGTCGGAGCCGTTGCACTCGTCATGCACGCGGCAGGTGATCTTGGTGCGATGGTCCGGCAGCTTGGTGACGTCGCCGAACATGTAGACGGTGGTGCCGCCGATCGGCGGCAGAAACACCTTCATGTCCGGCCGGGTCACCAGCTCGGGGAACATGCCGGCGGTCTGCTCGAACAGCGTGCGCCGCAGCTCGGTCTCGTTGGTCGCAAAGCGCTCCGCAAGGCCTGGCAGATACCAGACCGGATCAATCGCGATCTTCACCACCGACACGCTGCCATTGGCGTGCACCACGTCGCCGTCGGCGCGCAGGCGCTTGGCGGCGAGCGCCTCGCGGATCTCCGGCAGGTCCAGCCGCGCGCGCGTCACCGCGATGCTCGGCCTGATGTCGATGCCCTCGGCGATGTCCTTGCCGAAATTCTCGGCGACGAGATGCCCCCAGGGATCGAGCGCGACGATCTTGGCGGGATCGCTCCATTGCGGGAACGGCCCGATGGTCGCCGCGGGAAACGTGTTGGTGAGGTCGGGCCTACGAATCGGATCGAGCGCGCCGGCGGACACCGCGAGCGCGCGGTACATCGCATAGGAGCCGCCATGGCTGCCGATCACGTTGCGATCTCCCGCGCGCGACACCGTGCCGATGATCGGACCGCGGGTGCGTGCGTCGGCGGCGCCCCAGTGGATCGGGAAGGCGGCTGTCCTGCCCGGCTCCGGATGGGAGGTGAGGCGGATGTGGTCGGTACGGTTCGCGCGGCTCATGACCAAACTCCTAAAAAGCCAACGGCCCGCCGCTCGGACGGGCCTTGGCTCGTCGCGCTGCCGATGCGGCACCGGCGGCGCGAGCTCAATCCAACATATTGTAGCGGGCAGTCGCGACAGACAAGTTAATCGTGCTGCGCGGGGCAGGGCGGCTCGATGCCAAATTCCCGTCATCGTGCGACCCGGCAGCGCTTGCCCGCGTGCCACGCTACCGCACTGGCGGAGCTCTCCGCCATCGCAGTAAGATGATGAAGTAATTATGGTTTTCACGTTTTCAAGAGGCGCCACACGGTTGGCGTGCCGGGCGTCGAGTTTCCGGACAAAACGTGTCATCAAACCAAAACGTACAGATCGCCTTTGCCGCATCGCCTTCCTTGGAGACCGCCATGCCCGCCCCCGCCTACATCGACCCCCGCAACGGTAAGCTCTATCCGCTGGACCAGCCGCGCTGGTGCTCGGACGAGCGCACGCCGCTGCTGGTGACGCCGGGGGCAGGGATGTCGCGGGAGGAGATCGAGCCGCGCACGCGTTCGCTCTGGCGCTACCGGGCGGCGCTGCCGGTCGAGATCGAGACTCCGATCACGCTCGGCGAAGGCTTCACGCCGCTGGTGCAGCAGGCTTGGGGCGAGCTGCGCCCGTTCTTCAAGCTCGAATGGTTCAACCCGACCGGCAGCTTCAAGGACCGGGGCTCCGCCGTGATGCTGTCCTTCCTTCGGCAGATCGGCGTCGACGCCATTCTGGAGGATTCGTCCGGCAATGGCGGCTCGTCGATGGCGGGGTTGGGTGCCGCCGGCGGCATGCGCGTGAAGATTCTGGCGCCTGCTTCCACGTCACCGGCCAAGATCGCACAGGTCCGCGCCTATGGTGCCACGGTGCAGCTCGTTGAGGGGCCGCGCGAGGAATCGGAGGCCGAGGCGATCCGGCAGTCGAGCCAGACCTTCTATGCCAGCCACAATTGGCAACCGTTCTTCCTCGAAGGCACCAAGTCGCTCGCCTATGAGATATGGGAGGACCTCGGCTTCCGCGCCCCCGACAACGTCATCGTTCCCGTCGGCGCCGGCAGCAGCCTTTTGGGTTGCGCCTTTGGTTTCCGTGAGCTGTTGAAAGCCGGCCAGATCACCAAGCTGCCGCGGCTGTTCGCGGCGCAGCCGCTCAACTGCTCGCCGATCGATGCAAGCTTCAAGGCCGGCGTCGACACCCCTGTCGCGCGCGAGGTGAACAAGACCATCGCCGAAGGCACCGCGATCAAGCATCCGCTGCGCCTGCGCGAGATCATCGGCGCGTTAAGCGAGAGCGGTGGCGGCACTGTCGCGCTGACCGAGGACGAGATCGTCGCCGCGCTGCGGCGTCTTGCGCGGCAGGGCCTGTTCGCCGAGCCGACCAGCGCAAGTGCTGCCGCCGCGCTGGAGAAACTATCCGCCACCGGTAGCATCAAGGCGACCGAGACCACGGTCGCGGTCCTCACCGGCACCGGCCTCAAGGCCGCGACCATCGTTGCCGATCTCGTGCAATAGGACCGCGAGGAGGCGAAGCCGTCGCCTTCATGGGCTTGCGTTGAACCTTTGGCATCCGTCGTCAGCCTCATGAAAACTGGCATCGAACAAGGGAGAGTTCCATGGCCGACCAAGACCCGTTTGCTGGTTTCAAGGCAGTCCAGAAGGAAGCCTGGTCGCTGTTCACGCCGATGGAAGTGTTCACCACGCCCTCGGCCGCCAAACTCGTGAGCTTCGCCGGGGTCGCGACCGGCCAAATGCTGCTCGACGTCGGATGCGGCACCGGCGTTGCCGCGATCACGGCGGCGCGCCGCGGTGCGAAGGTCAGGGGTCTCGACCTGTCGCCGGTCCTGCTCGAGCGCGCCCGCGAGCACGCGCAGCTGGCGAATCTCGATGTCGACTTCGCCGAAGGCGACGCCGAAAGCCTGCCCTATGGCGACAACGAGTTCGACGTGGTGCTCAGCCAGTTCGGCCACATGTTCGCGCCGCGCCCCGAGGTCGCCATCGGCGAGATGCTGCGCGTGCTGAAGCCCGGCGGCACCATCGCCTTCTCCACCTGGCCGCCGCATCTCTATGTCGGCCGGATGTTCGCGCTGATCGGCCGCCATCTGCCGCCGCCCGAGGGCGTGGCATCACCGGTGTCGTGGGGCGATCCGAAGATCGTCGCCGAACGTCTCGCGGGGAAAGTGAAGGATATCGCCTTCGAGATGGACATCATGACGCCGTCCGCACTCAGCCCGCAGCATTTCCGCCGCACCATGGAAACGACGATCGGGCCTTTGATCAAGCTCGTCGCCCAGTACAAGGACGAGCCGGACAGGCTGCGGAGTTTTCGCAGCGAGTTCGAGGCGCTGATCTCCGAATATTACGACGGAAGCAACAACGTGATGCGCCAGCAATTTTTGATGTCGAAGGCGAAGAAGGCGTAAAGCCGCGCCACGGTGCTTTCCTTCTCCCCTTGCGATCTCACTCCTTCAGATCGTTCACGCGCCTCACCCAAATGCGTACATCGGTGAGCACGTCGGGCAGCGCCGCCTTGACCTCAGCCACGGTCATGCCGGCCTTGATGCGGGGATCGTAGAGCAGGTTGAGGATGTACTGGTCATAGACGTCGAAATAGCCCATCGAGACGTTGTCGTTGAACATGGTCCAGGGCACGCTGGCGGTGTCGTTGATCGGGCCGAGCGATTGCAGCAGCTCCTCATAGGCGCAGTCGAGGAAGGTGAAATCGCCGTTGTCGACGGTGAGGATGACGTCGGAATGCTCGATCTCGAAATTGTCGTTCTTGCGGAAGCCGGACAGGCATTGCGGATCGAGCGAGGTGCGGATCTCGCGGGCCTTCTCCGCACCGTAGAAGCTCGAGATGGTGCGGAACAGATCGCGGTCGCGCACGAGCTTCACGCGCACATTCGCCGCTTCGCTGGAGTCGATCATGGCGATGTCGAGATGCTGCACGCGCTTGCCGATGTCGGCTACGACTTTCGCGAGCTGCGCCTTGCGGTCGGCGCGATCGCTCTCGGCGAACACGCGCACCGGTCCGTCGAACTTGCGGATGCGATCGACACGGCCGGCAAGGTGGTATTCGGCGCCGAACGCCGTCTTCAGAAAGCCGTCGACGATCTCGCCGTCGGTAAAGCTCTTCTTCTCGGCGCGCTGGCGCGAAGCGATCGCGGGCAATTCGCCCGCGACGGCGATGGTAGCGGTGTCAGGCGCGAACGCGACGGTGGCGAGCGCCAGCAGCACGATGCGAAAGCCGGACGGAGACGGGGCCAATGCGCTCATTGCCAGGCGACGCTGCCGTATTCGGAACCGACGCACAAGGCCGCATATCCACGCGCCGCCGATTCTTGCTAGTTGTTCAGCACGACCACCGTGGTGCCGACCCCGACGCGGCCGTAGAGGTCGGTGACGTCGTCATTGGTCATGCGGAAGCAGCCCGAGGACACCGCCTGGCCGATCGTCTCCGGCTCGTTGGAGCCGTGGATGCGATAGAGTGTCGAGCCCAGATACATCGCGCGCGCACCGAGCGGATTTTCGACGCCGCCCTTCATGTGACGCGGCAGGTCCGGCCGGCGCGCCAGCATCTGTGACGGCGGCGTCCAGTCCGGCCATTCCTTCTTGGCGGTGATCCGGTGCACGCCGCCCCAGCGGAAGCCGTCGCGGCCGACACCGATGCCGTAGCGCAGGGCCTGGCCGTTCTGGAGCACCAGATAGAGCCGGCGCTCCGAGGTGTTCACCACGATCGTGCCCGGGGCGTAGTTGCCGTTATACATGACGGTGGTGCGGGGAACTGGGCTCGAGCCGCCGCGGAAGAAATTCGGGCCGCCGCCCATGATGTCGCGCGAGTCGAACTCCTCGGCGAAGGCGCCGCCGGCGGTCGCCGACAGCAGTGCGATGGCGGCAATCGGCGCGGCAAAATACCGGATCATTGTTCCCCCAGCAAAAAATCGATTCAACTGAAGTTACAGGCCATATTTGCGGGCTTTCCGCAAGCCACGGCCTCGTGAGACGGGGCATCCTTAACGGTTGGAGTTACCAAACCGGCAACCGCGCCAATTTGCCGGAAAGGATTAGCCAAACCAGCGCATCGCCGCGCGGGGCAGGGCGGCGACGCCGGCTATTGCTTTGACGAGACGAGCGAACAATGATTGATCGGATGGATTGTTGGAACATTGCCGGTTGCGGGAGCTGACGGATGAACGGTGCGGAAAGTCTGGTGCGGACGATGGTCAAGGGCGGGGTCGACGTCTGCTTCTCCAACCCCGGCACCTCCGAGATGCATTTTGTCGCAGCGCTCGACCGCGTGCCCGGCATGCGTTGCGTGCTCGGCCTGTTCGAAGGCGTGGTGACCGGCGCCGCCGACGGCTATTTCCGCATGAAGGGCACGCCGGCCTCGACGCTGCTGCATCTCGGCCCCGGTCTTGCCAACGGCCTTGCCAATCTGCACAACGCCAAGAAGGCGAATTCCGGCATCGTCAACATCGTCGGCCAGCACGCCGTCTACCACATCGACTACAACGCGCCGCTGACCTCCGACATCGAGGGCCTGGCCCGGCCGATGTCGTCCTGGGTCCGCACTTCGCCGGACTCCAAATCGGTCGCTGCCGACGGTGCCGCGGCGATCGCCGCCGCCAAGAGCGCGCCGCCGCAGATCGCGACCCTGATCCTGCCCGCCGACACCGCCTGGAACGAAGCGGACGGCATCGCCGAGGTTCCGGCCGAGCAGCAGCGCGCGAGCTATTCGCCGCAGGCGGTCGAGCAGGCCGCAAAGATCCTGCACGGCGACGGCGAGGGCACGCTGCTGCTGATGACCGGCAGTGCGCTGAGCGAGCAGGGCCTGGCGCTGGCAGAGCGCATCGCCGCCAAGACCGGTTGCACCGTGATGGGCCCGACCTTCCGTCCCAGGATGGCGCGCGGCCGCGGCCGCTTCTCGATCGACCGCATCCATTACGTGATCGACAACGCGCTGCAGATGCTGGCCAGGTTCCGCCATATCGTGCTGGTCGAGTCCGACGATCCCGTGGCGTTCTTTGCCTATCCGAACAAGCCGAGCATCCTCAAGCCCGAGGGCTGCGAGGTGCATCGCATGACCTCCTGGGGGGAGAATTCGGTCGCTGCACTGGAAGCGCTCGCCGGCGCGGTGAAGGCCAGCGCGAAGGACGTCAAGCCGCAGGCCGCGGCTGAGCTGCTCAAGCCGACCGGCGCACTGACCCACGCCTCGATCGCGCAATCGATCGCCTATGCGATTCCGGAGAACGCGATCCTGGTCGACGAATCCCTCACTACCGGCCGCGCCTTCTTCCCGCCGACAGCGGCGGCTGCTCCGCACGACTGGCTCCAGAACATGGGCGGCTCGATCGGCTTCTCGACGCCGCTCTCGATCGGTGCCGCGATCGCCTGCCCGGACCGCAAGGTGATCTGCATGGTCGGCGACGGCAGCGCGATGTACACGATCCAGTCGCTGTGGACGCAGGCGAGAGAAAACCTCAACATCGTCACCATCGTGTTCGCCAACCGCATCTACCAGATCCTGCGCGGCGAGTTCGACAATGTCGGCGCCGGCGAGCCCGGACAGCGCGCCAACGACATGCTGCGGCTCGACCGGCCGACGCTGGATTTCGTGGCACTGGCCAAGGGCATGGGCGTGCCCGGCCGCGCCGTCACCAACGCGGACGAGTTCAACAAGGCGCTGGCCGAGGCCGTCGCCGAGCCCGGACCGCGGCTGATCGAAGTCCAGATGTAGGGCACCGCATCAGGAGCGCCGAGGGCCGGGGGCAAGATGCAGACCGAGCTGAACAAGGTGATCGCGGCGCTCCGGGACTTCTACGCACACGAAGCATTCCTGTTCGAGAAGGACATCGGCGAGCGTGCCATCACGCACCGCTTCGCCGTGCATCTGGAGAAGCAATTCCCCGGCTGGTCGGTCGATTGCAACTACGACCGGCTCGGCGAGCGTACGCTGCATCTGCCGCACGGCACCATCATTTCGACCGACGATCATCTGGGCAAGTCGATCTACCCTGACGTCGTGGTTCATCAGCGCGAGATCCCGAACAATTTGCTCACCGTGGAGATCCGCAAGGCGAGCAATCACACCGCGCTCGACCACGACCAGCACAAGCTGATGGCGCTGACCGATGCGCATGTCTGGTTCGCCTTTTGGATCGGCGTGCTGCTGGTGCTGGACAAGGACAACGTGACGATCTCGGAGGTCTATGTCAGCGGCGTCCTCGATCAGCCGCTGTCGCGCTGGTTCGCTACGCGGCTGGAGGAGGTCCACCTTGGGGCTGCGCGTTAGAGCGTCTACTCATAAGTCATATTCGAGGACGAAGCTGAGTCGCCCCGCCGGACGACATCGACTGCTATGATCCGTTGTAGGCGTTCGACGACCAGCCGACCATGAGCGTGACCAGCGTCACAGAACAGGAGCTTGCCTTTTGACAGGCTCTACATACGCTGCGCACATAGTACTCGGGGCTTCGATGGGCGCGTTTCGCTGGTTTTCATTGTTCTTTTTCATCCTAGCCTGCGGCTCGGCGCATGCCGAGCGCCGCGTCGCGCTGGTCATCGGCAACTCCGCCTACAGGAGCGTGCCGAGGCTCGCCAATCCGGCGAACGATGCTGCTCTGGTCGGTGGCATGTTCAAGAAGGCCGGGTTCGACTGGATCGACCTCAGGACTGATCTCAATGCTACCGAGATGCGCAAGGCTCTGCGCGACTTTGGTGGCCGGGCGCGAGACGCCGAAGTTGCCGTCATCTACTACGCCGGTCACGGCATCGAGCTCGACGGGACCAATTACCTGATTCCAACCGATGCAACTCTCGAGACCGATAGCGACGTTCTCGATGAGACCGTGGCACTCGACCGCGCGCTGTTTGCCGTCGAGCCTGCGAAGCAGCTCCGGCTCGTCATTCTGGACGCCTGCCGCGACAATCCTTTCGCCAAGACGATGAAGCGGACGGTCGCTGCCCGAGCCATTGGCCGGGGCCTCGCGAAGATCGAGCCGACAAGCCCGAACACGATGATCGCCTTCGCCGCCAAGGCGGGCTCGACCGCCTCGGATGGCGACTCGAAGAACAGTCCCTTCGCCGCAGCGCTGGTCGAGCGTTTGCCGACGCCGGGGCTCGACCTGCGCAAGGCCTTCGGCTTCATCCGAGACGACGTACTCAAGAACACCGGCTACAAGCAGGAGCCTTATGTATACGGCTCGCTCGGCGGCGACGACGTGCCGCTGGTGCCCGCGAAGCCGGTAGCCGCTCCTGGACCGCAGGCAAGCCCGCAGGACGCGGTTCGCAGAGACTATGAGCTGGCTTTGCAGGCAGGCGAGAAAGACGCATGGCATGCCTTCCTGCGGACGTACCCGGATGGCTTCTACGCCGATCTCGCCAAGGTCCAGTTGAGGAAGATCGAGGCCGAGCAAGCGCGCTCCGCCGCTGCTGAGAAGGCCCGGCAGGCTGAAGATGAGAAAGCACGGCTCGCGGCGGACCGCGCCAAGAAGGCCGAGCAGGACAAGGCGGCCGCTGCCGCCAAAATCGCCGAGGACGCCCGGCTCGCTGCCGAGAAGGCCAAGCAGGTTGAGGAGGCCAAAGCCGCCGCCGCCGAGCAGCGGAGAAAGGAAGCTGAAACCGCCGTTGCCAAAGCGCTCGCCGAGAAGCAGACCGCCGAAAAGGCGCTTGCGGACAAGATCGCTAGTGACACGGCCGCAGCCGAACTCGCTGCCAGACAGTCCGCCGAGAAGGCGAACGACGGTGGCGAGCAAAAGGTCGCAGCCATTGCCCCGACCTCGTCGCAGCCGACCCTATCACCGCGGGAAACAGCGAAGCTTGTGCAGTCGGAGCTGCGTCGCGTCGGTTGTCTATCTGGCGCGGCGGATGGAGACTGGAATGCAGCGTCGCAGCGATCGCTTTCCACCTTCAACAAATACGCTGGCACGAAGTTCGACGCCAAGCTCGCGAGCTTCGACGCGCTCGATACGATCAAGGCCAAACCCGGACGGGTCTGTCCGCAGGTCTGTGATCGGGGCTTCAGAGCGGATGGCGACACCTGCGTGAAGATCGCCTGCCGAGTTGGCTATCGCGTCAATGACGATAATGAATGCGAGAAGGTCCAAGATAAGAAGCCGGTCGCCAGCCGTGAGGAGTCCAAGAAGCGAGATGCAGAACGGAAGCAGGTTGAGACGTCGCCATCGAAGCCGCAAGCATCGAGCCAGATATTTTGCAATGCTGCTGGCTGCCGCCCTGTCGGCAAAGGATGCAGGATAGAGAGCGCCAGCAGTGGTGACATGAGCTCGGTGATGACGGGCCAGGCTGGCCGGAGCAGAGAAGTCTGCAATTGATCGCCTTGCATGGGCTTGGGCTGCTATGGCCCCAAGCAGGCTAGCAGAACTTCGCCCAAGGTTGCATTGTCGCTTCCGCCATCGCCTTTTGATCGATGCACGCCGCGGTTCACCTCTGCCGGTTGATGAGAGGGGAGCCGCAAGGCCGCTCGCATGACGAGCGGCCTTGCATCATCATCGTCCGTCACCCGCTCAATGCAGCGGATCGCGCTGGCCGAGCGCGTAGGCGACGAGGTCCTTCAGCGCGAAGCCGGAGCCGGTCACCGGCGTCCATTGCGGGTCGAGCGACAGCACGGAGGAATTATCTCCGAACATCATGCCGAGGAAGACTTCTGCGACGATGCGACCGCCGACCGGTCCGAGTTGCGGTGTCTTGACCGTGGCGGGCCCGCCGGTGGCGGAGATCGGCATGTCGGTCGCGTTTTGCCGCGCCTCGGCGAGGATGTAGGCCCACAGTGGGCAGTTGTCGGCGAACACGCCGTTCGCGATGCTCGCGATCTTGACTTGCGGATCGCCCGTCCCGGGCTCGTCGACGGCCTTGCCGATGATGATCTCGTCGTCGCTCAGCGGCGTCAGGTTCATCGCCCTGGCGACGGCCTGGCCCGACGGCAGTCCGAGCCGCCAGCTGCGCTCGAGATTGCGCAGCGCCAGCGACGCCGGATTGGACGCGACTTCCGGCGGCAGCTTGCGCAGCGGGTCCACCAGCGAGGCATCGATGCGATAGGCAAACTGCAGCCGCCTCTTGTTGTCGGGATTGGTGTCGACGTCCTCGACCCCGTAGGGGCGCGTGTCGAGATCGATGAAGCGGCCCCAGTCCATGGCGCGTCCCGGTCCCATGGCGCGGAAGCCGGTCAGTGCGTTGTGGTCGGGATTGTTGGGATCGGGGAAGATCTGCAGCAGCATGTTGGCCGCGTCGTTCAGCCGGTATCCAGGGCGGATCATGGAGTGCCCGAGCCGGTAGGCCGCGACCGAGAACTCGACCGGCATGAACGGATAAGTCTTCCAATGGTAGTAAGCGAGCTTGCTGCGATCGTAGTGACCCGCGGTCTTCAGCTGGTCCAGCACGCTGGCGTGGACGATGCGCGGCAGGAAGTCGTTCAGCACCACATACTGATAGTGGAATCGAACGCGCTGCTGCACGTCTTCGAACGACAGGCTGTCATTGTCGTCGACCATGCGGTTGTGAAAGCGCAGCATCAAGGCTTGAAACTGCGAGACAATGCTGTTCTCGTCGTTGCGGGGATCGCCGATCAGCGCGCGGCCCTTGAAGCGCGGCAAATCGACCGCATCGGGCACGCCCGCGCCGGTGACCTTTTCGCCGAGGCGGAACTTAATGCCGTCATACATGTAGGGCTGGTCGTTCGGACCGCGGCCGTAGACATTGTCCATGTCGAGCGACGGCGTGCGGAAATCGACGAGACCGTCGGGGTCCTGCTGCTTGGTCAGCGAGCTGACCGGATCGAAGGTGATGTCGTGGTCGATGAACTGGCCGAAATAAGTGTAGAGCGAGGGAATGCCGCTCTCTTCCGCGTCCGGTCCGTCCTTCGGCCCGTCGAAGCCGGCGACCATCTTGTCGGCGAGCGCCGACAGGTTTGCGATCGTGTTGGAATCGTTCGGGCCGAATTTGGCCGGTGCGAGCTTGCGGAACATGCGGCCGAAGCGGCCTTGCGAAAGCGGCGAACGCGTTGCGTTCAGACCGCGCGGAACAATTGCGTGGCGGCTGCTCATTGAAACACCTTCCTGAAAAGTCGAATGGAAAGATCGGGCTAAGGTTTCTCGCGCTGGAGTTTGCAGCCTAGGCGCGATCACGCCTGCCACGAGCGAGATGGATCACAATTGCCCGGTATCGAAATTTTCGGAAGGTGCGCCTTGGCCCGCAAGCCACGGCTGCGCATCGTGAATTTCTCGGTGCTGATGACGGATAACATTCTCGTCATCGACGGACGCAAGCGGCTTCGCACAGTTTCAATTCGCCGGCACGTCGGCGGAGCGGGTCGTCTTCACGCAAAAATTGTGGCGGCGCGCGCGTCATACGCGCACGCCGCCAATTCGTCAGTAGTCGCGCTGCTGCGAGAACGCGTAGCGCGGGTTGATGCCGCAATAGGACGACGTGCCGGAGGCGGTAGCGAGGCACTGCTGATAGCTGGCGAACTGGCAATTGCCGGGGTAACCCCACGAGCGGCCCTGGATGCAATATCGATCGTTCGCAGGATGTGCCTGGGCTGCCGGGGATGCTACGGCGAGCAGGGCCGCGAGCGATGCGAGAGTGAGGATGGTGCGACGCATGTCAGTCTCCTTCGAGAGCGAGTGGGTGGGAATGCCAGCGAGCCTGGCTCGTCTGTTGCGCAGTCATGCCTGTATTGGTGTCGCCAGAATGCTTTGCGTTCGCGACAAGGCACATCATGACGCAGCCTGCTGCCGGCAATGTGATCTCGGCCACAGTTCACCATGGGGTTCGAGCCCATCGTGAACGGACTTGCACGCGTCGATCCCGCAGAAATACGCTTGCCTTATTCGGATCAGGTATTTTGGAGGTTCTAATGCAGAAATCATACTTGCTGGCTGCGACAGCAGCGCTGGCGCTTCTCATGCAGGCACCGCTCGCGTTGGCGCAGGGCGCACCAGCCGCCGCCGGAACCGCGGCGTCTGCGACGACAACCGCCGCGCCGGCAACGACGACGACCGCGCCGGGCGCAACCAGCGACACCTCCAGCCAGCCGACCGACTCCAAAAAGAGTGCGTCGAAGAAGCCGGCGAAGAAGAAGATGACGCGGCAGCAGGAGATCGATCACTCGGTCGACAGCGGCACGGTGCCCGCGCGCTACCGCAGCTCGGTGCCGAAGCAATACCAACAATACATTCCGTTCGATAAGCAGTGACGGATCGCACGGCAGCGCGGCGTGATCGGGCATCGCGCCGCCAATGCCATCGCGTGAAATAGGACCTTGGCCGGACGGAATCCGGCCATACATCCCCAGTGGCGGTCCGCGCGAGCGGTGCTAGAGTAGGTCGAAGCCTGGGGGGAGTAATGAGTGACGACGTGAAGGATGCTGGCCTCGTGGCGATGATCAGCAGCATCCTGGGAGGCAACAGGCGCGCCGCAGACAGTGTTGCGCCGCCGCCGGTCATCGAGGTTCCGCCGCCGACCGCGCCGACGAACGGATTTGAGCTGGTCGAGCTGCCCGCCGCCGATACACCGCCGGCCAACCTCGAGGACAAGCCCGAAACAAATTCCGAGAACGCGCCCGATGCGGCGCTGGCCCCCGCGAAGTCAGTCGAGCCGCCAGCGAAGATCGCCACGACACCTGATGGCAAGCAGTTGCTGCCTGCTGAAGCGATCGCCGATCTCGTCCTGGGTGAGCTGCGCAAGCTCGAGAATTTTCCGGCGACCGGCGCCTCCGTCACGGTCTACGGCTACAGGCACTGGAACGCGATGATCACCTTCGCGCCGTTCTCGACCACGTTCCGGGATGCCACGCGGTTCCGGCAGGCCATGCCGGACATCGTTTTCAAGCTGCGCCGTTTCGTCGTACTTGAGATATGATCCGGGATGATCGCCAGCTTCTGCCCGCCGCGATTGCTTGCGGCGCGAAGGCGCGGGCCGTGAGCCCGAACAGTTCGACAGGATTTTCGACTTGAGCGTTGCCTTTACCAAGGAAGAGAGCGCGGAAACCGCCGCCGAGACGCTGTTGCCGGATCGGCCGATCTCGCCGCATCCAAATCTCGTGACGGAAGCAGGCTTGCAGGCGTTGCAAAAGCAGCTTCAGGACGCGCGCGAGGCCTATGAAGCCGCGCAAGCCATCGAAGACGTCAACGAAAAGCGCCGGCAGTCGGCGGTGCCCTTGCGTGACGCCCGCTATCTCACCGAACGGCTGCGCACGGCGCAGGTCATTCCCGCCCCGGCCTCGACCGATGTCGTCGCCTTCGGCAGCACGGTGACGTTCAGCCGCGCCGATGGCCGCGTGCAAACCTATCGCATCGTCGGCGAGGACGAAGCCGATCCCAAGGCCGGCACGATCTCATTTGTGGCACCGGTGGCGAAGTCGTTGATGGGGAAGGCGGTCGGGGATGTCGTGGGATCGGGTGCGCAGGAGATCGAGATTTTGTCGATTGAGTAGGGGGCGTTTATCGATGGTTTCCGCTGTGTCCGCGCAACAAGGCGCGATAGCTGGATGAGGCGGTTTCTGTCGGGAGCATTGCCGTTTTACGCGCTGGCCGGGTTGGCCATGTGCATGTACCTCGTCCTGTACAGGACAAATCTCTTCGACCTGAACGCCATCGTCCAGGATGCGACCGGCTCGGCGTGGTTTCCGGCCTTCATATTCGTCTGCGTGCTGCTGGAGGCGGTCTTCCCGTATTTTGGCTATTTCCCCGGAACCGCTCTCATCCTGATGTCCGTGGCGCTCAATCCAAAGCCCGCGGACGTCTCCGTTTTCATCGTGGCATGGCTGGCCATCATCCTGGGCGCCGTTCTGAGCTACGGACAGGCTCGTTTTTTCAGACCGCTGTTGCAGCGGATTGCCTCAAAGGCGGCACTGAACCGGTGTGAGTCCCTCCTCGACGCCTACGGTCCTTACGCGCGAATTGCGCTGTTCGTTCATCCCAACGCCTGCGCGATGTATTTCACGGCACTCGGACTCCTCGGCCGCAACCTGACGCGCGAGCTCGCCTATCTCGGCGTGGGCGCAGCAGCCTCTGTGGGCATTCTGTTCGTCGTGGTGACCAGACTTGTGTCGTCCGTAGGCACCACGGACGATGGAGAATTGCAGCTGCTGCTGGCCGCAGCGCTGGTTACTATCGGCACCCTGGTCGGTTTGTACGCAGCCTGGCGACCGGCGCGGGTTGCGTGAAGCTTGATGCGATCGCGCTTCAGGTCCCCCGCGATGATGCCATCATGCCGGTGTTTTGCCCGACGAGTCAAATTATATTTCGGAAAAGTCGCAATCCTGTAACTCATTGATCCGACTGAGGTCGGCTACTGTGCATGGGGTTGTTTTCGCTGTTTTTGATTTGGACGGGTGAAGACAGCCGCCGAGCGTCGGTTATCGTCCGCAACAAATTATGGTTCAGGAAGGTGAATGGTGGGCGCACAAGGGATCGAACCTTGGACCTCTCCCGTGTGAACCACAATCGGTAGACCTGAGCCAACCAAATCCGGCCATAGTTGAAATGTAAAAAACCCTTTAATTGATGGTTGTTATGGCCTTGTGCGGCCATAAGAGCCCATAGGCGACCTTGCTACATTTTGTATGCCCCCGTTGTGCCCGCCTTGGATTTTCCCTCGGGGCACAAAAACGGGGGAGGTCTGAGACCCGGTTCTGTTCGAGGTTGGCCGCCCTTGTTGCGGGGCACATCAGGGCACAGAGAGAGGGAATGGATCATGACGGAGCCGGCCAACCAGCTGACACTCACCGATGCGGTGATCCGCAACGCAACGCTGCCGCCGGGTAAGGCGCAGCATTATCTCCACGACGACAAGCTGCCCGGCCTTGCCTTGCGCATGCGCGCCACCGGCGGCCGAACCTGGGTCTACCTCTTCACTAAGCCGGGGGTGAGGGGGACCCAGCGCAAGACCCTCGGCGCGTGGCCCAAATATAATGAAAAGGCCGCGCGCAAGGCCGCCACCATCGCGGCAGGCGAGGTCGTCAAGGGCTTGGACCCGAACGATGCGAAGCGCGAGGCGAGGCGGCAACAGGCAGCCGATAAGCAGCGCACCACGCTCGCGGCCCTCATTGTTGAAGATGGTCCCTACCAGACGTCCTTGACCGAACGTCAAGTCGTCAACTGGAAGCCAGCAATGTCGGCCTTGCGGCGCGGGCTCAAGGATCACGCCGAGAGCGGCGTGGGGGACCTGACGCGACGGCAAATCATGGCTGCGGTCGACAAGATTGCCAAGACTGGCAAGCGCGGTGCCGCCAAGGACTTGCGCAAGCACGTGCATACCTTCCTCGAATGGTGTGTCGGCGAAGGTTACGTCGAGCACAACGTGCTCGCCGGCTATCGCGCGCCCAAGGAAACTCGCGCGCAGAGAGTCGGGCGCCGAACAAAGGGCCGCGCGCTGACCGATGAGGAAATCATCAAGGTCTGGGATGCATCCGGCAAGCTCGGGGCTTTCGGTTTCCTGGCACGCATGTGCCTGCTCGGCGGCCCGCGGCGCAGTGAGCCTACCATGATCGAGTGGCGAAAGCACATCATGGACGACCGGATCACGTTCGATGCGGCGTGGACCAAGATGGGGCTGCACCACGATGTGCCGCGCACTCATCTGGTTGACGAGGTGCTCACGGCCGCGAAACATTTCCAGCGCGCGACGTCCGACTATGTCTTCCCGTCACCGAAGACCGGTGGGCAGATGTCGGGCTTCACCAAGATGGTCAACCGCCTGGTCAAGGAAGCGGGCGTTGCCAAGTTCACCATGCATGACCTAAGGCGCAGTTTGCGCACATCATGTCGCGCTGTGGCTACGACAACGAAATCCAGCGGTTGTGCGTTGGGCAGAAGCCAAGCGGAATCGATCAAGTCTACAATCACGACGAACAGTGGATCATCCGCAAGATGGCGTTCGAGGCGGCTCACGACTACGTTGCAGAGCTGGTTGGCGCGAAACGCATCGGGAAGATCGTGCGCCTGCAGCGGACGAATCCGCTTGACCCGATCAAGGCCGAGCTGCTCGGCCGTCTCCGTGAGCATTATGCGGCCGAGGCGTCCTAGTCGTCTTATCGCACTTGGCCAAATAGTCCCGCACCGCATCGACACGATAGAGGGGCCGGCCATCGACGTAGCGCCATTTCAGCGGGTGGTTCGGGTCGCGCCGCCACTGCTCAAGTGCACCGGGCGTGCGCCGGATGACCGCTGCCGCTTCCCATGCGGTCAAGTTGGAGCTGCCCGGCAGCGTATCGATATCGAACGTCGCTGGCGGGGGCAAGCCACGGTTCTTTCGACGGCGCTTCGCCGCGAGCGGCTTATCCAGACTATTCGGCGCCTTTAATCGCTCGATCCGAGTCGCTTCGCCCTTGCCGCTCATGCCTTTGCCCTGGACCGTGATTGGTCTAGGCATTAGGTTCGAGGCTTCTCGAGCAAGAAAGGGATCGAGAGCACAGATATTGCGGCTGGGTAGCTGTGGCGTGCAAATAGGACGAATCGTTCCTGTCCGCGGAATGGCTAGGCAAAGCATTTTGTAAAGCGAGAAGAAGCTTTCTCCCTGCCTACGCATCGCGTGAGGGCGCAGGTAGGTCGAGCCGCGTCCGGAGCTCTTGCAGCGTCATCTTACAGGCATCGTGCATGCCGGCCCGCAAATGCGGCAGAGAAGAAACGTAGATCAAAGCTCTCACTTCGATCGACTGATTGCCGGAACAATCTGACAGGTCGGGCAAATCGACTGCAATACTGGCGTCACGAGACCGTTCACGGATCGGACCATAGTCAAAATGATGGATAGATGCGCCTCAATGCGCCTGTGCTAGTACGCCCACTCTCGAATCGAGGAGCTAAAAGTGGCGAAGAAGGCGAAGAACACGGCTACGAAGAAGAAAACTGTGCGTCGCGAATACACAAAGGCCGACGTGAAAGAGCTGCGCGCTCATTCGAAAGCGAAGACGCCGGTTGCAAAAATCGCGAAACTCACAAAGCGCTCCGAAGGCTCACTCCGCCAAAAGGCGCTCAAGCTTGGAATCCGGCTCGGTCACCAGCGCTAGACGCGGCATCATGACGCTCTTCAATAGAATGCTCTCGACCAGAACGTTGTTGCAAGTCATCTGCGTTCTCGTCGCTGCTGTCCATGAAGTTGTTGAGCGCTCTCTATGACTTCAGCTGGCAACCGCACTTGGCGGTTGATTAGAGGAGCATTCTGGAAGGTTCAGCAGAAAAGAAGTCCATCTAGTGGCGAGCTATCACGCGGCGTTCAGGTATACGAAGTAATGGCGCCTTGAAAGCCGCAAGGTCAAGGAGGCAAGTCAAAAATCAAGCGCGGGCGATTTCCCGATATGTCCGGTAGGCTTCGAACCATCAATCAGGCCGTTATGAGCGGCGGGATAACGATCGGCTTTGTTGATTTTGCTGAGGTTTTGTTTGAATCTGGTCGGGTTCGTTGCGCTTCGGCAGGGTCGTTTCTGAGGCGAAACTGGTGCAGCAACGCCTGCTCATGCAGCCGAGCCCGGCTTGATATCCCAAAGTCCTATCGCAGAGCTCTCCTCACAATAATCATCAAGCGGATCGAATTTACCCTCTCAAGGCTGATACAGGAGTTCGATTCCCCTAGGGAGCGCCAACCCATATTCTAGCCTCCATCATTTCAAAGACTTGCGGGCCGTTTGTAACTTTTGGACTACCTTGTTTGTAACAACGCCGTTCTCGCTTTGCTCTTGCCGCATCTTCGCAGCCCCGGAATCTGCCAATCGTTTTTTATTGGCGGCTTCGGTGTAACGCTGCACTTCCGTTAGCGTTTTGTGGCCCGAAAAGGCCATCAATTCATGCGCAGTATTGCCGACTTCCGCACGGCGACGCATACCGCTCTTCTTCAATCCATGCATGCGGCACCGATCCGGCAGCCCAGCGGCGCGCGCCCACTCCGCAAAGTCGGTCCCGAGACCAAACTTCGAGCGTGGCTTTCCGTAGGCCGTGACAATGTAAGTTAGGTGTTTCTTCGGCATTGCGTCGCAGGCCGCCTGCAAGTCCCCCGATACAGGAATATCGACGTCCTCTGAGCCATGAGTGCGCTCGATCCGGATGCGCCCGTGGCTGATATGCTGTGGCCCAAGCCGCACCACCTCTCCGCGCCGCGACACGGTCTCAAGAGCGAACTCCATCACCAGACGTTGTTGCGTGCCATACGGCCAGAACGCACGATAGGTCGCGATCTCATCATCAGTCCATGTGTGATGGCCCTTCGACTTTGGCAGCTTCACTTGCGCAATACCTTCGGCCGGATTTTTCCTGATCATCGTCGGCACAGCATGCTGCAAGAGATGCCGGATCGTTTTCAGCCAAGAGCGTTTCCCCGACAGGCTTTTGATCTCTCCCATCATCTTAATAACGTGCGGCTCGCCCAGCATCCGCACTCTTTTGTTGCCGTGCTTCAGTCTGAATTTCTCGATGATCCGGAAGCGCGCCAATCTCGTGTCATCGGCGAGCGTCGTCCACGAAGTCGATTCAAGATAAGAGACGCACAGCGCGTCGATTGTGCCTGGCTGTGTGCGGCTCGCGCCGAGTGCGCGCGGTTCTTGATCAGGTATACCTGCCAATAACGTGGCGTATTGCGCCATGAACTCTTCCGAACCCGGCAACCCCGTTAGCGGCACCGGCTTGGAGCCGCGACGGCGAAAATAGTATCGCACCTTGCCGTTGTTACGCTTCTTGTTACAGAAGCCGTTCACGTATTTAAGTCTTATCCGAGCCATTTTTGCCGAACACCTCGTCCCATTCGTTGCTGTCGTTAGCGTCGTTGCTGTCTGTCGCTTGCTTCTCGTCATCCATGGTGGTGACGGTCATCCTTCCGTCCTCAAATTCGATCTTCACTACCGCATGTGCAGCCTGCGCTGCCTTCAACGCGCGTGTAAGATCGGTAAGTTTGAACGTGCAGCGACGCCGCACCATCAGGAGCTTCCATCTTAGGTCGTGGTCACTTTATTGGCGTTGAGCCGCAACTTGATTTCGTCGGCGGCTTCGGTGTTGAATTCGGGATTGCCACGGATGAATTCGTGCAGTCGGCGCAGGCCGACAAAGGTCAGCTTGCCAGAGAAGAACGAGGTTTTTGGGGGCCATGGCCGATTCGGAACTACGAAGCGCGACATTCGGCATTGGTCGTCGTCGGGGTTGTCGCCGTCATAGCTGATCATGGCGTGCCCCGCGTCATGAGATAGTTCAACAAGCGCGATGCGGTCAGCCGGGAAGAAGAGGTCTCGGTTAGTGAGGGCAGCGACAAGAGCCTCGCCAAAATATCTCGCCCCGGTCAGCGGACACACGCCGGAGTCCGATGTCGCTGCAAAGACGTCGAACGCGCGGCGCGCCACATCGACACGAGGGCTATCAACCAGCGAGGCGATCACGAGCAATGCGACGACATACGGATCGGCTGCAACGCCGCCCTGTGGGCCACTGCGCCCGATCAGCAGCGCGGTCATGTCGCGATCCAAAAAGTCGGCGGGTACGGGAGGCGGACTAAAACCGTCAACGCCATCGGCGAGGGCCGCGAATAGTCCCTCGCGCAACGCCCGATATAATTCGACGAAGGTGGATGGGCTTCGGTCGAGGTGGTTTGCGAGGTGAGAAGCGAGCGTTTTCAACTTCATAACGCATTCCATGGGAAAATCCCACGAATGTCATAGAGCAATTCCTGGGAAATTACCAAGGTTTTTTATGCCAAAACCCAAGTTCCAATCCAACTGCACCAACGACATCGTGTCGGTTCGCAACGGACCGCGTTGATCGAGTCTTCGTGTCAACGGCCTTTCTTAAGAGCAGCCAAACGTGAAAATCTGCGATCCCGGCGTGGCTCTACGGCGTCCGATAAAGTCACTTTGGCCGATGGGTGGGCAAGAATTAACGTGTAATCTTGGCTACAAGGTGCGGATCGAATCCCTCTGACTCGAGCGCAGTAACTCCACTTTCATATCCTTTTAACGGGCTTTGGCCAGCACCGACGGCATCGTAGAACCCTTTCGCGAACACGATTGCCTCTTCGTCGTCTATGTCATCGACCATAGCGATCACAAGCGGCGCAAATGCTGTGCTTAAACCCTGCATGGCGCTACACGCATTGAGAACCACGCATTTCAAACTTTCTTGCCCCGCAAGCATCTTCGCAAAAGCGTCGAACGTAAGGTTGTGGACTCCGTCATCGCCTAGCAATTCAAGCCCCTCCGCATCGGCGTGTCCCGCGAAGTGGATGATGTCGTAATTGTTGGATAGTAGGGCGAGGCGCAAACTGTCCACGCTCGCCGCCGTCAACGTCTCAATATGAATCCGATCTCGAGCCGATCCAAGTCTCACCCTAAGGCGAATAGCGCTAACTTCTTTATCTAGCCGAAGGGCTTCATTCTTGCCGCGCGGATTGCCGGTAACAATCAGAACGCGGGTCTCTAAGATATGGGCCAGTTTACCGAGGTCAGGTTGTTCAATCGCAATCGATTGTTGCACGGCAGGATCGGCCTGAAGCCATGCCTCCTTGAGGACGTCGAGAATGTCGGCGGTGATCTTATGCGCAACCGTCCCGCTAGGGCGCTTCTCCCGCCCTAATTCGATTGCTAACGCGAGCAAGCGGTCGGCAGTATCCTTGTGGTCGATCTCCAGCGCGTTGGCGAGTCGAAAGGCGAGTTGAGTGAGCGCCGTATTCATGTCGCCACGGTCGTAGGGCAAGTACTTGGCAAGCGCAGGTACCTTGCCCACACTCTCAAGGACCTTGTCAGCGGTCTCGCGACCGGCAGCGTCAAATTTGCCAGCATCTAAGATGCTGGGCACGCTGATCGGCATCTCCTTAGCCATCCGGCCGACCGTTGCCGGAGGTACCGTAGGACATATGCAAACTCGGCCTCCGCACGCGATGCAAAGCCCCGGATATCGGGACAGAAACTCCAGTTCGTAGTTGAACGTCTCCCCCCGTTCGGCGCATTGGATCGCATACTCGTTCGCCAATCCCATGAGATAAGAAAAAACGTCTGCGGCTTCCCCATAGAAATAATGTGGATAGCGGTCGAACACTCGAATCGCCTCAGCGAGTTCACCGAGTTCTTCGAGAAGAGCAATGATGCTGAATCCGCCCGTGGCATTTAGAGAGCGTGGGTAGATATCGTCGAACATCCGCTGCCAGTCGTTAAGGCCCTTAGGCCGGGACTCCCAATTGGCCTCGGTGAGTTCGCGAACGAGTGCGTGCGACACAACTCCTTCCGTTCCCTTGACCAATTTGCATTGCTGCTCGACGTGCGGCGATTTCCGGCAATAAGGGCAGACTGATGGATATTTGGTGAAAAGGAGGCGCTCGACGCTGTCCACTCCCATTTTAGCCAGCAACGGAAAGTACCAGCCCAACGCTTTGCAAAGTGCCCCAGGGATATCAACGCGATCACGTTTCTTCTTTCGATCAAGGAGCGTCAGCATCCCGCAGACCTCGACGAAGTGCAGCAAGGTCGCTTCGCGGCTTCGTCCCAGATTGCCGTCGTGATAAATAAACGACGTCATCCGGTACAGATCGTCCAGCCGCAGTTTCAAGTCGCCTCCTGCCGCCTCTGAGTTCTCGCGATCCAAGGCAATTCCCTCTAGGTTACGCACAAAAGATCGGTTCCTTTACTAAACGCCCGCCAGAGTTGCAATCGAATCGATGATAGGTGTGACAGTGAAGTCCACCGGGGTGTTGCGATACGCCCAGTCTCATTGCGACGCACATCCGATGGAAAATCGTATGGCGGCGCGGTCGCCTTTAATCTAGTATTCGGCAGGGAGATCACTGGAGCGCCACCAGCAGCAGTCGGGCGCAGACAGGGGTTTCCCATGGGTGCGGAGCTAATCGACCTCCTCAACGAAGTCCGGGCGACGCGAGACGCTATCGCCGCAGGCGACACTGACCGGGACCGGTGCCTCAAGCAGATCAAAGACGACGTTGACCGACTGGCGCTGCGCGTCGGCCGTCCTGGCCCCGACAGCTTTGACGAAGACGCCAACCGCAAGGCGGCCATCGGATTGCTACGGTTGAAGCACGATCTGAAAATTCCCAAGCATGATGTGCAGCATCCGTTCACGGCTTCGGAGGAGCAGATCACCGAGGCCACGACCCATATCGAGGCCATCAAGGCGCTGATGCACAGCGCCGACGTCGGGAGGCTGCCTGAACCGATGCGCAAAGCGCTGTCGTCGTTCTCGTTCGGCAGCAACGGCTTTATTTTGCCGGTTGAATTGAGCGACCGCATTTTGTCCTGCGTGGTCAGTCCGACGGACATCACATCGCTGTTCGACGCCGTCACGATCAGCGGCTCGTCGATCAAGTTTCTGGTGGACCGAGGCGACATCGACAATGCAGCGTGGGCCTGCCAGAGCGCCTGCTTCGCCAACAATCCGACAGGCATCGATTTGGCCAGCCTGCTCGGGGAATTGGAGATCAAGCCGGAGCCGCTGCGATACATCGCTTGTGCCACCTCTGACCTGCTCGAAGACAGCGGCTTCAATATAGAGAACTGGCTGCTCGGCAAGGTCACCCGCGCGTTCCGCAACACGGTCAGCGAAGCGGTGATGATCGGCTCCGGTGTGGGCATGCCCATGGGCATCCTCAACCCCGCCGCAGGCATTCCGATCTGCGACACCGCCGCGCCGACACCAGCAGGACAGTTCACTTGGCAGGACCTTGTCATGCTGCGCTTTCAGGTGCCGATGCAGTTCTGGGACCCGACGTCGAGCGGCTATCTGATGAACCAAAATACCGCCGAATTGCTGTTCAGCATGAGCGATGCCAATGGCAGGCCAATCCTCGTCCCGAGCCTGCAAGACCCGCTGGTCTTCACATTGCTCGGTTCGCCGCTGCGGATCGCTACGCAGATGCCCGATGTCGCACCCGGTGCAACTCCCGTCGCCTACGGAAACTGGAAGTCGGCCTACATGATCGCAAACCGCAAGGCCGTCACGATGCAGCATGACCCTTATAGCGCAGGGTTCTGTTCGCTATTTAAGTTTGAGGCCCGCGTCGGCGGAGCAGTGACGTGCGCCAACGCGGCACGATTGCTGCGGATCAAGTAAACATCAAAAGGCCACGCCAGATGATGAGCTTGTTCGTTGATGGGCACATCCCGATCATGCGCGTGCGCCGGGTCGGACGCAATACCCTCTCGGTCCTATGTCCATTCTGTCAAAGACTGCACATCCATGGCAGCGGCGACGACATCGGCCCGTGGTTTGGTTACTATCGCGCGCGCTGCGATCCCGCCGACCTGCCGCGCGAGACGAGCTACTGGTCGCGCAACGGCTACTATCTGACCGCCACCGCGCTGCCGCAGCCGGATCGTTCCCAGAACGCACGCGCGGCAGTGATCCCGTTCTGAAATGCCAACGCCTACGAGCCGATGGCCGAAGACGAACTGTAGTTCTTCCACGTTGGAAGAATTAGACAATCACCACAAAGGAGATCAAACATGACTGAATTCGTTATCCTGACCCTCAATCTGGAAGTCAGCGACCGCGCCAAGGTGCGCGCCGCCGCGCTGCGCAAGTATCTCGCGTCGGGCAACACCGAAGCGGAGTTCAAAAAATACGAGCATAACGGCCCGCTCGACATCGATGACGTCGACGCCATGAAATTGATGTCATGGATCGACATCTTGGTCCTCAACGAAATGGCGGACGATCCGGTGGATGGTTATCGGCTCTACAATACGCGAGCCGAAGTCACGACGCAGACACCCGAGTTCTAAGACCCTGCCACAAAAAGGAGATCAACCCACGCAGCAAAAAGGACCGAAGCCATGACCGAGCAAGAGCAGAAATGCCTGTTTGTAGAAATGGACGTCATCGCTGCCGAAAACGGCAAGGACCCGCTCTGGGTCCCCGAAGATGATCAAATTAGCTTCATTCGGCTCGTGCGCAGCAAGCCGGAATTGAATATGAGCCGCGAGCAGCGAGACAAGTATTTCGAGGATTGGCGGAGACACCAACTCGCCAAGTTGCGCCTCGAAAGGCTGAAGGTCGGTGCAAACTTGATGGCGGCTGATCACGAGCGGCGAAGATTGCTGTTTGGAGGAAAGGAAGGTGGTCGCGCGCTGTTCTGTGCCTGCGGGGTCATGCTCGAGGATGCGGGCGACAGCCAGACCATGATCGATCACCGACCGCACATGATTGCCGCTGGAATCATTCGCGGCGATTGATGCTGGCGTGCGAGAGGAACGCAGGTCAGCGCACCGTCTTTTTGGGCGTCGACCTGCAGTGCTGGAACGGCATGACCTGATTGTCATGCTTGAGTTCATGCCGCCGCAATAACTACACGACGCCCTGCAACTCCGGTTGCGCGCCTATGCGGCTCCGATTGGCTGTGCACAACATCACGCGCTTAAGGCTCCTGAATCCGCTGAGAGGATTCTGGTGGCGAGTTTAGGCACGATCTCCTGCGACCGCACTCCGAGTGCTCCATCACGATCCGCGCCAAAGGTGATGCGTTTACCCAAATCCTCGATGTGGGAACTCAGTCTGCGGCACATGAGATCGGCTAGTGCGCTATCTTCCACCGCGCATACGACTTGACGACCGCCAGCACATAAACGCGACAAGACCTCCGCCAAATGGACGGTTCTGAAATCATCCACATGCTGCACGGGGTCATCCAACAGAACTGACTGCCATCTACTCCAAGCCATCGACAGGTTCACGGAAAGCAGAAAGGCAAGACCCGTTGCTCGCCGCTGCCCACTGGAGAACACAAACTGAGGATTAATTTCGTCACCAACTTGGAGCTTAAGAAAGCGACGTACATCCCCCCGAATGCTGTATTCGATATTCTCCCAGATGGGATGAGGCCTAAGTCTTTTGTAAAGTTCGGCCATGAGCGGGAGCGCTCGGTCCAGACGTTCTTCCAGGGATTCTGCTGCGGCGCGCCTTACCGCATCGTGCAGAGCCTTAGCGCTCTCATCGGTTAGACGAACCCTTCCGAGATTTGCCTCAGCTTTCGCGAACCGTTCCTGTGCTTTCGTTAATTCCTCGCTTGCTGCGGCGATAACGGGATTTACGTTCACCGTCTCAAGGAGTCGAAGGTCTGCTGCCATTTCCTCCCGTCGCGTCTCGAGGTCGGCGATGATTTGGGAGAGTGACGGGTGTCCGGAATCGGATACACCCGCCGCTTTCAGAGCTATTTCCTGCGACTGAATTGCTTGCTTGAGTTGATCGATTCTCGACTGCGCCGTTTGCCTTCTTTCGTCGGCGTTGCTCTTCACCACACGAGCTGCGGCAAGAGCGCGCTCGAGTTCAGCTTGCTTGACTGCGCGCTGGTCAATGGACGTCGCCAACTCGATCGCCCTAGCAAGGCCAGCCTCAAAATGCTTGTGATCAATCTCGCTTGCGCAGAGGGGGCACTTACCGTCCTGCTCGCCGATCTCCTTACCTAAAGATACCAACTGTTCGAGTTGTTGGGCCTGGACAGTCAGACTGGAAGCGGAGAGCGGATTGGATTCAGCCGCCAAACTTGCTTGTCTGAATTGCTTGTCGGCTTCAGCGGCTGCCCGCGTGAGGGATTCCAATTGGCTCTCAAGACTTGGGAGGTCGGCCTTATCTCTGGAAACACGCGGCTGATTCAGTCGCAGTCCATTCAATATCTCTATTTGGGGGGCGAGCCGCGCGATCTCTACATGCGCAAGATTAATAAGATCGTCCTCGGTCGCGCTGGTGTTGAGCTTGGCTTGAAGCCGAGTAGTTGCCTGACGTACAGCCGGAGGAGGTGCCAAAAGAGATCGGGCTTGTTCTAACCGACGACTGGCCCGTAGCACGGAAAGGTGAGCATCTTCCGATTGGCCTTGAGCATTTTTCAGTCTGTTGCTAGTTCCCGTAACCAATTGCTGCGAGCGCGTGATCCACTTTTCAGCGTCTGTCGCACCAATTGCGTTTCTGAGCAGCAAAAATCGGTCCGCTTCTTTGAGGTCTAAGCTTAATCGAGCAATATGCTCGTCCCGGATGATGGTTGCGGAGCAAAGCTGTTCAATGGCACCTTGCGGTGCCAAACGGTTGTCTAACAGCAGACCTATAATAGTAATAAGTCCCGACGCTCCGTCCTCACGAGGCGTCCGTCTGACCTGATGAATCTTCCCCTCGTGCCAAAACCCAACTTCAACGAATCTCGATTCTGGCGTTGTTGCTCCCGACCACCAAAGGTAGTCAGAAACGGTTTCCCCGTCCGCTTTCGCATCCAAGTACTTGCTAATTGTGCCTGTCAGGGCAAATTCGACCGCATCAAAGACGGTGCTTTTACCTGCGCCATTTCGCCCGTCGATAATCGTGAAACTAGGCGAAAAATCAACTCGGAGCCTCTTCTCAAAGCCGCGAAAACCGCTGAGGTCTACATATGCTAGCTTCATAGCTTGCCTTCCAGCATTTGCAGGACTGTGTCTACGGGTGCATCAGACAGAAAGACTTCGACGAGCTCTGTCGACAGTTCGGTGGTTCGCAGTCGTATCTCGGCGGGCATGTCTACGGCCTGCACCTGCGATGTATTGTGGATGGGCAACAATGGCAGAAGTGCCTCGCGAAGATCGTCTCCGACAATCATGCCAGCCCTAGCGATCTTCCGAGTGCCGACCAAGTTTTCCTCAATCGCGCTAAGAGTTACCTTCTCCGCGTAGTTGGCCGGTTGGTCGGCTAGAGCAAGGAAGTAGACGTTCCATGCCTTGGCATCAGAGCGCCGCAAGGCAAACTGCGCATTCTTCAAGACTTGTGTGTGGTCGTCATACCAACGTTCCATAAGCGCAGCGGCGTCCGGGTACATAAAAACGAATCCAAGAACGACGTCGTCCTCGAAGGTGGTCGTTTGACCGATCTTACCCATCGCGTACCCGGCGTCGGTCAGGATGGTCTGAACTTTACTGATGGTGGATGTCACAGTTTTAGCTCCTCCGTCGCGTCGCCACGCGAAAGCCATCTGCCAGAGGCCCCTCTCGCGATAGAGCCGGTCCCTGTGTTCCGAGCGATGTTCGCCGGTACCCTTAGCGGCTCCGCTCCTACCGCGATTGTAATGTTGGGAGCAGTCGCGGGTGCAGTTTCGCGGACAAAGGCCGCTTCGACTTCGTGCAAGAGCCTGTTGGCGGCTCTTAGCACGCGAATGCGGGTGCCGTTTAAATCATAGTAGCCGCCCGCAGCGTCAATAGCACCGCGTCTCTTTAGCTGTAAAATGGTCAGTCCGAGTAGCGGTTCGGGAACAGGGTCTCGGAGCTTCGCTGGGTGATTTGGATTGCAGCCCTCTAGGTCCCGTCGAATTCGCCACAGAGTGGTCGCGTCAGTCGAGCCAACCTGCAGCCATTGCGGGTCGGGCGGTGCGCCGAACTGTTGCTGGTAGCCCGCAACGCCCTGCTGCAAAGCGCGTCGAAGGAAACCCTTCGAGAAGGCGACGCGGAGACTCTCTAGGAAGGCGTCACCAGATGAACGGACGTGGATGAACTCGGCGCTTGCGCGCTGGCCAAGAGCAAACAAGGCGGGGGCTTTTGTTTCTAGATCGTCGGACGGACACGGATCGACGACGATGATCCGCGCGGGAGCAACTGCTCCGAGGGTCCTTTCCAAAACAGTATTGAGATAGTCCCAATCGGTCCAGAAGCCAACGATGACAATGTCTTTGTCGAGCAGCGTCGTTCGGAGCCAATCGGCATTGTCGACTATTCGCGTATGTGTTGGCTCCGCATCAACTTGGCCGCGTGCCCAGATAGTTCCGCTCGGATCAGACCAACAGCCGTGAACCTTCAGAAGCGGAGACTGACCGGGCGGCAACGCTGCAACGACGGCACGATTAGTGCCGACACCAACATGGCCGAACAGTTGGTTTCCGGCATTTTCGATCATCGTGTCGACATTAGTTGAGACGCCGATCGAGATTCCCCCGACCAGTAAGAGGTCTGCTGCCGCTATGTGTCCACTGTTCGGAGGCGACGCGAAGGCGTTCCTGTCGATGTAGGTCCGCAGGTAGACCGTCGCTAACTCGCCTCGTTCAAAGAAGAATTGTGCTTGGTCGTCGATGGATGCGGGCAGAGGTGGGCGAGTATCTCCAAAGGTCGCATCGTATTTTTCTTTGGCTTGCACCGCGAGTGCTGCCGCGCTGGGGAGCGAACTTGGTGCAGCCATGGACAATCCAGCGCCACACAGGAGAGCCAACCGGCCCGCGTATAAGGCGTCGAGGGACTTCTGGACGGCATCGTCGGCCTCCAATTGAGTCATTGCTGGCATTGGCGGAGCCAAGTCGCATTCGCGCAAATTGGAGCCACCAGACAGACCCGTAAGATCAGCATGCGAAATTGTCCCCTTTACCCGGCGAGTACCTTGCCTTATTCGCAACCTCTGCTGCAAGCGGTGTTTCGGTACATCATTAGTCCAACATGTCAGCGAATAAGGTGCCGGTCCGCGTCAGGATATTGTCGGCTCGTGTCTTCATCCATGGCAAGCAACCGAGTTAGCCGTTACGCGGGTCCCCATCCGACCTGCGTGTACCATCGAAAAAGCGCGGGCGGACGGCACTCGGTTCGCTCGTGAACTGATCTGCAAACGCCTCGCACAGTAGACAAACTCCCGTGCAGGCATTCGATTGACTTCATTCCCCGGTTGGCAGCAGCCGCAAACGTATGCCCGTGCTGACAACAGTTCCGTGCTCCAGCGTCTCGACGGCTATGTCAACGACGTGGAGTGATTTGGGACGGTCATAGAGAAACTTGAGATGCCACACCGCGCCAAACTCGGGCGTGATGATGAAATCGCCAGAGTTGAGCATTCGCGTGATCAGTTTGATCGCCTCCCGGTTCACCATCGACGAGCGCAGCAAGGTGTCGATTAGAACGGCGAGCGACATGCCGTCATTGAGCATGGCCCGCGCAATGCCATCGCCATGGACCTGTCTCAATGCGTTGACAATTCCTGCAACGGTGTTCGGGTCGCGCATTGATGACTCCGGCGGTCCCCAGCCACAGGCAGCCCACTGTATGACGCTGGTCCTGGTCCCGCCAAATCCAAGGGGACCACCCATGCGTCGGAAATCGGCGGGAGGGGGAAACGGGCGGATGCGGACGAACTCACCAGCGAGGCGCGGCGCGCCGCTGGAGGGGGTTGAAACGGGAATCGGACACATCGGCGCGCGGCGACCACTTTTTGAGATCGAGTCGCGGGGCGGTGCCGTGGAACCCGGACGGAACCGCTCGCGCCCGGAGATTCAACTCCCCGGTCGCGCCGCGACCTTTGATTGTGCGATGGCTTAAACTCGCACTGGGGCTTGCCGGTGGATGGTGCATAACTTACAACTACCGCACCGATTAAATCTCCAGCGTTCACAGACAGTTAGCTGGTGCGAAAGATAGGTGCGAAATGATCTATGGATATGCCCGCGTTTCAACGACAGGCCAGACCCTGGCCACGCAGCACGCCGCCCTTGCCGCCGCTGGCGTCGACAAGGTTCACAGCGAGAAGGTTTCCGGCGTTGCCGCTCGGCCCGAGCTAAAGCGGCTGCTCGGCATGATGCATCCCGGTGACGTGCTGGTGGTCTCAAAGCTCGACCGTCTGGCGAGATCGGCACTGGACCTGTTGCGCATGGTTGATCGCATCCGCACCATCGGGGCTGACTTTAGGTCGCTAGGCGATGCATGGGCGGATACGACGACGCCGCACGGGCGGCTGATGCTGACCGTTCTTTCCGGCATTGCTGAATTCGAGCGCGAGTTGATCCTGCAACGAACGTCCGGGGCGCGCCCGTGCCAAGGCCGAGGGTAAGAAGTTCGGGCGCAAACCCAAGCTGACGATTCATCAGCAACGCGAGGCCATGGCGCGCCTCGATACGGGCGAAGCGATGCGTGCCGTCGCAAGATCGTTTAACGTCAATCACAGCACGATCTCCCGCCTTGCCGACAGGCACGCGGATTCGATCACCGCAGGCTAATGCGATTGCGCGGGCTTTCCGACCAAAAGGTTGATCGCGGATTCAAGATCGGCTGTGGTGGTCGGATTGTCGTAGCTCTCCACCAGCGTGGCGTCGATGCGCAGCGGCGCGTCAAGCCCGAGTAAGGATGATCGGCGTTCGCTCAACTTCACCAAGATAGAAGCTGCGGCCGTGTCGCCAGCGAGGGCCTTGACGAAGAATGGCCGGATCAACTGATCGAGCCGTTCCAATTCTAGTTTGATGGTGGCAATCCGCGTCGCATTGTTGATCTGCGGCAGTGCCCGATCCAGCGCGGCTTCGACATCGCGCTTGGTCATTCCATAGCGGCGCATGATGGCGCGCACGCTGATCCCCGCCATCCGATGTGTAAGAATTTGGGCGTCGAGATCGTCATCGACGAGATCGACTATGAGATCGGCCATCGGCTTCCTCCAACACGAACGGATTGTAGCGATTGCGATGACGGCATCGCCAGTCGTATCGGCAGCACTTGCGGCACGCGAACACGCCAGCCTTATCGTGAAGATAATAGCAGCCACGCCCGCACGATGGACAGAAGAACCGCACGCGCTCGCCGCCGTACATCAGCGCGAGCGGGATCGGCCCAAATCGAATCACCTGGACGCGATCACGGATCAAAAAAATCTGGCCCTGTGTGGCGAGCACCGTAGCTTTCTGACCCTGCGGCCATCGCCAGACGGTTCTCGCGCCCGCCACGAATGCGCCGACGCGGTTCATCGCATTGGCATTGAGTTGCGGGTGAAACTCTAAGAGGCTGCGATCAGGCCATACCGATGGACGTCCGGGCATAAGTGAATTTTACATTGGGTTCGACCCGGTCGCCAGATGCACGGCTTCGCCGCTCCTGCACCGGCATCTGTTGCAGACTTCTTGCGCGGCATCCGCCGGTGACGTTTCGCCATTCCGTTTTTCGGGAACAATTTCAGTGATGGTTAGGTGTGGTTAGGTCCAATATCATGGTTGCCCCACGCGCGCGCGTTGGCACCCGGTGGTAGTCGCCCTAACCAGCCCTACCAACCTCTCCCTGCGGCGGGGGTTTGAAGGCCAATCCCCGCACCCAACTGGTGTTGCCGTGCCGCTTCTCGTTGCGGATCGTGGGGTCGGTGGCGTTCTCGATCAGATCGTGAAACATCGTAGTGTTGAGCCGCCGTTCCCCATTGTGGTCGGCCCAACGATTGCAGGCTTGCATCATCTCGCTGGAGCGCACCTGCGCCGTCGGCAGTAAGACGCATTCGTCTTCGACAAATCTGCACAGCCGGTCCTGCCGGTCAAAATACTCGCTCGCTGCGGAGCGCACATTTGCCGGTATGGCAAGACCCTGCCGCTGATAGGCGAGGGAGCCATTGATCATGCGCCGCAGGATAGCCGGATACTCCTCCCGCAGCTTTTCTTTCAGCCGCTCATCCGGTTTATCTGGCACCCTATTGAACGGCAGGATACCGAGCCTCCGCTTCAAGCCGGATGCCGCCGCCTTCAGGTCTGGCACCGCATTGCCGTGGATACACAGCTTTGTGCCGGATCGAAGTCGAACGGCTTCCCGCCAGGATGACGCCCGCTCATCAGATCGCCACCGGTGGCCTCGTTGACGAAGGCCTCATTCCATGCCGATCCCTTCTCAGGCTCGGCGGCGACGATGAAGCGATAGCCTTGCAGATCGGCGCGATAGTATTCGCGTTTTGTTGACTTGTCGGTAAACATCTCAATCGGCACCGCCTTGGCATATTGATGCATGATGTTCATCACCGTCTTCGTCAGCGTGCCTTTTCCCGCGCCTGCTTTGCCGAGCAGGAATAGCAAGAACTCCTCGCGCGTCAGCCCGGTCAGACAGTACC
Organism: Bradyrhizobium sp. CAR08; assembly: GCF_052871955.1. Taxonomy (NCBI): domain Bacteria; kingdom Pseudomonadati; phylum Pseudomonadota; class Alphaproteobacteria; order Hyphomicrobiales; family Nitrobacteraceae; genus Bradyrhizobium; species Bradyrhizobium sp. CAR08. The sequence continues at coordinate 259,061 of NZ_JBIXJX010000014.1, forward strand.
CTAGATAGCGATCTAGAAACGCGATGTTGTCTGCGTTGTCGTCAAGCGCAAAGGCAACGAACGCATCGAACACCGGGCATTCGGCATCGTCGGTCGGACTGACCAGCGTGACTTTGCTAATCAGATCGTCGGGACGGCCACCACGTAGTTCGCCACTGCGCAAATCGACCACGCCGTCAGGCGTGCCGAGCAGCATCTCATCGCGATCCCATTCGTCGGCCTCGGTTGACACGTCCGCCTGCGCTCGCGCCGCCAGTTCGACTGCGGCAGCAAACCGCACCTTCTGCGCGGGTTTGGACCTGATCTGGTGGCAGAGGTCGAGCGCATCGGCAAAAGCGACCTGCTTGCCGTCCAGCTTCCAGTAATGCTCGCGCCAGACCAGCCACTGCCTGCGTTGATGGTGGTACCGGAGATGATTCCTGTTGCGCTTGATAAATTCCCGCATCACGTCATGTTCGGAGCGAGCGGTCAGCGCGCGCGGCAACTCGACCGCATGCGCTGCGCGCGTCGTAAGCCGCCTTGGCCCACGTTCGTCCTTAAAGTCGGACAATTCCGCCTCCCTCAACCGAGGGCCGCGTTGCAAAAACTGGAGGGGCTATTGAGGGTAAGCGTCGTTGTCAGGCCACGGCTTTGAGGGCTTGAGCGCGGTAGGCCCAGGGCAGTAGCAGGTCGATGTCGCGGTTTGGATGTCCGTTGACGATCCTGGTCAGGACGTCGGTGAGGTAGGCGAG
>NZ_JBIXJX010000015.1:0-220487 GCF_052871955.1 Bradyrhizobium sp. CAR08
GACTGATCCCGAACCGCCGGCACAACTCCCGCCGGTTCGCCCCTTCCTGCAACGCAAGCCGCACAAACTCCCGTCGCTGATCCATCACCGACACCTCGTTCCAGGGCATGGAAGGCCTCCCGAATCGACCATTCCAGCCCAGTTTGAAGTGTCAGCTATGTCTCCGAACACCTGTCAGTGATCTGTCCGGTCTAAACACTTGACCGGGCGATCCAGTATTCCAGAGACGTCAATGGGCTATCGAGAAGCCGCGGCGTACTGGATTCCCGCCTTCGCGGGGAATGACAGCGAAGCTTGGAAGACGACCTGTGGCGTCTACCGCCCCACCAGGCTCAGCAAATACGGCTTCGGGTAAATCCCCCGATTGTGCCCATCCGAAAACGAGATGTTCAGCCCGTAACCGAGATCGCCGATCTCGGTGATCGCGATGCCTGGAAACCGCTCGGGAAAGCGGCCGTCGAAGCGGGCGCGGGTGCAGTGGGCGCATTTGCAGGAGAGGCGGAGCGTTTCCGCCGCCAAGTCCAGCGTGTCGTCCTGAGCGGTGCGGACGCGGAGCGTCGCGAGGTCGGCGCTTGCTTCGTAATCTGCCACGGTCGGTCCCACCAAGGTCATGACGTGTCTCCGACCCTTCTCTACCTTGCCGCAGCACTGCCGCGATAGCAACTAATTGCCAGGCGCAGGGTGCGCGGCGCTGATCGTCGCTGCCTGCTGTTCGATCATCGCCCACGAAATGTGAAACTAATCGACCGGCAATTTCAGTTCGGCGTTGCCGGATTCCTGTCTCTCCGAAACCTTGTGCGCAATCGAGATCAGGAGAGACAATGAGCGCATTTCAGAAGGAAACGGTTTTGTCGGTCAGGCACTGGACCGACAGCCTGTTCAGCTTCACCGCGACGCGCGATCCGGGCTTCCGCTTCCAGAACGGCCAGTTCGCGATGATCGGGCTGGAAGTCGAGGGCAAGCCGTTGCTGCGAGCTTACAGCATGGCGAGCGCCAATCACGAGGAGGCGCTCGAGTTCTTCTCGATCAAGGTGCAGGACGGTCCGCTGACCTCGCGCCTCCAGAAAATCAGGGAAGGCGACGTCATCCTGGTCGGCCGCAAGGCCACGGGCACGCTGATCACCGGCAATCTCATTCCCGGCAAACGCCTGTTGCTGCTCTCGACCGGAACGGGACTCGCGCCGTTCGCCAGCCTGATCAAGGACCCCGACGTCTACGAGAATTACGAGACCATCGTGCTCGCCCATGGCTGCCGCCAGGTCTCCGAACTCTCCTATGGTGAGCACCTCGTCGAAGGCCTGCGCAGTCACGAGTTCTTTGGACCGCTGATCGGCGACAAGCTCGTCTACTATCCCACAGTCACCCGCGAGCCGTTCAGGAACCGCGGACGCATCACCGACCTGATCGCGTCGAACCAGCTCTTCGAAGACATCGGTCTGTCAGGCCTCGATATCGAGACCGACCGCATCATGCTGTGCGGCAGCCCGGCGATGCTGGAGGAACTTCCCGCGATGCTCTCTGGGCGCGGGTTTGTCGAGGGCAATCACAGCAGGCCCGGCCATTTCGTGATCGAAAAGGCCTTTGTCGAGCGCTGAGGCGCAAATCGCAGCCCCGCGACAACTAATTGCTATCGCCGGGACGCCTGCTGAACAAATCTGATGCAAAGGCGCCGGAAATGCCGGCGAACCAGGAGCAAGCGATGTCACTAGATCAGATCGTCGACGGACTTTCGGAGGTTTCCTGCGACGTGCTCGTCATTGGCGGCGGCACGGCGGGCCCGATGGCGGCGTTAAAGGCGAAGCTGAAGAATCCGAAGGCCAATGTCGTGCTGCTCGAGAAGGCCAACGTCAAGCGCTCCGGAGCGATCTCGATGGGCATGGACGGCTTGAACAACGCCGTCATTCCCGGCTACGCGACGCCGGAGCAGTACACCAAGGAAATCACCATCGCCAATGACGGTATCGTCGATCAGAAGGCGGTCTACAAATACGCGCAGAACTGCTACTCGATCATCGAGGAGCTCGACAGTTTCGGCATCCGCTTCCTGAAGAACGAGAACGGCGACTACGCTGTCAAGAAGGTGCATCATATCGGCACCTACGTACTGCCGATGCCGAACGGCGAGACCGTGAAGAAGGCGCTGTATCGCCAGCTCCGCCGCGCCCGCATCCTGATCTCCAACCGCTACATGGCGACGCGGCTGCTCAAATCCGCCGGCGGCCGCATTGCCGGCGCGATAAGCGTCAATACCCGCACCGCCGAGATGCTGGTGATCAAGGCCAAGGCCGTCATCCTGTGCATGGGCGCCGCCGGCCGTCTCGGCCTGCCGACCTCGGGCTACATGTTCGGCACCTACGAGAACGCGGCCAATTCCGGCGACGGCTATTCCATGGCCTATCACGCCGGTGCAGCACTGGCGAACCTCGAATGCTATCAGATCAATCCGCTAATCAAGGACTATAACGGCCCGGCCTGCGCCTACGTCGCCGGTCCCTTCGGCGCCTTCACCGCCAACAACGAGGGATCGCGCTTCATCGAATGCGATTACTGGTCCGGCCAGATGATGCTGGAGTTCTACAACGAGCTGTTGTCCGGGAAGGGCCCGGTGTTTCTCCAGCTCAAGCATCTTCACCCCGACACCATCTCGGAGATCGAATCGACGCTGCACAAGGTCGAACGTCCCACGCGCGGCCTGTTCCAGCAGGGGCGCGGGGTCGACTACCGCAGCGAGTCGATCGAGATGCACATCTCCGAGATCGGCTTCTGCTCCGGTCACAGCGCGTCGGGCGTGTTCGTCGACGACAACGCGCGCACCACCGTCCCGGGCCTCTATGCCGCCGGCGACATGGCGAGCGTGCCGCACAACTACATGCTCGGGGCCTTCACCAACGGTTCGGTCGCCGGCGTCGACGCGATGGAGTTTGCGGACAATCACGACTTCGCGGAATTCGACGCGGCTGAGGTCGCCCGCGAACGTGACCGCGTCATGGCGCCGACCAAACGCGAGGACGGTATTCCGCCGAACCAGATCGAGTACAAGACGCGGCGTCTCGTCAATGACTATCTCCAGCCGCCGAAAGTCACGCGCAAATACGAGCTCGGCATGCGCCGGCTCGCTGAAGCGAGGGAAGACATGCAGGAGCGCATGATCGCGCGCAATGCGCACGAACTGCTCCGCGCGCTCGAAGTCCAGTCGATCATGGATTGCGCGGACATGGCTGTGCATGCCTCGCTCTACCGCGAAGAAAGCCGTTGGGGCCTCTATCACTGGCGGACGGATTTCCCGGAGAAGGACAACGAAAACTGGTTCTGCCACACGCTGCTGAGCAAGCAGGACGGCAAGATGACCAGCGAGAAGCGTGCCGTGGAGCCCTATATCGTACCGATCGCCGACGATGAGAAGGATCTCTACGACAAGCAGCGCATCCGCGCGACAGCCTGACCCGCCGCACAAATACAGGAGACATACGATGCCTCTCGCTTCCTATCAGACATCGGTTCCGGTGGTCGTCGATGACGCCAAATGCATCGCGGACAAGGGCTGCACGGTGTGCGTCGATGTCTGTCCGCTCGACGTACTGCGTATCAGCGATATGACCAACAAGGCCTACATGGCCTATGACGAATGCTGGTACTGCATGCCCTGCGAGGCGGATTGCCCGACCGGCGCCGTCACCGTCAACATTCCTTATCTCCTGAGGTAGCCATGTCGAGCCCGTTCGAATCCTACGACGATCTCGAAGACGCCGACGAGCGGCTCCAGGCTGCCGATCCAGGGGAGCGCCGCGTCGCGATCATCGCGCTCGGCCATTCCGGCGATCCCGCCGCCGTCGGCCATCTCGCCAAAATGGTCGCCGATCCTGATGCCGGCGTCCGCCAGCAGGTCGCGATGGCGCTCGGCGAGTTCGACGGACCGGAGGCCGCGGCTGCGCTGGTGAAGCTGCTCGTCGATCCTGAACGAATCGTTGCGTCCGCCGCGGCCGACAGCATGGCGGAGTTCAAGGATCCGGCTTGCGCCGAGATCATCCTGCCGCTGGTCAAGCATGCCCACGCCTTCGTCCGCATGGGCGCGTTGCGTGCGCTGAAGGAGCTGCGCTGCAAGGACACACTGAAACCGGCGCTGGAAGCGCTCCAGGATTCCGATGCCGCCGTGCGGGTGCAGGCGATCGGCGTGATCGGGTTCCTCAAGCTGGAGGAATCAATTCCGGCGCTGACCGCGCTGATCAACGATCCCGACGCGCATGTGCGCCGTGCCGCCGTCAGCGCGCTCGCCTTCTCGCAGATGAAGCCCGCGGCCGAGATGATCACGCGCGCGTTGAAGGATTCGGACTGGATGGTGCGGGAGATGGCCGCGGAAACGCTGGGCCTCAACGTCAACGGATCGATTGCCGCCGACCAGCTCATCGCTTCGCTCAGTGACGAGTTCTGGCAGGTGCGGCTGAAGGCAATCCGCAGCCTTGGCCGGATGAAGATCGAGCGCGCGGTGCGCCCGATCGGCAACTGCGTGAACCATGAGCAGGCCAATCTGCGGAAAGAGGCGGCGGCTGCGCTTGGCGAGATCGCCCACCACGATGGCGAAGCGTTCCTTGCCGTCATCGCCGACGATCCCGATCCCGAGGTGCGCAAGAACGCGCGCTGGGCGCTTCAGCAGATTGCGGCCCGAAAAGCGCGGGCGGGGGCATAGAAGCGCGGCGGGCTGCCGCGCTGGACTTCCCGTCCCAGACGTTTATTGGTCTTCGCCAATGTGATAGGCCTCCGCGAGCGAGGCCGATCCGAAAAGAGCGAGGATACGCCCATGACGACATTGACGGTAAAGGACCTTCTTCCCGAGGACGGCACGCGGGGAACGCTCGTCGGCCGCGTCTGGCTGCCGCAGGCGAATGGCCCGGCCGTGGTCGCCGTGCGCGGCGATGGTGTGTTCGACGTCACCGCAAAATTCCCGACCGTCAGCGCACTCTGCGAGGAAGACAATCCGGCGAAGGCGCTTGCCGCGACCAAGGGCGAGCGCATCGGCGATCTCGAGGCCATCGTCGCCAACACGCCTCCCGATCAGCGCGATCCGAAAAAGCCGTGGTTGCTTGCGCCCGTCGATCTCCAGACGCTGAAGGCGGCCGGCGTCACCTTTGCCATCTCGATGCTGGAGCGCGTGATCGAGGAGCGGGCAAAGGGCAATCCGGCCTCGGCCGAAGCGATCCGGAAGGAAGTGACCCGGCTGATCGGCGACGATCTGTCGAAGCTCAAGCCGGGCTCGGACAAGGCGATGCACCTGAAGCAGGTGCTGATCGACCAGAACGCCTGGAGCCAATATCTCGAGGTCGGCATTGGCCCCGATGCCGAGGTCTTCACCAAGGCGCCGACCTTGTCGTCGGTCGGCACCGGCATGGATGCGGGGCTGCATCCGAAGTCGACCTGGAACAACCCCGAGCCGGAGCTGGTGCTGTTCGTCTCGAGCCGCGGCACGATCGTCGGTGGCGCCCTCGGCAACGACGTCAATCTGCGCGACTTCGAGGGCCGTTCGGCACTGCTGTTGTCGAAGGCCAAAGACAACAACGCCTCGTGCTCCATCGGCCCGCTGCTGCGCCTGTTCGACGACAGCTTTACCCTCGACGACGCCCGCAAGCTCGACATCAGCCTGAACGTCAAGGGGCAGGACGGTTTCGTCCTCGACGGCCATTCCTCGATCAGCATGATCAGCCGCGATCCGACCGATCTGGTCGAGCAGACCATCGGCAAGGTGCACCAATATCCCGATGGCTTCGTGCTGTTCCTCGGGACCATGTTCGCGCCGGTTAAGGATCGCGACGCGCCGGGACAGGGGTTCACCCACAAACGCGACGACATCGTCACGATCTCGGCGCCCCAGCTCGGCAAACTCGTCAACCGCATGCGGGCCAGCGACGAATGCGAGCCCTGGACGTTCGGCATCGGCGCGCTGATGAAGAATCTCGCGCAGCGCAAGCTGATCTAGCTCACTGCACGCCGGATGTGGGGGACTCTCCACGAGTCGCTTTGCCTCGATCGACGCAGAAACTCTCTCCCCACCGTCATTGCGAGCGCAGCGAAGCAATCCAGAATCCCTCCCCGGAAAGACTCAGGATTGCTTCGCTGCGCTCGCGGTGATGGGGGGAGGGGTTGCGGGTTCGCCTTTCACCATCCTCCTAGACAGTGTCTTCGCCCCAACTGCCGCATCATTTCGTTCATCTCCGCGTTGCATCCGTGGAATAAAATCGCGCTGCGCGTGACATAGAAGTCGCTCATCCGCTCGCGCGCGCTTTCCCCCTCAATAGTCAAATAATATGACTAGTCGGAACCAAACTTCCGTGAAATAGTCCCTCCCGCCACCTCAAAGGTCGGCCTGTGGGTGCGATGCTACCAATCGGCGCCCCCGGATAACATTTTGGGAGACACGCCTGATGATCGTCAAAGCCCTCTTTGCGGCCAGCGCGACGGCCGCGTTGCTGCTCGCGCTGCCGGCGAATGCCGCCGAGCTCACCATTGGCTTCTCGCAGATCGGATCGGAATCCGGCTGGCGCGCGGCCGAGACCTCGGTCTCCAAGCAGGAGGCCACCAAGCGCAAGGTCAATCTCAAGATCGCCGACGCGCAGCAGAAGCAGGAGAACCAGATCAAGGCGATCCGCTCCTTCATCGCGCAGAATGTCGATGCGATCTTCCTCGCGCCCGTCGTCTCAACCGGCTGGGACTCGGTGCTGAAGGAAGCCAAGGAGGCCAAGATCCCGGTCGTGCTGCTCGACCGCGACATCGATCCCTCCGGCAAGGAGCTCTATCTCACCGCCGTGACCTCCGACAGCGTTCACGAAGGCGAGGTCGCGGGTGACTGGCTGGCGAAGACCGTCGGCGCCAAGGCCTGCAACATCGTCGAATTGCAGGGCACGGTCGGCGCGAGCGTCGCCGCCAACCGCAAGAAGGGGTTTGACACCGCTATCGCCAAGCATGCGAACCTGAAAGTGGTGCGCAGCCAGACCGGCGACTTCACCCGCGCCAAGGGCAAGGAAGTGATGGAAAGCTTCATCAAGGCCGAAGGTGGCGGCAAGTCGATCTGCGCGGTCTATGCGCACAACGACGACATGATGGTCGGCGCGATCCAGGCGATGAAGGAAGCCGGGCTCAAGCCGGGCAAGGAGATTCTCACCGTCTCGATCGATGCAGTCCCCGACATCTTCAAGGCGATGGTCGCCGGCGAAGCCAATGCCACGGTCGAGCTGACGCCGAACATGGCAGGCCCCGCTCTCGATGCCATCGCGGCCTTCAAGGACAAGGGTACCGTTCCGCCGAAATGGATCCAGACGGAATCCAAGCTCTACACCGCCACCGATGATCCGCAGAAGATCTACGACAGCAAGAAGGGCCTCGGTTACTGAGGCGAGAGTGTCGCCGGACGGCCGTGCTTCGGCAGTCCGGCGATCCCGCTCGAAACCGCTGCGCGAACGAACAGGCTCCGTGTCCGCATTGTCAGCGGGCGCCCTTGGGAGTGAATGTCATGGAGAACAGCCAGGATTCCGCTGCTTCCCTGCTGGAGGTGCGTGGGATCAGCAAGAGCTTTGGCGCCGTGCGTGCGTTGCAGGAGGTCGACTTCACGCTTCGCGCCGGCGAGATCCATGCGCTGCTTGGTGAGAACGGCGCGGGCAAGTCCACGCTGATCAAGGTCGTCACGGGCGTATTTCCGCGCGATGCCGGCATCGTCAGACTGGGCGGCGAAGAGGTCGCGCCGCGCTCGGCCAAGGCGGCGGTTCAGGCCGGCATTGCGACGGTCTACCAGGAAGTCAATTTGCTGCCGAATCTCTCGGTGGCGCAGAACCTGTTCCTGGACCGGCAGCCGACGCGCTTCGGCGTCGTGCGCGAGGGCGAGATGCGACGGCGCGCGAAGTCGCTGCTCGCGGATTTCGGTCTCGACATCGACGTATCAGCGCCGCTTGGCAATTACTCGGTGGCGATCCAGCATGTCACCGCGATCGCGCGCGCCGTCGATCTCTCCGCGCGCGTGCTGATCCTGGACGAGCCGACCGCGAGCCTCGACCGCCATGAGGTCGAGATCCTCTTTCGCATCATGCGTCAGCTTGCCAAGCGCGGCATTGGCATCGTCTTCGTCAGCCATTTCCTCGACCAGGTCTACGAGATCTCCGATCGAATCACCGTTTTGCGAAATGGTCGCCTTGTCGGCGAGCGCGAGACCGCGTCGCTGTCGCGGCTCGAGCTGATCCGGATGATGCTCGGCCGCGAACTGGCCGAGACCACCAGCGCGCGGGCCGCGACGCGCGACCATCAGGCCCGCGAAGTCTGCGCAAGCTTCGAGAATTATGGCAAATCAGGCTATGTCGCGCCGTTCAATCTCCAGCTGCGCCATGGCGAGGTCGTCGGCCTCGCCGGCCTGCTCGGTTCGGGCCGGACCGAGACGGCGCGGCTGGTGTTCGGCGCCGAGCGCGCCGATGGCGGGCAGGCGAGGGTGGAAGGCGCGCCTGTCCGGCTTCACTCGCCGCGCGACGGCGTGCGCCACGGCTTTGGCTATTGCCCTGAGGAGCGCAAGACCGACGGCATCGTCGCCGAGCTCACCGTGCGCGAGAACATCGTGCTCGCGCTCCAGGCCAAGCGCGGTCTACATCGGCCGCTGTCGCGACGCGAGCAGGACGAGATCGCAAGCCGTTACGTCAAGATGCTCGACGTTCGCCCGCCCGATCCGGAGCGTCCCGTTGGCCTGCTGTCCGGCGGCAATCAGCAGAAGGTCCTGCTGGCACGGTGGCTTGCGACCTCGCCACGGCTGCTCGTGCTGGACGAGCCGACCCGCGGCATCGACGTCGGCGCGCATGCCGAGATCATCCGCCTGATACGCGAGCTCTGCGACGACGGACTTGCGCTGCTCGTGATTTCCTCCGAGCTCGACGAGATCGTGACCTATTCCGACCGCGTGGTGGTGCTGCGCGACCGCGCTCATGTCGAGGAGCTCGCCGGCGAGGCCATCGACGTCGGCAGCATTCTCGCCGCGATCGCCGCCGATGGGGCCAGTGTCGCGCATGAGGGCAGGGCATGACCGCGCTGTTGCCGCGCCGCGGCCTTGCCCAGATCCTCGCGTTGATCGTCATCCTGGCGGTCGATCGCGTGGTATCGCCGCAATTCTTCGATCTGCGCCTCCAGGACGGCCGGCTGTTCGGCAGCCTGATCGACGTGCTCAACCGCGGCACGCCGGTGGCGCTGCTCTCGCTCGGCATGGTCCTGGTGATCGCGACGCGCGGCATCGATCTGTCAGTTGGCGCTGTGATGGCGATCTCGGGCGCGATCGCGGCGAGCCTCGCCGACAACCACAGTCTGGTCGTGGTGCTGGCGGCTGCGCTCGGCACCGGCCTGATCTGCGGGTTGTGGAACGGATTTCTCGTCGCGGTGCTCGGGATGCAGCCGATCGTGGCGACCCTTATCCTGATGGTTGCGGGGCGCGGCATCGCCCAGCTCATTACCGAGGGCCGCATCGTGACCTTCTCCTCGCCCGATCTGGTCTGGCTCGGCAACGGCTCCATCCTCGGCGTGCCGGTGCCGGTCGCGATTGCGCTGGGCATGCTGATCCTCACCGGCGCGGTGGTGCGCGGCTCGGCACTCGGATTGCTGATCGAGGCCACGGGCGGCAATGCGCGGGCAAGCGAACTCGCCGGCGTCGGCACGCGCGCGATGATTTTGGCGGTCTATGTCTGGTGCGGCGTTTGCGCTGCGCTTGCCGGCGTCATCGCGGCGGCCGACATCATGGGGGCGGATGCCAACAATGCCGGCCTCTGGCTCGAGCTCGACGCCATCCTCGCGGTGGTGATCGGCGGCACCTCGCTGTTCGGCGGCCGCTTCAGTCTCGTGCTGGCCGTACTTGGCGCGCTGATCATCCAGACCATGAACACCGGCATTCTGCTGTCGGGCTATCCGCCGGAGTTCAATTTGCTGGTCAAGGCGGTGGTGGTGCTCGCCGTGCTGCTGCTGCAATCGCCGAAGCTGTCCGGCTTTGCCGGCGTCGTGACGCGGCTGCGGAGGACCAAGGCATGAAAGGCCTGCCGCCCGTCCTCATTACCGCGGTCGTGCTCGTCGCGGGATTTGCGCTCTGCGCGATGCAGTTTCCCAACATCGCTTCCACTCGCGTGGTCGGCAATCTCCTGACCGACAATGCCTTCCTCGGCATCGTCGCGACCGGTATGACCTTCGTCATCATTTCCGGTGGCATCGATCTCTCCGTCGGCTCGGTAATCGGCTTCACCACGGTGTTCGTCGCGCTGGCGATCGAGCGCTGGGGAATGCCGCCCCTGGTCGCCTTCGTCGCCATTCTCGCGCTCTCGGCCGCCTTCGGAGCGGCGATGGGCGCGGTGATCCATGTCTTCGATTTGCCGCCTTTCATCGTGACGCTCGCCGGCATGTTCTTGGCCCGGGGTGCCAGCTTCCTGCTCTCGACGGAATCGGTGCCGATCACGGCACCGGTCTATTCCACCGTGTCGGACTTCGCACTGCGACTACCCGGCGGTGGACGGCTGACGGCGGTCGCGATCATCATGCTTGCGATCGTGATCGGCGGCGCATTGCTGCTGCAGCTCACCCGGTTCGGCGCCAATGTCTATGCGCTCGGCGGCAGCCGGGCGACCGCGAGCCTGATGGGCGTCGCCGTCGGCAGGATGACGGTGAAGATCTACATGCTATCGAGCCTGCTCGCCGGCATCGCCGGCATCGTCTTCTCCTTCTACACCAGCGCCGGCTACTCGCTGTCCGCCGTCGGCGTCGAGCTCGACACCATCGCGGCCGTCGTGATCGGCGGCACGCTGCTCACGGGCGGTCAGGGCTCGGTGATCGGCACCTTCCTCGGCGTGTTGATCCAGGGCATGATTCAGACCTACATCAATTTCGACGGGACACTGTCGAGCTGGTGGACCAAGATCGCGACCGGCGTGCTGCTGTTCGCCTTCATCGCCTTGCAACAAGGATTGGTCGCGCTCGCGCGCCGGCCTGTGGCAAAGCGCGCGGGAGCAGTCTCATGACCACCTCGCGCATCCTCGTCATCCCGACGCGCCGGGCGCACTCCAATCACGCGGAGGTGGCCCGTTCGATCGGCGTTGACATCATTGCCGGCCGCTACGCGGAGGGAACGCGCCTGCCTGGCGATGCCGAAATGATTGCGATGTTCGGGGTGTCGCGGCCGGTATTGCGGGAGAGCGTGAAGACGCTGGTCGCCAAGGGTCTGCTCACCACCAAGGCCCGCGTCGGCACTGTCGTGCGCGAACGCGTCGCCTGGAACATGTTCGACGCCGACGTGCTGGCCTGGCACCTGGACGCCGGGATCGACAAGCGTTTCCTCAACGACCTGGCCGAGATCCGCCTCGCGGTCGAGCCGCGCGCGGCGATGTTGGCGGCGGCGCAGCGGTCGGAGCAGGATCTATCCGAGCTTCGGCGCTGCATGGAGCGGATGCGACTTGAAGCCTCCGACTCCGTTGGCTTCGCCGATGCCGACCTCGCGCTCCACGTCGCCGTGGCGCGCGCCTCCGGAAATCTGTTCATGCGCTCGATCGGGCACGTCATCGAGGCTGCGTTGCGCGCCTCATTCCTGCTCAGCGCACCGGTCGAACCGGAGGACCGCGACACCGTTCTGCTCTGGCATCAGAAGATCGTCGATGCCATCGCCGCCGGTGATGCCACGACTGCGTCGGAGGCGATGGTCTACGTCATTCACAACGGCATGCGCCGCCACGAGGGTACAGTGATCGAGACTGTACCAGCCGAAGCGCTGCCGTCCGCGGAAGCTGGAGAAACATCGTGACTGAACTTCGCATCGCCATCGTCGGCTTCGGCAAGATCGCGCGGGACCAGCATGTCGGCGCCATTGCAGCGGTTCCCGGCGCGACGCTGGCCGCCGTCGCCAGCCGCAATGCCTCGTTGCCGGATCTGCCGCATTTCGCGACCATCGAGGAGCTGCTGGAAAAAGGTCCGCCGATCGACGCGGTGTCGCTCTGCACGCCGCCTCAAGTGCGCCGCGCCCAGGCGGCCGCAGCGCTGAGGGCCGGCAAGCACGTCATGCTGGAGAAGCCGCCCGGCGCCGGCGTTGCCGAGCTCGATCCGCTGATCGCGATGGCGGGTGAGACCAAGCGAACGCTGTTTGCGACCTGGCATTCGCGCCATGCGCCGGCAGTCGAGCCGGCGCGCGAGTGGCTCGCCGCGCGCCGCATCCGTTCCGTGCACGTCAACTGGAAAGAGGACGTCCGCGTCTGGCATCCCGGGCAGGCATGGATCTGGGAGCCGGGCGGGCTCGGGGTGTTCGATCCCGGCATCAATGCGCTGTCGATCCTGACCAGGATCCTGCCGAAGCCCGTGTTCGTCAACGCGGCCGAGCTCGCCTTCCCCGCCAATTGCCAGGCGCCGATCGCCGCGAAGCTGACGCTGACCGACATCGACGGCCTACCTGTGACCGCCGAGTTCGACTTCCGCCAGACCGGGCCGCAGAGCTGGGATATCCTCGTCGAAACCGACCAGGGCCGGATGACGCTATCACGCGGCGGCCGGATCATGGCGATCGACGGCAAGACCGTTGCCGAGGCGCCCGATGAGGAATATCGGGAGCTTTACCGGCACTTCGTCGCGCTCGCCGCGACAGGCGCGAGCGACGTCGATTTGGCGCCGCTTCGTCTCGTCGCGGACGCCTTCCTGCTCGGCAGGCGCACGATCGTCGAACCGTTTGTGGGTTGATCATGGCTGGATCGAAAACAGAAAGAGACGTGTTCGGAACGCTGCCGGACGGCCGCAAGGTGGACCGCATCGTGCTGCGCGGCGAGGGCGGGTTCGAGGCGCGCATCATCACCCATGGTGCAGTCTTGCAGGCCTTGATCGCGCCGGACGGCAAGGGCGGCCACGACGACGTCGTGCTCGGCCATGATGGGTTTGCCGGCTATCTTGCCGAACGAAAGTTCTTCGGCGCCACCGTCGGCCGCTACGCCAATCGCATCGCCAACGGACAATTTTCGCTGGACGGCGAGACGGTGCAGCTTCCCGTCAACAACGGTCCGAATGCGCTGCATGGCGGCCTCGACGGCTTCGACCGCAAGCTCTGGGACATTGCGGAGATCGACGACGGCGCCGAGCCCGCGGTCACGCTGTCCTATGTCAGTCCGCACGGCGAAGAGAATTATCCCGGTCGGCTCGATGTGCGCCTGACCTATCGTGTTACCGGCCCGGCCGAGCTATCCCTGATCATGGAGGCGCGGACCGACCGGCCGACCATCGTCAACCTGACCAACCACAGCTTCTTCAATCTGGAGGGCGCGACATCAGGCACGCCCATTCTCGATCACAAGCTGACGGTGGCGGCCGGGCATTTCCTCGCGATCGACCCCACGGCCATTCCATTGCCCGAGCCGCCGCGCAGCGTTGACGGCACGCCATTCGATTTCCGGGAGCCTCGGTCCGTCGGCGAGCGCATCCGCGAGAGCGACCAGCAATTGCGCAACGGCAGGGGCTACGACCATACCTACTGTCTCGCGCGCGACGGCAAGCTTGCGCTCGCGGCGCGACTGGAGGCGCCGCGCTCGGGGCGCATCATGGAGCTGTTCACCGATCAGCCCGGTCTGCAGGTCTATTCGGGCAATTATCTCGACGGCACGATTTCGGGCAAGGGCGGCAAGCGCTACCGGCAGTCGGACGCGATGTGCCTGGAGCCGCATATCTGGCCGGACGCACCGAACCGGCCGGATTTCCCGAACCCGCGGCTAGCGCCCGGCGAGGTCTATCGCCACCATACGGCCTATCGCTTTGCCGTGAGGAGGTCCTGATGGAGCAGGTGCCGACCTCGGTTCTTTCGGACGATCCTTGCCATCTCGGCGAGGGGCCGACCTATGACGTGACCACGGACACGGCCTGGTGGTTCGATATCCGGGAGGGGCGATTGTTCGAGGCGCAGCTGGGCAGCGGCAGTATTCGCGTTCATGCGCTGGGCCGGATGGCGAGCGCGCTTGGGCGGATCGATGCCGAACGGCAGTTGATCGTCGCGGAAGACGGCCTCTATATCCGCAAAATTGCCGACGGCGCGATGAGGCTGCTCTGTCCGCTCGAAGCCGACAATACCGCGACCCGCTCCAACGATGCCCGCGTGCATCCCTCCGGCACGTTCTGGATCGGCACCATGGGCCGCAGGGCGGAAGCAGGGGCAGGTGCGATCTACGCGTTCCATCACGGCGAGATATCAATGCTGTTTCCGCGCATCAGCATTCCCAATTCGATCTGCTTCTCGCCCGATGGCGCCACCGGATACTTCGCCGACACCGCGCGCGCGGTGCTCTATGCGGTGCCGCTCAATCCCACGACCGGCCTGCCGCGCGGCGAGCCGGAGATGCTGCTGCGTCACACCGGCATCGGCGGCCTCGACGGTTCGGTGTGCGACGCCGACGGGCAGATTTGGAACGCGTGCTGGGGCGCGAGTCGCGTCGACGTCTACTCTCCGCAAGGCGAGCGGCTGCGCTCGTTCAGCGTGCCGGCAAAGCAGGCGAGTTGCCCCGCTTTTGTCGGCCCTGATCTGTCGCGTCTCCTCGTCACCTCGGCCTGGCAGGACATGGATGCGGCGACGCGTGCCGCCGATCCGCAAGCGGGCTACACCTTCCTGTTGGAGGCCTCCGCGCGCGGTCGCGCGGAGCCTGACGTTAAGCTCGCATAGGAGGCTCGAAGCCGCACACCACCAAATTTCTCGACGACACGAAAAAACAGTCTGACATCCAAGGGAGTGAAACATGTTAAAACTGAAGACGACCTTCCTCGCGCTGGCGCTGGCCGGCGCTGCGACGATGGCCGCGGGCGTCACCGCCTCGGCCCAGGACAAAGCAACAGTCGGCATCGCCATGCCGACCAAATCGTCGGCGCGCTGGATCGACGATGGCAACAACATGGTCAAGGTGCTGAAAGAGCGCGGCTACAACACCGACCTGCAATATGCCGAGGACGACATTCCGAACCAGCTCTCGCAGGTCGAGAACATGGTGACCAAGGGTGCGAAAGCGCTGGTGATCGCCGCGATCGACGGCACCACGCTCTCGGACGTGCTCAAGCAGGCGAAAGCAAAAGGCATCACCGTGATCGCGTATGACCGCCTGATCCGCGGCACGCCGAACGTCGACTATTACGCGACCTTCGACAATTTCCAGGTGGGCGTGCTTCAGGCCGAGTCGATCGTGCAGGGCCTCGGCCTCAAGGATAGCAAGGGTCCGTTCAACATCGAGCTGTTCGGCGGCTCGCCCGACGACAACAACGCCTACTTCTTCTACAACGGCGCGATGAGTGTGCTGAAGCCGTACATCGACAGCGGCAAGCTCGTCGTCGTCTCCGGCCAGATGGGCATGGATAAAGTCGCGACCTTGCGCTGGGACGGCGCCACCGCGCAGGCCCGCATGGACAATCTGCTCAGTGCCTACTACGGCAACAAGAAGATCAACGCGGTGCTGTCGCCGTATGACGGCCTGTCTATCGGCATCATCTCCTCGCTGAAGGGCGTCGGTTATGGCAGCGCCGGCCAGCCGATGCCTATCATCTCGGGCCAGGATGCCGAGGTGCCCTCGATCAAGGCGATGCTGCGTGGCGACCAGTATTCGACCATCTTCAAGGACACCCGCGATCTCGCCAAGGTCACCGCCGACATGGTCGACGCTGCGCTTGCCGGCAAGCAGGTCACCGTCAACGACACCAAGACCTATGAGAACGGCGCCAAGACCGTGCCGTCCTATCTGCTCAAGCCGGTCGTGGTCTACAAGGACAATTGGGAGAAGGTCCTGGTCGACAGCGGCTACTACAAGAAGGCGCAGTTCCAGTAGGCTTCTTTGCTTTTCCCTCTCCCCGCTTGCGGGGAGAGGGTTAGGGTGAGGGTGAGCCTCCGCGAGGAAGGTAGCAGTGTGTCTCGCGGAGACTCCCCCTCAACCGGATCGCACCTGACGATGCAATCCGACCTCTCCCCACAAGTGGGGAGAGGTGAGCCAACACTGATTGAGGGACGTGAAATCATGACCGCAATGCTGGAGATGCGTAACGTCAGCAAGAGCTTTTCCGGTGTGCAGGCGCTGCGTGATGTCAACTTCTCGGTTGAAGCCGGGCAGATCCACGCCCTCGTTGGCGAGAACGGTGCCGGCAAGTCCACGCTGATGAAGGTCCTCAGCGGCGTCTACCCGGCCGGCAGCTACGAGGGCACCATCATCTTCGATGGCGAGGAGCGCCGCTTCCGCGACATCAACCATTCCGAGGCGCTCGGCATCATCATCATTCATCAAGAGCTCGCGCTGATCCCGCTGATGTCGATTGCCGAAAACATCTTCCTATCGCATCCGCCGTCAAAGCTTGGCGTCATCGACCGCGACGAGGTGTATCGGCGCACGCGCGACCTGCTCGCGCAGGTCGGCCTCAAGGAATCGCCGGATACGCTGATCACCGATCTCGGCGTCGGCAAGCAACAGCTGGTCGAGATCGCCAAGGCGCTGTCCAAGCGGGTGCGGATGCTGATCCTGGACGAGCCGACCGCGAGCCTCAACGAGGCCGACAGCGCCGCACTGCTGGAGCGGCTGATGGCGTTCCGCGCGCAGGGCATCGGCTCGATCCTGATCTCGCACAAGCTGAACGAGGTCGCCAAGGTCGCCGACCACATCACGGTGCTGCGCGACGGCCGCACCGTCGACAGCATCGATTGCCACGCCGAGCCGATCCAGGAAGACCGCATCATCCGCAGCATGGTCAACCGCGATCTCGCCCACCGCTTTCCGGAGCGCAGCGCAAAGATCGGCGAGCCCGTTCTCACCGTCGAGAGCTGGTCGGTCTACCATCCCATCCATCCCGAGCGGCAGGTGATCAAGAACGTCGATTTCAGCGTGAAGCGCGGCGAAGTCGTCGGCATTGCCGGATTGATGGGCGCCGGCCGCACCGAATTCGCCATGAGCCTGTTTGGCCGGTCGTGGGGCACCACGATCAGCGGTCGCATCCGGCTCGAGGGTCATGAGATCGTGCTGCCCAACGTGGCGGCCGCGATCGACGCCGGCCTTGCCTATGTCACGGAGGACCGCAAGCAGCTAGGGCTGATCCTCGCCGACGACGTCCGCAAGAACATCACGCTCGCAAGCCTCGACCAGGTCGCTCCTCGCCGCGTCATCGACGACATTGCCGAGCTGAAGGTCGCCAGCGACTACCGCAACCGGATGCGCATCCGCTGCTCCGACGTCTATCAGGAGACCAGCCAGCTCTCCGGCGGCAACCAGCAAAAGGTCGTGCTGTCGAAATGGCTGATGACCGACCCCAAGGTCTTGATCCTGGACGAGCCGACCCGGGGCATCGACGTCGGTGCCAAATACGAGATCTACTGTATCATCAACGAGCTTGCAGAAGCCGGCCGTGGCGTGGTGGTGATCTCCTCGGAGATGCCCGAGCTACTCGGCATCTGCGACCGCATCTGTGTCATGAACGACGGCGCCTTCGTCGGCGAGTTCAAGGGACGTGATGCGACGCAGGAAAAGATCATGCGCGCCATCATGCGCAACGACAGAAATTATGGAAGCAGCGCCCTTGCGGGTGCGGAGATGGGAGGATCGCAGCCATGACCGACAAGACGGTTTCGCTGCCCGAGGAGGGCCGGCACGGCAGCTTCATCAAGAACAATCTGCGCAATTACGGCATGCTGATGTCGCTGATCGCGATCATGCTGTTCTTCCAGGTCATGACTGGCGGCACGCTGCTGCAGCCGCTCAACCTGACCAATCTGGTGCTCCAGAACAGCTACATCGTCATCATGGCGCTCGGCATGCTGCTCGTCATCGTCACCGGCCATATCGACCTCTCGGTCGGCTCGGTCGCGGGCTTCGTCGGCGCGGTGGCTGCCGTGCTCATGGTGACCTACAAGGTAGACTACACGCTCGCCTTTATCGCCTGCCTGCTGCTGGGCGCGGCGATCGGCGCCGCGCAGGGCTATTGGGTGGCCTATTTCAAGATACCGTCCTTCATCGTGACGCTGGCCGGCATGCTGGTGTTCAAGGGCCTCGCGCTTGCGGTATTGCAAGGCCAGTCACTAGGACCGTTCCCGGCCACCTTCCAGAAGCTGTCCTCCGGCTTCATTCCGGAGATGCTGCCCGAGGCCGGCACGCTGCATCCGACGTCGATGCTGGTCGGTGCGGTGCTCGCGCTCGGCCTCGTCTACGCCAGCGCCAAGGGGCGCTCGCGCGAGCAGCTGCACGGCATCGAGGTCGAGCCTTACGCGTTCTTCCTCGGCAAGAGCATTCTCCTGGCTTGCGCTGTGCTCTATTTCACCTATCTGATCGCCTCGCATCGCGGTCTGCCGAACGTGCTGGTCATCATGACCGCGCTGATCGCGCTGTACGGTTTCGTCACCCGCCGCACCGTCATCGGTCGGCAGGTCTACGCGGTTGGCGGCAATGCGAAAGCGGCAAGCCTGTCGGGCATCAAGACGGAACGGTTGACCTTCCTCACCTTCGTCAACATGGGCGTGCTCGCTGCGCTCGCCGGCCTCGTCTTCGCCGCGCGCCTCAACACAGCAACGCCGAAGGCGGGCCTCGGCTTCGAGCTCGACGTCATCGCGGCCTGCTTCATTGGCGGCGCCTCGGCCTATGGCGGTGTCGGCCGCGTCGGTGGCGCCGTGGTCGGCGCCATGATCATGGGCGTGATGAACAACGGCATGTCCATCCTCGGCATCGGCATCGACTATCAGCAGGTCATCAAGGGCCTGGTCCTGCTCGGGGCGGTGTGCATCGACGTTTATAATCAGCGGAGATGAGGCTGCCGCCGACTACGATCGGCTCCAGTGAGCTATTGCTCAACAGGTGAGCATATGATCGAATGACCGAATGGATCCTGGTCAGTTCGATCTCATTATCTTCGATTGCGACGGTGTGCTCGTCGACAGCGAGCTGTTGAGCTGTCAATGCCTGTCGGACGAGCTGTCCGAATCCGGGATATCGCTGACACTTGCACAAGCGCTGGAGCTGTTCCTTGGACGAAGCACGAGCGCAATTACTCGGCATTATCGCGAGCTCGGCCACGCAATGCCGGTCGATTTTCCGTCCCGGCTGAAGTCGCGCGTGTTGATGGCGTTCGAAAAGGCGCTTCATCCGGTTTCTGATGTCGATATGATCTTGTCGGGCCTGCGGGCACCATTCTGCGTGGCTTCCTCCAGCGACATCGACCGTGTCGCGCTCTCCCTTGACGTCACCGGCCTGCGGGCGCATTTCGGCGACCGGATCTACACCGCGCAGATGGTCAGGCACGGCAAGCCGGCGCCCGATCTCTTTCTGTACGCGGCCGAGCAGATGGGCGCGCAACCTGCGCGCACGCTGGTGATCGAGGATAGTCCGAGCGGCGTGCAGGCGGGCAAGGCGGCCGGCATGACGGTCTGGGGATTTGCCGGCGGCAGCCATTATCGCGGACGCGACGGGCAGGCTATACTGTCGGGTGCGGGGGCCGACCGGGTCTTCGCGCGCATGATCGATTTCTGGAAGGACGACTGACGCCTGCCATGGCCGCCGAGAACGAAAAGTCCAGGCTCGACGACGCCGCGCGTGCCGGCTGGCTCTATTTCATTGCCGGTCACACCCAGGACGAGATCGCGAAGATGCTCCAGGTGTCGCGCGCGTCGGCGCAGCGGCTGGTGTCGCTATGTCTCGCCGAACGGCTCATCACCTTCCGGCTCGAACACCCCATCGCCGCGTGCATGGAATTGGCGGCGCGTCTGAAGGAGCGTTTCGAGCTTACCTATTGCGAGGTGGTGCCGGCTGATCCCGCCGCGCCGCAGGCCACAGCGGGCATAGCCGAACGCTGCGCCAACCTGCTCGATTCCACTCTGCGTTCGGAAACCCCCGTCATCGTCGCGCTCGGGACGGGACGCGCCGTGCGCGCCGCGGTCGAGCGCGTCACGCCGATCGACCGGCCCAATCACCAGATCGTCTCGCTCGTCGGCAACATCTCCGCCGACGGTTCTGCGAGCTTCTACGATACCGTCGGCCGGCTCGCCGATCGCACCGGCGCACGGCATTACCCGATGCCGCTACCGTTCCTGATGTCGTCCGAGGACGAGCGCAACAAGATGGTCCGGATCGAGCCGATCGCGAAGGTGAAGGCGGTCGCGGAGAAGGCGGATTTGCGCCTCGTCGGCATCGGCCAGATGGACCAGAAGGCGCAGGTCCATGTCGACGGCTTCGTCACCCGCGACGAATTGTTCGAGATGATGCGGCAAGGGGCGATCGGCGAGATCACGGGCTGGGCCTATGATTCCAAGGGCCGCCTGCTGAAGGCCGGCACCAACAAACGGTTGACCAGCATTCCGCCGGAGGTCCCGGCGAAGACCACGACGATCGGCGCCGCCGTCGGCGCAGCCAAGGTGCCGGCGATCGCGGCGGCGCTGAATGGGCGGCTGATCAACGGTCTGATTACGGACGAGGCGACCGCAAGGGCGATTCTGGAGCGCTGAGGCGGTTCGTCGTTTCCGCGCGGGGCGCGAGGCAGGGATTTCGCCACCCACGCCGCTGTCGTCGTCCGCGACCCGGCTACGCCAAGGCTTCGCCGGGGTTGAGGTCTGGGGGCGCCGAAGGTTTAGCGAAGGCGGCAGGCGGACGATCCAGGACGCCGCAGCGCCGCTGAGGCAAACCGACAGACGGCACGGAGTACTGGATGCCCCTTCGCGGGGCATGACGGGGAGGGCGACGCACGAGCTCCCCCGCATCGCAGCACTCATAAGTTGCCGAAACGTCCGCGCGCCTGCTTGACAACGGCCCGCCCTCAGTCGAACATACGCCCAACGCGTGGGCATATGCTCAAAAGCGCGAGCTTAGGGAGGTCACCGTGAAACACGTCCTCGGCGCCGTCTGTGGCGCGTCTGTCCTGCTGGCTGTCCCCGCGATGGCCGAAACGACCCTGACGATTGCCACCGTGAACAACGGCGACATGATCCGCATGCAGGGGCTGACGGGTGAATTCACCAAGAAGAACCCCGATATCAGCGTCAAATGGGTGACGCTGGAAGAGAACGTGCTGCGCCAGCGCGTCACCACCGACATCGCCACCAAGGGCGGCCAGTTCGACGTCCTCACCATCGGCACCTACGAGGTGCCGATCTGGGCCAAGAAGGGTTGGCTGGTGCCGCTCGCCAATCTCGGCGCCGACTACGACGTCGCCGACCTCCTGCCCAAGATCAAGGATGCGGTCTCGGTCGACGGCAAGCTCTACGCCGCGCCATTCTACGGCGAGAGCTCGATGGTGATGTACCGCACCGACCTGTTCGACAAGGCCGGCCTCAAGATGCCGGAAAGCCCCACCTGGGATTTCGTCGTCGACGCCGCCAAGAAGCTCACCGACAAGAGCGCCGGCGTCTACGGCATCTGCCTGCGCGGCAAGGCCGGCTGGGGCGAGAACATGGCGTTCCTCTCCGCCATGGCCAATTCCTACGGCGCGCGCTGGTTCGACGAGAAGTGGCAGCCGCAGTTCAACACGCCGGAATGGAAGGCGACGCTCACGACCTATGTCGACCTGATGAAGCAGGCCGGCCCTCCCGGTGCGAGCTCGAACGGCTTCAACGAGAACCTCGCGCTGTTCAATGCCGGCAAGTGCGCAATGTGGATCGATGCCACCGTCGCGGCGTCGTTCGTCACCAACCCGAAGGACTCCAAGGTCGCCGACAAGGTCGGCTTCGCGCTGGCGCCCAACACCGGGCTCGGCAAGAACGCCAACTGGCTGTGGGCCTGGAGCCTCGCAATTCCCGCCGGCTCGAAGAAGGCCGAAGCCGCCGAGAAGTTCATCGCCTGGGCCACCAGCAAGGATTACACCAAGGTCGTGGCTGCGAAGGAGGGCTGGGCGAACGTGCCGCCGGGCACCCGAACCTCGCTCTACCAAAACCCTGATTATCTGAAGGTCGCCCCGTTCGCCAAGCTGACGCTGGCCTCGATCGATGCCGCCGATCCGAACAAGCCGACGGTGAAGCCGGTGCCCTACGTCGGCGTGCAATATGCGGCCATCCCCGAATTCCAGGGCATCGGTACGCAGGTGGGCCAGCAATTCTCGGCCGCGCTTGCGGGATCGATGACGGTCGATGCCGCGCTCACCGCGGCGCAATCTTCAACCGAGCGCGAGATGAAGCGCGCGGGTTACATCAAGTGAGCTCGAGCTCTCCCTCCTGAGCTCAGACTTGCGGCCATCCACCGCTCCAGGTGGATGGCCGCCTTCTTCCCGCAAGCGGAGAAGCCAAGAATGGCAACCCGGCAGACGCAGCTTCTCGCACGGACGCTCCTGACGCCGGCCGTCGGGCTGCTGTTCATCTGGATGATCGTCCCGCTCGCGTTGACGATCTATTTCTCGACGCTGCATTACAGCTTACTCGATCCCGGCTCGGAAGCGTTCGTCGGGCTGGAAAACTTCCGCTACTTCCTCACCGACCCCGCGTTCCTCGCCTCGCTCCAGAACACGCTGGTGCTGGTCGGCTCGGTGCTGGCGCTGACCGTCCTGCTCGGAATTCCGCTGGCGCTATTGCTCGACCAGCCGGTGATCGGCCTCAACATCGTGCGGTTGATGGTGATCGCGCCGTTCTTCGTGATGCCGACGGTGAGCGCGCTGGTCTGGAAGAACCTGCTGATGCATCCTGTGTCCGGGCTGTTTGCCTGGATCGCCTCGCTGTTCGGGTTGACGCCGATTGACTGGTTTACCGACGCGCCGCTGCTCGCCGTGATCCTGATCGTGTCCTGGCAATGGCTGCCGTTCGCGACCCTGATTTTGCTCACCGCGATGCAGTCGCTCGACGAGGAGCAGAAGGAAGCCGCTGAAATGGACGGTGCCAGCGCGGTCTCGACCTTCATCTACATCACGCTGCCGCACCTCGCGCGCCCCATCACGGTGGTGATCCTGATCGAGACGATCTTCCTGCTCACCGTCTTTGCCGAGATCTACGTCACCACGGGCGGCGGCCCGGGACTCTCGACCACCAACATCGCCTTCCTGATCTATTCGCAGGCACTGATCCAGTACGATGTCGGTACTGCCTCGGCAGGCGGCCTCGTCGCTGTCGTGATCGCCAACGTTGTTGCCTTTTTCCTCGTCCGTATCGTCGGTCGCAACCTGGAGGCATAAGACATGGCGCGTACGGCGACGAGGCAGCGGGTGGTGGTCTCGACCATCGGGGCGTGGTTCTTCGGCTTCCTGATCTTCTTCCCGATCCTCTGGATGGTATTGGCGAGCTTCAAGACCGAGCTCGAGGCTTTCGCGATCCCGCCGTCCTTCCTGTTCTTCCACTGGACCACGGAAAACTACGCGACGGTGCAGGAGCGCAGCGATTATGTCCTCCACGCGATGAACTCGATCATCATCGCCGGCGGCTCGACCTTGATCGCGCTTTTGATCGCGATCCCCGCGGCCTGGTCGATGGCGTTCTCGCCGACCAAGCGCACCAAGGACATCCTGCTCTGGATGCTCTCGACCAAGATGATGCCGCCGGTCGGCGTGCTGGTGCCGATCTACCTGATCTACAAGTCATTCGGCCTGCTCGATTCCCGCATCGGCCTCGTCTTCATCCTGTGTCTCGGAAACTTGCCGATCGTGATCTGGATGCTGTTCACATATTTCAAGGAGATTCCGCGCGACATCCTGGAAGCCGCGCGCATGGACGGCGCCACCATCGGCCGCGAGCTGATCTACGTGCTGACGCCGATGGCGATCCCGGGGCTCGCATCGACCATGCTGCTGAACCTGATCCTGGCCTGGAACGAGGCGTTCTGGACGCTCAATCTGTCGACCTCGAACGCTGCGCCGCTCACCACGTTCATCGCGTCCTATTCGAGCCCGGAAGGGCTGTTCTGGGCAAAGCTGTCGGCGGCTTCCACGTTGGCGATCGCGCCCATTCTCGTCCTCGGTTGGTTCAGCCAGAAGCAGCTCGTGCGCGGGCTCACCTTTGGCGCGGTAAAGTAGGAAGGGCTGCCGGATCATGGGTCAGATCACACTTCAGGACGTGCAGAAATCCTTCGGCCCCGTGCACATCATCAAGGGCGCGGACCTGGAGATCGCCGATGGGTCGTTCGTGGTGTTCGTGGGGCCGTCGGGCTGCGGCAAGACCACGCTCTTGCGGCTGATCGCGGGGCTCGAGGACGTCTCCGGCGGCAAGATCCTGATCGACGGCAAGAACGTGGTCGACACGCCGCCGGCCAAGCGCGGGCTCTCGATGGTGTTCCAGTCCTATGCGCTCTATCCGCATATGAGCGTGCGCGGCAACATCGGCTTCGGCCTGAAGATGGCGGGGCTGGCCAAGGACGAGATCAACCGTAAGGTCGAGGCCGCCGCCGCAACGCTGAACCTCACTCCCTATCTCGATCGCAAGCCGCGCGAGCTCTCCGGCGGCCAGCGCCAGCGCGTCGCGATCGGGCGTGCCATCGTCCGCGAGCCCAAGGCGTTTTTGTTCGACGAGCCGCTCTCCAACCTCGACGCGGCGCTGCGCGTGCAGATGCGGATCGAGGTGACGCGGCTCCAGAAGCAGCTCGGCACCACCGCGATCTATGTCACCCACGACCAGGTCGAGGCCATGACCATGGCCGACAAGATCGTGGTGCTCAACGGCGGCAAGATCGAGCAATACGGCTCGCCGCTGGAGCTCTACGAGAAGCCGGCCAACCTCTTCGTCGCCGGCTTCATCGGCTCGCCCAAGATGAACTTCGTGACCGGCGAGCACGCCTTGCAGAAGGCCGCAGCAACGATCGGCGTACGGCCTGAGCATCTCAAGATCGAGCGCGACGGTGCCGGCGGCTGGCAGGGAACGATCGCGGTGGCCGAGCATCTCGGCAGCGACACCTTCCTTTATGTCGATGCCGGCCCGCTCGGCATGCTGACGGCGCGCTACATCGGTGAGTTGAGCCTGCACGCCGGCGACCATGTATCGCTGGTGCCGGAGCCAGCGCGCATCCATCGCTTCGACGCAAGCGGCAACGCCATCCGGGGCTGACAAGAAACGGCAAGAATCGGGAAAAGCAACATGTACCTGGAAAAATTCAAGCTGAACGGCAAGACCGCGTTCATCACCGGCGGCGGGCAAGGCATCGGCTTCGCCTGCGCCGAAGCGCTGGCTGAAGCCGGCGCCAGGGTCGTCATCGGCGATCGCGACAGTAAGGTCGCCGACAGTGCAAAAGCCAGCCTGAAGGCGAAGGGGTATGACGCCGAGACGGCGATCATGGACGTCACCGATACCAAGCGCGTGGCGGAAGTGGCCAACGACGTCGTTGCCCGGCACGGCAAGG
The DNA here is from genome assembly GCF_052871955.1 of Bradyrhizobium sp. CAR08. Classification (NCBI taxonomy): domain Bacteria; kingdom Pseudomonadati; phylum Pseudomonadota; class Alphaproteobacteria; order Hyphomicrobiales; family Nitrobacteraceae; genus Bradyrhizobium; species Bradyrhizobium sp. CAR08. The sequence goes on from NZ_JBIXJX010000015.1 coordinate 25,248, forward strand.
TGGACATCCTCGTCAACAACGCCGGCATCGCCCGCAGCGAGACGCCGGCGGAGACCGTGACCGACGAGCACTGGCTCAATGTGATCGACGTCAATCTCAACGGCACCTTCTGGTGCTGCCGCGAATTCGGCAAGCACATGCTCAAGGCGAAGAGCGGCGCCATCGTCAATGTCGGCTCGATGTCCGGCTTCATCGTCAACAAGCCGCAGGAGCAGTGCTTCTACAATGCGTCCAAGGCCGGCGTGCACCATCTGACGAAATCGCTCGCCGCCGAATGGGGCGCGCGCGGCATCCGCGTCAACGCGGTGGCGCCGACCTATATCGAGACGCCGCTCAACGCCTTCGTGAAGAGCAATCCGAGAATGTACGACGCCTGGATCGGTGGAACCCCGATGGCGCGGATGGGGCAGGTCGAGGAGATCGCCTCCGTGGTGCTCTTTCTCTCGTCCGAGGCCGCGAGCCTGATGACCGGCAGCATCGTGCTGGTGGATGGCGGCTACACTTGCTGGTAGGCTTGCGTCAAAACTGACGAGAGCTTCCGGGGGCGACAATGCCGCGAGCGTATATCGGCGTCGATGTAGGGACCACAAGCACGCGGGCAGGGGTGTTCGACGAGGCGGGCACCTTGTTGGCTATCGCACGGCATCCGATCAGGATATGGCCCGAGGCCGGTGACATCGTCGAACAGTCGTCCCAGGATATCTGGGACGCTTGCACGGCGTCGGTGCGGGCCGCGATGGCGGAAGCTGCAATCGCGCCCGACAGCGTCGGCGGTATCGGTTTCGACGCCACCTGCTCCCTCGTGGTGCTCGACCGGCAAGGCGAGCCGCTCACCATCAGCGCCTCCGGCGACCGGCAGCGCAACGTCATCGTCTGGATGGATCACCGCGCCACGGCCGAGGCGCGGCTGATCAACGAAACCGGTGATGCCGTGCTGCGCTATGTCGGCGGCTCGATCTCGCCCGAGATGGAGATGCCGAAACTGCTGTGGCTGAAGCGGCACATGCGCACGAGCTTCGACGCCGCAGGGCACTTCTTCGATCTGGCGGATTACCTGACCTGGCGCGCCACCGGCTCGTTGCAACGCTCGACCTGCACGGTCACTTGCAAATGGAACTACCTCGCGCATGACGGCGGTGGCTGGAGCGCGCCATTCTTCAAGCGCATCGGCCTGTCGGACTTCGTCAACGAGAAATACGCCCGCATCGGCACCGAGATCGTCGCGCCTGGCACGCGGCTCGGCGCCGGTCTAACCGGTACGGCAGCTGCCGATCTCGGCTTGTCACCGGGCACGCCGGTCGGAGCGTCCCTGATCGATGCCCATGCCGGCGGCATCGGCGCCATCGGCGGCCGCGATGAATCGGAGGGCGCGACAGATGTCTGCGACCGCCTCGCCTACATCATGGGAACGTCGGCCTGCATCATGGCGACGACGAAAGAACCGTGCTTCGTACCGGGCGTGTGGGGTCCTTACTATTCGGGCATGGTACCAAATTTCTGGCTCAACGAGGGCGGGCAGTCGGCTGCGGGCGCTGCGATCGACCATCTTCTCAAGTCGCATCCCGGCCACGCCGAGGCGAGCGTGGCGGCGCGCAGCGAGGGCCTCGACCTCATCGAGTTTCTCGAGCGCCGCATCATCGCGCGCGCAGGCGGCGCCAGCCGCGCCGTGCTGCTGGCCCGCAACGTCCATGTGCTTCCTGAGTTCATCGGCAACCGCTCGCCCTATGCCGACCCTGACACGCGCGCGGTGATCGCGGGCCTCGATCTCGACACCGACATCGCCTCGATGGAACGGCTGTTCGTCGCCGGTCTGTGCGGGCTCGCCTATGGGCTTGCCGAGGTGATCGAGGCCTTTACCGCGCATGGCGTCCATTCCAGCATCATGATCATGGGCGGCGGCGCCAGCCGCAGTCCGCTGGTGCGGCAGATCATGGCGGATACGACTGGCCTCACCGTGGCGCTGCCGCAGACCAGGGAGCCCGTGCTGCTCGGCGCCGCGATGCTCGGCGCAGTCGCCGGCGGCGCCTATGCCTCGATCGGCGAAACCATGGCCAAGATGTCGGCGTTGGGACGGAAGAGCGAGCCCACTACGCCCGACATTGCCGCCTTTCACGCCCGCAAGCGCGAGGTCTACAAGTTGCTGCGCGAGGTCGATCGCGGCAGCCGCGCGGCGATGCGTGGAATGGCCGGAGGTTGAAACGGATGTTGATTTCCTGCGGCGACGCGCTGATCGATTTTGTCCCGACGCGAAATACCGACGGGCGCGAAGCGGTGATGCCGGCGGTCGGCGGCTCCTGCCTCAACGTCGCAATCGGCATGGCGCGGCTCGGCGCGCCGACCGGCTTTGTCGGCGGGATCTCGACGGACATGTTCGGGCGCATGATCGCCGACCACGCCGCTGTATCCAATGTCGAGCTCGGTCTCGCCACAAGCAGCGATCACCAGACCACGCTCGCCTTCGTGCGTATCGTTGCGGGAGAGTCGCATTATGCTTTCTACGACGCCGAGACCGCGACGCGGAATTGGACCTACCGGCGCGGCTCTATTCCCTTCGATACGGTCGAAGTTCTCCATGTCGGCTCGACCACGCTGGTCAATGACCAGGGGGCGAGCGAGACCATGGCCCTGATCGCGGACGCACGAGCGTCCTCGACAATCTCCTTTGATCCGAACTGCCGGCCCAACCTCGTGAAGGACAAGCCGGCTTATCTCGCCCGCATGGCCGAGTTTGCCGGCTGTGCCGATCTCATCAAGATGTCAGACGTCGATTTTACCTATCTGTTCGCCGACGAGCCGTATCACCAGCGTGCGAGCACGCTGCTTGCACGCGGCGCGAGCCTCGTCGTCATCACCCGTGGCGACAACGGTGCGATCGCGTGGCATGCGGGGGCAGGACAGATCGAGGTCGCCGCCCCCAAGGTCGTGGTCGCCGACACCATCGGCGCGGGTGACAGTTTTCAGGCGGCGTTGTTGTTCGCCCTGCACAAGCAGGGACGCCTCGCCCGACAGCAACTGAAGGATATCGGCGCGGACGAGCTTCGCGGTGCACTATCCTTTGCTGCCAATTGCGCCGGTCTCACCTGCACCCGTCCCGGTGCCGATCCGCCGTGGAGTCACGAGATTATCTGGAGCTTGTAGCGTCGCGTCACAGCGGTGCCACGACCTTCTCGGCGCATTTGAGGAAGGTCCGGATCAGCGGGCTGTGAGAATCCCGCCGCCAGCAGACCGCGATGTCGATGGAATCGGTCGCATCCCGCAACGGCCGGAACACGATGCCGCGCGGTGCCCCGAGCTGGGCGCAGGCGGGCAGGATGGCGAGGCCTTCACCGGCGAGAACCAGGTTCATCGCCGAATGCACTGTCTCTACCCGGCTCGCAATCGGCATCACGATCTGATGCCGCCGCAGCAGGGCCGCGACCGCGGAGGAGGAGGGGTCGCGCTCCGGCGGCGGCAACGCGATCAGCGGACGGCCTTGTAGTCGTGTCATTGACACCGCGCTCAGGCGCGCAAGCGGCGAACGGTTTCGCACCGCCAGCACGAACGGCTGCGCGCCGATTCGGGCCACCTGGATCTCGGGATGGTGGATCGCCGGCATGCACAGCGCGACCGTGACGCTACGGTCGAGCAGACGCGGCTCGCGCGTCGTGGCACTGAGCTCGGCGAAATCGAGATCGACGCCGGGAACGGATCGCCGCAACTCGGGGATGAGACGCGGCAGCATCGCGTTCGCCAGTACGAACATGTAGCCGACGGACAGCCGACCACGGCTGCCGGCCGCGACCGCGCGCGCGGCCTCGATGCCGTCGGCCGCCAGCGCCAGCGCCTCGCCGGCGCGCGCCAGCAGCGCCTGGCCCGCTTCGGTCAAATCCATGCCGCGCGTGCCGCGGCGGAACAGCGGCGCGCCGACCTCGGCCTCCAGCTTGCGGATTTGGACCGAGAGCGGCGGCTGCGCCATCCGCAGCCGCTCGGCCGCCTTGCCGACGCTGCGCGCCTCGGCGACGGCAACGAAATAGCGGAGCCGGCGAAGATCCATTGGCATACCGAAATCGTATGGGTTGGTGCTCAAAATCGTATTGGACGGCGAGTTAACAAAACTGTCATCCTGGCTGTCAATGCTATCGGCCAACGGCGGCCCGCTTCGGAGCGATGTGACGATGAACGGCGATCCTTGCCTGCTATCCGCAACCGTGCTGCGCGGTCTCATCGCGACAAAGCAGATCTCGCCCGTCGAGCTCACCCGCGCGGTGCTCGCCCGCGCCGAAGCGCTCCAGCCTGAGCTGAACTGCTTCATCACGATCTGCGGCGACGAGGCGCTTGCCGCCGCGCGCGAAGCCGAGCGCAAGCTGATGGCGGGCGAGCCGCTCGGCCTGCTGCACGGCATCCCCGCAACCGTCAAGGACATCGTCAACACCAGGGGTGTCACGACCAGTTTCGGCGCCATTCCCTACAAGGATAATGTTCCGAACGAGGATGCCGTCGCGGTTGCAAGGCTGCGTGCGGAAGGCGCCATTCTGATCGGCAAGACCACGACGCCCGAATTCGGCAGCAAATGCCTGACCGACTCGCCGCTGTTCGGCCGCACCCGCAATGCGTGGAGCGCCGAGCGCTCGTCGGGCGGCTCCAGTGGCGGCGCGGCGGTGGCGGTGGCGAGCGGCATCGCGCCGCTTGCGATCGCAACCGATGGCGGCGGCTCGACGCGGATTCCCGCCGCTTGCAACGGCGTGGTCGGGCTGAAGCAGAGCAATGGCGTCATCCCGCATAGCCAGGCGCTGGACGTGTTCGGCAACCAGACCTATGTCACGCCGATGACGCGGTCCGTCCCCGACACCGCGCTGATGATGCAGGCGATGGCCGGCGAGGATTCTTGCGATCCCTGGTCGATCGGCGTTCCCGTGCCCGACTTCATCGGCACGGCCGCCCCGCGTGGCGATCTGCGTGGGCAGAAAATCCTGTATTGCCTGTCGCCACCCGGACGCCCGGTATCTGTCGACGTCGAGGCCGGCTTCAAGGCGAGCCTCGATCGACTTGCGGGCCTAGGTGCCGAGCTCGAGGAGTTTTCGGGCGAGGGGTTCGACATCGAGCCGATCTGGCGCGCCATCAATCACACGGTCTGGCGGACGCGCTTTGCAAAATTCGCGGCCGAGCATGGGGACGCGCTGAGCGAGGCCTTCCTCAGGCAGCTTGCGCTCGCCACCGACTTCAGCGGCGTTGCCTATCAGGAGGCGATGTTCGCGCGCACGGCGCTGTTCCGCCGGGTGCAGTCCCTGCTTGCGCATGGGCATCTGCTGGCGATGCCGACCCTCACCCGCACCGCCCTGCCGATCGATCAGGACCTGTTCGGCACCATCGAGATCGACGGCAAGCAGTTTGACAGCGTCCGGCCGCACTGGTTCCCCTGGACCATGCCGTTCAACATGACCGGACACCCCGCGCTCAGTCTGCCCTGCGGCTTCGGCCGCGACGGCCTGCCGATCGGCTTGCAACTCGTCGGCCGCTTCCGCGCTGATGCGGACTTGCTGCGCGTGAGCGCGCTGTTCGAGGCGTCGCATGACCTCCTGTCCCGCTGGCCCGGCTGAGGTGAGGCACATGCCGCAAGGGACTTGTTTGCAAAGCACTTGCCTCCGATGCCCGGACATGTTGATCGTGCTGCGGATGAGCCCTGAATCCGAGCGCGCATGAGCGTATTTGTCCTCCGACGTGTGCTGACCCTGCTGGCGACGCTGGTCGGCGCGTCCGTGATCATTTTCCTGGTGCTGGATGCGCTTCCGGGCAACGCCGCGCAGATGCTGATGGGCGCCGACGCCTCGCCAGATGCGGTCCGCGCGCTCACCATCAAGCTCGGGCTCGACCAGCCGCTGGCGGTTCGCTATCTGCATTGGATCAAAGGGCTGCTCGTCGGCGATCTCGGCAACTCCTATGTCTACGGCACACCGGTCGCCAGCCTGATCGTGGAGCGGCTGGTGTTGACCATTCCGCTCGCGATGATGTCCATGCTGATCACGGTGACGCTGGCGCTCTCGGCCGGCATCTACACCGCCGCCAACCACAACAAGCTCGGCGACGTCGGCGTGATGTCGCTGACGCAGATCGGCATCGCGCTGCCGAATTTCTGGTTCGCAATCCTGCTGGTGCTACTGTTCTCGGTACGGCTGCAATGGCTCTCCGCGGGCGGCTTTCCCGGTTGGGAGGACGGCGTCTGGCTCGGCATCAAGTCGCTGCTGCTGCCGGCGGTGTCGCTTGCGGTCGTGCAGGCCGCGATCCTCGCACGCGTCACGCGCTCGGCTGTGCTGGAAGTGCTGCGCGAAGACTTCGTTCGCACGGCGCGCGCGAAGGGCCTCGGCAAGCGCGAGGTACTGTGGAGTCATGTGCTGCGCAACGCCATGATCCCTGTGATGACGGTCATGGGCCTGCAATTCGCCAATCTGCTCGCCGGCACCATCGTGATCGAGAACGTGTTCTATCTGCCGGGGCTCGGCCGCCTGATCTTTCAGTCGATCGCCAACCGCGACCTCATCGTGGTGCGCAACTGCGTGATGCTGCTCGCGACCATGGTGGTCATCGTCAATTTCGTGGTCGACGTGCTCTATGCCTTCGTCGATCCCCGCATCAAGGTCCATGATCTGTGAGCGCGCCGTTGACCACCCTCGTCGACGCGCCGGCCGTAGCGCGCCCTCTGCCGGCCCGGACCTTCTGGCGCCGCGCGCTGCGTCATCGCAGCTTCGTGCTCGGCGGCGCGCTGAGCCTGCTGGTTCTCGCCTCGGCGCTGCTGTCGCTGGTGTGGACGCCCTGGTCGCCCTATGAGATCGACATCGCGTCAAAGCTCCGGCCGCCCTCGGCCGCGCACTGGCTCGGCACCGACGTCTTCGGCCGCGACATCGTTTCGCTGCTGCTCGCCGGCGCCCGCTCCACCATCATGGTCGGCATCATCGCGGTCAGCATCGGCCTCACCTTCGGCGTCTGTCTCGGCCTCATCGCGTCGGCCAGGCGCGGCTGGACCGAAGAGATCATCATGCGCTTCTCCGATTTCACCTTCGCCTTTCCGGCCGTGCTCTCGGCGATCATGCTCGCCGCGGTCGTGGGGCCCGGCATGGTGACCTCGATCGTCGCCATCGGCATCTTCCAGATCCCGACGCTGATCCGGCTGACGCGCGGCTCGGCCAACGCGATCTGGGCGCGCGAATTCGTGCTGGCCGCGCGCGCCGCGGGGAAAGGGCGCTTTCGCATCACCATCGAGCACGTGCTGCCCAACATCATGTCGATTCTGATCGTACAGGCGACGATCCAGTTTGCGCTCGCGATCCTTGCCGAAGCCGCCTTGTCGTATCTCGGTCTCGGCACGCAGCCGCCGCAGCCGTCCTGGGGACGGATGCTGAACGACGCGCAGTCGCTGCTGTTCCAGTCGCCGATGCTCGCCGTCTACCCGGGTGCTGCGATTGCAATCGCGGTGCTCGGCCTCAATCTGCTCGGCGACGGACTGCGCGATCTGCTCGACCCTCGACTGGCGCGGGAGCGATGATGATGAGCGAGCGCTCGTCCATGCCGTTGATCGAGGTTGTCAATCTCGGCGTGCGCCTCAACACCAGCCGCGGGCCGGCGCAGGCCGTGCGCGGCGTCAGCTTTGCGCTGAAGCGCGGCGAGACGCTCGGGCTCGTCGGCGAATCCGGCTGCGGCAAGTCGGTCACCGCGTTGTCGCTGATGGGGCTGCTGCCGGATAGCGCGTCCGTCACCGGCAGCATCAAGCTGGATGGCGGCGAACTCGCTGGTTTGTCGGACGCGGAATATTGTCGGCTGCGCGGCAATCGCATCAGCATGATCTTCCAGGAGCCGATGACCGCGCTCAATCCGATGCACACGATCGGCAACCAGGTCGCCGAGCCGCTGCGGCGTCACAGGAAATTTTCGGCATCGCAGGCGCGGCGAGAGGCGATCGCCTTGCTCGACCGCGTCGGGTTGCCTGATCCGGCCAGGCGCGTCGACGCTTATCCGCACCAGTTTTCCGGCGGCCAGCGTCAGCGCGTCACGATCGCGATGGCGCTCGCCTGCGAGCCCGACCTTCTGATCGCGGACGAGCCGATCACGGCGCTCGACGTCACCATCCAGGGCCAGATCCTCGACCTCATCGCTGATCTCGTCGAGGAGCGCGGCATGTCGATGATCCTGATCTCGCACGATCTCGGCGTCATCGCCGAGAACGTGCAGCGCATGATGGTGATGTACGGCGGCACGATCATCGAGAGCGGACCGACCGACGAGGTGTTCCGCCGGATGGGCCATCCCTACACGCAGGGCCTGTTCCGCGCCCGACCGAAACTCGGCGCACGCAAGGGGACGCGGCTGACGACGATATCGGGCACGGTGCCGGAGCTCGCCGATCTGCCTTCCGGTTGCACCTTCGCCGATCGGTGTCCGCTCGTGATCGAGCAGTGCCGGGCTGCGCTTCCAGCAATGGTGGACGTCGGACCGGGCCATTTCGTGCGCTGCATCCGGACGGACGTGTCGATGGCCGAACGCGTCGGAGCGCTGACCGTATGAGCACGGCGCCACTTCTCGACGTGAAGGATCTCGAGCAGCGCTACACGTTGCCGCGCGAAAGCGTGTTCCGCCCGCCCGGGCAGGTGCGCGCGCTCAACGGTGTCAGCGTGCGGGTCGACGCCGGCAAGAGCCTCGGCATCGTCGGCGAATCCGGCTCCGGCAAGTCGACATTCGCGCGGGTGGTGATGGCGCTGGAGCGGCCGACATCGGGGCGGGTCGCGCTGCTCGGCCGCGACCTCAACCGCATCTCCGCGGACGAGTTGCGCCGCGCCCGCCGCGATTTCCAGATGGTGTTCCAGGATCCCTACGGATCGCTCGACCCGCGCCAGACCATCGCGCGCATCGTCGCCGAACCGCTCACCGTGCTGGAGGGGATTGATCGCACGACGCTACGTGCCCGCGTCTCCGCAGTGCTACGGCAGGTGGGTCTGCGCGATGCCGACATGGAGAAATATCCACACGAGTTCTCCGGCGGCCAGCGCCAGCGCATCGCCATTGCGCGCGCGCTGATCACCCAGCCGAAGCTGATCGTCGCCGACGAGCCGGTCTCCGCGCTCGACGTTTCCGTGCAGGCGCAAGTCTTGAACCTGATGCAGGACCTCCAGGAGCAGTTCGGCCTCAGTTACGTCCTGATCAGCCACGACCTGGCCGTCGTCGACTATCTCTGCGACGAGGTCGCGGTGATGTATCTGGGCCGGATCGTCGAACAGGGCAGGCCTGAGGATTTGTTCGAGCGTTGCGCCCATCCCTATACGCGAGCGCTGCTGGAGGCCGTGCCGCGGGTGCGCGCCGGCGGAGGCCGGCGGCGGCGCGGAGCCCAGGCGATCGCCTCGCAATCGGCGGCCGCGACCGGCTGCCCCTATGTCTCGCGGTGCGCGCTAGCCGACCAGCATTGCCGCGAGGTTCTGCCTGAGCTACGCAAGGTGGGCGAGACGCATCTGGCCGCTTGCCACAAGGCGGAAGCCGTGATGGCGTTGCCGCAATTGCCCGTGGAAGGTTAGCGTCCGCGGCAGGATTGGCGTAGGCTTGAGACAAGACAAGGCCGGGGAGTTACGCATGTTCAGGAAACTATCGATCGTCGCATTCGCCGCCGCACTTGCCGCTGCTCCGTTGCCGGTGCTGGCTCAGAGCAAGAAGGACAGCGTCGTCATGGCGATGGCGCTGGAACCGCCGGGGCTCGATCCCACCAACGCCGCCGCCGCCGCGATCGCCGAGGTCACGCTCTACAACATCTATGAGACCCTGACCAAGATCAACGAGGACGGCACCACCTCGCCCCTGCTGGCGGAGAGCTGGACTGCATCGCCCGATCTGAAGACCTATACGTTCAAGCTGCGCAAGGGCGTCAAGTTCCACAACGGCGAGCCGTTTGACTCCGCAGCCGTGAAGTTCTCGTTCGAGCGCAACGCGGTCCCCACCAGCACCAACAAGGACAAGAGCCTGTTCCAGAGCTTCGAGAAGGTCGATGCGCCCGACGCCGACACGGTCGTGATCAGCCTGAAAAATTCCGAGCCGAACCTGCCGTTCCTGCTGGGGCAGGCGAGCGGCTCGATCGTCGAGCCGAAGAGCGCTGCCACCAATATCACGCAGCCGGTCGGGACCGGGCCCTATCAGCTGGGCGCCTGGGCCAAGGGCTCCTCGATGACCCTGACCAAATGGGCTGACTATCGCAACGCCGCCGCGATCAAGCTCGCGAAGGTGACGATCCGCTTCATCTCCGATCCGTCCGCACAGACGGCGGCGCTGCTGTCGGGCGACGTCGACGCGTTTCCCCGGGTGTCGGCCCAGCGCACCATCGCGCAGTTCAAGGCGGATCCGCGCTTCAACGTTATGGTCGGCGGCTCCAGGGCCAAGACCATCGTCGGTATCAACCATCGCAAAAAGCCGCTCGACGATGTTCGCGTGCGCCGTGCCATCCTCGCCGCGATCGATCGCAAGGCGATGATCGACGGTGCGGTCGACGGTTTCGGCACGCCGATCGGAAGCTTCTACGTGCCGGGCGCGCTCGGCTATGTCGACACGACAGGCATCAACCCCTACGATCCCGAGAAGGCCAAGAAGCTGCTAGCCGAAGCCGGCGTTACCACCCCGCTCGAGGTGTCGTTGAAGCTGCCGCCGCCGTCCTATGCGCGCCAGGGCGGCGAGGTCCTCGCGGCCCAGCTTGCCAAGGTCGGCATCATCGCCAAGATCGAGAACGTCGAATGGGCGCAATGGCTGTCGCAGGTGTTCGCCGGCAATGGTCCGCATAATTTCGACCTCACCATCGTCAGCCATGTCGAGCCGTTCGATCTCGTCAAGATCACCGAGCCGGACTACTATCTCGGCTACAACAACGACGCCTTCAACGCGCTCTACAAGCAGATCGTGTCGACGCCGGATGAAGCCGCCCGTGCCAAGCTTCTCGGCGACGCCCAGCGCATGCTGGCCACCGATGCAGTCTCGGGCTATTTGTACCAGCCGCAGCTGATCACCATCACCAACAAGAAGCTGAAGGGCGTCTGGAAGGACGTACCCCAATACGAGAACGATTTCTCGACATGGGCGTGGGAGTAGGGCGCGCATGTCGATTGCGCGATGTCGGTGACGATCTCTCCCAACGGAAGAGATCGTCACGAGACCGGTCCAAACAAAAAACCTGAAGAACAACCCCATGCACAGTAGCCGAGGGTAGTGATTTCAATGACTTGCGCGCGACGCGATTGATGAGTTGCGCGTCGCGCGATGCCGTTGACGCGTCGGGCAAAACACTGGCATGATGGCATCATCGAAGAAGGCCGCGCCCGCTTGGTTTGATTGGGTCGCTCGATTGCTCCCCCGACTTTGAACGTCGGAACCCTCATGCGTTAGCTCGGCGCAGGATGGCCGCAGGCCGTGCGATCCGGCGCGAGGGTATGCGGAGTTCGGTTCTTGCTCAAACTATACAGGTGGCCATCCGACGACTGGCAGAAGATCGGCGCGGAGATGCCCTCCGAGATCATCTGGGCTGATCTATTGGACGCAACCGCGGAGGAAAAGCAGTTCGTCGAACGATTGCTCGGGATACGCGTTCCGTCCGAGGATTCGCTCAGCGAGATCGAAGCGTCGAGCCGCCTGATCCTCGACAACGGCACGCTCTATCTCAGCTCGCCGGCGGTCCGGCTCAACGAGAACAACGAGGCCGAGATCACGCCGGTGGGATTCGTCATCGGACCGCACGTGCTGGTGACGGTGCGTTTCGCGCAGCTGCCGATCTTCGAGGACATCGGCAAGCGCATCGGTTCCGATGACAGCCTGGAGAACGGCATGTGCGTGTTCACCAGCCTGATCGAGGCCATGGTCGACCGCGGCGCCGATGTCCTTGAGCATCTCGGCGCGAAGGTCGACAGGCTCTCGCGGGACGTCTTCAAGGGCGGGCTCGTTCGCAGCAAGCGGCCGGTCCGCTCCAGCCGGCGGATGCGCGAGGCGCTGGAAAACATCGGCGAGTTGGCGGATCGGCTCGCCAAGGCGCGCGATGTCCTGCTTGGCGTTGGCCGCATCGCTTCATTCGCCGGCGATGTCGGGGGTGAATGGATCACCGCCGCGTCGAAGAAGCGGCTCGAAGCCGTCTCCAAGGATGTCGCTTCGCTCGGCGATTACGAGACGCGATTGTCGGACAAGATCCAGCTTCTGCTCGATGCCGTGCTCGGCTTCATCAACATCCAGCAGAACGAGCTGTTCAAGATCTTGACGATCGTCTCGGTCGTCGGCGTGCCGCCCACGATTCTGGTCGGCATCTGGGGCATGAACTTCAAGCACATGCCGGAGCTGGACTGGACCTTCGGCTATCCGCTGGCGTGGCTCGCCATCATTGCCAGCGGCGTGCTGCCGCTGATTTGGTTCAAGCGGCGTGGCTGGTTCGAATGAAGCCGCGGCGCACCGTTCGAAATCGATGCGCCGCTTCTTGTGTCAGGCGACTTCGGCGGCGAATTTGCCGATCCAGTCGCGGGCAAGCGTCAAATCGGCCTGCGATAATTGATGGCCCGCCGGCAGGACCTTGTGACCGACCTGCGCGCCCGCTTCGGAAAGCAGTGATGCGAGCCCGGCCGAATTGCTCGCCGGCACGATCGGATCAGCCTGCCCGGACAACAGCAGGATCGGCTTGCCTGCGAGGTTGACCTTGGGCGGATCCGACAGCGGCACCATGGCGCGGAGCAGGATCGCACCAGCAAGCGCGTCCGGCTTCAGCAACAACAGCGCGGCTGCGATGTTGGCGCCGTTGGAGAAGCCGACCGCGACCGGCGCGGCGAGGCCATATCGCTGCCGCGCTTCCGCAACGAAGTCGCCGAGCTCAAGGGCGCGGCGGCGCACGTCGTCCTCGTCGAACACGCCCTCAGTGAGGCGGCGGAAGAAGCGCGGCATGCCGTGTTCGAGCACGCGGCCGCGCGGCGATAGCAGGGCCGAGCCGGGCGAGATCATCTTGCCGAGCCCGAGCAGGTCGTTCTCGTCGCCGCCGGTGCCGTGCAGCAGCAGGAGAGGAGGAGAGCCCGCGTCACGCGCGGGCTCGAAACGATGGATGAATGAACTCTCGGTCACGACACCCTCTCTTCCAGGTTCGGCAACACGCCCTCGATCTGCTTGCGCTGTGCTTCGAGGAAGCTCGGCAGCTTCAGGTCGTGTCCCAGCGTTGCCACGGGCTCGTCGACGGCGAAGCCTGGGATGTCGGTCGCGATCTCGAACAGCACGCCGCCGGGCTCGCGGAAGTAGATCGAGCGGAAGTAGTTGCGGTCGCGCTGTTCGGTCGGGTGCAGGCCGTGATTGCTCACGAGCCTTTGCGCCATCTTGCCCTGCTCGGCGTCATCGGCCGCGCGGAAGGCGATGTGATGCACGGAGCCGCCACCTTGGTGTCCGCGCAGGAAGCCCTTGGCTTCGTAGATGTCGACGACGCTGCCTTCGGCATCGCCCGGTGCCTTGAAGCGGATCACCGAGCCTTCGCGCGCCGTCTCCTTGAAGCCGAACACGTCGGTGAGGACGGCAGCCGTTTTTGCCGCGCTGTCGAGCAGCAAGGTCACGACATGGAAGCCGCGGATCGCATGCTCGGCCGGCACCTCGCCATTGCTCCAGCCGGGCTCGCTCTCGGCGCCGGGGATACCGACGAGCGCGAGCGCCATGCCATCAGGGTCTGTGAACGGCAGCACGGACTCGCCAAAACGCTTCTCCAGCGCCTCATAAGCGATGCCCTTCTCGACGAAGCGTTGCGTCCAATAGCCGAGCGAGCTTTGCGGCACGCGGAAGGCGGTCTGGTGCGTCTCGCCGACGCCGCGGCGCCCGGCCGGCACGCCGGCCCAAGGAAAGAACGTCAGGATGGTGCCGGGGCGGCCGGTCTCGTCGCCATAATAGAAGTGATAGGTGCCGGGATCGTCGAAATTGACCGTCTTCTTGACGAAGCGCAGACCGAGATCACGGGTGTAAAAGCCGAAATTCCTGATGGGGTCGCCCGCGATCGCGGTCACATGGTGCAGTCCAGACATTGTCGGTCCTCCAAAGCTCGGGGAGCGGTCTTGCTCTGCAGGGAAATATCGTTCCGCTTTGGATTGGAGACAATCCATGCAAATATGACGGCTATGTCTACGATTTGGAAACAATCGCCGGCGCCAGCCCGTGGATAAGGTCGCCAGCCTGCGAGCCTTCGTAAAGGTGGTCGAAAGCGGCAGTTTTGCCGAGGCGGGTCGGCAGTTGCGGCTGTCACGCTCGGCGATCAGCAAATACATCGCCGACCTCGAAGAAAGCCTCGGCGTGCAGCTCCTGAACCGGACCACGCGCCATGCGAGCCCGACCGAGAACGGCCAGCGCTATTTCGAGCGCGCGGTCGTGATCCTGTCGGAGATCGAGGCGGCCGACCAGGCCGTGGCGCAAGCGCAATCGGCGCCGCGCGGCCTGTTGCGCGTCAACGCGCCGATGTCGTTCGGCACCCTGCGGCTCGGGCCGGTGCTTGCCGATTTCATGGCGCGATATCCGGAGCTGCAGCTCCAGCTCGTGCTCAGCGACGACCTGCTCGATCCCGTGCAGGACGGTTTTGACGTGACCTTGCGCATCGCGGAATTGGAATCCTCGAGTTTGATCGCGCGAAAAATCATGCCGGTGGCGCGCATGATCTGCGCTTCGCCCGATTATCTCGCACGTCACGGCACACCAAAACATCCGCAGGATCTGCGCGGGCATGCCTCGCTGACCTACGGCTTCCTGCTGACGGGCAATCAGTGGAAGCTCACCGGCACCGACGGCGATCACTGGATCCAGCCGGCCTGGTCGCTCTGCGTCAACAATGCCGAGGTGCTGCGCGACGTCGCGATCAAGGGCAGGGGGCTCGCGCTGCTCCCGGAGTTCATCGCCGCCGACGCCTTGAGGACAGGCGAGCTGCGGACGGTGCTGGACAAGTATTCTGCGCCGCCGCTTGCGCTCTATGCGGTCTATCCGCCGACCCGACATCTGTCGGTGAAAGTGCGGCTGTTCATTGATTTTCTGGTCGAGCGGTTTGGCCGGGAGGGCGAGGCGTCAACCCGATCAAAATGACCCGCGCGGAAGGGCTGAGCCGAGATATGTCGGCTCCGCGCGGCTCGCTGCTCTATTTTTTGGTATCGAGGAATTGGCGTATCGCCTTCACGGTCGCCGCCGGTTGCTCTTCCATCAGCCAATGACCGGCGTCCGGAATGACCAATTCGGTGACGTCAGTCGCGGCGTTTCGCATCACGACGGCCTCTGTCGCACCGAAGGATTTTTCGCCCCCGACAGCCAGCACGGGAATGGTC
This sequence comes from Bradyrhizobium sp. CAR08, assembly GCF_052871955.1. Classification (NCBI taxonomy): domain Bacteria; kingdom Pseudomonadati; phylum Pseudomonadota; class Alphaproteobacteria; order Hyphomicrobiales; family Nitrobacteraceae; genus Bradyrhizobium; species Bradyrhizobium sp. CAR08. Next base: position 40,544 of record NZ_JBIXJX010000015.1, read on the forward strand.
AACTTGGTCGCGATCGCCTTCTTGTTGTCCTCGGCGTCGGTTCGGATCGACCTGAACTGGGCGAACGCAGCACGCATGGCGCCCGGCCGCGCATAGAGCGCTGCGTAATGACGGCGTGTTGCGTCCGCGATCCTGGAAGGCGTCCCCGCGAAGTCATTCCAGAAGCGGTCGAGGTAGATGCGCTCGCGGCCCTTGACCAGCCGCTCCATGTCCGGGCCTCCGAGATCAAAATGCCAAAGCTGCGGGCTGCGAACCACCTCGTCCCATGGCGGCACCCCAGGCACCGGGGCATCCATCACGATCAGCTTCTCGGCCAGGTCGCGATAACGGGCCGCGTAGGCATAGGCCACCATGGTTCCGATGTCGTGGCCGACGACGACGGCCTTTTCGATGCCGAGCGCTGCGAGAACGGCCCGCATGTCGGCAGCCTGGGTCCATTTGTCGTAGCCATTGTCGGGCTTGCTCGAGGGGCCCATACCGCGAAGATCGGGCACGACAACGGTGTGGTCGCGCGCGATATCAGCGGCGAGCTTGACCCACATGTCGCCGGTATCACCAAAACCGTGGATCAGGATCACGACAGGCCCCTGACCGCCGACGCGAACATGAATCTGCGTGCCGTTGGCCGCGATGGTTTTGGTCTTGAAGCCGGACGGAAACTGTTCGACCTCGGCGCGCGCGGCAGGGGCGAGCAGCATGAGAAGAATGGCGAGACATCTTGCGCGCACCGGCGCCTCCGATCATCTTGTATTTCAGTCCAGTGACTGAACGCTGTTAGGCCGGCCGGAGCAGATCGTCCAGCGCGCTCATCGAGGCCTCTCGAAGCGCGGCGAGTTCGCGGGCGGCTCTCTCGCATTCGGGCCGGGACATCGTGACTGCCGCCAGCTCGACCTCACGGCAGAATTCGAAAAGGCGGACGAGGCCGAGCGCACTCGCGCCGCTGCCGAGCTGGTGCGCGCAGCGCGCGAGCTGCGCGGGATCGCCAGTCGCCGCAGCCTTGGCAATCTCCTCGACCAGCTTTTCGCTCGTCAGTTCCAGCAGGTCGTGGAGTTTTGCGATCTGCGCCGCGCCCAGCAGCTCCTTCTGGTCATCAAGGAAATGCCGGTCGATCAATGCGCCTGCGGCGAGTTGCGGCGCGGCCGGCTGGTTCTGGGCATCGTCCTCGATCGCCTCGCGCAGCGCATTGATCAGGATCGGCTTGCTGACGATCCTGGCAATGCCTGCCCCCGCGAGCCGCTCGCGGGCGCGGCCCGACATGTCCGCGGTTACCGCGATGATGCGCGGCATGGTCGGCAGACCGAGCTTGCGGATCCGCGATGCCGCCTCGACGCCGTCCATGTCGGGCATGTGCAGATCCATCAGGATGATGTCGAACGCCTGATCGCGGGCGAGCGCGACGGCCGACGCGCCGTTCGTGGCGATGGTGGCGTGATGGCCGAGCCTCTTCAACATCGCTTCACCGACCTCGCAATTGACGGGGTCGTCGTCGACCAGCAGCACGCGAAGCTGCCGCGATGGCGGCTGAACCGCGCCTTGCGCGATGTCGGTCATGGCGAGGCCAAGCGGTACCTCAAGCATGAACGAGCTGCCCGTACCCGGCGTGCTCGCCACCGTCAGCTCGCCGCGCATCAGGCGGGTGAGGCGCCGCGCGATCGCCAGTCCAAGGCCGGTGCCGCCGAACCGCCGCGCGATACTGTCGTCAGCCTGGACGAAATCCTCGAAAATCCGCTCGTGCATGTCGGGCGCGATGCCGATGCCGGTATCGCGCACGGTGATGCGCAGCAGCACATGATCGTCATGTCTCTCGGCGGCCGCGCTCAAGCCGATGCCGCCGCGCGGGGTGAACTTGATCGCGTTGCCGATCAGATTGAGCAGGATGCGATTGAGCCGCACCGGATCGCCGTGCACGGAGGTATTGACCGTCGCATCGCAGGCGAGATCGAAAGTCAGGCCCTTGTGAGAGGCCTGCGGACGCATCAGATCGGCGGCCGTCTCGATGAGCTGGTCGAGGCGGAAATCGCGGGTCTCCAGAGTCTCGGCGCTGGCCTCCAGGCGCGCATATTCGAGGATGCCGTCGACCAGCGCGATCAGCGTTTCGCCCGACGCGGCCGCGGTCGTGAGATGGCGCCGCTGCGCTTCGCCGAGACTGCCGTCGTCGAGCAGTTGCAGCACGCCCATGACGCCGTTCAGCGGCGTGCGCAGCTCGTGGCTGACGACCGCGAGAAAGCGCGATTTGGTCTCGTTGGCCGCGACCGCCGCGCTGCGCGCACGCTCGGCGGCATCGTGCTCGGCAAGGGCCTGGTCGCGGGTCTTTTCCAGTTCGGAGGTGCGCTCGATCACCTTGCGCTCGAGCGTCGCATAGGATTCGCGCAAGTGAGCGGCCATCCGGTTGAATTGATCGCCGAGCGCCTCCAGCTCGTCGCCGGTCTTGATCGCGAGCCGCAGGCTGAGGTCGCCGCTGCCGATCCGCCGCGCGCCCTGCGTCAGGATCTGGATCGGCACGGTCATGCGCCGGCTCAGAAAGAGAGAGACCAGCACCGCACATACCAGCAGGATGACCAGGAGAAAAGTCGAGCGCCCGATCGACGCATAGATCGGCGCATAGGCCTCGGTGAGCGGCAGCTCGACGAACACCAGCCAGCCCAACGAGGGGACCGTCGCATAGGTCGACAGCACGCGTTGACCGGACAGATCCTCCTTGACCAGGCCGCCGGAGGGCGGCCCGATGCCATCGAGCGCGGCCCGGACGTCGGGATGGCCGGAGAGATCGCTGCGGCGCAGCGCCCGCCACAAATCGGGATGCGCGATCAGGATACCCATGCGATCGACCACATAGGCCTTGCCGGTGTTGCCGACCCTGATTCCGGCGACGAGGTCCCAGATGAAGCGAAGATTGACCTCGGCGACAATCACATCCGGCGCCAGGCCCGTTCCGCGCGTGGCGAGTGTCATGAACGGCTCGGTGTCGCCGAGGAAGTAGACCGGCCCGTAATATGCGCGGCTTTCGTTGGCGCCGCGGAAGGCCTGCGAGGCGGAGAGGTCGGTCTTGCTGCCGATCCTGTCCGCGACACGGCGCGACACGCGCACCTGCTCGCGGCCTTGGGCGTCGAGCTCGGCGATGTCCGCAATCGCAGGCGAGAGGCGCAGGAGGCGGATGGCGTTCAGGCGCTGGTCCTCGTTCGTGGACAGCTCCGGGGGCAGGCGCGAGAGCCATCTGATCTGGTTTTCGATCTGGCCAATGAACTGGCCGATCTGGAGGGCGGCGCTTGCTGCCTGCTCGCGCTGGGTCGCCGCCAGGAGTTGCTTCTGCTCGCGATAGGAGAACCAGACGTCGAAGCCGGTGTTGATGGCGAGCGCGGCAAAAGCGAGCGCGACGATCGAGTAGAGGTATTTGCGGAACAGCCGGCCGGGAGGTGGCCGCAAATCTCCCTGATCGATCGTCTCGTTCACTCGCGAATCTCGTCGGCGCGCGCGAGCAGTGTGAATGGTATCGTCAAATCCAGCGTGCGAGCGACCGTGCGGTTGATCAGGAGTTCGTATTTCCGCGGCGATTGCACCGGCAGATCTCCGGCCTTGGTACCGCGCAGGATGAGATCGACATAGTCGGCCGAGCGCACTTCGAGCGTCGGCCCGTAGCTCATCAGCCCGCCCGCATCCATGAAATAATAGAACGGGTAAATCGCAGGGACGCGATATTTGGCCGCCGCCGCCACCGCCGCCTGCCGGTGGACCACCAGGAAGCTGTCGACCAGCGCAATCATTGCCGCCTTGGGGGGAGCGGAAAAGGGCCTGACGGCTTCGTCGATCTCCGTTGGCGCGCTGACGGGGGCGGGGATCACGGACACGCCGGCCAGTGCTGCCTCTTGCTCGATGGAATCGAGGAAGAAACGGCCGCCGCGAGGAGTGGTCGCCGGGTTGTACAGGATACCGACGCGCGCAAGATCCGGCACGGCCTCCCGGATGAGCTGAAGCCATTTGCCGCCCATCTCGGCGGTGCTGTTGGTGAAGCCGGTCACGTTGCCGCCGGGATGAGCAAGGCTTTCGACGAAGCCGTTGCCGACGGGATCGTTGGCGGTCGCGAACACGATCGGGATGGTTTTTGTGGCTTCCAGGACGGCCGCGGTTTCGACCGTCGAGCCGGTCAGGATCACATCCGGCTTGAGCGCCAGCAATTCCTGAACCGCGGTCTTCAGCCGATCCGGCGCGCCGAAGGTCGATCGGAGCTCGAGGCGGAAATTGACGCCTTCGACCCAGCCTCGCTGCCTCAAGCCCACGATGAGGCCACCCAGGCGGGAGGTCGGGCTGTCGATCATGCTCCTTCTGGTCAGCTCGTCGTCGAGCGGCAACGCCGTCAGCGATCCCACGACCCGCACGCGATCAGATGTTGCGCCGAGCGCCAGCCACCCCGCGGCGGTCGTGCTGGCAAGGCGAATGAACCCGCGGCGATCGACCGCGAGAGCGGAAGGCCGTTCGGTCATGACATTCTTTGCATGGTGGCTAGCCCCAGGCGCATGCTTAGCGCGAACGGCCGGCATCCACAATTGACGAAAAAATGCGCTTGTGACTGCTCATTCGTAGCGTTTGGCAGTCCGATACCGTATTCCTACGTCGGCAGTCGCTCGCAACACGGAAGATGGATATCCGGCGTGGCCTGATTAACGCTGCAGCGTGAATTCCTCTGCCCCCCGCCGCTGCTCCCACTTCGCCTGTTCCAGCTCGGGCCGGTCGCATTCGACTTCCGGATAGCCGATACAGAGATAGGCGATGAATTTCCAGGTGTCGGGCACGTCGAGAATGGCGTGGATGCGATCCGGATGGAGGATCGATACCCAGCCAAGCCCGATGCCCTCGGCGCGCGCGGCGAGCCACATCGCGGTGATCGCCGCAACCACGGAATATTCCGTCGTCTCCGGCATCGTCGCGCGGCCGAGGCCGTGACCGGTGTCGCTGGCCTTGTCCGCGAACACGGCGAGGTGGCCGGGGGCCTGTTCGAGACCCGACAGTTTCAGCGTGGCATAGCGTGCTGCGCGCTCACCGGCATAGGAATTCAGCGCGTCCGCGTTGCACGCTTTGAAGTCGTCGATCACGGCGCGACGCCGTGCGGCCTCATCGACGATGACGAAGCGCCAGGGCTGGCTGAGGCCGACCGAGGGTGAGAGACAGGCCGTCTCGATCAGGCGATCGATGGCGCCGTCCGGCAACGGATCGGCGCGAAAGCGGCGCACGTCGCGGCGCCACACGAACAGCTCGCGCAAGTGCTGGCGGAAGGTGTCGTCGAATTCGACCATTGCGTCACCCTCCGATCTGGAAAGCTGCGGCAACCAGCAGGATCAGAATCTCGCCGGTCTGCTCGAACGCGCCGAGGATGTCGCCGGTCTGCCCGCCGATCTGGCGGATGGCAAGTCGCGCCAGCATCAGGCCGGAGAGAGCGAGCAGGATCAGGCTCACCAGCGCCTTGCCCGGCCCAAGCGCGAGCACGAGCGCGAGGATTCCAACAGCGAATGCGATCGCAACGCTGCGGCCCGGCGGTGATCCCGCACTCGCCGACAGGCCGTCAGGTCGCGCAGGCGCGACCTGCGACATGAAGGCCGGCAAGCCCGCGCGGGCCGCAGTGTGCGCAGCGCACAGTGCGAGCGCGACGACCCACGGATTGGCGATCGTCGCGAGCGCGCTCCAGCGCAGGCCGAACGACAGGATCAGCGCGCAGACGCCATAGGTGCCGATCCGGCTGTCGCGCATGATCTCGAGCTTGCGCTCGCGGGTGCGGCCGCCGCCGAGCCCGTCGGCGGTATCGGCAAGGCCGTCCTCGTGCAGCGCGCCGGTGACGAGGGCGGTCGCGGCCAGCGCGAGCAGGGCGGCAAGGTTCGGCGACAGACCCAACAGGCTCGCGACCTTGTAGACCAAGGCGCCGGCAAGGCCGACCAGCAGTCCCGCGACTGGAAGAGCCCAGGTCGCGCGTGCGACGGCGCCGTCAGCTGCGGGCTTCGACAATGCGACGGGGAGGATTGTCACGAACGATGCCGCCATCCTGAGATCGGCGATGACGTCTCGCAAAAATTGGTCGCGCGGCATCATTTCAGTTTCATCGGCAGGCCGGCGACGACGAACTCGGCCTCGTCCGCAACGGCCGCGATGGCCTGGTTCATGAAGCCGGCGGCGTCGCGGAAGCTCCGCGCCAGCGCATTGTCGGGGACGATGCCGAGGCCGACTTCGTTGGTGACGAAGACGACGGGGCTCTTCTGGCCGCGCAGGAAGAGGGCGAGCTTCATGACTTCGTGATCCCAGTTGCGCTGCGCAAACATCATGTTGGAGAGCCACAGGGTCAGGCAGTCCACCAGTCTAGGCCCGCCGCCATCGGTCTCGATCAGCGCCTGCAGAAGATCGAGCGGTACCTCCCGCTCGATCCAATCGGTTGAGCGGCGTCTGCGATGCTTTTCGATGCGTGCTTCCATTTCCGCGTCGAGCGCCTCGGCCGTCGCGATGTAGACGGGTCGGCCCGGAAAGCTGCGTGCGCGTTTTTCCGCATGGGCGCTCTTGCCCGATCGCGCTCCGCCCGTGATCAAGATGACGGCCATAAAAATCTCCTGTGGGTCTGACTAATCACCAAACGCGGCCAAAAACAAAGCCGAAATCCGCCGGCCGGGGGCTTGCGCTCCGGCCGTCGTTTGCGCAACAGGGGCGGGACAGGAGGCGGGTGTGGGTTTTGCGGGTGCGATGGCGGTGGCGATGGTGGTGGATGCCCTGTTGGGCTGGCCGTCGTGGTTGTTCGCGCGAATCGGCCATCCCGTCACCTGGCTGGGCGGGCTGATCTCTGCCATCGACACCTCGTGGAATCGACCGTCCGATCCGCCGGCATTTCGCCGCGCCGCGGGTCTTGCCGGAGCACTCGTCGTGATCGCGCTCGCTGTCGCGCTCGGCTGGGTGCTGCAGTCTCTGCTTCCCTTGGGATTGATCCAGCTCGTGCTGGTCGGGGTTCTGGCCTGGCCGCTGATCGCCTTGCGCTCGTTGCACGACCACGTTGTTGCCGTCGCAAATCCCACGCGGGCCGGTGATATCGCCGCCGCACGCGAGGCGGTCTCGCGCATCGTCGGCCGCGATCCCGCCGCGCTTGACGAGGCCGGGATCGCGCGCGCTGCGATCGAGAGCCTCGCCGAGAATGCGTCCGACGGCATCGTCGCACCGGTGTTCTGGGGCGCGCTGTTCGGTCTGCCCGGCATTTTGGGCTACAAGGCGATCAACACGCTGGACTCCATGATCGGCCATCGCTCTGAACGCCACGAAGCCTTCGGCTGGGCCGCGGCGCGCATCGACGATGTCGCCAATTTCATTCCGGCGCGGCTGACCGGACTTCTGTTCGTGCTGCTGGGGCCACGGCGATCAGAGGCGCTGTCGTGCATGACGCGGGATGCACGCCGTCACCGTTCGCCCAATGCCGGCTGGCCGGAAGCGGCCATGGCGGGCGCGCTTAGTGTGCGGCTCAGCGGTCCGCGGATCTATCACGGCAGCATCACGAACGAGGCATGGCTGAATGAAGCTGCGCGCGATCCGCTTGCCGCCGACATCGATCGAGGCTTGACGGTTTACCGCCGCACCATGCTGCTGCTCGCCGGCATCCTTGCGATCCTGGCCTTCGCGTGAAAGAACAGCGCATGCGCGAGCACGGTGGAAATCTCGATCAGGCCCAGCAGCGCTTCGGCGGTCGCGCGGAGGACTGGATCGATCTGTCGACCGGTATCAACCGCCTGCCTTATCCCGTGGGCGAGGTGAGTTCGCGCGCGTGGAGCGCGTTGCCGTCGCGCGCCGAGATCGAGGCGCTGCATCAGGCGGCGCGGCACGCTTACCGCACGAGCGCGGCGGTTGTCGCGCTCGGCGGCGCACAGGCGGCGATTCAACTGCTGCCGCAACTTGCGCCACCCGGCCGCGCGCGCATCCTCGCCCCGACCTACAACGAATATGCCGGGGTCCTCTCGGCCGCGGGCTGGGAGGTCCAGGAGGTCGGGGACTTCGACGCATTGGCGGGCGCGGACCTCGCCATAGTCGTCAATCCCAACAATCCCGACGGCCGATGCCACCCACCAAGGGATTTGCTGACGCTGCTGCCGCGCGTCGGTCGTCTCGTCGTCGACGAGAGTTTCGCCGATGTAGCCCCGCAGCTATCGCTTGCATCCGGGGACCGGCCGGGGCTGCTGATCCTGCGCTCCTTCGGAAAGTTCTATGGCCTTGCCGGCCTGCGGCTAGGCTTCGCGCTCGGCAATTCGTCCGACATCGCCAGGGTCGCGGCGATATCGGGACCTTGGCCGGTCTCAGGAGCGGCGATCGCGATCGGCTGCCGCGCTCTGCGTGACGATGCCTGGGCCGAGGCCACGTCCGCGCGGCTCGCGCGAGACTGCGTTCGCCTCGACGGCATGGTGCAGTCGCAAGGCTGGACGCTCGTTGGCGGGACGCAGCTGTTTCGTCTCTACGAGACGCCTGACGCGCCTGCCGCGCAGGAGAAGCTGGCGCGTCGCCATATCTGGTCTCGCGTGTTCGCGCGAGAGCCGACATGGCTGCGCCTCGGGCTTCCGGGCAGCGAATCCGAATGGACCCGCCTGGCCGATACTCTAGCGCGCTAGAGCGAGCAGGCCGTCGACATCGAGATGGGCTTCGATGTGATCGGCGAGCGCATCGAGCGCGCTCTCGACCCTTGCGTGATAGGGCTCGTCGCCGGCGGGAATGTCGAGCTTCGCCAAAAAGGCCTTGCGGAAATCATCCGACGTGAACAGGCCGTGCAGATAGCTGCCCTGCACGCGTCCGTCGCGCGAGATCGCGCCTTCCGGTTCGCCATTCAGCCTTGCGAATGGCCGCGCGCGATCCGGCCCATCAGTGCGGCCGATGTGGATTTCATAAGCCTCGATCGGCTGATTGGTGGCGGCATGCAGCGCCGCGACGCGTGTCAACGTCTTCTCCGAGCTCATCACCGTTTCCACATCCAGAAGTCCGAGACCCGGTGTGTCGCCGGCGGGGCCCTCGATCCCCTCGGGATCAGCGACGCTGCGTCCGAGCATCTGATAGCCGCCGCAGAGGCCGAGCACATGGCCGCCTCTGCGGTAATGCGCCAGGAGATCGATGTCCCAGCCCTGCGCGCGCAGAAAGGCGAGGTCGCCGCGGGTGGATTTCGAGCCGGGAATGATGACGAGGCGCACGTCGCCGGGAATGGCCTCGCCCGGCCGCACCGTCACGAGATCGACGCCAGGCTCGAGCTTGAGCGGATCGAGATCGTCGAAATTGGCGATTCGCGACAGCGCGAGACAGGCGATCTTGCATTGGCCCGGTTTGCGCGCATCGCTCAGGCCCAGCGCATCCTCGGCCGGCAGCTCGCCGGCGCGCGCGAACCAGGGCAGCACGCCGAGGCCGCGCCAGGCGGTCTTTTCTTCGATCAGTCTGTAGCCGTCGTCGAACAATGTGGGATCGCCGCGGAACTTGTTGATGACAAATCCCTGGATCATCGCGGCATCGTCCGGGTCGATCACCGTCTTGATGCCGACGAGTTGCGCGATGACCCCGCCGCGGTCGATGTCGCCAACCAGCACGACCGGCACATCGGCCTTGCGCGCAAAACCCATATTGGCGATGTCGGCCTTGCGCAGGTTCACTTCGGCCGGACTGCCGGCACCCTCCACCAGAACGAGATCGGCGCGCGCCTTCAGCCGCTCGAAGCTCTCCAGCACGGCGCCCATCAATGACGGTTTCATCGCCGCATATTCACGCGCACGCGCGGTCGCGATGCGTTTTCCTTGCACGATCACCTGCGCGCCGACATCGGTCTCGGGCTTGAGCAGCACCGGGTTCATGTCGGTGTGCGGCTCGACGCCGGCGGCGAGCGCCTGGAGTGCCTGGGCGCGGCCGATCTCGCCGCCGTCAACGGTGACGGCTGCATTGTTCGACATGTTCTGCGGCTTGAACGGGACCACGCGCAGGCCGCGTCGCACAAAGGCGCGTGCGAGGCCGGCAACGATGAGCGACTTGCCCACGTCCGAGCCGGCTCCCTGGATCATCAATGCGCGCGCCATCGCGAGTTTCTTAGAACTCGACGCCGGCTTGCGCCTTGATGCCGGAGCGGAAGGGATGCTTGACCAGCGTCATCTCGGTGACGAGATCGGCGATCTCGATCAGCTCGTCCTTGGCGTTGCGGCCGGTGAGCACGACATGCGTCATCGGCGGCTTCGAGGTCACCAGGAAATCGACAACTTCGGCGATGTCGAGATAGTCGTAGCGCAGCGCGATGTTGATCTCATCGAGCACGACCATGCGGAGATTCTGGTCGAGGATCAGCTCCTTGGCCTTCTCCCAGCCGGCGCGCGCGGCGGCGATGTCGCGGGCGCGGTCCTGCGTCTCCCAGGTAAAACCCTCGCCCATGGCGTGGAATTGGCATAGGTCGCCGAAATGGCCGGTCAGCATGCGGCGCTCGCCGGTGTCCCAGGCGCCCTTGATGAACTGCACGACCGCGCAGGGGAAGCCATGGGCGACGCAGCGGACGATCATGCCGAAGGCCGAAGAGGACTTGCCCTTGCCGGCCCCGGTGTGGACGATGATCAGGCCCTTTTCGCCGCTCTTGGTCGCCATGATCTTGTCGCGGGCGACCTTCTTCTTCGCCATTTTCGAGGCGTGGCGGGCGTCGGTTTCGTCGGCCGTCTGGGTATCCGGTTCGGGCGTCATCGGACGGGGTCCTTCGGCTTGACAAGAGGCGGTCGGGGGCAAATGGTGGCCCGGCGTTGGTTCCTGTCCTACGACAGGCGAAGAGGGAATGCGATAGGGTCCGAATCGGCAAGATTTGGTTCCAAAATGCAGCCGCCCCCGCGACCGTGACCGGAGAGATGCCCGAAGCCACTGATCCCCTGGGGATCGGGAAGGCGGGGATCGAAGGGGAAACCCTGCTCCGCAAGCCGGGAGACCTGCCAACGCGGACGATTTTGGACCGGCGGACGGGGTGTTCCGCGACGGGGAAACGGGCCTTCGCAAGAACGGTTCGTGGGCCTCATCGCTTCCCGCTGTTTATTCTGGAAGAAGCGATGACCGTCACACTTCATGTCTGCATTACCTGCCGCGCCGGCGAGACACTTGGCGAAGGCGAGACGACGCCCGGCAAGCGCCTGCATGGCGCGATCCTCGAGGCCGGCGTGCCCGACGGCGTCAGCGTGGTTCCCGTCGAATGCCTGTCTGCATGCAACCAGGGTTGCTCCGTCGCGCTCAGCGCGCCCGGCCGCTGGTCCTATGTCTATGGCCGTCTGTCGGATGCGAATGCGAGCGATGTGGTCGCGGGCGCCGCGGCCTATGCGGCCGCGCCCGACGGCCTCGTGCCCTGGCGCAGCCGCCCGGAGATATTCCGCAAGCAATCGCTTGCCCGCATTCCCCCCATTTCCCCCTTGGCCGTCGTGCCGGAGGCCGCCGAATGAATTCGCTCGCAAAAGTCCCGGTCACGGTCGTCACGGGCTTTCTCGGCTCCGGCAAGACCACGCTGATCCAGCATCTGCTTGCCAATGCCAACGGCAAGAAGCTCGCGGTGCTCGTCAACGAGTTCGGCAGCGAGGGCGTCGATGGCGAGATTCTGAAATCCTGCGCCGATGCGAATTGCCCGGAAGAGAACATCATCGAGCTCGCCAATGGCTGCATCTGCTGCACCGTCGCCGACGATTTTATTCCGACCATGGAGAAGCTGCTGTCGCGGGCCGTCAAGCCCGATCACATCCTGATCGAGACCTCGGGCCTGGCGCTGCCCAAGCCGTTGCTCAAGGCGTTCGATTGGCCGGAGATCCGTTCGCGCATCACGGTCGACGGCGTGATCGCGCTGGCCGACGCCGAAGCTGTCGCCGCCGGCCGTTTTGCGCCCGACCCTGACGCCGTCGAAGCGCAGCGCGCGGCGGACGGCAATCTCGACCATGAGACGCCACTGTCGGAAGTGTTTGAGGACCAGATCGCCTGCGCCGACATCGTGCTGCTGACCAAGGCCGATCTTGCGGGCGCGGCAGGCCTCGAAGCAGCCAAGGCGGCGATCACCGCCGAGATGTCGCGCCGCGTGCCGATGCTGGCGATCACCGACGGCGCGATCGACGCGCGCCTCATCCTCGGCCTCGGTGCTGCCGCCGAGAACGATCTCGCCGCGCGTCCCTCGCATCACGACGGCGAAGAGGATCACGAGCACGACGATTTTGCGTCCGTCGTGATCGATCTTCCTGAGGTCACCGATATCGAAGCGCTGGTTGCATCCGTTCAGCGTCTGGCGCGCGAGCAGAATGTGCTGCGCGTCAAGGGTTACATCGCGGTGCAAGGCAAGCCGATGCGCCTCTTGCTGCAAGCGGTGGGCGAGCGCGTGCGCCACCAGTTCGACCAGCCCTGGGGCGCGGGTGCGAGGCAGTCAAAGCTGGTCGTGATCGGCGAGCACGGCGATATCGACGAGGCCGCGATCAAGGCGGGACTCGGTCTTTCAGGATCCGGTATCTGATGCACGTCGTCTTCCGCGAGAGCCGCGGTCTCGAGGAGACCGCGATACCAAGGGACATTGGCCAGGACCCGGCCGATCTCGTGGTGCTCTCGTATTCGGATTCCGATCTTGCCGCGTTCGCGGCCGGCTGGCGCCGTGGCCGCGACAGCCTGCCGTCGCTGCGGCTCGTCAATCTCGCAGAACTTCGTCATCCGCTCTCGGTCGACACCTATGTCGAACGCACGCTTGCGCACGCGCGCGGCATTCTCGTGCGTTTGATCGGCGGGGAATCCTATTGGCCGTATGGGCTCGCGGCCCTGCAGCAGCTGGCGAAGGAGCGCGGCATCGTGCTGGCCGTGCTGCCGGCCGACGGCCGCGACGATACGCGGCTGGACGCGTATTCGACCCTGCCGGTCTCGACGTTGCGGCGGCTCAAGGTGCTCTGCGACACCGGCGGCCCCGTCGCATCGCAAGCCGCGATCGCGCAGCTTGCGCTGGCCTCCGGACTCTATGCGGGGCCAGTTATCGGCGAGATGACCGTGCCCGAGATGGGCTTTTACGACCCCGCGCGCGGCGTCGTCGCCGCGCCGACGTCGGGTGAGGGCAGGCCGCGCGCGCTCGTGACCTTCTATCGCTCCTATCTCACCGCTGCCGACACCGGCCCGGTCGATGCCCTGATCGCCGCATTGCGCGAGAAGGGATTCGACGTGTTTGGTGTGTTCGTCAGCTCGCTGAAAGCCGCGGGGGTCGCGGATTGGTTGCGGGTGCATCTTGCGCAAAATCCTCCGGCCGCGATCGTCAATGCGACGGCGTTCTCGGCGATGGGCGACGACGGCACGACGCCGTTCGATGCCGCATCCTGCCCCGTGTTCCAGGTCGCGCTCTCCACGGCCCGCCGCGAGGACTGGGCGAGCTCGCTCCGCGGCCTGTCGCCCGGCGACCTCGCGATGCATGTGGTGCTGCCCGAGGTCGACGGCCGCCTGTTCGCGGGCGTGGTGAGCTTCAAGTCTGCCGCGATGCGCGATCCCGATTTGCAATTTTCGCATCTGGCACACAAGCCCGACGAGGAGCGCGTGAAGGCCGTGGTCGCGCGCGTTGCGGCCTGGCGGCGTCTTGCGGAGACGCCGGCCGCTGACAAGCGGATGGCACTCGTGCTCTCCAACTATCCGGGCCGTCCGCATCAGATCGCGCACGCGGTGGGTCTCGATGCGCTGGCGTCGGTCGAGGCCTTGGTGTCCGATCTCGCGGAGGCCGGCTTCGATCTCGATCCAGTCCATGCGCTCGGTGAGACGCTGCTCAAGCAGACCTTGAGCTGGACCGTCGCCGATTACCGTGCTGCACTGTCGCGCCTTCCGCAAGTGTTGCAGGATGATCTCGCGCAAGCCTGGGGCGCGCTGGAGACCGATCCGGGTTGTCGCGACGGCGCGTTCCATTTCGCTGCGATTCAATGCGGCCGGTCGATCATCGCGGTTCAGCCGGAGCGTGGCGATGCGACCGCGCGCGATGCCGACTATCACGATCTCGCCCGCACGCCGCGCCATGCCTATGTCGCGTTCTATCTCTGGCTCCGCGAGCAGGGCTGTGATGCCGTCGTGCACATGGGCGCGCACGGCACGCTGGAATGGCTGCCCGGAAAATCCGTGGCGCTGTCGCAGGCGTGCTGGCCGGAAGCCCTGATCGGCGATTTGCCCGTCATCTATCCCTTCATCGTCAATGATCCCGGCGAGGCCGCGCAGGCCAAGCGGCGCCTGGGTGCCGTCACCATCGGCCATCTGCCGCCGCAGCTCGCCGCATCAGCGGTGCCGGACGGGTTGCGCAGGCTCGAACAGCTCCTCGACGAGTACTCGACGGCCGATGGCCTCGATCCCGCCCGTCGCCATCGTCTGATCGCCGCGATCCGCGATGAGGCACGCGCGGCTGGCCTCGAAGACGATCTTGGCCTCGATGCAGCGGCCGCTCCGGCCGAAGCGATCCCGCGGATCGACCGCTTCGTCTGCGATCTCAAGGAAAGCCAGTTCGGCGACGGCCTGCATGTGTTCGGCCGCGGCGCCTGCGGCGACGCGGAACGCGACGCTTTGCGGGCCGCGCTTGCGGGCCGGCGCGTCGCGCCGGGGCCGTCAGGCTCACCCTATCGCGGCCGTCAGGACGTGCTGCCTACGGGACGCAACCTTTTCGCCGTCGATCCGCGCGCGGTGCCGACGCCGTCGGCGCATGCGCAAGGCATCAAGCTGGCGGAAGAGCTGCTGCGCCGTCATCTGCAGGATCACGGCGACTGGCCAAAGGGCCTTGTCGTCGATCTCTGGGGCTCGGCGACGATGCGCACCGCCGGCGAAGAGTTCGCCATGGCGCTGCATCTGGCCGGCCTTGCACCGCGATGGGATCACGCTTCCGGCCGTGTGACCGGCTACGACATCATCGCGCCTGCGGAGCTTGGCCGGCCCCGCATCGACGTCACGCTGCGTGTCTCGGGCCTGTTTCGCGACGTCTTCTCAGGCCTTGCGCAATTGTTCGAGGCGGCAGCCGAGGCGCTGTCGGCCCGCGAGGACGAGGGCGACGAAAATCCCTATCGCCATCGCACATCGCGCGTGTTCGCGCCGCGTCCCGGGCAATACGGCGTGAGCCTCTCGGCAATCCCGGACGCCTTCACGCCCGAGACGCGCGAAGCCGCCGGCGAAGCGTGGCTCTCGGCATCGTCATGGGCGTTCTCGGCCGATGGCGAGGTCAAGCCCGATCGCGCCGGCATCGAGAAGCGGCTCTTGTCGGCCGATGCTTTTGTTCACGTGCAGGATCTGACGGAAACCGATCTTCTGCTCGCGGCCGACTATGCCGCGCATGAGGCCGGCATTGCGGCCGCCGCAGCACATCTCGGCGCGGCAGGACCATCGCTCTATCATCTCGACGCGACGCGCCCCGAGCAGCCGCATGCGCGTACGCTGACCGAGGAAATCTCCCGTGTCGTCCGCGCGCGCGCGGCCAACCCGGCCTGGATCGGGGGCATGATGCGCCACGGTTTTCGCGGGGCGGCCGAGATCACCGCGACGCTCGAGCACATGGCCGCCTTCGCGCATCTGGCCGGCGCCGTGCCGCCGCATCTGTTCGACCTCTACTACGATGCGACGCTCGGCCATGACGACGTCCGCGCCTTCATGGCCCGCGAAAATCCGGCGGCACTCGCCGCGATGGAAACGTGTTTCACGCGCCTGCATGAAGCCTCGCTCTGGCGAACGCGCCGCAACTCGATTGCGGCTGCGCTGCGGGAGGCCTCATGAGTGCTTCCGTGGTCAAGGGCTGGTGTCCCGGCGCGCTGCGCCCGATGCAATCGGGCGACGGGCTGGTGGTCCGCGTGCGTCCGTTCGGCGGACGGCTCGACGCGGCGCAGATCTCCGGACTGGCTCATCTCGCCGAACGCCATGGCAATGGCCTGATCGACGTGACCAGCCGGGCCAATCTCCAGATCAGGGGCGTCAACGAGACCAGCCACAGGCTGCTGCTCGATGGCCTTTCCCAACTGGCGCTGCTCGACCCGGATGCGGAGACCGAATCCCGTCGCAACATCCTTGTGACGCCGTTCTGGCGTAGCGGGGACGAGACCCAATCGCTCACCGCCGAGCTCGAGGAAGCGCTCGCCGACAGCCAGCTCGAACTTCCAACCAAGTTCGGCTTCGCCATCGACGACGGCACCTCACGCGTGCTTGCGGGCGATTCCGCCGACGTGCGGATCGAGCGCGATGGTTCCGGCGGACTGCTGGTACGGGCTGATGGCGACAAACTCGGCCGCTCGGTCCCACGTGGCGAGGCCGTGACCACCGCGCTCGCATTCGCCGGCTGGTTCGTGACCTCCGGCGGCGCGAGAGGCGGGCGAGGGCGGATGGCGGCGCATCTTGCAGCCGGTGCAATCTTGCCGGCGGCATTGCGCGGCGAGGCCGAGCCGGCGCCGATCATGGCCGCGGCGCGTCCCGGCCTCTATGCGCAAGGTGCGATGGTCGGGGTCGCCTTCGGACAGATGGCGCATGCAACGCTCAACCAGTTCGCCGGTTGCGGACATGCGCTGCGCATGACGCCGTGGCGGATGGTTTTGAGCGAAGCCAAGCGCGTGATGCCGAACGCGACCGGCCTGATCACCGAGGCCTACGACCCTGCGCTGCGCGTCATCGCCTGTAGCGGTGCGCCACGCTGTCGCGAGGCGCATGCCGATACCCGTGGCCTTGCCGCGGCCCTGGCGCCGAACATCGGCGCGGCCGCACGGCTACACGTCTCCGGCTGTGCCAAGGGCTGCGCCCATTCTGGTCCCGCCGCCATCACTCTGGTCGCGACCGGCGCAGGCTTCGATCTCGTGCGCGCCGGGTCGACGCGCGATGAGCCCATCCTGCGCGGGCTGAATCGCGACGACATCGTCAAAGATCCCTCCATCCTGATGGGAGGGCACTGATGCCGCACACGTACGAGACCGACGGCGCTGCGATCTACCGGCAGTCCTTTGCCACCATCCGGGCCGAAGCCGATCTTGCGCGCTTCACGCCGGACGAGGAGCAGGTGGTGGTGCGGATGATCCATGCCGCCGGCATGGTGGGCCTCGAAGCGCATATCCGCTTCACATCAGGCATGGCGGTCGCCGCACGCGCGGCCTTGCAGAAGGGCGCACCGATCCTGTGCGACGCGCGCATGGTCTCTGAAGGAATTACGCGGGCGCGGCTTCCCGCCGCCAACGCCGTCATCTGCACGCTGGGCGACGAGACCGTTCCCGCGCTCGCGCAGTCCATGCGCAACACCCGTTCGGCCGCGGCCCTGGAGCTGTGGCGGCCGCATCTCGACGGCGCGATCGTGGCGATCGGCAATGCGCCGACCGCGCTGTTCCATCTCCTCAACATGCTGGAGGACCGGGACTGCCCACGGCCCGCGGCAATCATCGGCTGTCCGGTCGGCTTCGTCGGCGCGGCCGAATCCAAGGCTGCGCTGATGGCCGTTTCCCCGGTGCCGGCGCTGACGGTCGAGGGCCGCCTTGGCGGTTCCGCGATCACGGTCGCCGCCGTGAACGCGCTGGCGAGCCGGAGCGAATAGCGATGGGACGCATCATCTGCTGCGGTCTCGGCCCCGGTGACCCTGATATGATGAGCGTGCGCGCCGATCGCACGGTGCGCGGCGCGAGGCATGTCGCCTATTTCCGCAAAAAGGGCCGGCCCGGCCAGGCGCGCCGCATCGTCGAGGGCATGCTGGCTGCCGACGTCACCGAATATCCGATGGAATATCCTGTTACGACCGAGATCGCCTTCGACACGCCTGAATATGTCCAGTTGCTTGCCGGCTTCTACGACGAATGGGCGGAGCGACTGGCGCGGCTGGCGCGCGCGGTCGACGTCGTCGTGCTCTGCGAGGGCGATCCTTACTTCTACGGCTCCTTCATGCATCTGCACATGCGCCTGCAGGGCCGCGTCGAGATCGAGGTGATCGCCGGCATTCCCGGCATGGTCGGCTGCTGGAATGGCGTGGGACAGCCGATTGCGCTCGGCGACGACGTGACGACGGTGCTCATGGGCACGCTCGCCGAGGACGAGCTCGAACGCCGCATGCGCGATTCCGATGCGCTCGTGATCATGAAGACTGGGCGCAATCTCGCGAAAGTGCGCCGCGCGCTCGCTGCCGCCGGACGGCTGGACGATGCGTGGCTGGTCGAGCGCGGCACCATGCCGGGCGAGCGCGTGGTGCGGCTTGCGGAGATCGACGCCGCCGACTGCCCCTATTTTGCGATCGTGCTCGTGCACGGCAAGGGCCGGCATCCGGACGCCGCCGAATGACGGGCACGCTGACCATCGCTGGCCTCGGCCCGGGCAGCGCTGCGCTGGTGACGCCCGAGGTCTCCGCCGCGCTTGCCGCCGCGACCGACATTCTGGGCTACGCGCCCTATGTCGCGCGCGTGCCAGCGCGGGCAGGGCTCACTTTGCATCCTTCCGACAATCGCGAAGAGCTGCAGCGCGCGAGCGAGGCGCTGCGGCTCGCGGCCGAAGGCGGCCAAGTCGTCATCGTGTCCTCCGGCGACCCCGGCGTCTTCGCGATGGCGTCCGCCGTGTTCGAGGCGCTCGAACAGGCGCCGCAATGGCAGGAGCTGCCGATCCGCGTGCTGCCCGGCGTCACTGCGATGCTGGCGGCTGCCGCGCGCGCCGGCGCACCGCTCGGCCATGATTTCTGCGCGATCAATCTCTCCGATAATCTCAAGCCGTGGGCGGTGATCGAGAAGCGCCTGCGGCTCGCCGCGGAAGCCGATTTTGCCATCGCGATGTACAATCCGCGCTCGGCGAGCCGGCCGGAAGGATTTGGCCGTGCGCTCGCGGTGCTGAACGAGGCCGGCTGTGGCGACCGTCTTGTGATTTTCGCGCGCGCGATCAGCGCCGCCGACGAAAAGATCGAGACCGTCAGGCTGAACGAAGCCCGGCCCGAGATGGCCGACATGCGCACGCTGGTGATCGTCGGCAACTCGCAGACACGCCGCGTCGGCCGCTGGGTCTATGCGCCGAGGCAGGCCCGATGACCGAGCCACTGCATGATCTCGGCCACGCTCTCGACCCGCAAGCGTTCCGGCAGTTGCGGCCGCGAGATCATGATCACGGGCAGGCCGAGCCTGCGGGCGGCGTCGATCTTGGCGCGCGCGCCGTCGCCGCCGGAATTGCGGGCGACGATCCGGGTGATGCCTCGCGCGCGCAGCATCTCCAGTTCGCCCTCAAGCGTAAACGGCCCACGCGACACGATGACGTCCGCGGCGAAGGGCAGCGGCGCATCGGGCGGATCGACGAATCTCAGCGTGTAGGCGTGCTGCGGCTTGGTCGCGAACGGCGCGATGTGCTGGCGGCCGATGGCGAGGAACACATTTGCCGGCACTTCAGGCAGTGCGGTGACCGCGGCGTCGACATCAGGTATTTCGATCCAGTTGTCGCCGGGCGCTTTGGTCCACGGCGCTCGCTCGAGAGCGATCAGCGGCGTGCCGGTTTCCGCACATGCCGCGACCGCATTGCGGCTCATCTCGGCGGCAAAGGGATGCGTCGCGTCGATTACATGCGTGATGTGTTCCCGACCAATGTAATCGACAAGTCCGCTTGCGCCGCCAAAACCGCCGATCCGCGTCGGCAACGGCTGACCGGCGGGCGCGCGGGTGCGGCCGCCATAGGAATACACGGCATCGACGCCGGCGCGCGCGATCTCCGCCGCGAGCAGGCTCGCGTCGGCCGTTCCGCCCAGAATGAGGGCGCGCGTCATGGCTGATCCCTGGCTGACCATCATCGGTATCGGCGAAGATGGCCTTGCCGGGCTGTCCGAGGCAAGCCGAAAGGCGCTCGATGATGCCGAAACTGTCTTTGGCGGTGAACGGCATCTTGCACTCGCCGGCATAACCGGGCGCGGCCGTCCATGGCCGGTGCCGTTCGATGCAGAAATCGTGTTGAGCTGCCGTGGTCGCCCGACGGCGGTGCTCGCCTCCGGCGATCCGTTCTGGCACGGGGCCGGCGCGAGCCTCGCCGAGAAGCTCCATGGCGACGAATGGATCGCGTATGCGGCTCCCTCGACATTCTCGCTCGTTGCTGCGCGGCTTGGCTGGCGTCTGGAATCCGTTGCCTGTCTCGGTCTCCACGCCGCGCCATTCGAGCGTCTCGTGCCACACCTGGCGCGAGGGGCACGCATCATTTGTCTCGTGCGCGACGCAAAGGCGGCAGGCGATCTCGCGAAATGGCTGACGGCGCGCGGATGGGGTGCCTCGGCATTCTGGACACTCGCTGCGCTTGGCGGGCCGCGCGAAAGGATCAACGCGCATCGCGCCGACAGCTTCGCAGGCGATCTTGCCGGAAATCTGGTCGCGGTAGCCGTTGAGGCGGCGGGCGCGCAGGGCATCCCCCACAGCTCGGGACTATCGGACGAACTCTTCGTCCATGACGGCCAGATCACTAAGCGTCCGGTCCGTGCGCTCGCGCTTTCGGCGCTGGCGCCGCGTCCCGGTGAACGGCTATGGGACATCGGTGCGGGCTCGGGCTCGATCTCGGTCGAGTGGACGCTGTGCGGGGGCACCGCGATCGCCGTCGAGGCGCGCGAGGATCGCGCAGCGAACATTCGCAGCAATGCGACGGCGTTCGGGTTGGCACATCGGATCACAGTCATCGCGGGAAAAGCGCCTGAAACCCTTGCTACGCTGGACGGGCCTGACGCCGTGTTCATCGGCGGCGGTCTCGACATCGCGATGTTCGACGCCATCTGGCCGCGGCTCTCGCCCGGTACGCGGCTGGTCGCGCATTCAGTAACGTTGGAGACGGAAGCGTTGCTCGGTGAGCTGCACCAGCGCCACGGCGGCGAATTGATGCGGGTCGAGATTGCGCATGCCGCTTCGCTCGGCCGCTACCGGTCCTGGGAGGCCGTGCGGCCCGTGGTGCAATGGAGCGCGGTCCGATGAAGGTCGCCGGGCTCGGATTCAAGCGGGACGTCACGCTGGCCTCGCTGCGTGAGGCGCTTCTGGCGGCCGGTGGTCCCGAAGGCCTCGCAGCGGTGGCGACGGTCAGCGATAAGGCCGACGAGGAGGTGTTGAAGCAGCTCGCGCGCGAATGCGGCTTGCCGATCAAGCCGGTTGCCGCCGAAGTGCTTGTTGGCATCGACACGCCGACGCAGTCAAAGCTCGTCGTGGAAAAGTTCGGGACGGGATCGGTTGCCGAGGCGGCGGCGCTCGCAGCGGCCGGACCTCGCGCGCGATTGATTGCGACGCGGGTGGTCTCGCAGGATCGCACCGCGACCGCGGCGATCGCGGAAGGAGACGGCGCATGACGGTGCATTTCATCGGGGCAGGGCCAGGCGCTCCTGACTTGCTGACGTTGCGCGGCCGCGATCTCATCGCCGCCTGTCCGGTCTGCCTCTATGCTGGCTCACTTGTGCCCGAGGGCGTCTTGGCGCATTGCCCGCCCGGGGCGCGGATCGTCAACACCGCGCCGCTGTCGCTCGATGAGATCGTCGCGGAGATCGCCGCCGCCCATGCCGATGGCAAGGACGTTGCGCGGCTGCATTCCGGTGATCTCTCGATCTGGTCGGCGATGGGCGAACAGCTCCGCCGCCTGCGCACGCTCGACATTCCCTACACGGTCACGCCCGGCGTTCCCTCTTTCTCGGCCGCCGCGGCTGCGCTGGAGGCCGAGCTGACGCTGCCCGGCCTTGCCCAGACCGTGGTGCTGACGCGCACGCCGGGCCGCGCCAGCGCGATGCCCGAAGGCGAGAAGCTTGCCGCCTTCGCCGCCACCGGCGCGGTGCTCGCCATCCATCTGTCGATTCATCTGCTCGACAAGGTCGTCGCTGAGCTGACGCCGCATTATGGCGCGGATTGCCCGGTCGCGATCGTCTGGCGTGCGAGCTGGCCCGAGCAGCGCATCATCCGCGCCACGCTCGCAACACTCGACGCTGCGGTCGGGGGCGAGATGGAGCGCACCGCGTTGATCCTGGTCGGCAAGACGCTGGGCTCGGCGGATTTTTCCGAGAGCCGTCTCTATGCTGCCGACTATGACCGCCGCTATCGGCCGGTCGGCGCCGAGCCGCGCTTTCCGGAGGTGTCGTGATGGCGGCAGGGCTCGTTATCTCCGCGCCGGCCTCCGGCGTCGGCAAGACCACACTGACGCTGGCGCTTGCTCGCGCCTGGCGCAACAGCGGATTGCGGGTGCAGTGCTTCAAGAGCGGCCCCGATTACATCGATCCCGCGTTTCATGCCGCCGCGACGGGACGCGCCTCGGTCAATGTCGACAGTTGGGCGATGGATCGCGGGACAATCTCGCATCTCGTCAGTCGCGGCATTGACGCCGATGTCGTGCTGGCCGAAGGCTCGATGGGTCTGTTCGACGGCGTCGCCGCGCGTGGCGTCTGCGGCACCGGGGCGACCGCCGACATCGCGGAGATGCTGGACTGGCCGGTGCTGCTGGTGATCGATCCCTCAGGACAGGCACAAACGGCGGCCGCGATCGCGGCGGGCCTTCGCGACTACCGCCCCGGTGTGCGCCTTGCAGGCGTCGTGCTCAATCGCGTTGCCAGCCCGCGCCACGAAGCCCTCGTGCGGCGCGCGCTGCTGGATGCCGGCATCGCCGTATTCGGCGCGCTGCCGCGCCATGCCGAGATCAGCCTGCCGAAGCGGCATCTCGGACTGGTGCAGGCCGAGGAGCAGGCGGAAATCGGCAAGCTGATCGACGAGGCCGCGCGCTTCGTTGCCGAGCATGTCGATCTCGACGCGGTGCTGCGTTCGGCGGCCACCTGGTCGCCGCAACCTGCCGCAAGCGGCGTCAACGTGACGCCGCCCGGCCAGCGCATTGCGCTTGCCCGTGATGCCGCGTTCTCCTTCGTCTATCCGCACATGCTGGAAGCGTGGCGCGCGGCGGGTGCGGAGATCTCGACATTCTCGCCGCTCGCCGATGAAGCCCCTGATCCGGTCGCCGATGTGTGCTGGCTGCCTGGCGGCTATCCCGAGCTGCAGGCCGGCAGGATCGCTGCCAATGCGCGCTTCCGCAGCGGATTGCGCGCCTTCGCCGAGACGCGCCCGGTGCACGGCGAATGCGGGGGCTATATGGTGCTGGGCACCGCTTTGACCGACGCCGATGGCATCAGCCACGAGATGACGGGCCTGCTCGGCCTGGAGACGAGCTTTGCCAAGCGCCGCATGCATCTGGGCTATCGTCTGGCCGAGCTCGCCGCGCCGATGCCGGGTCATCAGGCGGGTGCACGCCTGCGTGGCCATGAATTCCACTATTCGACCATAGTCGCGCAGCCCGACACGGCGCTGGCGGTCGTGCACGACGCGACAGGTGCGGTCATTGCCGAGACCGGCTCGCGGCGGGGACAAGCTACCGGCACGTTCTTCCATCTGATCGCGGAGGACCGGTGAGCGGTTTTGTCTCCTTTGTCTCCGCCGGGCCCGGCGATCCCGAGCTGCTCACGCTCAAGGGTGCAGCGCGGCTGCGCGAGGCCGACGTTGTGCTCTATGACGATCTTGCTTCAGGCGCGATCCTCGATCTGGCCCGGCCCGGCGCCAATCTCGTCGCGGTGGGAAAGCGGGCAGGGCGGGCCTCGACCAAGCAGCACCATGTCAACCGCCTGCTGGTCGACTATGCCGTGACAGGCGCGCGCGTGGTCCGGTTGAAGTCGGGCGATGCCGGCATCTTTGGCCGGCTCGAGGAGGAGCTCGAGACGCTGCGTGAAGCGGGCATCGGCTACGAGATCATTCCCGGCGTCACCTCGGCCTGTGTCGCCGCCGCGCAAGCCGGCATTCCGCTGACCCGGCGTCACACCTCGCGCCGCGTGCAGTTCGTGACCGGGGCGGACGTCACCGGCGAGCTGCCGCCAGATCTCAATTGGGCGGCGCTGGCCGATCCGGAGGCGACGACCGTGGTCTATATGGGCCGGCGGACGTTTCCGGCGTTGGTCGTCAAATTGATCGAGCACGGGCTCGCCCCAACCACGCCGGCGTTGTTTGCCGAATCGCTCGGCCGTCCCGATGAGCGGCTGGTCCGCACCACCATTTCGGAACTTGCAGAGCAGCTTGCGCGGGGCGGAGCGGCCTCCACGGCGGCCGTCATCCTGTTCGGCGCGCTGGCGGGGAATTATCCGTCATGACCGCCTCGTCCGCCCGTCGCCCCTTGACGCCCGGCCGGCGAAAGAGGCACACAGGAGACGCATGGTGCTCGACGCGGCGCAAAGCGCCGGAGCATAATCGGGAATGGGGATGGGCGGACCCAGTTGCGGCGCCCAAAACCCCAGCCGCCCCCGCGACTGTAAGCGGTGAGGGACTTCGATCAGCCACTGGGCCGCGAGGCCCGGGAAGGCCGGAGACTCCCAGTGAACCGCGAGCCAGGAGACCGGCCGTGCATGTTTTGAGGCCAAGGCCGTCGGGTGTGACGGCAAGAAGGATCTGAGCCATGCATATCGAACCCGGACTAGTCTCGGACGCCAAGCTCGTATTGAGTTACGCAACCGGCATCGCTGTCGGCGGTGTTGCCCTGAAGCTCGCGGTTGAGACCGTGCGCGAGCAGGGCATCACGTCGTTCGCGGCGCGGACGCTCGCCACCACGGGACTTGTGTTTATCTTCTTCGAGATCCTGCCGCACTTCCCGGTCGGCGTCTCCGAAGTGCACTTCATCCTCGGCTCGACCTTGTTCCTGCTGTTTGGCGCGGCGCCTGCGGCCTTCGGCCTCGCGTTTGGCCTGCTGTTCCAGGGCATCTTCTTCGAGCCGCCCGACCTGCCGCAATATGGCATGAACGTCACCACGCTGTTGGTGCCGCTGTTCGGAATCCAGGCGATCGCCACGCGGATCATTTCGAGCAACACGGCCTATGTCGATCTGAAGTACCGCCAGGCGCTGGCGCTTTCGACGACCTATCAGGCGGGCGTCATCGCCTGGGTGGCGTTCTGGGCGATTTATGGCTCCGGCTTCGGCGCGACCAACCTCGCCAACATCGCGACCTTCGCGGCGTCCTATGCGCTGGTCATCGTGATCGAGCCGCTCGCCGATCTCGGCGTGCTCGCGCTGGCGAAGTCGTTGCGCGGCGTCACCGCGCCCGGCCTCGTCACGCCGCGTTTGCACAACGCGGCCTAGAGACAAGCGAACGGGCGGCCATGATGGCCGCCCTTCGCAGCCACGATGCTCACGCTCTCTCTGATAGGCATCGGTTGCGGCGATCCCGAGCAGCTGACGCGCGCCGCGATTACTGCCATCAACGCGGCCGATCTCGTCCTGATCCCGCGCAAGGGGACTACAAAATCCGATCTCGCCGATCTCAGGCGGACGATCTGCGCGGATGCGCTCACCAGCGACAGGACGCGTATTGCCGAGTTCGATCTGCCCGTGCGGGACGCCGCTGAAGCGGACTATCGCAAGGGCGTGGACGATTGGCATGATGCCGTGGCCGCCGTCTGGTCGCAGACGATCGGGGATCATCTCGAAGGCGAAGGCAAGGTCGCGCTGTTGATCTGGGGCGATCCCTCGCTTTACGATTCCTCGCTGCGTATCGCGCGGCGGCTCGATCCCTTGCCGACAATCGAAGTCGTGCCCGGCATCACCTCGATCCAGACGCTGTGCGCGGCGCATGCGATGCCGCTCAACGACATCGGCGAGCCGTTTCTGATCACGACCGGACGCCGCTTGCGCGATGGCGGTTGGCCGGCAGGTGTCGACACCGTGGTGGTGATGCTCGACGGCGGCACGGCATTCCAGTCGCTTGATCCGGCGGGCCTGCACATCTGGTGGGGGGCCTATCTCGGCATGCCCGATCAGATCGTGATGTCCGGCGCGCTGGCCGAGATCGGCCCGCGCATCGTCGCCGTGCGGCAAGAGGCGCGCGAACGGCACGGCTGGATCATGGACAGTTACATCCTCAAGCGCAGGCCGTGAGGCAAGCGAGGCAGCATGCTCCCCGAATGGGTCACCCAACAATGCCCCGATATCTCCGCAGTCCACCGCGAGGCGGCGGTGGCGCGGCAGGCGCAACTGACGAAACCGACCGGCGCGCTCGGCCGGCTCGAGCAGCTCGCGATCGAGCTTGCGGGCCTGCAAGCAACCGAGCAGCCGCGCGCGGCGCGGGTGCCGATCATCATCTTCGCCGGCGATCACGGCATCGTCGCGCAGGGCGTCTCGGCCTATCCGCAGGAAGTGACCATCGCGATGCTGGCGAACTTTGCCTCCGGCGGTGCCGCAATCTCGGTGCTCGCGCGTGAGCTGGGCTCCAGCCTGGAGGTCGTCGACGCCGGCACGCTGGCGCAGGGGGAGATGGCTGGAATCATGACCGACAAGCCGCGCAGCGGTACGCGCGATTTCAGCGTCGAAGCTGCGCTCACCCCCACGGAGCTGGCATTTGCGTTCGAAGCCGGCCGACGTGCGGTGACGCGCGCACAGGCCGGGCAGCCCGATCTTCTGATCTTCGGCGAGATGGGCATCGGCAACACCACGACATCGGCGGCGATCGCGGCCGGCTTGCTCGGCGTGAGCGCCGCGGAGATCGCGGGCAGCGGTACCGGCATCGACGCGGCCGGCCGTGTGCACAAGGCGCGGGTGATCGACGCTGCAATCGCACGCCATGACATTGCGGGCGCTGCGCCCGAAAAGATCCTGTGCGCCGTCGGCGGTCTCGAGATCGCCGCCATCTGCGGTGCCGTTATCGCGGCTGCACAGCACCGCATCCCCGTGTTGATCGACGGCTTCATCGTGTCGGTCGCGGCGCTGGCGGCGGTGCGGCTCAACCCTTCGTGCCAGCTGTTCCTGCTGGCCTCGCACCAGTCGGCGGAGCAGGGGCATCGGCTGGTGCTGCGCGCGCTGAACGTGCAGCCGCTGATCAGCCTGGATCTCAGGCTCGGCGAAGGATCGGGCGCGGCCATCGCGCTGCCGCTGGTGCGGTCGGCCTGCGCGCTCCACAACGGCATGGCGACCTTTGCGCAGGCCAATGTGCCTGATCGTCCGGCCTGATCAAATCGTCCGCTGATTGACGGAGACGACGCGCCAGCCGGTCGCGAGCCGGTCAATCCTGGTCAGCGACAGCGGATCGATCACGAAGCGCAGGGCCGCTTGTGGCGTCAGGTCGAGCGCGATGCACAGCGCCGCCCGGATCGTGCCGGAATGCACGACGAGCGTTGCGGCCCCGGTGCCGATCTTCGACAAACCCAGGCGGACCCGCGCGACCTGTTCCTCAAAGCTTTCGCCGCCGGACGGCCGTCCGCGCGCCGGATCGCTCCAGAACCGTGCATAGGCCTCGCCACCGGTCGCGGCGAGTTCGTCATGCCGACGGCCGGTCCAGTCGCCAAAGTCTTGCTCGCTGAATTCGTCCAGCTGCAGCGGCTCGAGCCCCAGCGCGCGGGCCGTTTCGACGGTGCGCCGCGACGGGCTCGCATAGCTCGCGGCGTCCCGCGGCAGGCGCTGCCGCAGTGCCTCCAGCTGCGCCCGAGCGCCGAGATCGGCCGGTGCGTCGGCCGCATGGATCGTCCCCGCGACGCCATCGACGGGCGCGTGCCGTATCAGCCAGAGGAAGGTCTCGCCTCCCATGCTTATCTCCAAGGAAACTGGTCGTTGTGGCAATAGCGCCGCAACTGGCACATTGACTCTGTCTGGATCGTAATCCTAGATGCTCGCGACGGTTTCCCCGAGAGGGGATGAAAAGGGAATGCGGTGCGGGGAGTTTGTCCCCAATGCCGTGGCTGCCCCCGCAACTGTAAGCGGCGAATCTTGCGTCACGAGCCACTGGGTATCTCGGTCCCGGGAAGGCGATGCAAGGTACTGACCCGCGAGCCAGGAGACCTGCCGTCAGCCGTGGTCACACGCGAAGATGTCGGTCGGGGAGTACAGACATTCGGCTTCATCGGAAGGCTGGGAGCCGGACGATGGGACCCTGGTTCGCGGTGACGTGCCACTGACGTCGCTCCGAGGTCCAAGACCGTGTATTCCCTTCGTATCGTACGACCACGCCGTTTCCTACTGGCATCCGCCGCTCTCACATCTTTCGTCGCCATCGACATGCCAGCGGCCTTGGCGCAGCAGGCCCGCGAGCCACTGCCGCCCGTCGAGGTGTCGGCGCCACAATCCCGCAGGCAGGCCAAGCCGGCCGGACGGGACGCGCAGCGCTCACGCCGCGCAGCAGCGCGCCGGCCGGAGACTGCATCCGCAGTGCCCAAGCCCGTCGTGCCGACCACGGCGGCACAGACGCCGCTCAACACCAATGCCGTCGCCGAAAGCGCTTCGCGCCTCGGCCTGACCGTGCGAGAAACGCCCGCGACCGTGGAGGTGATCTCGGCCGCAACCATGCGCGAGCAGGGCTACCGCACCGTGTCCGACGTCGCGCAGGGAGCGGTGGGCGTCACAGCCGGCGACAATCCGGCCGAGCCTTCGGCTTTCTCCATGCGCGGCTTCACCAACAGCCAGATCAACACGCTCTATAACGGCATCAAGATCGGTCCGCAGAACATGACCTCTCGGATCGTGGACACGGCCAATCTGGAGGCTGTCGAATTCCTCAAGGGTCCGGCATCACTGATGTCAGGCGAGGGCGCCGCCGGCGGCGCGATCAACTTCGTCACCAAGCAGCCGCACACCGGTCCGATCCGGAACGAGGCGGATTTCTCCTGGGACTCGCTGAACTCGTTCCGGGCGCATTACGGCTCGGGCGGCAGCACCAATGTGCAGGGGCTGGACTACCGCTTCGACGTCAGCCGTTCCTCGCTCAACGGCTTTGCCGACGACACCAACACCAAGACGCTCGATGTCTCCGGCCAGCTCAACTACCGCATCTCCGACAGCCTCAAGGTCTGGGGCGCGATCGAGTATCGCGAAGATCGCTCGAAAGCCTATTGGGGTGCGCCGCTGGTGCCGATTGCCTTCAGCGGCTCGCATGCGACGACGGGGATCGTTTCCGGCAATTACGTCTCGAACTACAACAAAACCGATCTCGGTGCGGTCACGATCGACGACCGCACCTTCAATACCAACTACAACGTCCTCGACAACAAGAACGTGGCGAAGGAGGTGTGGCTGCGCGGCGGTTTCGAGCTGAATCTGGCGCCCGACCTGACGCTGAAAAGTCAAGCCTATGCTTACGGAGCTGAGCGCACATGGTTCAACAATGAGATCGAGGCGTTCAATTCCGGGACCAACATGGTCGATCGTGAGCGCTTCTATGTCGCGCACAGCCAACGCTTGGTCGGCAACGTCACCGATTTGATCTGGGATGCGAATATCGCCGGCTTTGACAACCGTTTGGTCACGACGCTTTCCTCAAGCTACCTTGATTTCGTGAGGCCGGGCGCCGCAAATTTCCCCGGCGATTCCGTTCCGCTGGTCGATCCGCCTCGCGGCTATTACGGCCTGCTCACCATTCAGCAGCAGACCGCGCGCATCGACAATGAGGCGCTGTCATTCGAGGACCGGCTGAAGTTCACGCGCAGCTTTGCGCTGGTCGGCGGCCTGCGCGTCGAGCATATCGGGCTCGACCGCAATTCGACCGACAAGTTCGGTCTGGAGAAGGCGAACTTCCCGTTCTCGCAATCCTGGGTCCCGACCACAGGCCGTATCGGCTACACCTGGGAAGCCGTACCGGGCCTGACCTTTTTCAGCCAATACGCCACCGGCGCCGACATCTCGGCCAACAACATCTTCCTGCTCAATCCGACCGATCCGCTGAACCTGACCACCGCGCGCACCTACGAGACCGGCGTCAAGCACCTGTTCTGGGACAACCGGGCGGAGTGGTCGTTCTCGGCCTACGACATCCTGCGCAAGAACGTCTATGCCGCGGCCGGCGGCATGCAGCTCAACCTTGCCGGACGGCAGGAATCGAAGGGCGTCGAGCTTGCCGCGTCCGTGCGTCCGATCGGTCCCCTGCGTCTCTGGGGCAACATCGCCTATGTCGATGCGCGCTACGCCGACTTTAATTTTGTCGGCGGCTCGTTCTCCGGCAACACGCCGCCGAACGTGCCGCGCGTCGTGGCGAATGCCGGAGCGTCGTATCGGTTCTTCACGCCGTGGCCCGTGGAAGTCGGCGTCACCGGCCGTCACGTCGGCGACCGCTACAACACCGATGCGAATGTCGTGACGATGAAGGCCTACACTGTCGCGGACGTCTATGCCTTCGTCGACATCCCGAAGACGGTGTTCAACGCGGTCGACCAGGCTCGCCTGACTTTCCGGGTGCGCAACATCGCCGACAAGCGCTATGCGATCTGGGGCGATCCGTTCTATCCCGACCAGATCCTCTTGGGTGCACCGCGCACCTATGAACTCTCGGCCGCATTCAAATGGTAGGATGCTGATCGATGATGCGCGCGATCGTCCTGCTGCATCGATGGCTCGGGATCGCGTTCTGCCTGGTGTTCGCGATGTGGTTCGCGACGGGAATCGTGATGCACTTCGTTCCGTTTCCGTCTCTGACGGAAGCGGAACGCTTCGCCGGGCTTGGGCCGCTGGCGAGTGCTGGGACGAGGATTGCAGTCGCCGATGCCGTTGCCGCGAGCGGCATCGCGGATGCGACGCGCGTTCGCCTGATCCAGCGCAGCGACGGCCCGGTCTATGTCGTCTCGGGGCCATCGCGCGCAGGCGCAATCCGCGCCTCCGATGGGGGCGACGCGTCGGTCGCGTCTTCCGACGTCGCATTGGCCATCGCGCGAGATCACGCCCGCAGCCGCGGGCTGGATGCCGGACCAACCGAGATCGTTGCGCGCTCGGACTACGACCAATGGAGCGTGCCGAACGGCTTTGACCGCCATCGGCCCTTGTTTCGGGTTGCCCTCGGTGATGCCGACGGGAGGGAAGTCTATGTCTCCTCGCTCACCGGCGAGATCGTCCTGGATACGACGCGCAACGAGCGGACCTGGAATCTGGTCGGGAGTGTGCTGCACTGGATCTATCCAACGGTCCTGCGAAGCAACTGGTCGCTGTGGGATCGCGTGGTCTGGACCTTGTCGCTGCTGGCCCTGATCGCGGCTTTGCTTGGCTCTGTGCTCGGGCTTGCGCGGATCAAACCTCGCAGCGGTCTGATCGGCTCGCCCTATCGCGGCTGGCATGCGCTGCATCATCTCATCGGCCTCGTTGCGATGGTGTTCGTGCTGAGCTGGATTTTCAGCGGCTGGCTCTCCATGGATCACGGGCGGCTGTTCTCGCGCGGGCAATGGGCCTCCGCTGAATCCAGCGTGATGAACGCTTCACCGAACTGGACGGCGGCCCCATCGCTCGATCGGCAGCCTGTATCGCCATCGACCCGTGAAATCGAATGGTTTGCCTTCAACGGCACTCTCTATCGGCGGGATCGAACGGCCCTTGCCGGTCAGACCTTGATCAAGGCAGGGGACGCGCCCCGCGATGGACCGACGAGATCTCTGGATGTGCACGAGGTCCAGGGGTTGACCGCGCGCCTGGCGGCCGGCTGCGGCGGTCCGTCTGTACTTGCCGAGGACGACAACTATCCCGCGCGGTCCACTGTCCCGGGCGCCCCGGTCTACCGCTCGTATTGCGGTGACCTCTGGTTCGACATCGACGGCGCCGACGGCAATTTGCTGCAAAGGCTGGATCCATCGCGGCGGGCCTATCGCTGGTTCTACGGCGCGCTGCACACGCTGGATTTTCCGGTTCTCGTCGCGCACCCGTTGCTGCGCGACGGCTTGGTCGTCGGGCTCTGCTCCCTTGGCTTTCTGTTCTCCATCACGGGCATCATCATCGGCTGGCGCCGCCTGCGTCCGTCCTTCGCGGCCTGAGAGCCGGAGCGGGCAAAACCACCGCTTACTGATCGTACAATAAAGAGAGGCTGAGCCGACTGCCATGCATAGCTCATAAGCAATCGCATGGTCCGTAGGGCCGGTCGATCGCCTGCAAATTAGACAGTGCGTGCGGGGCGCGTGGATTGCGCTGCAGCGGATGTGGTGTTTCGTCCGGGAAAATTCGTGGTGCGCCGCACTTATGTCGCGTCGAACGATCCACACCGACGTGCTCTCCATGCGGGCAGGGCTGCACTAAAATGTGCCTCGCCGCGCCGCGCCGGTCGCGGGCTGGTCCAGTGCATTGCGACAACTCTGGCCCTATCCCGAGGCCATCGCTCTGTCGCACGCTCGCAAGCGGTGGCATGACAGGGGATGATGATGAGCGCTCTCGGTTTGCGATTGAACCTCGCGAAGGACGGGAACCACCCGGCGTCCGGTTCGAATGTCGTCCGCAGCTGACCCACACATGAGCACTGACGAAAATCACTGGGAAGTTGGCACCGATATCGGCGGCACCTTCACCGACATCATCGCGATCCGACACTCCCCCGCGGAGGCACGGATCGCGAAGGTGCCGTCGCGACCTCAAGCTCCGGTTCAGGCGATGCTGGAGGCGATCGAGGCGGTCGGCCTGCGCAAGAGCGAGGTCAAGCGCTTCGTCCACGGCACCACGCGCGTGACCAACGCCATCGTCGAAGGACGGCTGCCGAAAGTGGCACTGGTGGCGACCGAAGGCTTTGCCGACGTGCTGGAGATCGCGCGCTATCGCCGCCGCGATCTCTATCGTCTCGACGTCCCGCCAAAATCGCTGCCGCTGGTGCCGCCGGAACGATGCTTCGGGCTTGCTGAGCGCCTCGATCACGAGGGCCCGGTGCTGAAGGCGCTGGATGACGCGGAGATCGAGCGTCTGGTGGCCTGGCTGAAGGGGACCGGCGTGCAGAGTGTCGCGGTCGCGCTGCTGCATGCCTATGCCAATCCGGTGCACGAGAAGATGCTCGGCGAGCGGCTCAAGGGCGTCGTTGCCCACGTCTCGCTGTCGCACGAGGTCAATCCCGAGGCGCGCGAATACGAGCGGACTTCGGCGACCGTGTTCAACGCCGCGGCGATGCCGATTGCGGTGGAATATCTCAGCGAACTGGAGCTGCGGCTGCCGATCGGTCCCGGCCTGCAGGTGTTTCATTCGGCCGGCGCCATGGTGCCGATCTCGGCCGTGAAGCGGCGGCCGCTGGTGATGGCGATGTCGGGCCCCGCGGCCGGCGTCTCCGCATCGGTCAGCATCGCGCGCCAGCTCGGCACGTCCCGGATGCTGACGTTCGATATGGGCGGCACCACGACCGACGTGTGCCTGATCGTCGACGGTCAGGCCGAGATGACCGACGGCCGCATGCTCGGCGACAAGCCGCTGCGCCAGCCGATGCTCGCGGTGCACTCGATCGGGGCGGGCGGCGGCTCGATCGTGCGCAACGGCTCCGGTGGCCTGACGGTCGGACCGGAAAGCGCCGGCTCCGAGCCTGGACCGGCCTGCTACGGCCGCGGCGGTACCGAGCCGACCATCACCGATGCCAACGCCGTGCTCGGCTATCTCAATCCGGACGCCAAACTCGGCGACCGGATCGGAATTGACATCAAGGCAGCCAGTGATGTCATCGCGCCGATCGCGCGCACTCTGGGGCTGAGCCTGACCGAAACCGCGCTCGGCATCATCAAGGTCGCGAACGCGACAATGGCGCGCGCGCTCCGCCGCGTCACCGTCGAGCGCGGCATCGACGGGCGCGACTGCACGCTGCTCGCCTTTGGCGGTGGTGGCCCGATGCATGCCGCGGGCCTTGCAGATCTCTACGGGATTGCCGAGGTCGTCATTCCCAGCGCGTCGAGTGCGTTTTCGGCACTGGGCTGTCTCACTGCCGATTTCAGCTTCCTCCAGCAGCAAACTCTGCGCGCTGCGCTCGATGGCATCGACCTCGCCCGTGTGTCGGAGCGGATCGGGGTGCTGATCGACGATGCCTCGGCGCCGCTGATCGCCAACGGGGTTGCCGCGACCGAGATTCAGATCGAGCTGGTGGCCTTGATGCGCTACGCGGCGCAGAACGACGCCATTCCGGTGCCGTTCGCGCGACCGCTCGACGTCATCACGCTGAAGAAGGATTTTCTGGCCCGGCACCACGAGCTGTTCGGCTATGCGACGGGCGAGAGCTGCGTCATCGAGTCCGTGCGGGTGCAGGCGCGCCGTCCATCGACGACCGTCGTGAGCCGGCCGGCCATCGCGGTCAGAACGGTCTCCAAAGGCGAGCGCATCTGCTCGTTCGATGGCTTTCACGACATCGCCACAAGCATCATCAACCGTGCCTCGCTGACCGAAATCGTCAGCGGCCCGGCCATCATTGAAGACGCATGGTCGACCGTGGTGGTCCCGCCCGGCTGGCAGGCGAGGCCTGATGTTTCAGGCAATCTGTTCCTGACGCGGGGGGCCGCATGAAGCTCGATCCGTTCGTCGTCGAAGTCATCCGGCACGGGCTTTCGGCCGCCGCCGAGGAAATGAGCCTGGTGATGACGCGCTCGGCGCGCTCGCCGCTGCTGCGCGAGGCCGGCGACCTGTCGTCGGCGATCACGGACGCCCGCGGCGACCTGGTCGGGCAGGGCCGCGACATCCCGATCCATCTCGGCGCGATGGCCTACACGGTCCTCGAATTGCTGAAAGTGGTGCCGCGCGACAGCCTGAACGACGGCGACGCATTGATCTACAATGTCGGCCCGCTCGGCGGCAATCATCTCAATGACGTCAAGGTCGTGCGCCCGGTCTTCATCGACGGCGAGATCGTGGCGTTCGCGGTCAGCCTCGCACACTGGCCCGATATCGGCGGCACCTGGCCCGGCAGCTATTTTGCGAAAGCCATCGACACCTTCCAGGAGGCGATGCGCATTCCGCCGGTTCTGATCGCCACGGCAAGCGGCGTCAATACGCCGATCGTGCAGCTGCTCAAGGCCAATGTTCGAGATCCGGAATCCTGCGAGGGCGATCTTCTCGCCCAGATCGCCGCAACGAAAGCCGGTGAGAACCGCATCGTCGAGCTATGCCGCGAGCACGGCAAGGCGGTCTTCACGGCGGCGCAGTCGCGCCTGCACGATCTCTCCGAAATCGAGATGCGCGAGGCGCTCCGCGAGCTGCCTGACGGCGTCTACGAGGGCGAGGATTATCTGGACGACGGCGGCGTCGGCGACGCGCCCGCGCGCATTCATGTCAAGATCACCATTGCAGGCGACGAAGCGACCTTCGATCTTTCAGAAAGCTGCGACCGCGTCTCGAATTTCTGCAACACGACACCGTTCATGGCGCGCTCGGCGGTGGCCTATGCCGCGCGCATCATGAGCGGGCGCGACATGAACCAGAACGCGGGCGCGCTGCGGCCGCTGACCATCATCACGCGCCCGGGCTCCATTCTCGAGCCGGGGTGGAATGCCTCTGTTGCGGCCGGCAATCACGAGACCTCGATGCGCATCGTCGATGCGATCTTCCGCGCTATGCAGGACACTATTCCGGAGCGCCTGTCTGCGGGCGGGGCGACCACGGCGGGCGTCCTCTTCTTCGCCGAACCGCGGCAGAACGGTTCGTGGAAGATGCTTTACGAGGTGCACGGCGGTGGCGAGGGCGCGCGGCATGATCGCGACGGCATCTCGGCGACGCGGGTGCATCTGTCCAACACCTCAAACACGCCGGTCGAGGTGATCGAGGCGAATTACGCGATCCAAATCGAGCAGCAGGCCATTCGCTGGCAGTCCGGCGGCGCGGGCGCCCATCGCGGCGGGGACGGCGTCATTCGTAGCTATCGCATCCTGGCACCCTCAATCCATCTGACCACCTGCATCGAGCGCATGGTGATGGCGCCGTTCGGCATGCAGGGCGGTAAGCCCGGCAAGGCCTGCCGCATCTCGCTGATCCGGCAGGGCGCGAACGTCGCGATCGACGGCAAGTCGAACCTGGTGCTGCAGCAAGGCGATCTCGTCACGATCGAGACCTGTGGTGGCGGTGGCTACGGCGCCGAGGCTGCGGAATGAGGGGATTGCAATGAGCAGATTGTTGCGAACCGGGCTGAATGCCGGCGACAGCGCGCCCATGGACGTGGTCGGCGGCGAGGGCGTCTATTTTCATCTCTCGGATGGTCGCAAGCTCATCGACGGCAGCAACACCGGCGGCGGTCTCGGACATCGTCATCCCGCGATGGTGGAGGCGATCCGCCGCGCCGCGGATACGCCCGTCGTGAACGAGGGCTGGACCTGGGTCGGCCGCGAGCAGGCGGCTGACGACTTGATGGCCACCGCGTTCAAGGGCGAAGACGATTGGGTCGGTGCGGTGCGCTTCTGCATCAGCGGCAGCGAGGCCAATGACATGGCGCTGTCGCTCTGTCAGGCCCTGACGCAGCGGTCCGCGCTGGCGACGCGCGAACGCGCCTATCACGGCATTACGGGCCTGTCGCGCAGCATGACCGTGCAGCCGCAATGGCATGGCGGCCTCGCGGTGCACTCAGGCGGCTCGAAGCTGCCGGCGCCGATGGCGCCGGTGCGGATATTGCCGGCGCCGCAGGGCGCGATCTACGGCGCGCCGGCCAACAATGTTCCCCCCAGCGAATATCTGGCCGATGCCACGCGCCTGCTTTCGGATACGGCAGCGACGATCATCGACTACACGCAAGGCGGCATCTACTACGATGGCGCCTATCAGGACGAGGTGGCGCGGTGCGCGCGGCAGGCCGGCTCCTACTGGATCGCCGACGAAGTGGTGACTGGTGCGGGCCGTGCCGGGCGCTGGTTCGCGTTCCAGGGAGCCGAAAGTCGTCCCGTTATCGTGACGCTCGGAAAATCGCTCGGCGGTGGCGCGGCGGCGGTTGCCGCGGTCGTGGTGTCGAAAGACATCGTCGAGCGGCTCAAGGGCACGAGCTGGCAGAATTACGGCACGTTGCGCGGGCATCCCATCAGCATGGCTGCCGTCAGCGCCTATCTGAAAGTCATCAGCGATGACGAGATTTTGGAG
The DNA here is from genome assembly GCF_052871955.1 of Bradyrhizobium sp. CAR08. NCBI lineage: Bacteria > Pseudomonadati > Pseudomonadota > Alphaproteobacteria > Hyphomicrobiales > Nitrobacteraceae > Bradyrhizobium > Bradyrhizobium sp. CAR08. Next base: position 77,246 of record NZ_JBIXJX010000015.1, read on the forward strand.
CACGTCAGGGGTCTCGAAAAGCTGTTCACCCGCCGCCTTCTGGCCATCGCGCAGAAACATCCAAGCGTGCAGCGCCTGGCGGGGCAGGGGCTGCACTGGACCGTGGAGTTGCACGGGCCGGACTGGCGCTCCTGGCATGCCGACACCACCGAGGTGCCGATTGCCTCGCGCGTCGCGGAGCGGGCGCTGGAGGCGGGCGCCGTGATCGGGACCAGCGGCGAGCAGACTTCCCTGTTCCTCGCGCCGCCACTCGTGATTTCCGAGCATGAGGCCGGGCAGCTTCTGGACGCGCTGGACCACGGTCTCGATATTGCGGATGAGGAGCAGACATGAGGATGGAGCGTGCAGCGCACACGATGCCGATGTGCAGGCGCCGGCTGGCAAGTCCGGGCGATGCTGCGTTATGCTGCGCGCGCCGGCACGTGCTTGAAACTGTAGCTTAGCTCAAAGACATCACCAGGAAATCGCTGATGCGTATCGTCAATGTTGCCGCCGCCCAGATGGGCCCGATCCAGAAAGCGGACAGCCGCGAGGCCGTGGTCAAGCGCATGATCGCGCTGATGGATGAGGCCAAGAGCAAGGGCGCCGACCTAATCGTCTATCCGGAACTGGCGCTCACGACCTTCTTTCCGCGTTGGTACGTGGAGGACCGGGCCGAGTTCGACAATTGGTTCGAGCGCGAGATGCCGAACGCGGCGACGAAACCGTTGTTCGAGCGCGCGGCGCAGCACCAGATGGCGATGAATTTCGGATATGCGGAGCTGACGCCGGACGGGCATCATTTCAACACTGCTGTTCTCACCGACAAATCCGGCAAGATCGTCGGCAAATATCGCAAGATCCATCTGCCGGGCCATGTGGAATACGACACCAAGCGCTCGCACCAGCATCTGGAGAAGCGCTATTTCGAGCCGGGCGATCTCGGCTTCAATGTCTGGCGCGAGCTGGGCGGCATCATCGGCATGGCCATCTGCAACGACCGGCGCTGGCCCGAGACCTATCGCGTGATGGGCCTGCAGGGCGTCGAGATGGTGCTGATCGGCTACAACACGCCGTCGGTGAATGCGGAGAGGAGCGATGAAGGCGTCGAGAAACGGTTGTTCCATAACCGCCTCTCGGCGCAGGCCGGCGCCTATCAGAACGCGACCTGGGTTGTCGCGGTGGCCAAGGCCGGTAACGAGGACGGACACCCGCTGTTCGGCGGCAGCCTGATCGTCGATCCCAACGGCGAGATCGTCGCCGAAGCGAAGACGGAGGAGGACGAACTGCTGGTCCATCCTTGCGACCTCGATGCCACCACCTTCGGCAAGACCACGATCTTCAATTTCGCGCAGCACCGCCGCATCGAGCATTACGGCCTGATCACCAGCCAGACCGGCGCGGTGCCACCGCCGGAGAAGTGATGTCGATGGCGGACAAGGGCACATCAGGTATTCCCTTGCGCGAGCTCGATCCGCGCGACCGCTACAAGCTGCTTTGCGGCGTGGTGGTGCCACGGCCGATTGCGCTGGTGACGACGCTCGATGCCAACGGGGCGGTCAACGCCGCGCCCTTCAGCTTCTTCAACGTGTTCTCGGAGAGCCCGGCGCTGATCGTACTCGGGCTTCAGCACAAGCCGGATCACAGCCCGAAGGACACCACCCGCAACATCCATCGCGACGGCGAGTTCGTCGTTCACATGGTGGACGAGGCGCTGTCGGTGGCGATGAACGACTGCGCGGTTGATTTTCCGTCCGGCGACAGCGAGGTCGCCGCGGCCGGGCTGGCGACGCTTCCCTCAATCGAAGTGAAGGTGCCGCGCCTCGCCGCGGCCCCCTTTGCGCTCGAATGCCGGCGCCATGTCGCGTTGACCTTCTCGCCCGATCGCGAGCTGCTGGTCGGCGAGGTGCTCCGGGTTCACGCCCGCGAGGGCCTCGTCGATGAGGCCAACATGTATGTCGACCTCGACGCCTACCGGCCGATCGGCCGCATGTTCGGCAATCTCTACACGACGCAGCGGGACACGTTCGCGCTAGTCCGCGAGAGCCACGCGCAATGGCTCGCGCGGCAGGACGCCAAAGTGCTGAAGGACGCCTAGTGATTCGAGAACTGCACTGTACCCAGCGCCATGGTGACGGCCGCCTGTGTCGGGTCGATCACGGCAATGCCGAGCGCGTCTTCCAGCGGGCGGCGGTGCCGTGCCATGCCAGCGCAGCCCATCACGATGGCGCGGGCGCCGTCCTCGTCGCGCAGCGCGCGGCCGATTTCGATCATTTTGGCCAGCGTGCCTTCGCCCGAGGCGGTTTCGGCAACGCTCATGTTGAGCGGCCGCTCGCCGGCAAGACGTTCGGTCAGTCCCATCTGCCTGAGATAGCGCATGTGACGCGGGATCGAGCGCTGGGCGATCGCGATGACGCCAAAGGTCTCGGCGCGGGCCATCGCGGTCAGCACGCCGCACTCGGCAATGCCGAACACGGGGCGGTCGGTGCCTTCGCGACAGACCTGAAGCCCGGGATCGCTGTAGCAGGCGATGACAAAGGCCGCCGAGCTGTTGTCGCCCTCGACCAGCCGGCGCAGCGGCATGGCGACGCCATCGACATCGGCCTGGCTTTCGATGCCGAAGGGACCCTCGGCCAGCGTCTGGCAGACCAGTTCCGGCCCGCCTTCGAAACCGAGCGGCTTCAGCGCGTCCTCCAGCCCTCGCGTGACCGCAGGGTTGGAATTTGGATTGATGACGAGAATGCGCGGTCGGGACATGCTGGTCTTCCTGCAAAATTTCGATCACTTGGCTTGAGCCTATCATGGAGTGCCTCATGACTGAACCCGCTTACGACCTGATCATTCGCGGTGGGCGCGTCGCGACGACGACCGATGTCTTTGAAGCCGATGTGGCCATCTCCGGCGAGACCATCGCCGCTATCGGGCGTGGGCTTTCGCCTGCGAAGCGCGAGATCGACGCGCGCGGCAAACTGGTGCTGCCAGGCGGCGTCGACAGCCACGCCCATATCGAGCAATTGTCCGCTGCCGGCATCATGAACGCCGACACCTTCGAGAGCGCGACCGTCTCGGCCGCCTTCGGTGGCACGACCACGGTGATCCCGTTTGCCGCCCAGCATGTCGGCATGAAGCTGCCGCAGGTGGTGGAGGATTATCACGCCCTCGCCAAGAAAGGCGCCGTGATCGACTACGCCTTTCACATGATCATTGCGGATGCGACCAAGGAAACGGTCGAGGAGCACATTCCGGCGCTGGTGAAGCAGGGCCATGCCTCGATCAAGATTTTCATGACCTACGACCGGCTCAAGGTCGACGACGAGCCGCTGCTGGACATCCTTCTTGCCGCGCGCCAGTCCGGCGCGATGTTGTGCGCCCATGCCGAAAACCACGGCATCATCGCCTGGATGGTGAAGCGCCTGCTCGCGCGCGGCTACACAATGCCGAAATATCACGCCGTCAGCCACGCCCGCGTGTCGGAGGCGGAAGCCTTTACCCGGTTGATCGGCATGGCTGCGCTGATCGACCAGCCCATCATGATCTTCCACGTCTCCACCGCCGAAGGCGCCAAGGTGATCCGCGATTCGCGCGGGCTGGGATTGAAGGTGTTTGCCGAGACCTGTCCGCAATACCTGTTCCTCACCGCAGCCGATCTCGACAAGCCCGGGGTGGAAGGGGCCAAGTGGATGTGCAGCCCGCCGCCGCGGACGCATTCAGACCAGGAGGCGCTGTGGCAGGCGCTGTCGCTCGGCGATCTCCAGACCATCTCGTCGGATCACGCGCCGTATCGCTACGACGAGACCGGCAAGCTGCGCGCCGGCCCCAATCCGAACTTCAAGCAGGTCGCGAATGGCCTGCCGGGATTGGAGCTGCGGTTGCCGCTGCTGTTCGACGCGATAGTGTCGAACGGGCGGCTGGGCCTGGAAAAGTTCGTCGAACTGACGTCGACGGCGCCGGCCAAGATTTACAATCTGCATCCGCGCAAGGGCTCGATCGCGGTCGGCGCCGATGCCGATATTGCAATCTGGGACCCCGATCGCGAGACCGTGATCGCCGACGAGATGATGCACGACCTTGCCGGCTACACGCCGTTTGCAGGCCGCAAGCTGAAGGGCTGGCCGGTGTCGGTGCTGTCGCGTGGTCGGGTGATCATCGACGGAAACAAGTGCCTCGCGAGCGCCGGCAGCGGCCAGTTCCTGGCACGCAACGGCGGCGAGGCGGCCATGCCCACCGGCCGGCTCGTGGCCGACATGGATCCCGAGCGCAATTTCGGAGCGAAGCTACTGTGACGGTGATCGCGCGCGATGAAGATCGTCATCTTCGGCGGCACGGGGTTTGTCGGCCTCAATGTTGCGGAGGCGCTGCTCGCGCGCGGGCATGACGTCACGCTGTATGACCGTGCAGAGTTGCCGCCAGCCGCGCGGCGGTCTCTTGCCAAATACGGCGCACGGCTCCAAGCCGTACAGGGCGATATCACCGACGCAGAGGCCATCGATGCCCTCATCGCCGAAGGCGTTGATGCGATCATGCTCGGCGCGGCCATCACCGCCGGTGATGAACTGGAGAGGGCATCGACCGCGCGCGTTCTCGAAATTAATGTGATGGCGCAGATCCCGATCCTGCTCTCCGCGATCCGGCATGGCGTGCGCCGGGTCGTCAATCTCTCCTCGGCATCGGCCTATGGCGCCGCGGGCGCGCGGGTCGAGATTCTGGACGAGGACACGCCTTGCGATCCGGTCTCGTTCTACGCGATCAGCAAGTTCACATCGGAGCGATCGGTTGCGCGTCACGCCGAGCTCTTCGGCGGTGATTTCCTAAATGTGCGGCTGAGCGCGCTATTCGGACCGTGGGAGCGACCGAGTTCCGTGCGCGACACGCCAAGCCTCCAGTTCCAGATCTTGGCCGCGTTCGCGCGCGGCGAGCCGGCGATCATGCCTGAAGCGGGCATGCGGGATTGGATCTACGCGCCGGATGCGGCCGAGGCCGTCGCACTGCTGATCGAAGCCGAGCGGCCGCGCCACCGGCTCTACAACATCTCCCGCGGAGAACTTTGGCCTACGCTGCAATGGGGCGAGGCCTTTGCGGCGTTGCATCCCGGCCTGGAGTGCCGGGTCGCGGCGCCCGGCGAGAAAACCGTCATCAAGCTGCATGGGCCCTATCGCGCGCCGCTGTCGGTGAACCGGATGGCGGATGAATTCGGCTGGCGCGCGCAGTTCGGCTGCGCCGAGTCGGGGGCCGCGATGAGTGCCTGGTTGACGCAGCACAAGGAGTGGATCTGACATGCGGCTGCAGGGGCGCACGGCCATCATCACGGGCGCAGGCTCCGGCATCGGCCGCGCCAGTGCAAAGCTGTTCGCGGAAGAGGGCGCACGTCTTGCTCTGGTCGATCGCGATCCAGCCGGACTTCAGGAAACGTTGAGCTTGGTCGGCGAGGCAACGACGCATATTGGCGACGTCGGCGATGCCGATTTCGCCGAGGCGGTGGCAAATGATGTGGTAGCACGGCACGGCCAGCTCGATATCCTGATGACTGCCGCTGGCTTCTCCTGTGGCGGCACCGTGTTGACAACGGACCCCGCCGATTGGGATGCGGTGTTCCGCACCAATGTCGGCGGCACCTGGCTGTGGGCGAGGGCAGCCGTGCCGCAGATGCAGCGGCAGAACAGCGGTTCGATCATCACGCTGGCGTCGCAGCTTGCGATTGCCGGCGGCAAGGGCAACAGTGCCTATATCGCCGCCAAGGGCGCGATTGTCAGCCTGACCCGGACGATGGCGGTGGATTTCGCGGCGGACGGCATTCGCGTCAACGCCATCGCGCCCGGTGCGATCGACACGCCGATGCTTCGCCGCAGCTTTGCCCGCCACGCCAATGCGGACGAGGTGCGCGAAGCCTCCCGCGACCGCCATGCCATGAAGCGGTTCGGCCAGGCCGATGAGATCGCGCAGGCCGCGCTCCACCTCGCAAGCGATGCCTCCTCATTTACGACCGGCACCGTGATGGTGGTCGACGGAGGCTGGCTTGCGGCATGAGTGATGCGCTGACAGAGCTCGAAATGGACGTTCGCGCCGATCTCGCGCGGATCGCGCATCCCGGTGCCGCCTGGCTCGAACCGAAGACGGGACCGGATGGCAAGCCGGCGCTGGATGTGCTCGTGATCGGCGCCGGCCAATCCGGCATCGCCATCGGCTTCGGCCTGCTGCGCTCCCGCGTCAGCAACATCCTGCTGCTGGACAAGGCCGAGGAGGGGAAGGAGGGGCCATGGCTCGCCTATGCCCGCATGCCGACGCTGCGCAGCCCGAAGGACTATACGGGACCTGACCTCGACATCCCCAGCCTGACCTATCAATCCTGGCATGAGGCCCGCTTCGGCACGGAGAGCTGGCAGACACTCGACCTGATCCCGCGCGGCCACTGGGCTGAGTATCTGCTCTGGCTGCGGCGCACAGTCGGCTTGCCGGTGCGCAACGGGAGCGAGCTTCTGGAAATCCGGCCGGCGCGGGATGGTTTGCTGGCCGCACGCGTGAAACGTGGCGATGGCGTCGAGACACTCCATGCGCGCAAGATCGTGCTTGCGACGGGGCAGGAGGGGATGGGGAACTGGATGATCCCCGAGCCGCTGAGCCATCTGCCCATGAGCTCGGTCGCAACCGTCGCCGACGACATCGACTTCGAAAACCTTCGCGGCAAGCGCGTCGCCGTGATCGGTGCCGGCGCATCTGCCTTCGACAACGCAGCAACCGCGCTGGAAGCGGGCGCGGCGGAGGTGCACCTGCTGTGTCGTCGTGCGCAGATCCAGCTGATCCAGCCCTATCGCTGGCTGACTTTCCGCGGCTTCCTCCGCCATCTCAGCGATCTCGACGATGCCTGGCGGTGGCGCTTCATGCGCACCATCCTCGACATGCGCGAAGGCTTTCCGCAGGCAACTTACGATCGCTGCGCAAATCACGCCAATTTCACATTGCACGAGGGCGCCCCGATCGAGGCGGCCCGCGAGACCGATCGTGGTGTGGAATTGCAGACGCCGCGCGGCGCCATACCTGCGGATTTCGTCATCTGCGGCACCGGCATCGACATGGATTTTTCCGGCCGTGGCGAGTTGCGCGCATTTGCCGGCAATATCGCAACCTGGGCCGACCGCTACCAGCCCCCGGAGAGCGAGCGCAGCGCGCGGCTCGGTCGCTTTCCCTATCTCGCCGACGATTATGCCTTCACCGAGCGTGTCGCGGGCGATACGCCGTGGATCTCGAATATCCATCTCTTCGCCATCGCCTCCACCATGAGTTTCGGTCCGTCGGGATCGTCGATCAACGCGATGACGACCGCGGCGCCGAAGCTGGTGAATGGCCTGACGCGCGGCCTGTTTCGTGCCGATGTCGAACGGCATTGGGCCTCGCTTCGCGCCTATGACGTGCCGCAGGCCGTGGTGACGCGGCCAGCGCGAAACTTGGAGGAATCGCGATGATCGTCCATGCGCCGCCGCGACAAAGCGTCCACAAGAGCGCATCAAGAGACTGGCGCGCAACTTGCTTCTTTCTTAACCTGTCCTGTCGGCGTTCTTGTCGAAAATTTTGGGGAAAACGAATGCGTTTTGTGTCTTTCAGGATGGCATCCTCCGTGCTCGCCACCACTGCGCTTCTGCTTGTCGCCGCTGCGCCTGCGCAAGCGCAAACCAGGGCGGAGACGCTGCGCTATGTCACCGGTGCATCGGTCAACACGCTCGATCCCAACATCCCGGGCTCGACGCGGGAATCCTTCGCACTGAGCATGAGCACTTACGACCGCCTTGTGGCGTTCGGCCGCAAGCAGCTCAACGGCAAATGGGTGTTCGATCTCGACAAGATCACCGGCGAGCTCGCCGAATCCTACGACGTCAGTCCGGACGGACTGAAGCTGACGTTCCGTCTGCGCAAGGATGCTAAGTTCCAGGACGGCTCGCCCGTGACCGCCGAGGACGTCAAATGGTCGCTGGATCGCTGCGTCACCGCGCCGATCCTCGGCAAGGCACAATTGCTGACGGGATCATTGACGTCGGCTGACCAGTTCAAGGTGATTGATCCCCTCACAATCGAAGTGACGCTGCCGAAACCCGACAAGCTCGCGCTGCCGAATCTCGCGACCGTCTACCCGCTGATCATCAACTCGAAAGTCGCCAAGGAGCATGCGACACCAGAGGATCCATGGGCCACGGCCTGGCTGAAGGAGCACACCGCCGGCAGCGGTGCTTATGTCATCGAGAGCTTCAAGCCCGGCGAGCAAGTGATCATCAAGCGCAACGAGGATTGGAACCGCGGCTCGCCCGACAAGCCGGCGTTCTTCAAGCGCGTAATCGTGCAGTCCGTGCCGGAGCCCGCGACCCGCGCCAATCTTGTCGAGCGTGGCGATGCCGATCTCGTCGTTGATCTCCAGGCCAGCGACGTGCAATCGCTCGAAGCCAAGGGCAAGCTCAAGGTGATCTCGACGCCGCAATACAATTCGATCACCTTCGTCTCGATGAACAACCAGATCCCGCCTTTCGACAACGTCAACGTCCGCCGCGCCGTCGCCTTCGCGCTGCCCTATGAGGACATGTTCAAGGCTGCCCTGTTCGGTCGCGGAGCCCCGCTGTTCGGTGCGACTTGGCCGGATGGCAAGCCGTTGAACGGCATCTATCCGTTCCAGGCGCCGGTGAAGACCGATCTCGACAAGGCGAGGGAGTATCTGAAAGCTGCTGGACTCCCGGAGGGTTTTTCGACCACCTTCAGCTTCAACGTCGGCCAGGCCTCGACCGCCGAGCCGATGGCGGCCCTCGTGAAGGAATCGCTTGCCAAGATCGGGATCAAGGTCGACATCCAGAAGCTGCCGGACGCGCAGATGTCGACGCAGATCAACGAGAAGAAGCTGCCCTTGTTCACGGAAGGCATCGTCGCCTGGCTGCCCTCGACCGATTACTTCTACCGCAACTTCTACACGGGCAATCAGCGCTGGAATTACAGCTCGATCAACAATCCGGAGCTGGCGACGATCGCGCAGGAAGCGCGCTTCGAGCCCGACAAGGCCAAGTACGAGGAGGATGGCCGCAAGCTCAACGCGATCCATTTCAGCGAGATGCCGCAGATCCCGCTGTGGCAGCCGAACCAGGACGCCGTGATGGCCTCGTCGATCGAGGGCTATACCTACGAGTTCCATCGCCAAGTGGATTATCGGGACGTCAGCCGCAAGTGATCTCGACATGCAAGGGCTCTGAATGGTGATGACAGGTCTTGGTGCGACGGTGGCGCGGGCGGGGAGGCGGCTTCTGTCGTCGCTGCCGGCGTTGTTCGGCGTGCTGGTCTTCACCTTTCTACTGATGCGGGTCCTCCCCGGAGATCCCGCGGTGTTCTTCGCCTCGGGGCCCAATGCCGGCAAGGAAGAGATCGAGCAGATCCGCAAGCAGATGGGGCTCGACAAGTCGGTGCCGGAGCAGCTCGTGTTCTATCTGTCCGATGTCGGGCACGGCAATCTCGGCCGCTCCATGATGACCGGCCAGCCGGTCCTGAAGGACCTTCGCGAACGGCTGCCGGCCTCGCTGGAGCTCACCTTCACGGCGCTGCTGATCGCGCTGATCGCGGCGGTCCCGCTCGGCGTGGTCGCAGCCTTGAAACCGGGATCGCTGGTCGATCACGGCGTGCGGCTGTTCTGTGCGCTCGGCGTCTGCGTGCCGACCTTCGTCTCGGGCCTGCTGCTGATCTATGTGTTCTACTATCTGCTCGGTCTTGCGCCTGATCCGACCGGGCGGATCGACGTCTTCACCTCACTGCCGCCGCAGCGCACTGGGTTCCTGTCGATCGATTTCCTGCTCGGGGGGGACATCGAAGGCTGGTGGGCGGCCTGCAAGCAGTTGATCCTGCCGGCGCTGAGCATGGCCCTGTTCGTCATCGCGCCGCTGGCGCGGATCACACGTGCCTCGATGCTGGTCTCGCTCGGTAGCGATTTCGTGCGCACCGCGCGCTCCGTCGGATTGTCCTGGCAGAAGGTCGTCGTCACCTATGCGCTGCGCAATGCGATCCTTCCCGTCATCACCATTGCCGGCATCGTGTTCTCGACGATGCTTGGCGCCAATGTCCTGGTGGAGAAGGTGTTCTCCTGGCCGGGCGTTGCCTCCTACGCGCTCGATGCGCTGCTGTCGTCCGACTATGCGCCGGTGCAGGGATTTGTGCTGCTGATGGCTGGCATCTTCGTGCTGGTCAATCTGGTCGTCGATATCTGCTACGGCATCGCCGATCCCAGGGTGTCGATCGGATGACCAGCGCAACCCTCCGCCATTCGGTCTGGATTTTGCGCGGCAACCCGCTGACCGGCGTCGCCGCGGCCGGTGTCCTGCTGTTCGTCCTGGTCGCGATCTTCGGACCGTGGCTCGTGCCCTATGATCCCATCGTCTCCAATGTCTCGGAGGCCTTGCAGCCGCCGAGCGCGGCGCACCTTGCCGGCACCGACCAGCTCGGGCGCGACGTGTTCAGCCGCCTCGTCGTTGCGGCACGGCTCGACCTGGCCATCGCGGTCTCGGCGGTCGGCATCTCCTTCGTGATCGGCGCCGTCGTGGGCTCGTTCTGCGGCTATGCCGGCGGCAGGCTCGACCGCTCGGTCGGCCGCTTCGTCGATGTCATGATGGCCTTTCCGCTGTTTGTGCTGGCGATGGCGATGGTTGCGGCGCTCGGCAACCGGATCGAGAACATCGTCATTGCGACCGCGATCATCAATCTGCCCTTCTACATCCGCTTCGCCCGTGCCGAGGTCAACGTCCGGCGCAATGTCGGCTGGGTGGAGGCGGCGCGTTCCTGCGGCGAGAGTCATTTCTCGGTGGTGCTGCGCTTCCTGTTGCCGAACATCCTGCCGGCGATGGCGGTGCAAATCTCACTCAACCTCGGCTGGGCGATCCTGAACGCCGCCGGTCTTTCCTTCATCGGCCTTGGCGTCAAGCCGCCGACCCCGGAATGGGGCATCATGGTCGCGGAGGGGGCGCGCTTCATCTCGACGGGGCGGTGGTGGCTGGTGGCCTTTCCGGGCCTCGCGTTGATGATGGCCGTGCTGTGCTTTAACCTCCTCGGTGACGGGATGCGGGACATTCTCGATCCGCGCATGCGCACATGAGCGAGGAATTGCTCAGGATCGACGACCTCCACGTCGAATTCTCGACGCGACGAGGGATGGTCGAGGCCGTGCGCGGTGTGACGCTCACGGTCGAAGCCGGCGAGATGCTTGGCCTCGTCGGCGAAAGCGGCTCTGGCAAGTCGGTCACCGGTTTTGCCACGACGCGGCTGCTCGATGCGGCCGGCCGCGTCACCGCAGGCAAGATACTGTTTCGCGGGCAGGACGTCACAAAACTCAGGGGTGACGATCTCCGGCAGCTCCAGGGCGCCGCGATGTCGATGATCTTCCAGAACCCGCGGGCGGCGCTCAATCCGATCCGCGCGATCGGTTTGCAGATCGCGGACGCGATCCTCACGCACAAGCGGATATCGAAGGATGCCGCCCGCGCCGAAGCGCTGGAGCTGTTGCGCGCCGTCCAGATCCGCGACCCCGAGACGCGGATGAACGCCTATCCGCACGAACTTTCCGGCGGCATGTGCCAGCGCGTCATGATCGCGATCGCGATTTCCTGCAATCCCGCGCTCTTGATCGCCGATGAGCCGACGACCGGACTCGATGTCACCACGCAGAAGGTGGTGATGGACCTCCTGGCGGAGATTGCCGCCGCGCGCGGCATGGCGACGATCCTGATCACGCACGATCTCGGGTTAGCGGCGCGATATTGCCGCCGTATCGCGGTGATGGAACGCGGCCGCATCGTCGAAGAGGCAAGCCCCAGGACGCTCTTCGGCGCGCCGCAGCACGCCTATACCAGGCGGCTGGTGGCGGCGTCGCCAACCGCGACCTCCGGGATCGCGGACCTCGTGACGGAAGAGGAGCGGGAAGGCTACGCGGCTGTCATCGGCAGGCCCAGACGGGAGCCCGTCCACGGGACTCCGCCGCTGCTGGAGGTGCGCAAGCTCGCAAAACGCTTCGACGAGGGCGCTGCGGCGGTGGCGGACTTCTCGATGACGATGGCCGGCGGCGAGAGCGTCGGCCTCGTCGGTGAATCCGGCTCCGGCAAGAGCACGACGTCGCGCATGATCTGCCGCCTGATCGACCCGAGCGAGGGCGAGATCGTGTTCGACGGCCAGGCGATCGGCCATGTGGCGTCGCGCGACTTTCACCGCTCGCAGTTCCGCAAAGATATCCAGATGGTGTTCCAGGACCCGAACGAGAGCCTCAATCCGCGCTTCACCGCCTTCGACTGCATCGCCCATCCCCTGATGCGGCTCGATCGTATGCGTGGGGGCGATGCGCTGCGCAAGCGGGTGGAAGACTGCGCCGATCGCGTGGGGCTGCCGCTGGATCTGTTGCCGCGCTTTCCGCATCAGCTCTCCGGCGGCCAGAAGGCGCGCGTCGGCATCGCCCGTGCCATCGCCTGCCGGCCGCGCCTTCTGGTGCTGGACGAGCCGACCGCTGCGCTCGACGTCTCCGTTCAGGCCGTGGTGCTGCAACTGCTCGACCGCCTGCGGCGCGAGAACGACATCGCGCTGCTGTTCGTCAGCCACGATCTCAACGTGGTGCGGATGCTCTGCGACCGCACCATCGTGCTGCGCAATGGCGGCATCGTGGAGCAGGGCGAGAGCCGGGCGTTGTTCGACAATCCCAAGACCGACTACACGCGCAAGCTGATCGAGGCGATCCCGCATATCGAGACCGGCCCGGTGCTGGCGGCCGCGCTTTGAGGTCTCGACTGGCCCAGCTAGTGCGGATATCGCGCTGGCGAAGGTCTGGTTAGTGGCATACCATTTGCACGCCAATGAGCTCTGGTTTCACCTGTTCTTGGCCAACGATGGCCGGCATCACGGCACTATTGGGAGGATTTCATGGATCGCAGGACCGTATTGAAGGGACTGGCCGGCGCGGGCGGTCTGGCATTGAGCGGCCTCTCGGCCCCGGCGATCGCACAAGGCGCCTCCGCGCGCACCCTGCGCTTCGTGCCGCAAGCAAACCTTGCCAATTTCGACCCGATCTGGGGCACGCAATATGTCGTGCGCAATGCCGCCGCGCTGGTCTGGGATACGCTCTACGGCGTCGATTCCGCGCTGCAGCCGCAGCGGCAGATGGTCGAGGCCGAGGAAGTGACCGACGACGGCACCACCTGGACGTTCAAATTGCGGCCGGGGCTCAAATTCCACGACGGCGAGCCGGTGCTGAGCAAGGACGTCGTTGCGAGTCTCACTCGCTGGGCGGCACGCGATCCGATGGGGCTGATGCTCAAGGCGCTGCAGCAGGAACTCACCGCTGTCGACGACCGCACCTTCAAATGGGTGCTGAAGCAGCCGTTCCCGAAGATGCTCTATGCGCTCGGCAAGAACAACTCGCCTTGCGCCTTCATCATGCCGGAGCGCATCGCGCAGACCGACCCGTTCAAGCAGATCGGCGATTATGTCGGCTCGGGGCCGATGAAGTTCGCCAAGGGTGAGTGGGTCCCGGGCGCCAAAGCCGTGTTCGAAAAATTCGCCGACTATGTGCCGCGGCAGGAGAAGGCATCGTGGCTCGCCGGCGGCAAGCAGATGCTGCTCGACCGCGTCGAATGGATCGTGATGCCGGATCCGGCGACCGCCGCGGCCGCGTTGCAAAACGGCGAGATCGACTGGTGGGAGAACCCCATCGCGGACCTCGTCCCGGTCCTGAAGAAGAACAAGAACATCAGCGTCGACATCGGCGATCCCCTCGGCAATGTCGGCTCGTTCCGCATGAACTTCCTGTATCCGCCCTTCAACGACGTGCGGGCGCGGCGCGCAGTGCTGATGGCGATGAGCCAGGAAGACTATATGCGTGCGCTCGTCGGCGACGACAATTCGCTGTGGAAGTCGCTGCCGGGCTTCTTCACGCCCGATACGCCGCTCTACACCGAGGCGGGCGGCGAAGTCTTGAAGGGCAAGCGCGATCTCGACGCCGCCAAGAAGCTGCTCGCGGAGAGCGGCTATTCCGGCCAACCGGTGACGTGCCTGGTGGCGCAGGACCAGCCGATCACCAAGGCGTTCGGCGATGTGACCGCCGATCTCTTGAAGCAGCTCGGCATGAATGTCGATTTCGTCGCGACCGATTGGGGCACGGTCGGCTCCCGCCGCGCGCAGAAGACGCCGCCCGGACAGGGCGGCTGGAACATGTTCCACACCTGGCATGCGGGCTCGGACTGCATCAATCCGGCGCCCTACACCGCCATTCGCGCCAACGGCGACAAGGCGTGGTTCGGCTGGCCGAGCAGCCCCGGCACCGAGAAGGAGGTCACGTCCTGGTTCGAGGCCAAGAACCTCGACGAGGAGAAGGCCGCGGTCGCTCGCCTCAACAAGGTCGCGCTCGAGGACGTCGTCTACGCGCCGACCGGCTTCTTCCTCAGCTACACGGCCTGGCGCAAGAACGTCTCCGGCATCACGAAAGGGCCGCTGCCGTTCTTCTGGGGCGTGTCGAAATCCGCATGACCCTGCGCTGAAGCCAGATGCTCTCCTACATCCTCCGGCGTATCGCCTCGACCTTGCCCGTGATGGCGATCGTCGCGCTGTTCGTGTTCAGCCTGCTCTACATCGCGCCGGGGGATCCCGCCGTGGTGATCGCGGGCGATCAGGCAAGTCCGGAGGATGTGGAGCGCATCCGTCAGAGCCTCGGGCTCGACCGACCCTTCCTGATCCAGTTCGGCAGCTGGGTCTGGCGCATTCTGCACGGCGATCTCGGCACCTCGATCTTCACCAATCTGCCGGTCTCGACCATGATCGGCCAGCGTCTCGGGCCGACGCTGTCGCTGATGATGGTCACGCTCCTGCTCACGATCGTGGTCGCGGTGCCGCTCGGCGTGCTGGCGGCCTGGAAGGCGGGAAGCCTGATCGACCGGGCCATCATGGCCTTTGCCGTGTTCGGCTTCTCCCTGCCGGTCTTCGTCGTCGGCTATGTCCTCGCCTACGTCTTTGCGCTGGAGCTCGAATGGCTTCCCGTGCAGGGCTATACGCCGCTCGCCCAGGGCCTCTGGCCCTGGCTGCAAAACCTGATCCTGCCGTCGATCGCACTCGGCTGTGTCTACATCGCGCTGATCGCGCGTATCACGCGCGCCACCATGCTCGAAGTGCTGCAACAGGATTATATCCGCACCGCGCGCGCCAAGGGCCTCGGGCAGGGCGGCATCCTGTTCGTCCACGCGCTGAAGAACGCGGCAGTGCCGATCGTCACGGTGATCGGGATCGGCATTGCGCTTCTGATCGGCGGCGCGGTCGTCACGGAAAGCGTGTTCGCGATTCCCGGCCTCGGCCGGCTCACGATCGACGCGATCCTGCGCCGCGATTATCCCGTCATCCAGGGCATCGTGCTGCTGTTCAGCTTCGTCTACGTCCTCGTCAATCTGATCATCGACGTCGTTTATACGCTCGTTGACCCGAGGATCCGCTATTGACCGACACGACCGTCAATCCGCAAGCGCTGCCGGCGGGCTTCGTCCTCGCGCCGCAACTGCCGGAGATTCTTCGGCCCGTCGTGATCCGGCGCGGCTTCATCGGCCTGCTGCGGGGCCATCCCACCGTCGCCATCGGTGGCACGTTGCTGCTGATACTCGTCCTGATCGCGATTTTTGCGCCTTATCTTGGCACGGTGGATCCGACCGCACTTGCGCCGGCCAAGCGCACCCGCGCGCCGTCGGCGCTTTACTGGTTTGGCTCCGACGTGCTCGGTCGCGACATCTATTCACGCGTGCTGTTCGGCGCGCGCGTCTCGCTCACGGTCGGCTTGTCCGTTGCGATCTTCGCCTCCGCGGCCGGTCTCGCCATCGGCATCGTCTCCGGCTTCATCCGCTGGGCCGACGGCATCTTGATGCGCTTCATGGACGGCCTGATGTCGATCCCGCCGATCCTGCTGGCGATCGCGCTGATGGCGCTGACACGCGGCAGCGTCGGCAACGTCATTCTGGCGATTACGGTTGCCGAAATCCCGCGGGTTTCCCGCCTTGTCCGTAGTGTGGTGCTGTCGCTGCGCGAACAGCCTTACGTGGATGCGGCGGTCGCCTGCGGTACGCACACACCGATGATCATCCTGCGCCACATCCTGCCCAACACGCTGGCGCCGATGCTGATCCAGGCAACTTACATTTGCGCCAGTGCGATGATCACGGAAGCGATCCTGTCCTTCATCGGCGCGGGAACGCCGCCGACCATTCCGTCTTGGGGCAACATCATGGCCGAGGGGCGGGCGCTGTGGCAGGTCAAGCCCTACATCGTGTTCTTTCCGGCGGCGTTTCTGTCCGTCACCGTGCTCGCCGTGAATTTGCTCGGCGACGGTCTTCGCGATGCGCTCGATCCGCGCATGGCCAAGAGCCTGTAATGGCGAGGGGCTGATCCCGATGGCGCTGCTTGAAGTCGAAAACCTCCAGACCCACTTCCGCACGCCCAGCGGCATCAACCGCGCGGTGGAAGGCGTGTCGTTCCATGTCAACGAGGGCGAGACCCTCGCCATCGTCGGTGAGTCCGGTTGCGGCAAGTCGGTGACCTCCATGTCGCTGATGCGGCTGATTCCGGAACCACCGGGAAGGATCGCCGGCAGCATCCGCTTCGCGGGCAAGGACCTGCTGCAAATGTCGGATCGCGAGATGCGCGCGATCCGCGGCAACGACATCTCGATGATTTTTCAGGAGCCGATGACCAGCCTCAATCCGGTCCTGACTGTCGGCCGCCAGATCCGCGAGACGCTGATGATCCACCAGGGCCTGGACAAGCAGGCCGCGGAGGCGCACGCCATTGAGATGTTGATTCTGGTCGGCATTCCCGAGCCGACGCGTCGCGTGCGTGAATATCCGCATCAGCTCTCCGGCGGCATGCGCCAGCGCGTCATGATCGCCATTGCACTCGCCTGCAATCCAAAGCTTCTCATTGCGGACGAGCCGACCACCGCCCTCGACGTGACGATCCAGGCGCAGATCCTGAAATTGATGCTGGATCTCAAGCACCGGGTTGGCGCAGCCATCATCCTGATCACCCACGATCTCGGTGTCGTCGCCGAGATCGCCGAACGCGTCATGGTCATGTATGCCGGCCGCAAGGTCGAGGAGGCGCCGGTGGCGGAACTGTTCCGTTCGCCGCGTCATCCGTATACGCAAGGCCTGCTCGGCGCAGTGCCGCGGCTCGGCTCGTCGCTGACCGGCACGGCGAGACGGCTGGCGGAGATCCCCGGGCAGGTGCCTGATCTGCGCAAGCCCATCGTCGGCTGCGTCTTCGCCGGACGTTGCGCGCTCGCGACCGATCTCTGCCGGCAGTATGCGCCGGGGCTCGAAGAGAAGGGCCCACGTCACGTCGCGGCCTGCCATTATGCGGCCAAGGGAGCGGTCGCGGCATGAGTCCTCCGCTGCTCCAGGTCAACGACCTCAAGAAGCACTTCCCGGTCAAAAAAGGCCTGTTCAGCCGCAAGTCCGAATGGGTCTATGCGGTGGACGGTGTGTCGTTCGAGATCGCGCGCGGCGAGACGCTCTCGCTGGTCGGCGAGTCCGGCTGCGGCAAATCGACGGTCGGCCGTGCGATCCTGCGCCTGTTCGACATCACGGCAGGGCAGGTCATCCTCGACGGCCAGCGTATCGACGACGCTCATCCGAGCACGATGCGTCAGATGCGCCGCCGCGTGCAGGTGGTGTTCCAGGACCCGTTCTCGAGCCTCAATCCGCGCATGCGCGTGCGCGACATCCTGGCCGAGCCGATCCGCAATTTCGGCCTCGCCAAATCCGCGATCGATCTCGAGACACGCGTGGCGGCGCTGATGGACACCGTGCGCCTGCCGCGCGAGGCGCTGAACCGCAGGCCGCACGAATTCTCCGGGGGCCAGCGCCAGCGCATCGGCATCGCGCGTGCGCTCGCCGCCGAGCCCGAGCTGATCGTCTGCGACGAGGCGGTGTCGGCGCTCGACGTCTCGGTAAAGGCCCAGATCGTCAATCTGCTGCAGGATCTGCAGCGCGAGTTCGGCCTGGCGCTGCTGTTCATCAGCCATGACCTCGCGATCGTCGAGCACATGACCCATCGCGTCGCGGTGATGTATCTCGGCAAGATCGTCGAGGTGGCGCCGCGCTACGAGATCTTCGCCGCGCCAAAGCATCCTTACACCAAGGCGCTGCTCTCGGCGGTGCCGCTGCCCGAGCCTGGCGCTCAGCGCAATCCCATCATCCTCAAGGGAGACGTGCCGAGTCCGATCAACCCGCCAAGCGGGTGCCGCTTCCACACCCGTTGCCCGCTCGTATTCGATCGCTGCCGGACCGAGGAGCCGACATTGCGCGCGGCTGGACCCGAGCAGTGGGTGGCCTGTCATCTCGAAGAAGGTGCGACGGTGACGAGCGGCTAGCCGTCTGGGCGGTCGCAAAGCTCTGGATCGAGGCGCAGGGGCGTCAATCGGGCGAGGATGACACTCTGCTCCTGTTTTGCCCGACGAGTCAAAAACGTTTGCGACGAAAATTCATGTGTAAAAACAACCTCATTCTACTGTGCATGGGGTTGTTTTCGCGTTTTTTGTTTTAGCCGCCTTCAACCCTGGCGGCGCAGGAAGCCCGTGATCGTGATCTTTTCCCAGACGTCGGCCGCGGCAAACGGATCGGCTTGGTTGAAAGCCTCGACCTCGCTGCGGCCGGGCGCCTCGATCAGGAACAGGCTGCCAATCATCCTCTCGCCGTCGTCGGAGACCAGCGGCCCTGACATCACGATCTTGACGCCGAAGCGCGAGGTGTCGCTCAGGAAAGCCTTGTGGGCGTCGTAATTGGCGAGCCGGATCGGCAGCGCGCCGGCGCGGTCGAGGGCGTGAACGGCGAACAGCATGATGGTCTCCGTTTATATCACGTTTTCTTGGGACGGCCGCGGCTGCGGCCGTCCGGGCTTGTCGTGATGGCGGCGGTTGGTTACTTGCCGCCGAGCTTGCTGGCTTCTTCGAAAGTCGGGCAGCTCCGTTGCTCCAGCGGCACGTCGAACGGCTGGTAATTGTCCTTGGTGATCACGGTCGGCTTCAGCACGATCTCAGCAATGACGGGCTGGTTGCGCAAGGAGCGGATCGCCATCATGGTGCCGAGGCAGCCTTGAAAGAATCCGTTGTAATCGCCGCTCGCGAGCAGCTTGCCGGACTTGATCGCGTCGATCGCTTCCTTGGTGCCGTTGATGCCGATCACCTGCGCCTTGCGGTTGGCGCCGTCGAGGGCCTCGATCGCGCCGACCGCCATGGCGTCGTTGGCGGCGAGCACGCCGTCGATCTGCGCGTTCGACTGCATCAGATTCTCCATCACCTGGAGCGCCTGGAGCCGCTGGTAATTGCCGGGCTGCGAGGCCAGCAGCTTCGCACCGGCATTTTCCTTCAGCGCGTCGTTGAAACCGCGGACGCGGTCGACATTGGTCAGTGAGCCCTTGACGCCCTCGATGATGACGATGTTGCCCTTGCCGCCGAGCCTCTTGAGCAGGAAGCGCGCGGTCTCGAGCCCGAGGCTGTAATCGTCGGCGCCGACGAAGGACAGGAACTTGCCGCCGGCCGAGCGGTCGGTGATGTTGACGACGGGGATCTTGGCGTCGTTGATCTTCTCGACGCCCGGCACCATCGCCTTGTAGTCGACCGGCGTGAAGACGATGGCGCTCGGCTTCTTCACCACGACGTCTTCGATCTGGCTGAGCTGCTCCGGAATGCTGTCGGGCTTGGTCGGGATGTACTGCAGCGTCTTGGCGTTCAGCGTCTTCGCCATGTTGTCCGCGCCGACTCGCACCGTCTGGAAGAACGGGTTGGTCTGGTTCTTGGTGAAGACGGCGATGGTCTCGCCGTCGGCTCGCGCTTGCGTGGTGAGCGCAGCCGCCATCAGCAGCGGCAGCGCCAAATAGCCCAGTGTCTGTTTCATGTTGCCTCCATCCCTCGTTTTGCTTGTTGGTCGTTCAAGAACTCATTGCGCGCGGCGGCGGGTCTTCATGTCGAGCCAGACCGCGAGAATGACGATGATGCCGGTGACGATCGGCTGCCAGTTGGCGCTGACCGACAAGAGGTTCATGCCGTTCAGCACCAGCGTCAGGATCAGTGCGCCGATGAAGGTGCCGAACACGGTGCCGACGCCGCCAAACAGCGAGGTGCCGCCGATCAGCACCGCGGCGATCGCGGGCAGCGTCAGGCTTTCGCCGATGTCGGCCTCGGCCGAATTGAGCCGCGACAGGAAGATGATCGAGGCGAGCCCCGCCATGGTGCCGGAGACGGCGTAGACCAGCAGCAGGCGTCGGGCGACCGGAATGCCGGAGAGCCGCGCCGCGACCGGATTGGCGCCGATCGCGTAGATCTCCTGGCCCCAGATCGTTCGCTGCGCAAACAGCGTTCCGATCCCGAGGAACACCAGCAGCAGATAGACCGGGATCGGCAGGCCGAATAGATAGCCGCTGCCGATCTGGCGGAAGCCGGCCGGGAAGCCGTGAAGGGTTTCGCCCGCCATGTACCAATAGGTGAGGCCGTTCAGCACCCAGAGCATGCCGTAAGTGGCGATGAAGGAGGGGATGCGCAGCGCGGTGACCATGACGCCGTTGAGGAGCCCAACGATGCCGCCGCAGGCAAGCCCCGTGAGTATGCCGAGCGCCGGCGAGCCGGTCTTGTGGATCACGGTCCCGGCGATGCAGGCGGACAGCGCCACATTGGCGCCGACGGAGAGATCGAGGCCCGCGGTCAGCACCACCAGGGTCAGGCCGGAGGCGATGAAGAAGGTCAGGCTCGCCTGCCTGAGCACATTGAGAATGTTGCCGAGGCTCAGGAAGGAATCGCTGAGCACGGCGAGCACCGCACAGATCAGCAGCGCCGCAAGCAGGCGATAGAACATTTGGATCGCGTCCTGCGACAGGAACGAGCGGGGCGGCGCGATGGCGTCTTTGCTGATGTCGGTCATGCGCGGCTCCGCAGGCCGTCAAGGAAGAGGGCAACGATGACGAGGACGCCGACGCTTGCGACCTGCACCGAGGACGGCAGCGAGATCAGGTTCAGCCCGTTGCGCAGCACGCCGACCGAGAGCACCCCGAGCAGCGTGCCGAGCAGCCAGCCATTGCCGCGCTCGAACGACGTGCCGCCGACGGCGACGGCCGCGATCGCATCGAATTCGAGACCGAGGCCCGCGGTTGGATGCCCGGAATTCATCCGCGCAGTCATCAAGAGGCCGGCGATGCCGGCCATGGCGCCGCCGATCGCATAGACCGCGATCAGCAGCTTATTCGGTGAGAGGCCGGCGTAGCGCAGCGCCTCGCGGTTGCCGCCGAGCGCGAAGATGTAGGTGCCGAAGCGGGTGTGATAGAGCAGGCCGTGGAAGACCGCGTAGGTCACGAGTGCCATCACGATCGGCACGGGAATTCCCAAAAGCGTCGCCGAATAGATGTCGCGCACGCTGTGGGGGATGCCGACCACGCTCTGGCCGTCGCTGACGATCAGCGATAGGCCCTGCGCCATGCCGAGCGTGCCCAAGGTCGCAACGAAGGGCGGGATGCCCACGATGGCGACCAGCCAGCCATTGGCGAAGCCGAAGGCCGCGCCGACGAGGAGCCCGGCACCGAGGCCGAGCAACATCGAGTGGGTGGTGAGCGAGACGATGGCGACGCAGAGCGAGGTCAGCGTCAGCACCGCGCCCATCGACAGGTCCAGCCCCTCGGTCATGATGATCAAGGTCATCGGCAGCGCGAGCATGGTCAGGATCGTCGACTGCACCAGCACGTTGGAGAGGTTGGCGACCGACAGGAAGCCGGGCGCGATCGTGCTGAACAGCGCGATCAGCAGCACCAGCACGATGGCAACGCCGGGAATCCGTTGCAGCGGATTCGGTTGAGAGACGACCGCGGCCTCACGCATGATGCATCCCCAGTCGCACGATGTTCTCCTCGGTCAGCTCGCTACGCGCGAGATGCCCGGCGATGCGCCCTTCGCGCATCACATAGGCGCGGTCGCAGACGTGGCAGATCTCGACCTGTTCGGACGAGATCATCAGCGCCGCCGCGCCTTCCGCGACAAGGCGGTCGATCAGGGCGAAGATTTCGGCCTTGGCGCCGATGTCGATGCCCCGGGTCGGCTCGTCGAAGATGAAAAGCTTCGAGCCGGCGGCGAGCCACTTGCCGATCACGACCTTCTGCTGATTGCCGCCTGAAAGCAGGCCGACGGTCTGCCGTGCGCTAGGCGTCGCAATGCGTAGCTGACGGATCAGGCCGTCGGCAGTGCGCTGCGCACTGCGCTGGTCGAACAACCCGCTCGGGAACAGTTTTCGCAGCGCCGACACTACCAGATTGTCGCTCACCGATCGCAGCAGCGCGAGACCTTCGCTCTTGCGGCTCTCCGGGATCAGCGCAATGCCGCGGCGGGCGGCGAGGTCGGGCTCACCGGAAATGACTTTGCCGTCGAACACGATCTCGCCTGATGTCACGGGATCGGCACCGAAGATCGCGCGCGCGACTTCGCTGCGACCGGAGCCGACCAGGCCACACAGGCCGACAATCTCACCGCGGCGCACCTCGATGTTGATGTCGGCGATCCCCGTCGATGAACTCAAGGCCTTGACCTCGAGCAGCAGCTCGCCGGGCTTGTCGGCAAAATTGCGCGGGTAGGTCATGTCAACGTTGCGACCGACCATCATGCGGACGAGCTGGTCCGGCGTGACGTCAGCAGGTTTGACGCCGTCGATGCGGCGGCCGTCACGCAGCACGGTGATGCGGTCGCCGAGCGCGAACACCTCCGCCATGCGGTGCGAGATGTAGACAATCGAGACGCCGTCGGCCTTCAGCCGCGCGATCAGCGCGAACAGCAGCTCGGTCTCGCGATCGGATAGCGCCGCAGTCGGCTCGTCCATCACCAGGATGCGGGCGTTCTGGCTGATCGCCTTCGCGATCTCGACCATCTGCTGCTGCGCCACCCCCAGCTTGTCAACGATGGTGGAGGGATCGATGTCAAAGCCGATCGTGCCGAGCACGCGCGCCGCGTCGGCCAAAATCTTGCGGCGATCGATCGTGCCGGGGATGCGGCCCTTCGGCTCGCGGCCGAGAAAAATGTTCTGGGCGATATCGAGATGGGGGACGAGGGAGAATTCCTGGAAGATCACGGCAATGCCGAGCTTCTGCGCGTCCGCGGCCGAGTGGATCGCGACCGGCTCGCCTCTGTAGTAGAACTCGCCGGCATCGGCGCGATAGGCGCCGCACAGCACCTTCATCAGGCTCGACTTGCCGCCGCCGTTCTCGCCCAGCAGCATGTGGACTTCGCCGGGGAAGACGGCAAAGGAGACGTCGTCCAGCGCCTTGACGCCGGGAAACTCCTTACTGATGTCGCGCAGCTCAAGGAGCGGGACAGGTGAGGCGGGCTCGACGGCTAGTGCGGCGGTGCTCATGCCTGCGCTCCGCCTGCAAAGATCTTTCCGGGGTTCATCAGTCCGTCAGGGTCGAGCGCGGTCTTGATCGACCGCATCACATCGACGGCCTCGCCGAGCTCGTCGGTGAGATAATCGATCTTGCCGAGCCCAATGCCGTGCTCGCCGGTGCAGGTGCCGTCCATGGCAATCGCGCGGGCGACCATGCGGGCCTGCAGCGCCTTGGCGCCTTCGGCTTCCTCGGGCCTGGCCGGGTCGACCAGGATCAGCATGTGAAAGTTGCCGTCGCCGACATGGCCGACGATCGGCGCGGTGAAGCCGTGCGCGTCCGCGTCGCGCCGCGTTTCGGTCAAGCATTCGGCGAGCCGCGAGATCGGCACGCAGACATCGGTGATCACTGCGCGCGCGCCGGGTCGCAGGCCCAGGCCGGCATAGAGCGTATTGTCGCGGGCGTGCCAGAGCCGACTGCGATCCTCCGGCGCCTTGGCCCAGGCAAAACCGTGGCCGCCATGGTCGGCGGCGATCGCCTCTGCGGCCTCGGCCTGTTCGGCAACAGAGGCCTCGGAGCCGTGGAATTCGAAGAACAGCGTCGGGGCTTCGCGATAGCCGAGCTTCGCATAGGCGTTGATGCCGCGCATCATGACGTCGTCGAGCAGCTCGATACGCGCCACGGGGATCGCGGACTGGATCATCGAGATCGCGCTGTCCACGGCGTTGGGCAGGGTGTCGAAGCTGCAAACCGCGGCCGAGATCGCCTGCGGCACGGGATGCACCTTCAGCGTGATTTCGGTGATTAAACCGAGCGTGCCCTCGGCGCCGACGAACATGCGCGTCAGGTCGTAACCGGCGGCTGACTTGCGCGCGCGTCTGGCGGTCCGGATCACGCGGCCGTCGGCCAGAACCACCTCCAGCGCCATGACGTTGTCCTTCATGGTGCCGTAGCGCACCGCCATCGTGCCGGAAGCTCGCGTGGACGTCATGCCGCCGATCGAGGCGTCGGCGCCGGGATCGATCGGAAAGAAAAGCCCAGTGCCGCGCAGCTCCGCATTGAGCTGCTTTCGGGTGATGCCGGGCTGCACGACGACGTCCATGTCGCTATCGTGCACCGTCAGCACCTTGTTCATGCGTGCGAAGTCGAAGCAGACGCCGCCCGCGACCGCGGCCGCATTGCCTTCGAGCGAGGTCCCGGCGCCGAACGGTACGATGGGCATATTCGCGCCAGCGCACAGCTTGACGATCTCCGCGACTTCCTGCGTGGTTTCAGGGAAGACGACGATGTCGGGCGGCAGGTTGCGATAATGCGACTCGCTCTGCCCATGCTGATCGAGCACGCCACGCGCGACGCTCGCGCGCGGGCCGATCATGCCTGTGAGGCGATCGGCCAATATGCTCGTGCTGACTCGCGGTCCCATTCTTACTCCCTGTCTGGCCCTGTTGTCGGACTCTTGTCTGGTCCGCCGTCGTTCAGCTTAAGCGGCTCTTGCGCTGCTAGCGACCTGCTTCAGGCCGAAATCATAGTTGAGGTGAAAATACTCGATGTCTACCATGCGACCATCGGGCGCACGGCCGGGCGGGCACTGCACAAATTCGCGGATCAGGCTGTCCTTGACGCCGAACACCACGTCGCTGTCGAGATACTGGTCGCCGGCCACGAACACATGGGTCACGAGTTGCTCGAAGCCGGGCGCCGAGATCATGAAATGCACGTGCGCCGGGCGCCAGGGATGGCGGCCCTGGACCGCCAGCATGTCCCCAACTGTGCCGTCATGTGGGATCGGATAGGCAGCCGGCTTGATCGACCAGAAATTGAAGCGGCCGTTCTGGTCGGTGTGGAAGCGCGCTCGCATCGCAAGGTCGCCGATCTTGTCGAGCTGCTGCACGTCGTAATAGCCATCATCGTCGGAATGCCAGACATCCACGACGGCGCCGGCAAGCGGCCGTCCGTCGACGGTCGACACCGAGCCGGTGACGAGCATCGGATCGCCTTCCATCGGGCCGGAGATGTCAGCGCCGTTGTCTTTCTCGGGCGACGCCTGCACGAAGAACGGACCGAGCACCGTGGTTTCGGTGGCGCCTTCCGGCACGGGATGATTGATCGCGTCGACCAGCATGGAGACGCCGAGCGCGTCCGACAGCAGGATGAACTCCTGGCGCTTGTCGTCGCACATGTGGCCGGTGCGGGTCAGGAACTCGATGCCGTATTCCCATTCCTTCTGGGTCGGTCGCACCTCGCGGACGAAGGCATGAAGGTGGCGCACCAGCGCTTCGCTGACCTGCTTGATCCGCGGATCGGTCGCGCCTGCGATCCGCTCCAGCACCGCGTCCGTGATCGTGTTCTCGTTGAAATTTCGCATAGGTGCCTCCGTGAATCAGAGTTTGGGCTCGCCGAGGCCGGACAGCCGCTCGAGGTGCTTGACGGTCGCGATGAAGTCGGCGTCGCCGTCGCCCTGCGCGACCAGCGAGCCATAGGTCTCGCGCACCTGGGCTGCGAGCTGAAGCGGCACGCCGATGGCGTGGCCGGCACCGAGGATCAGATCGAGATCCTTGGCCATCTGCCTGCAGGAGAAGGTCGAGCCGAAATCGCGGTTACGCAGCGGCGCGGTCTTGTATTTCACCATCGGCGAGGCGACCGCGCTGTCGTCGAGGACTTTCAGAATGTCCTGCCAGCCGATGCCGCCCTTGCGCGCCAGCGCCAGGCTCTCCGCCATCATCGCGGCCGACACCGCGATCATCAGATTGACCGCAAGCTTCGCATATCGCGCTTCCTCGCCAGGCCCGAGATAGGTCTGGGCGCGGGTGAAGGCGGCGAGCAGCGGCTTTGCGTTTTCGTAGGTGTCCTCCGGGCCGGAGACGAAGCAGCTCAGCGCGCCGGTGTGGACGATACTGGCATTGCCCGAGACCGGCGTACGCAGGTAGAAGACACCGCGCGCCTGGGCGGCGGCGTCGACCTCTGCCGACGCCTCGACGCTCACGGTGCTGGTCTCGATCAGGACAGATCCGGCAGCCATCGCGGCGATGAGGCCGGTGGAGCCGAGCAATGCGCCGCGCAAGGCAGCGTCATCGGGCAAGGACGTGACGATCGCGGCCTTGCCATCCACGGCCTCGGCCGGTGAAGCGGCAATCGAAATGCCTTGCGTGCGAGCCTCCTCGAGCCGTGCGGCGCTCCGGTCGAACGCGGTCACGGCATAACCGGCCTTGGCGACGAGCACCGACATTGGCAGGCCCATCTTGCCGATCCCGATGAAAGCGATGTGTTTCGAAGCGTCCGTCATCGTTGTTGTCCTTGACGCCCTCAGGCGGCGTGTCCCTGTCGTTCGATGTCGTGCACCAGTCGCCGGCCGGATTGCACGAGCAGTTCCTTCTTCGCCCCCAGGCCCTCGGCCAGCAGCCGACCATTCCGCTTCTTCCACACGCCGCCGATCATCACGGCCTCGATATTGGCAAGGCTCGTCTGCATCACCACGGTGGAAACGGGATCGTGCACCGGGACGAGGTTGAGATCGGAGCAATTGATGATGACGAGGTCGGCGAGCTTGCCCGGTGTCAGCGAGCCGATCTGGTCCTCGCGGCCGAGCATGCGGGCGCCTTCCGTCGTGATCCAGCGCAGCGCCTCGCGGACGGGGATCGTGGTCGTCGCTGGAATGGTGCCGCTGGCCTTGCGCGACTCGGCGTTGTCGAGCGCCCGCTGCATCGAGAGCGCAACGCGCGCGGCGGAGAAGAGGTCGCCCGCCAGTACGGATTCCAGATCGATGCCGATGGTCGGCCGCACGCCGCGCTTGAGCAGCCGTCCGGTGATCGGAAAGCCGTGGCCCTGGATCATTTCGTTCTCCGGCGTCACCGAGAAGGAGACGCCGAGATCGACCATCCGGTCCAGCAGTGGGTCAGGCAGGTCGTTGCCGTGGACGATGTTGATTCCGGCGCCCACGAGACCCGCCTCGATCAGCTTCTCCCAGCCACCGGGCGTCTTCGCAGGACCACCGCCCTGATGCATCGATGCGATCAGCTTGAGTTCCCGCGCCATGCGAAAATCGTGCATGGCGACGTCCAGCGTCGAATAGTGCGGGCCGAGGATCGCGAGTCCAAGCGTGACGAGGCCGTCGCGGTCGGCGAGGGGCCCCGCCAGCAGTCGCTCGACCTCACGGCGTGGATGCGGGATCTCCGAGAAATGCGGTTCGCCCGGTTTCGGTTCGGGCTTGGGCGAGCCGTGGAAGAAGGCCGCCCGGATACCGATTTCGATCAGGCCACGCACCGCGGCGTCGGTATGATCGGGCGTCGGATTGTTGTGGCACCAGTCGACCAGCGTGGTGGTGCCGTGATTGATCTGGTTCAGCACACCCACCAAGGTCGCGATATAAATGTCCTCGGGCCTGAAGACCGTAGCGAGACCAGCATGCATGCGGCGGAAATATTCCAGCAGCGTCCAGTTGGCGGCATAACCGCGCAAGCCCGTCTGCCAGGTGTGCATATGGGCGTTGATCAGGCCGGGGATGACGATGCGGCCGGTGCCATCGACGATCTCGGTCTCGGTCGCGCCGCCGACGTCGATCGATGGACGCACATCAACGATGCGGCTGCCCTCGATCAGCACGTCGCCGCCAGGTAAATCGCCGATCGTGTCATCCATGCTGATGATGACGGCGGATTTGATGAGCGTGCGCCGCATCGAATCAAACTGCCGTTTTGATGGCGCCGGGCGGCTCGCCGGCCCAGGCGCGCGCGATCAGGTCGCGAATGGCGTTGCGATCAAGCGGGCGCGGGTTCCAGTAGGCGTTGGTGACGGCGAGATCCGCAGCCTTGTCGATGCCGCCTTCGGGCATGCCGATGTCGCGCAATGCGACCTTCGCACCCAGCCGCTTCGCGAGCTCGAAAAGTCCTTGCGGTGCATCGGCGGCGCCGATTGCGCGTGAGATCCGCGCCATCGCATCGGGCACGGCCGGCGCGTTATAGGCCAGCGCGTGCGGCAGCACGATGGTGTGGGTCTCGGCATGCGGCAGGTCGAAGGTGCCGCCGAGCGTGTGGCAGAGCTTGTGATGCAGCGCCATGCCGACGGTACCAAGGCAGACGCCGCACAGCCAGGCGCCATAGAGCGCCTCGCTGCGAGCCTCGCGATCGTCGCCCTTGGCGGCGATGGCGGGCAGGGCACATGCCAACGCGCGAATGCCCTCTTCTGCCGTCAGCGACGTGACAGGATTGGTGTCGCGCGCGTAGAGCGCTTCGGCCGCATGCGCGATCGCATTGATGCCCGATGTCGCAGCCAGGCTCGCCGGCAGCGTCAGGGTCAAATCGACATCGTAGATCACCGTTTCCGGCAGGATGGCGGCGTCGCGGACCGTGGTCTTCAACCCGTTCTCGGTCTGGCCAACGATCGGCGTCATCTCCGAGCCGGCATAGGTGGTGGGAATGCAGAGCTGGTTGACGCCTGTACGCAAGGCGAGCGCCTTGCTGAGGCCCGTCGTGGATCCGCCACCGAGGGAAATGACGCAGTCGGCCTCGCACGCCTTCATCGCCGCGAGCGCCCGCTCCGTGACCTCGACCGGCGTGTGCATGGTCGCGCCCGGAAAGATGCCGGCGTAGAGCGGGCCGAGCGCCGCGCCCAAACTTTTGCCTTGCGCCTCCTGCTGCGGCGTCGTCAGCACCAGGGCGCGCTTGCCACCGAGCCGCTCGACCTCGGCCTTGGCCGAGGCCAAAGTTCCGCTGCCGAACACGACGCGGCAGGGCAGGTTTTCAAAGGTGAACGTACCGATCATGCGCCGGTCTCTTTGATGGGATAATCGACCTGGAAGCGTCCGATCCGCAAGTCGCCCAGCGCCTCGCGCACGCGCAGATGTTCCGGGTGGGTGGCATAGGCCGCGAGCGCAGCGTGGTCGGTGAATTCGGAGAACAGAACGACGTCGCAGGCGTAGTCGACATCGCTGACATCGAGACCGACTTCGATATGGGTGAGGCCGTCGATCCGGCCGCGCAGCCCCTCGAACAGGGTCTTGACCTTGACCCGGGCGGCAGAACGCTCCGCCGGCGTCTCGCCGCGCAGCCGCCACATCACGATGTGCCTGATCGGGCCCGACATTTCCCTGTTTCCTCGCCTGCTATCTTGCTTGTGTTTAGGCCATTTTGACTTGCGGGATACGGAAATAAAGCTCAATAATCGTAAGTCTCTTTTCCTGTTTGCGAAAAAATGGACCGCCTGCTCCAGTTGGAAGTCTTCGCCAAGACGGCCGAGCTCGGCAGCATGTCCAAAGCTGCCGAAGCCCTACGCATGTCGAATGCTGCCGCGAGCCGCCATCTCAGCGCTCTCGAGGAGCGCCTTGCAGTCCGGCTGATCGAGCGCAACACCCGTCGGCTGTGGTTGACTGAGGCGGGGCAGGAGCTGCTGGAGCGCTCGAGCCGGGTTTTGAGCGAGTTGGCGGAGGCCGAGGACATCGTCAGCGATCGGGCGCTGTCGCCGCAAGGCATGCTGCGGGTCACGAGCTCGCTGTCCTTTGCGGTGATCTATCTGGCGCCGATGCTGCCAGCCTTCCGCGCGCGCTATCCGAAGCTCAACATGCAGATCACCACCGCCAACCGGTACTCCGATTTCATCGAGGCCGGCATCGACGTGGCGATCAGGACGCGCGAGCAGGAGCCGGATTCCAACATCATCGTCCGCCGCATCGGCCAGATGCGGCGGGTGCTCGCTGCTGCGCCGTCCTACCTCGCAAGCTGCGGCGAGCCGGAGCAGCCCGCCGATCTCGCGCGCCACAACATGCTGATCTACAATCTCGCCAACGATCCCTATTCGCTGCGCCTGCGCAAGGGCAATGGCGCGCAGACTGTTCGCATCACGTCGACGCTCGACAGCAATGACGGCCAGGTCATCCGCGGCGCCGCGCTGGCGGGGCTCGGCATCCTCATCCAGCCGCTCTATATCGTGCAAAGCGATATCGCTGCGGGCCGCCTCGTCCCCGTTCTGATGGACTGGGAGCTGCCGCTGCTCACGATGAACATCGCCTACCAGAACCGTGCCGGACTGCCTGCCAAGATCAGGGTCTTTTCCGACTTCCTGGTCACCCACATCCGCGAGCATTCGCAGCCGGGGATCTGGATCGACGCGGCGAAGTGAGCGACATTTTCGAATTCAGGCGGCTTTGTAGAAGGCACATCCATTGAAAGCCAGGACATCCGGCACCGCATGGCGGCATGCCAACATCGGTCGGCTGCTCAACAACGCGGTGCGGCGCTTCGAAGGTCGTGTGCTCGAACTGATGAGCGAGAAGGGGCATGGCGAAACGAGGATCGCGCATGTCGGCCTCACACGTAATCTCGACGTGGAGGGGACCAGACTGACGGAGCTCGCCCGCCGCGCCTCCATGAGCAAGCAGGCGATGGGCGAGCTGGTCGATCAATGCGCCGAGCTCGGCTTGGTCGATCGGATCGCCGATCCGACCGATCGCCGCGCGCGCATCGTCATGTTCACGCCGGCCGGGCGCAAATGGCTCGATGCGTTCCGCGACGCGGTCGACGTCGCCGAGCAGGAGATGCGCGCCCAACTCGGCAAGGCCACGATGGATGCGATCCTGAAGGGACTGGCGGTCTATGGCGCGACGTTCGATACGCTCGATGACGCCAAGTAGTCAGGCTACTTGACGATATCGTCAGGCGACCTTACCATGCGGAATAATGCTGGTTGGGAGAAGCGCCTTGGAAACATGTCTGACGGCCTCGGTGCTCATCGTGGGTGGGGGGCCCTGCGGCCTGATGCTCGCCAACGAGCTCGGCCGGCGCGGCGTGTCCGCGATCCTGGTCGATGAAAAGCCGGGCACGGCATTCAATCCGCAAGCCAATGCGACGCAAGCGCGCTCAATGGAGCACTATCGGCGGCTGGGTTTTGCCGACGAGATCCGACGCGAAGGTCTGCCTGCGGATTATCCGACCGACGTTGCGTATTTCACGCGCTACACCGGTTACGAGCTGGCCCGATTTCAATTGCCGTCATCGTCACGCGCGGGCGAGCTCGTCAAGGGCATGTCGGGCTCCTGGAGCGCCGCCGAGCTGCCGCATCGGGTCTCGCAAAAATACGTCGAGGCGGTGCTGCGCCGCCACGCCGAACGGCTTCCCGGAATACGGCTCAGCTACGGTCATCGTCTGATCAGCTACGTCGAGAGCGATGACGGCGTTATCGCCGAGATCGAATGTCTCGATGACAACAGCCGCTTTCAGGTCCGGGCCGACTTCCTGGTCGGAGCCGACGGGCCGCGCTCGATGGTCCGGCAATCGCTCGAGATCGTCTACGGCGGCGAAACCGGAACGCAGCGCGATTTCATGGGCGGCCGCATGCTGGCGGTCTATCTCCGTTCGCCTGGCTTCTACGCGAGCATCCCGCATGCCAAGGCGTGGATGTACAATTGCTTCAACGGCGACCGCCGCGCCTTCATGGCATCCGTGAATGGTCGCGACGAATTTGCGTTTCACACGCAGCTTCGGCCCGGCGAAGACGAGAGTGCGATCACAATCAACGAGGCCAAAGCAGCGTTCCAGCGTGCCTGCGACGCGCCGATTGACTGCGAAGTGCTGTCATTCGTGACCTGGACCGCCGGCCACGCGCTGGTCGCAAACGGAATGCAGCGGGGCAGAGTGTTCCTCGGCGGCGACGCGGCGCATCTGTTCACGCCGACCGGAGGCCTTGGCTACAACACCGCGATCGAGGATGCGGTCAACCTCGGCTGGAAGCTCGCAAGCGTCATCAATGGTGTGAGCCCGGCGGAGCTGCTCGACAGCTACGAGGTCGAGCGGCGTCCGGTGGCGCTGCGCAAC
This sequence comes from Bradyrhizobium sp. CAR08, assembly GCF_052871955.1. Lineage (NCBI taxonomy): Bacteria > Pseudomonadati > Pseudomonadota > Alphaproteobacteria > Hyphomicrobiales > Nitrobacteraceae > Bradyrhizobium > Bradyrhizobium sp. CAR08. The sequence continues at coordinate 109,390 of NZ_JBIXJX010000015.1, forward strand.
ACCGATTATGCGCGTCGCTTTGCCGACTCGCTCGGTCTGTTCGCGCCTGCGCCTGACATCGAGGACGCCACCGAGGCCGGCGACGAGGCGCGGCGGACGGCGGGCGTCTATCTCGAACAGCACGCCCGCGCGGAATTCAACATTCCCGGCGTCACCTTCGGTGGGCGCTACGACGGCTCGCCGATCATCGTCTCCGACGGCAGCCAGCCGCCGCCCGATGCCGCGAACGTCTACGTTCCGAGCGCCTGTCCCGGCGGCCGCGCCCCGCATACGTGGTTGGAGGACGGCGTCTCGCTGTACGACCTGTTCGGGTTCGAGTGGACGCTGCTCCAGTTCGGCGAGGTCATGACCTCTCAAGCGTCAGTCGTCGAGACCATCCGTGCGATCGGGGTTGATGTGAAACTCGTCACGCTGCCGAAATCCCTGCGCGATCTCTATGAGGCGGATCTGGCTTTGATACGCCCCGACCAGATCGTGGCTTGGCGCGGCAGCGCGTCACAGGCTGGTACGATCGGGCGCGTCCTTGCCCGAGCACTCGGACACAACGCGAGCGACGGCGCACGGCTGGCAAGCTGATCGACTCTCGCCGTTGCATCCGACCAGCGGCTGCGGCGGCCAATAACAACAAGACAACAAAACGACAAATGACACCGGAGGAGGAAACCGTGACGACAAGAGCATTGGAGCACTACGACGACCATGCCGCCGCCGGCGCCACTGCCGAGCAGACGGCGAGCAGCCGCCGGCGTATCCTGATCGCCGGCACCATCGGCACCGCGATCGAATGGTACGACTTCTTCATCTACGGCCTGATCGCGCCGCTGGTGTTCGATCAATTGTTCTTTCCGAAGTTCGACCAGCTCACGGCGACGATTGCGGTGTTCGCGACGTTTGCCGTCGGATTTTTGGCGCGTCCGCTCGGCGGGCTTGTATTCGGCCATTTCGGTGACCGTCTCGGCCGAAAGTCCGTCTTGCTGTGTACGCTGCTCATGATGGGACTTGCGACCATGTCGATCGGATTGTTGCCGACCTACGCCAGTGCAGGCGTGGCTGCGACCGTCGCGCTCGTGGCGTTGCGCTTCGTTCAGGGGTTTGCGCTCGGCGGCGAATCGACTGCGGCGATCCTTATGGCGATCGAGACGGCGCCCGGGCACCGGCGCGGCTTCTCGGCCGCGGTGATCCAGGCCGCAGGACCCGTCGGTGTCGTGCTCGCCTCGTTTGCGGCGCTCACGATCGCGCGGCTGCCGGAAGCGGACCTGCTGTCATGGGGCTGGCGCGTGCCGTTCCTGATCAGCGCGGTTCTGGTCGCGCTCGGCGTCTATATGCGCCTGCGCATCGAGGAGAGCGCGACATTCCGAAAGGCGAAGGTGACGGAAGTAGCGCCTGTGGTCGAAGCGCTGCGGGAACATTGGCGGCCGATCCTCATCGTATTCTTCGCCGAGATGGCGCAGACGTCCTATTTCTATCTGACAGCCATCTTCACCATCTCCTTCGCGACCCGTCAGCTCGGCGTCCAGAAAGACGTCATCACGCAGGCCGTGCTGTTCGCCAATCTCGTCGGGCTCGTTGCGATGCCACTCATCGGAGCCTGGTCCGACCGTATCGGACGAAAGCGTCTGTTCTTGGCCGGCGTGGTGCTTGCAGCCATCTCGATGTTTGCATTCTACGGTGTGGTCGCGAGCCGCGACACGGTGCTGGTGACGGGCGCGGTGATCCTCGCCGCGGGGGTGATCCATCCGCTGATGTTCGGCAGCGAAGGAAGCTATTTTCCGGAATTGTTTCCGACCCGCATTCGCTTCACCGGCGTGTCGATCGGAAAGCAGCTCGGGACGGTGCTCGGCGGCGGCATTGCGCCGCTGGTCGCCACCAGCCTGTTTGCGCAGACGGGCTCCACCTACGCGATCACAGGATACTACGTTGCGCTCGCGCTCGCGGCGATGATTGCGCTCGGCTTTGCGCGTGAAACCGGAAAATCGCGGCTGCTCGGCTAGAGCGAGCGCCATTATCAACCCCAGGGAGGTTTTTCATGGACGTCAGTCTTCTCATCAACGGGCAGGATCAGGCCGCTTCCAGCGGCAAGGTGTTCGAGCGGCGCAATCCGCTGTCGCAGGAGGTCGCAAGCCGCGCGGCCGCCGCGACCGCTTCCGATGCCGACGCCGCGGTGGCGGCGGCCTCCGCCGCGTTTGCCGCGTGGTCGGCGCTCGGCCCGAATGCGAGGCGAGCCCTGTTGCTGAAGGCCGCAGATGCGCTTGAGGCCAAGCGCGACGCCTTCGTCCGGATCATGATGGCCGAGATCGGCACGACGGAGATCTGGTCGGCCTTCAACGTCAAGCTCGCGACCGGCATGCTGCGCGAAGCGGCGTCGCTCACCACGCAGATCGCCCGCGAGGTGATCCCGTCGGACAAGCCGGGATGCCTCGCGATGTCCATTCGACAGCCCGCCGGCGTGTGCCTCGGCATCGCCCCGTGGAATGCGCCGATCATTCTCGGCGTTCGCGCCGTGGCGACGGCGCTCGCCTGCGGCAATTCCGTCGTGCTCAAGGCCTCCGAGATATGCCCGGGGACGCACCGGTTGATCGGCGAGGTCTTCAAGGACGCAGGCTTTCCGCCCGGTGTCGTAAATGTTCTGACCAACGCACCGGCCGATGCGCCCGCTCTGGTCGAGCGCCTGATCGCCAATCCGGCCGTGCGGCGGATCAATTTCACCGGCTCGACCCGCGTGGGTCGCGTCATCGCCGAGCTGGCCGGGCGCCAGCTCAAGCCAGTGCTGCTCGAACTAGGGGGCAAGGCGCCTCTGGTCGTGCTCGACGATGCCGACCTCGATGCCGCCGTCGCGGCCGTGGCGTTTGGCGCCTTCATCAATCAGGGCCAGGTCTGCATGTCGACCGAACGGGTGATCGTCGACGAGGCGGTAGCGGCGTCCTTTGTCGACAAGCTCGCGAAGAAAACGGCTGCGCTTCCGGCCGGCGACCCGCGCTCCGGTCCCGTTGTCGTCGGCTCGATGATCGACGAGGCGCCGGCCAAGCATGTCGTTGCGTTGATCGACGACGCGATCGCCAAAGGCGCCGTCAAGCTCGCGGGCGGCGACCGGGTTGGCACGGTCGTCCCGGCCACCGTGCTCGACCGCGTGGTGCCCGGCATGCGCATCTATACCGAGGAGAGCTTTGGTCCCGTCGTCTCGGTGATCCGGGCAAGTGGCGTGGATGACGCGGTGCGGCTTGCCAACGATACCGAGTACGGCCTCTCGGCCGCCGTGTTCGGCCGCGACGTCGCGCGTGCGCTGACGGTGGCGCAGCGGATCGAAAGCGGCATCTGCCACGTCAACGGCTCGACCGTGCATGACGAGGCGCAGATGCCGTTCGGCGGCATGAAGGGATCGGGCTACGGCCGCTTCGGAGGTCAGGCCGGGATCGCCGAGTTCACCGATCTGCGCTGGATCACCATCGAGACCCAGCCGCAGCACTATCCCTTCTGACCGCGCAACAAGCGAAGCCCATCAGGACGCTATTCATGAATTCGAAAGTTCTCACGGTTCGGGAAGCGACCCTCGGTGTGCTTCGCTCCTTTGGCGTCGATCGCGTTTTCGGCAACCCCGGCTCGACCGAGCTTGCCTTCCTTGGCGACTGGCCCGACGACATCGACTACGTGCTCGGATTGCAGGAAGCCTGCGTCGTCGGCATGGCAGACGGCTATGCGCAGGCCACGGGACGAGCGGCGTTCGTCAATCTGCACTCGGCGGCTGGGCTCGGTCATGCCCTCGGCAATCTCTTCACCGCATTCCGCAACAAGACACCGATGGTCGTGACAGCCGGGCAGCAGGCGCGCAGCCTATTGCGGATGCGACCCTATCTCTTCTCCGAGGACGCCGCACAGTTTCCAAAGCCCTATGTGAAATGGAGCGCCGAACCGGCGCGCGCCGAAGATGTTCCAGCGGCGACCGCGCAGGCCTTCCTCACCGCCATGCAGCATCCCCGCGGTCCGACATTCGTGTCGGTCCCGTCGGATGATTGGGCGCGGCCCGCAACCGCTCCACCGGTCCGCTGCATCGCGACGGAGTTTGCGCCCGATCCGGCGGCGATCGTTCGGCTCGGCGCGGCGATCCGAGCCGCCAAAAAACCTATCTTCGTTGTCGGACCCGAGATCGATCGCAGCGGCTGCGTCGACGCGATGGTCGCTGTGGCCGAGCAGGCGAGCGCGGCCGTTTGGGCAAGCCCGATGTCGAGCCGTTCGAGCTTTCCGGAATTGCATCCGCTGTTCGCCGGCTTCCTTCCGGCAGCACCGGGAGGGCTCGCCCGCGCATTGCGCGGCGCCGATCTGATCGTCGTGGTCGGCGCGCCGGTGTTTACTTTCCATGTCGAAGGACAATGTGAATTGCTCGACGACGGAACGCCGGTCTGGCAGATCACGGATGATCCGACGGAAGCCGCATCCGCTTCTGTCGGTGACACCATCATCAGCACGCTCCCAAAGGCGCTGGCTGGGCTGCTGTCGGCGATGCCAGGGATCGCGGAGCGCGAGGTGCCGGCCGCGCGGATGCGGCCTGCCGTTCCTGCCGCGCAAAATCCGCTTCCGCCCGCTTATGCGCTCGCCCGGCTCTCCGCGTTGATGCCGGCCGATGCGATCGTGGTCGAGGAGGCGCCGTCGCATCGTCCCGCCATCCAACAATTCCTACCACGGCCTGGCGCGGACAGCTTCTACACGATGGCGAGCGGCGGACTTGGTTATAGCCTGCCGGCCTCGGTCGGCGTGGCGCTGGCGCGGCCAGGCCGCCGCATCGTCGCCCTGATCGGTGACGGATCGGCGATGTATTGCATCCAGGCAATCTGGACCGCGGTGCAACGCCGCCTGCCGATCACTTTCGTGATCATGAACAATTCAGGCTATGGCGCGATGCGCGCCTTCAGCCAGCTGATGCAGGCGCATCGCCCGCCCGGGATCGACCTGCCCGGGCTCGACTTCGTGGCGCTCGCAAGGGGAATGGGTTGTCCGGGGCAGCGCGTGACCGATGTCGGCGACGTCGACGCCATCTTGACCGAAGCGTTGGCATCAAGCGGTCCCGCGCTGGTCGATATCGCCGTCGACGACGCCACGACGGACCTGTTCAGCCATCCGCGCTAGCTGGCGGCAGAGGGGCTGGTCCGCGGCGACAAGACAGCCGATGGAAATTTGCCTCCGAAGGCACGGGTCTTGGGTTGGACACGCGACCCGTCGATCACCTCGAGTTGTCCGCAGCGATTCAAGGTATGCAACTTCCTGCCGGGCCATGCTGGCCCTGGCCGCAGAGAGTGGCGGATAATCTGCTTGAACGTCGTCGGCGACAGTTCGACGATTTCCGCCAGGGCGAGCGCTGCCCCATATCCGCCGGCACAATCCTGGACCGGGCGCCACAATTTGTCATTGATGGTGACGAAATTCCCCGCAGGCCGCGTGCTCGCGCGGTCGATCAGGACCGGGTTGCTGGCATGCGGCAACCACGTGCCCATGAGGTGCTCGGCGTGATAGATCGCCAACGAATCCGAATACCCGCCAGTGCCATCGCGCCAGGCTCCGAACAGATAGTGCAGGCCGTTGTGCCGCGTGATCGTCACATCGGCGAGTTCAAGTCCTGAAAGCAGCGTCGCGTGGCGCTCCCATTTGTCCGGGAACCGAACGCATTTATAGATGGCGACGTCCCCATTGGTCGAGCTCTCCGGGATCATCCACAATGCGCCATCGTCCTCGATCAGGAACGGATAGGAGAGGTGCCAGGGCTCGTCCAATACGGGCACGACCGCTCCGACCGGGCCCTTATCGTCGAACTCGATCGCGGAAATGATTCCTTTTCCAATCCGGTGATCGAGATCCTCAAAGAAGACGAATGTTCTTCCCTGCCACGTGATGGGGAAAGGATCGGCGTAGAAGTGGTTTCCGGGATCGGCAAGGACGTTCCAGCGAGGCCCTGACAGGTCTCCGGTCTGCCAGACGCCTGCGCCCTTGTTGATGCGCCATCCGACATGCCAATGCGGGGCATAGCAGCAGAGGCGATAGATCTCCTTGGCGATCGATATGGTGAGGCCGCGCGCGACATAAGCCGTTGGCGGGCGGCCGTTGTCCGCTCGGGCCGGTCGTGCCAGCTGCGGCACGATGCGCGGTCGTCCCGACAGGATGGCGGCCACCATGGTCAGGGTTCGCGCCATGACCGTTTCCAGGCCCCCGCTCAGACCGGCCGCGATTTCGGCGGAGGGATGGCCACGATCGAGGACTGCACCGTCGACCTCGTCGACGATTTCGATCACCGGCAGATCGCCGGCGAGAATGGCGGCAAGAGCTGCGTTTTCGCCTGCCACTCCATTGAACAGCGGGCGGAGATACTGCCGGGCGGAGCAGTTCGGATCCCGCGCGCCACCGGTGAAATCGACGATGACGTCTGCCGTGCTGGCGCGAGCCTGCATCCGGTCCGGACTGATCTTCAGCCTTTCGGTGCCGCTGTGTTTGCCCTTGTGCAACACCAAACGTTCGAGCTCGAACAGCATGTCGAGACCCGCCGGCCGCGGCTCCGCCGTTGCCGTCCACGCGATCTGGACCGGTACATCCCGCCCGTCGATCGACAGCGTCTCGCGGCCCATCCACCGCCGCGCATTCTCAATTTCACAGCGAAACTCGATGGTCATGTCGAGCCGATCCGTTTCCATGCGCCCCGATCAAATGACCTGGCCGAGAATTCGAACGTATTCCTCCACCATGGCGTCCACTGAATAGCGCAGCTTCAGGCCTTTGGCGTTTTGCCGCAGTTCGTCGCTCAGTTTTTGGTCCGTCAGGAGCCTGGAGACGGCGGCCGACAGCTTGGTATGATCGGAGGCATCGACGAACAGCGCTGTCGGCTTCCCTTCGACGGACAACACTTCGCGCAAGACCGGAAGATCGGTGACGACCGAGGGAACGCCGGCGTTTGCAGCCTCCACAGCGGCGAGGCCGAAGGTCTCCGCCTGCGTCGGAAATACGAACACGTCGAGAGCGGCGAGAAACTCCGCCATCTGGCGTGGGGTGATTTCGCCGAGCAGATGCAGCCTGTCCGATACTTTCAAGTCATCCGCCAACTGCCGCAGCCGGGCCTCGTCGGCTCCCTGCCCGGCCAGTGCGAGGTGCCAGGAGGGTTGATCCGGCAACAGACATATCGCCGCGTCGAGCCGCTTGTGCGGGTGTAATCTTGCTGCGCAGCCGAGCAGGGGGCTATCCGGCGGGAGATTGAACTTCTGTCGCGCAGCTTGCTTCGACAGGATGAGCGCCTTGTCGTCGAAGCCGTGCGGGACATGCACCATGCGCGCGCGATAAGCCCTGGGGTAGCGCGAATACTCGCGCTGCATGTCCAGCGAGTTGAGCGTGATGCGGTCGAAGAAGCCGAGGCTGCCCATGATGATGTCGGCCATACGGACCGGCCAGCTCATCGACAGCGCGGATGAAACCTGATTGGCGATGACAGGTGCGCGGCAGATCAGGCGCGCCACACCGGCGCCGATGACATTGCCGAAGTGCTGAAAGGTCAGAACGGCGTCAGGCCTGGTGGCCCTGATATGGCGGCCGAGCGTCCACAGCATTTGCAGCAGCGCCAGCGGATTTCCCGGCCGGCTCGACGCGCAATAGACCGTGTGGGGCGGCTCATCGAACGAATCCGACTTGCGGAAGAAGAAAAGATTGGTGACGCGATAGCCGCGGGCGGTCAGCCCGGCGCCAAGCAGGCGCGAGATCTCCTGCGCACCGGCGTTCTCAGCCTGGGTCTGTACGAGCAGCACGTGCGGCTTGCGTCCGCCACCGTTGGGCGACGGGAGTGCTGTCGCAGTCGTCTCGCCCAACGCCTTGTTTGGCTGGTAATGCAGCACGGATCCCGACCCATTAGAGAAGCGAATTTTTCACCTTCTTAACTCCGTATCTACCATGCGGGCATCGCGCGGACACCGACTAGCAATAAACGGAGTTAATGCGCCCTGCCGCAAGGGCATCGTTCGTGAGGGAATTCCGCTGGTTCCCGACGAAGTGCAGAGGACGCGGGCAACCGCCGATTAACCATCGATATTTGGGTTGGAGCGGGCCCACTAAAGCATACGAAAACGACGCACATTCTACCGGTGCGCCGACGGCTGCTGGTGCGCTCTCCTTCATGCGGGACACGCGCGACATATGCTGACGCTCTATTCGCCGGAGTCCGCGCCACGGACCGCGTAGGCGCTGCGCTTCGATGCCGAGAAACGCAGAAGCCCCAGAATCGAAGGATCGACGCCGGTTCGTCGGCGACAGAGGATGTTGAGGACGATGGTCGCGAGCGCCAGCGACACAGTGGCCGAGATCGCTGCGCCAAGAACGCCGAGCCAGGGAATGAGGACGAGAAATCCAACCAGCCGTAGCGCTACGTTCCCGGCAATCACGGGGACATACTCGCGCTCATGGCCGGTCAGTTGCAATATCGCCGCAGACGGACCGCCCGCCGCCTGGACCGCCGTTCCGATCGCGAGCACGATCAGGACCCAGTGCTGCGCAGCGAAATGTGGCCCAAACAAGTTGAGTAGATGGGGACCTCCAACCCAGATCAGGAGGAGTCCGCTGACCACGCACACCGCGGTCACTTCCGCCATGAGCCGCAACGTTCGCTCGAATTCCTGATGGTTCTTGCTGAAGTACAGCGAGGGGAGCCGACGTGCGCCAAAGCTGTACAATGCGGCCGACAGCATGGCGAAGATGTTGGCCAGGCGCGAAGCGGCAAAATAAATTCCGGCGGTTGCCGGGTCCAGCATCCAGTAGACCAGAATGACGTCGAAATATTGGTTCGCGGCTTCGAGAATGGATGCGACCCAGAAATGAAGCGCGCTCGATCTCCAGCGCGACGGCTCGGAACGCACCGCCGTGCCGCGGAAATCCGGTAGAACTCGCGCAATCGCGATGATCTGTGCGACCAGCCCGACCGACATGGCAATCGTCATCACGGCGATCAATTCGGCGGGATCAAGCTGCCGATGGCCGAACATGATTGCGAGCAGAAACAGCACCACGCTGACTCGCCAGAAGAACTCCCTGTTTCCTTCCCCCATGAGAATGCTGACCAGCGAGCGTGCGATCTGGCTGCCAAGCATCAGTCCGGCATTCACGGCTGTGTAGGCCGACACCGCGACAACCAGCAGCCACGAGGCGCCTTTGATGTTCGCGCCGATCGCGATTGCGCCGATCGCAATCAGCATCGCGACGGAGGAAATCTTGAAGCTCGATAGCAGCACGCCCTTGGTGAGATCAGGCTGATTTCCCACCCGATACTCGTTCAGAAATCGCACCAGCAGCGATTCCTGGCCCACCAGACCGACGACCGCTGCCATCTGGGCGACCGAAAGCCAGGTCGCAAAGATGCCAAACCCATTGGGCGACATCGTTCGTGCCGCAAGCGAGAACAACGCGAACGCAAGCGCGCCGCTACCAACCTTGAGAAGGATGGTTCCGGCAACACCGCGCGTCACGTCGCGCCGCATGAACTGGACGATGGATTCGATCATGGAGATTTAAGGGGCAACTTCCCCTGAAGAGACATTTTCCGATTACCTGCGACAGCCTAGCATGCCGAAAAACCGCGAGTGTTAATGGACGGCCTCCATGATCCCGCCGGCCGCGGCGACGTCGCGGCCATGCCTGTTGCTTCACTATGGAACATCGCTGACCCCATTGTCCCAGATAGAGCAAAGTGCGGCCCGGTCGCGTGGCGACAGAGCGCCGCATCGACGGCCGATGAGGCGAGATGAGCCGTTGGAATGCGGACCGGCTCGGCGGGAATGGCCATCCCGAGCAAGGCGCGTGCCGGATCTCATCGGGCCGGGCAGGTCTCCGCTGCGTTAACCGAGATATCGAGAAATGATCGCGTTTGGTCCTACGATGCGACATCAGGCGAGAGAATTGCACGGGCAACCATCGTTGACCGTGGGAGCCTGGACCATGACGGCGGATAGCAACGTGACCGAGCCGAGCGCTGGATCTGCGACCGCGGCGATCGTCGTCGACATCGCGATCGTCGGCGGCGGCCTTGCGGGCTCGCTCGCGGCGGCCGTGCTCGCGCGGGCAGGGCATCGTGTCGCTCTCGTCGACAAGCGCGCGGTCCATCCGGACGAGTTTCGGGTCGAAAAAATAGGCGGCCGTCAGCTGGAGATGTTGCGCAAGCTGGGCTTCCTCGATGCGCTCGACAACGTGGCCTGTCGATATGATCAGGTGCTCAACATCAGGGAAGGCAAGGTGGTCGATGTCAGCGTCGGCCGGGCTTACGGGCTTCCATATGCCGATCTCGTCGCCATGGCGCGCAGCCAGCTGCCTGATCCGTCCAGCCTCATTGTCGATGAGGTCACTGCGGTCAATTGTCGCGACGATCTCCAACATGTCGAGCTCGCGTCAGGGGGGCGCATAACTGCGCGCCTCGTCGTGCTGGCCACGGGCATGGCGGGCGTGCTCGGCTACAAGCTCGGCATCAAGCGGCGCGTGCTGGCCGAGCGCCATTCGGTTTCGTTCGGCTTCACGATCGCCCGCCGCGACCACGCGCCGTTCGATTTCGAGGCGTTGACCTGTTATGGGGAGCGCACAGCGGACGGCATCGATTATCTCAGCCTGTTTCCCGTGCGTGCCGGCATGCGGGCAAATCTCTTCATGTTCCGAGACCCGACCGATCCGATCATGCGCGAGCTGCGCCGTGAACCGGAGGCGACGGTCTTGCGCTTGCTTCCGGGATTGCGGCCCTACCTTGGCGATTTCCACGTGATCGACCGGGTGCAGAATTGGGTGATGCACCTGTCCGTCGTGGAAGGACATCTCCAGCCCGGAGTCGTGCTCATCGGTGATGCGTTCCAAACGAATTGTCCGGCCGCCGGCACGGGCGTCGCCCGTCTGCTGGTCGACGTCGAGCGCCTCTGCACCGAATATGCGCCGCGTTGGCTCGGGACCGAGGGCATGGGCCGGGAGAAGATTTCTGAATTCTATTCCGATCCCGACAAGGTCGCGGCGGACCAGCAGTCACTGAAGATGGCGCGCTTCCGGCAGGCCCTGACGTCCCGCAACGATATTGGCTGGGACGTGCGGCGGCGGCTGCACTTCCTGCGACGCAGTATCACCCACCGGCTCGATCAGATGCGGCCCGGCTGGCTCGCGCAGGTTCGAAGCGCGCTACGCGCCTGAGAGCGGCACCCGGTCGGCCCCTCGCACCGGTCAGCGCGTCGGCGTTGAGGTCCGGGTCGGCAGGAACCTGAACTCCGACATCCGCTTGGCGGCCAGCTTGAGCCAAGGCGCCTGTTTCAGTGCGAACAAGGAGATGGCGCCCGTGGTGCTGCCCGCCTGCGTGACCGTCCACATCGGTGAAGGCTGAGCGCCGAACTGCTTCTTGTAGGGTTCGTCGCCGATGGTGAAATCGAGCATCTGATCCCCGCGCTCGATGCAATCCTTCGCCACCTGCTCGAACATCAGCGCGCCCAAGGACTGGCTTTTGTATCCGGCAATGTCGAAGGCGCCCATGATCACGAGGAAGCTGCCGTGATGGCTGAGTCCGAGCACGGCTGCGATGACCTCGCCGTTCATCTTCATCGCATAGAGCCGGACAAAGGAGCCGAGGCCGCGCTGCGCCACGTCGGAATAGAAGCCGTAATATTCGGGGCGCTGGAGCAGATCTCCGTCGCCGTGTGCCTGAAAGCGCGGCCCGCGAAATTTCTTCATCACGTCCAGCACCTCCAAGACAGCGGCACTGTCGCGGCAGCATGAAAAACTCAAGTCCCCCTTCTTCTGGAGCTGCCGGGCTTTCTTTGCGAGCTCCTTCTGGTAGGAACGGTCCAGCGCACTGGCGCGCCATTGCTCGAACGGCGCGACCAGAACGGTCGCATAGGCATTGGTGTCCATCGCTATGCGGCGGGGCGCAGCCAGCAGGTTCTCGATCGGAAGCCGTCCATCCGGCAGCTTGGTCATCCGGAGCAGATCGAACGGGCGGACGAGGCACCGGATTTCTGCGCAGGCACTCTCGTCCTTGAGCAGCTCGGAAAATACCTGCGGGCTGCATACGGGCGCGAGGTAGTCGGAAACGCGGAGGTCGGCGAATTCGACGGTCCGTATCGGGCCGCGCCGGATCCGCAGCAAGGGCAACACCATCGCAAGGGCGCCCGTCGCGCGGTGGCGGACCACGACAACCAGAGGAGTTGCGCCCACATGAGACGCGAGCCTGGTGTAGAGGGTGTCGAGCCAGAGCGGATGCTGGAACGCGGTGGCGGCCGAGTTGTCGAACAGCTCCGCGTAGTCCGGCGACAGGAAGTCGAATCCCTGCTCGATGGCGATGTCGAATGTGTTGCTAGGTCTGTTCATACGCAACCAAGAAAGCAGATGGCTCGGGACGATTGATGGAGCCGGATCTACGCTCTATAGCAGGGTCGTTACGGGGGAGACACCGGCGGCGTATGATTTGCATTAATCCTTCGAGCGAGGCGCGTATGGTTACCAAACCGCTAATTCCTCATCGAGCGGCCTCGCAGCCGAAACAGCCACGACCGCGGTCACCCCCCCCTCGTCAGAAATATTCCACTTTACCGAAATTCGGTTTTAGCGTATGTGTCGTCCATCCCGGCTCATCCTTGAGGGCGATCTTGTGGTCGTCATGTTCGCGAGCCGGGCTTGCGGTGGACGCGGCAGCGTTCGGGTGCGAGAGGCCAAGGGCAGGGCGGATTGCTCTCCGTGAGCCCAAGGCTGCGTTCCGACGAGCGGCGCTGCTAGGCTTCGTCTCGTCTGTAAGTTTCCGGCTCCGTCGACAGGGCTGGGAAAACTGCGGCGAAATGGCGAGCCGTGCGTACGGCAAAACCGTGTGGTCCTGGCCGTCGTTGCTACGGTCAAGCCCTGGCGAATGCGGCATCTGCGTCAACCGGCGCGGGTGCCGGTGACTTTCGTTGGGGCGAGGGAGGCCAAAGAGAACTCGGCTCCCGGGAGAGCACGGCATAAGCCGTCCAACCATCGCGCAGGGAAGGCCGAGTGATTGGCTACACCTGTATGCTGCTGTGCGGTTTTCCTGCGTGTGCTTTTCGCGCAGCGGACCGCGGGTGCCAGCCGGCACCCGGCCTTCCCTGCGCCCTCTTGGATAAAGGGGCGGAATGACCAAGCAAAGCTCGGGCGAAATGCGCCGCGAGAACGCGAAGGCGTGTCCGTCTACCTCGAGATTCCGGTTCGAGCACCGATGTCTTGTCCCTAACGCTAGGGACAGACACGTTGCCGCGATCCGCTTAGCATGATCCGCCCGCTTGCTCGGGACCGCAGGAGGGAACGCGTATGTCGGACGACGTGCCTTCTGGGCAGCGTCGGTGCGTCCCGGAGAGCAGTGCAAGCTCGAGCCGGGGCGCCCGATGCAGCCGGCGGAGTCATCAAAGCGGACAGGGAGGAACGGGACATGAAGATCGGTTTCGCGCGAGCCTCGCTTCTTGTGGCATGCGTCCTTTTTGGAAATGCTGCTCACGCGGACATCAAAATTGGAATTGTGATTTCGGCAAGCGGCCCGGGATCCGCTCTGGGACAGCCGCAGCTCAAGACGGTTGCAGCTCTTCCGAAAGAGATCGGTGGAGAGAAGGTGACCTATATCGTCCTGGACGACGAGTCGGATTCGACCAAAGGGGTCCAGAACGCACGCCGGCTGGTGATCCAGGATAAGGTCGACGTGCTGGTCGGCTCCTCTCTGACCCCGGTGACCATGCCGATGCTGGATGTCGCGCTCGAATCGAAGACGCCGCTGCTGTCGCTCGCTGCCGCTACGGCCATCGTTCAACCGATGGATGAGAAGCGTGCCTGGGCTTTCAAGGTCGTTCCCAATGACGACCTCATGGCGGCCGCCATCCTCAAGCATATCGCGACATCAGGCGTGAAGACGCTCGGCTATATCGGCGTTTCGGATGGCTACGGCGAGGGCTACTACAAGGAGGTGAGCCGCCTCGCGCCTGCGTTGGGGCTGACCGTGACCACACATGAGGTCTACGCGCGCGCCGACACCAGCGTCACCGGTCAGGCGCTGAAGGTGATGTCGACCAATCCCGATGCCGTCTTCATCGCGTCCGCAGGAACTCCGGCCGTCCTGCCCCAGCAGGCGCTCCGCGAGCGCGGATACGCCGGGAAGATATTTCAGACACACGGCGTGGCCAGTGAGGAGTTCATCAAGCTCGGCGGCGCGAACGTCGAAGGTGCGGTATTCGCGGGCGAAGCTTTTACCATTGCCGCCGATCTTCCCGCAGGAGATCCGTTCCGTCGTTCGACGGAGGAGTTCGTGACCGCGTATGAAGCGGCCAACGGACAAAAGCCCAACATGTTCGCTGCTCACCTCTGGGATGTCGTGGCACTGATCGGAAAAGCTGCACCGGATGCGCTGAAGACGGCAAAGCCTGGCACAATCGAATTTCGCGCGGCGCTGCGGGACGCACTCGAGCGTGGGCAGAACATCTATCTCAACAATGGGCTGTCGAACATGAGCAAGGCCGATCACAACGGCTATGATGAGCGCTCGGCCTTTCTCATCAAGGTCGAAGGCGGGAAGTTCCGCCTGGCAAAGTAGCGGCGCGCCGATGCACGATCTGGTCTGGTCCGCCTCAGACCCAGCCGCCATCGACGATGTAGTGCTGGGCTGTGCAGGCAGAAGCCTCGTCGGAAGCGAGGAAGATGGTGAACTTCGCGACCTCGTCGGGCATGAGCTTGCGCTTCAGGCATTGTCGTTGCATGAGCTCGACCTCGCCCTGGGGTGTCATCCATTTATCGAGCTGGCGCTCAGTCATGATCCATCCCGGCGCTATCGCGTTCACGCGGATATTGTAGGCGCCGTAATCGCGCGCCAGAGAGCGTGTGAGACCGATCACACCCGATTTGCTGGCGGTGTAGGCGGCCATGCCGCCTTGTCCGGCGATCCACGATACCGAGCCGAAATTGATGATAGCGCCGGCGTTCGCCGCCTTCATGTCCGGCAACACGGCCTGCGCAGCAAAGAACTGGTGCTTCAAGTTGACCCCGATGCGGTCGTCCCAATATTCCGGTGTCATTTCCTCGGTGCTGTGCCGCTCGTCATGCGCGGCATTGTTGACGAGGATGTTGATCGCGCCGCGCACATTGCGCGCCTCCGCGACACCGGCACGTAACGCGGCAATATCGGTCAAGTCGACACGCATGAAACGCGCGCTAAGACCTTGATCCGAGAGCTCGCGTGCCAGCGATTGGCCCGCGTCGACATTGATGTCGAAGAACACGACATTGGATTTCTGCTGTGCGAAGCGCCGCACGATCGCAGCGCCAATTCGATGCGCCTCCGGTGACGAGAACGACCTTGCCGGCGAGGTCGGAATAAACGGCAGCCATGGATATCCCTCGATTTGCGTTGGGGGCAGCGCGACGCGGCCCGACTCTCCCGCTCATCTTAGCGACCTCCCTCGTGAGGTGCATAGGTCAGAATTTCAGTTGCGTACCTCAAAAATCGAAGGCAGGATTGCATCAAAGAATAAGAGCCCTCTGGGAGGAATGTGATGAGACTGCTCGGGAAACTGGGACTAGCCGTTGTCGCATGCCTGTTCGGAGCGAAACTCGCTGCGGCCGAAACGACGGTCAAGTGGCTGCACATCGAGGCCAACCCGGCCCAGGTCAAAATCTGGGAGGAGGTTGCGCGCGCCTATGAGGGGTCGCATCCCGGCGTCAAGGTCGAGATGCAGTTCCTCGAGAACGAGGCCTACAAGGCCAAGCTGCCGACCATCCTGCAATCCAAAGACCGGCCCAACATCATCTACAGCTGGGCCGGCGGTGTCCTGAAGACGCAGATCGAGGCCGGTGTGCTCGACGACATCACCGATTCTGTGAAGGGCTACAGCGACAGTCTCACACCGGCGGCGCTCGCCGCCTTCACCAGCAACGGCCGTGTTTATGGTCTGCCCACGGCGCTCTCGCAGGTCGGCTTCCTCTGCAACAAGGAGCTGATGGCCAAGGCGAAGGTCGACCCTGCCGGGATCAAGAGCTGGGACGATCTGCTTGCTGCCGTGAAGACGTTGAAATCCGCCGGCGTGACCCCGATCGTGGTCGGCGGAGCCGACAAATGGCCACTGCACTTCTACTGGACGCATCTTGCTGTGCGCATCGGCGGCAAGGCGGCGTTCGATGCGGCGCTGCGTGGCGAGAACGGCGGCTTTGCCGGGGAAACCTTCCAGAAATCCGGCGAGCTGTTCAAGCAACTCGTGGATCTCCAACCGTTCCAGAATGGCTTCCTGGGTTTCAAGAACCCGCAGGCGGTCGGCTATTTCGGCGACGGCAAGGCGGCGATGACGCTCGCGATCAGCACGGTCTATCATTTGCAGCGCGCTCTCGCCGCCGACAAGATCGGATTGACCGAGGACAAGATGTGCTGGTTCGACTTCCCTGTCGTGACCGGCGGCAAGGGCGCGCCGACCGATACGCTCGGGGGCATCACCGGTTGGCTGATTACGAAAGGCTCGCCGAAGGAGGCTGTCGATTTCCTGAAATACTTCGTCTCCAAAGAGGTGCAGACGCGGCTTGCCGCGGGCAACTTCATCATCCCGGTGGTGCAGAGTGCGGATGTCGGCCTCAACAACGCCTTCATGAAGCTGATCGCCGCCAATCTGGCGAAGTCGAACTACCACCAGAACTTCTATGACCAGAGCCTGGGTCCGTCGGTGGGCCGCGTCGTCAACGACGTCACCGCCGAGATCGCCGGCGGCAGCATGAGCCCGCAAGAGGCCGCCAAGGCGATCGAGGCGGCTTGGAAACAGGGCAACTGACGGTGACGCGGCGGACCGCGAGCGTGTCGGCGATCGGCGCTGCTGGCGAGATGATACCGCAGGTCACGGTCCGTGGCCCGAGTTGGGACGGCAGGCTGACGGTGCTCATCCTGTTCCTGCCGCCGGCGCTGCTGTTGTTCACGTTGTTCGTTGTGCTGCCGATCGGCGAAGCAGCTTGGTACTCGGGCTTCAATTGGAACGGATTCGGCAGGCCGACCAACTGGATTGGCCTGGACAATTACCGCTTTGTGCTGGAGACCCGCGCCTTCTGGCTCGCTCTGCGCAACAACGGCCTGATCATCGCTGTTTCGCTCGCCATCCAGCTGCCGCTTGCGCTCACCCTGGCCTTGATGCTCGCCGAACGCTTTCGAGGGGCGGTGGCGCTGCGCATGCTGTTCTTCATGCCCTATATCCTGGCGGAGATCGCAACCGGGCTGATCTTCAGCTTCGTCTATGATGGCGACTACGGCCTTGTGGCCTCGATCTGGCGCAGCTTCGGCGCCGAGCCGCCGCATCTGCTTGCATCGACGGATACGGCCATGCTGGCGGTGCTGATCGTGGTCGTCTGGAAGTACTTTGGCTTCCACATGATGCTATTCATCGCAGCGCTCCAGGGCCTCGACAAGAGCCTGGTCGAGGCGGCGCGTATCGACGGCGCGACCCGATCGCAAGCCTTGCGACATGTGGTCATCCCCTTGCTCTATCCGACGATCCGGCTCTCCGTGTTCTTCGCCATCGTCGGCTCGTTGCAGCTGTTCGATCTCGTCATGCCCCTGACGCGCGGCGGGCCCGCGGACGCCTCGAACACGATGGTGAGCTTTCTTTACAACAATGGCATCTCGCGCATGCGGGTCGGCTACGGCAGTGCCATCGGCGTCATTCTGTTTGCGATCTGCGTGACCTTTGCCTTCACGTACAAGCGATGGTTCATGCGCGATGAGTAACGTCAGGACCATCCGAGCGCCGTTCGATCCCTCAGTATTGTTCAAGCTGGTGTTCCTGGCCGTTGTTGCCATCATCGTAATGGTGCCGCTGCTCGCGACCTTGTTCGGTGGTTTCAAGTCGCTCGGCGAACTGCGCGTCAATCCGTTCGGCCTGCCACGTCACTGGGAGTGGCAGAACTATGCCGACATCCTGTTCTCGGCACGCTACTGGCAGCTCTTGCGCAACTCGCTGATCATCTCGACCCTCACGGTAGCCTTGACCCTGATCGTCGCCTCGATGGCGGCGTTCACCTTCGCCCATATCAGGTTCTACGGCAGCTCGATGCTGCTGAGCTACCTGACGCTGGGCCTGCTGTTTCCGGCCGCGACGGCGGTGCTGCCGCTCTTCATCAAGGTACGCGATCTCGGGCTGCTCGATACATATTTTGGCGTTGCCCTGCCGCAGACGGCCTTCAGTCTTGCGATGAGCGTGTTGCTGCTGCGGCGCTTCTTCAAGGACATCCCGTACGAACTGCTGGAGGCCGCGCTGGTCGACGGCTGCAGCTATATCAAATTCTTCCGCTATGTGACCTTGCCTTTGTCCCGGCCGATCCTGGCGACCGTCGGTACCATCACTTTCGTTAACAGCTGGAACGCCTATCTGCTGCCGCTGGTGATGCTCAACACCGACGCGCTCTATCCCTGGCCGCTCGGTATCATGGTTTATCAGGGCGAGTATTCGTCCGAGTGGCATCTGATCCTGGCCTTCATCACCTTGACCATCCTGCCGACGATCATTCTCTTCCTCCTGGCGCAGAAACACATCGTCGCGGGTCTCACCGCCGGCGCGGTCAAGGGATGAACGGCACCTCACGGAGATCACAATGAGAAAAGTCGGCATCGGCATCATCGGCTGCGGCAATATCAGCACCGCTTATCTGAAGGCGGCCCAGCGCTTCCCCGTTATGGAAATCAAGGCGCTCGCCGATATGCGCAGCGATGCAGCAGAGCGGCAGGGCGCCGCCTTCGGGTTGCCGGCGCTGCGGATTGATCAGCTGCTCAAGCGAGACGACGTTGAGATCGTCATCAATCTCACCGTGCCACTCGCCCACACCGACGTCAGTCTCGCAGTGCTGAACGCCGGCAAGCACGTTCATTCCGAGAAGCCGCTCGGCATCAACGTCACGGAAGCGCGCAAGGTGATGGAGCTCGCTGCGCAGAAGAGTCTTCGCGTCGGTTGCGCACCCGATACGTTCCTTGGCGGTGGGCACCAGACCGCGCGCAAGCTGATCGACGATGGCGCGATCGGCACGCCCGTGGCCGGCAGCGCCTTCTTCGGCTGCCCCGGCCACGAGCGCTGGCATCCGGCGCCGGGTTTCTATTATTTGCGCGGCGGCGGGCCTATGCTTGACATGGGCCCGTACTACATCACCGATCTCGTGCAGCTGCTCGGCCCCGTGGCGAGCGTGATGGGTTCGACCGCGCGCCCGAAATCCGAACGGCTGGTCACCAGCCAGCCGATGAACGGAACGCTGATCCCGGTCGAAGTTGCGACCCATGTCGCCGGCACGCTCGAATTCGAGAGCGGGGCGATCGTCTCGATCGCGATGAGCTTTGACGTGCCCAAGCACCGGCACGCGCCAATCGAGATTTATGGCGACAAGGGCAGCATGCTGGTGCCGGACCCGAACCGCTTCGGCGGCGAGGTGCAGGTCGCCAAGGCTGGCGGCGACTGGGAGCCGGTCCCGCTGACCCACGGTCATGTCGATGGCGAGTTCCGTTCCATTGGCGCCGCCGATATGGCCTCCGCGATACTGAGCAACCGGCCGCATCGTGCGAGCGGCGCGCTCGCTTTCCACGTGCTGGAGGTGATGGAGGCGTTCCAGATCTCTGCCGACGAAGGCCGGCGCGTCAAGATCGAGAGCCGCGTCGAGCGGCCGGCGATGCTGCCGGCCGGGCGCGAAACCGGACAGATCGACTGAGGGAATGACCATGCGCAAGGCATTAATTGTATGGGGCGGCTGGCCGGGACACGATCCCGATCTCTGCGCTTCGATGATCCGCGGCTGGCTGAAGGCTGAAGGCTTCGAGGTGCGGATCGAAACCACCACCGCCGCGTTCGCCGATCCCGCGATTCACGACCTGTCACTGATCATCCCGATCTACACCATGTCGAAGATCGAGAAGGCGGAAGTGCTCAATCTCTGCGCTGCGGTCCGAAGCGGCGTCGGGCTCGCCGGCCATCATGGCGGCATGGGCGACGCGTTCCGCGATTCCGTCGACTACCAGTTCCTGTGCGGCGGGCAGTGGGTTGCGCATCCCGGCAACATCATCGACTACAAGGTCGACTTGACGAAACCGGATGATCCCATCATGAAGGGCGTGAAGAGTTTCGAGCATCGTTCCGAGCAGTACTACATGCATGTCGACCCCGCCAACGAGGTGTTGGCGACGACGACCTTCACCGGCGAGCACGCGCCCTGGATCGAGGGCGTGGTAATGCCCGTGGTCTGGAAGAAGCGATACGGCGCGGGCAGGGTGTTCTATTCCTCGCTCGGCCACCGCGCTTACGAACTCGACGTACCGGAAATCCGAACGTTGATGACCCGCGGCATGCTGTGGGCGGCGCGCGAATGAATGCTGGTGCGAGCCAGCCGGTGATTCGTGCCACGCTTGAGGACGTTGCGCGCACGGCGGGTGTTTCGCTCGCCACGGTCGACCGCGTCGTCAACCGGCGCGAGGGCGTGCGCGCCAAGACCGTCGCGCGGGTCGAGGCCGCGGTGGCAAAACTCGGCTATCGAGCCGACGTCGCGGCCGCGCGGCTTGCCCGCGGGCAGACGTTCCGCTTTGCCTTTGTGCTGCCGACGGGCAGCAACAGCTTCATGACCAACCTGACCGAGCAGGTCCAGCGCACCGCAGACTGGCTCGCCGGCCAGCGCGGCTTCATTGATATCCTGCGTGTCGACGTGTTCGATCCGGACGTACTCGCCGCCGCGCTGGAAAATCTCTCGCCTGCCTATCAGGGCGTCGCCGTGATCGCGCTCGACCATCCCAGGGTGCGCGCCGCGATCGACGAACTCACTGCGCGCGGGGTCGCTGTGGTGACCCTCGTGTCGGACGCGCCGAGCTCGCGCCGGCTGCACTATGTCGGCATCGACAACCCGGCGGCAGGCCGCACCGCTGCAACGCTGATGGGACGGTTCCTCACTGGTCGCAAGGGGACGGTGGCCGTCATCGCGGGATCGTTGTCGCTGCGCGATCACACCGAGCGGCAGTTCGGCTTCCACCAGATCCTGTCCAGCGAGTATCCGAACCTGCACGCGCTGCCCGTGATCGAGGGCCGCGACGACAGCGAGCGCACCCGGGAGCTCACTGCGGCACTGCTCGCGCGCCAGCCCGATCTGCGCGGCATATACTGCTGCGGCGCCGGGAACCGTGGCATCGCCGACGCGCTCGAGGCCTCGGGACGGGCGCGCGAGGTGGTCTGGATTGCCCATGAGCTGACCCAATACACGCGGCGTTTCCTGGTCCGCGGCACGCTCGATGCCATCATCAACCAGGATCCCGGCCACGAGGCACGGTCTGCGGCGCGAGTCCTGCTCGCGCATTGTTCGGGTGAGCCGATCAGCCCCGACCAGGAGCGCATCCGCATCGACATTTTTCTGCGGGACAATCTGCCGTAGCCTCGACTGACCTGCGGGGCGCATCAGAAGCTCTCGGCCATTGCGGCCAGGCGTCGATGGGCTCGTTCGCGAGCCACCTCAATGGGCTGTTGCGGTCCGGTGGTTGGTCCGATCGGAATGAAACGGACATTGTTGATACCGACAAAACGCAAAATTTCGCGCAGGTAAGGCGCTGCCATGTCGATGCGCCCGCGATTCATTCCGGTGGCGAAATCGCTGCCACTGGCAATGATGACGATGGTCGGCCGGTCCTTCAGCAACGGGATATACCCCAGCGACGGATCGAACCGAAAGGTGAGCCCGGGCTGGACGATGATGTCGAACCATTGCTTGAGCTTATAGGGAATGCCGAAGTTCCACATCGGCGTCGAAATCAGCACCCGCTCGGCGAGCGCTAAGCGCACCGCCATCCGCTCGGCTTCCGCGAAGCTGTCCCGCTGCGCGTCGTTGAAGGCCTGCGCCTTCATCCGTGCATATTTGGCTTCGACAATGGGGCCTGAAAATTCCGGCAAGCGCTCGCGCCAGAGATCCATAACGTCCACGTCCCAGTCGGGCCGAGCTCGGCGAAAGCCGTCGAGGAAAACGCGTGCGCCGGCGCCTGACCAGGAGTCGCCGCGGGGCGAGCAAGACAGGTGCAGGAGCTTCGCCACCGCTCATCCCAGCGCTTTGATGACCGCATCGGCCTTGGTCACGACGGCGACGTTCTGCATGGCGAAATCGATCGACGCGGCGTGCCAATCGGCGTTCATGGTCGAGCAGCAATCCTCGGGAACGATCATGAAGTAGCCCTTGTCGGCACCGGTCCGCGCCGTGTGCTCGACCGACATGTTGGTCCAGGCGCCGGTGTTGATGATCATGTCGCGGCCGGTGGCTTTCAGGATCGTTTCGAGCCTCGTGCCTTCCCAGGCGCTCATTCGTACCTTCTCGACCACGAAATCGCCGGGCCGTGGTTCGAGACCTGACACCGGTGCCGCCCCCCAGCTTCCGCGCACCATCGCCTTGCTGTCGACGAGACCCTCGAACAGCGGCGCATTCAGCGTCACGCCGGGCGCGCCGGGCTCGACGACGAACCAGACATGAATGATGGCCACGCCTCGCGCCCGCGCCGTTTCGGCTAGGCGGCGGACATTCTCGACGACGCGCTGCTGCTTCGCGTGACCTGGCGCGCCGGAATCGGCAAAGGCGCCGCCATCCATGATGACGTCGTTCTGGAGATCCTGGATGATCATGGCGCAGCGTCGCGGGTCGAGCTGCATTTCGCCGTCGGCAAGGATGGGGGCAGCGGAAGCAGAGCCCGCGGCCGCAGTGCCGCTGCCTCGCTTGCCGCTCATATAGGGCTCGTGGCGCGGTCCGACCCTGGTGGGAATTGCATAGACCGAGTGCGTCGAAGTCAGGTACAGCGTGCGGAAATCCGGCCCGCCCCAGGTAAGGTTGGCGACGAGTTCGGGCAGGCGGAGCTTGCCGAGCAGCTCGCTCCGCGGCGAATAGACCCAGACCCCGCCGGGTGCCGTAACCCAGACGTTGCCGTGCTGGTCGCACTTCATGCCGTCGGGCAAGCCGGGCTCGAGCTCGGAGCGGATGCCGCTCGCGAACACCCGCGCGGTCGACAGGGAACCGTCAGAATTGACATCAAACACGCGGATGAGTGCCTGCACGGTGTCGTTGACATAGAGCAGTTTCTCGTCGGGCGAGAAGCACAGCCCGTTCGGCTGGTCGAACAGATTGCGGTCCACGACGAGCTTCGGGTCGGCGCCGGGCACGACGCGATAGACGCCTTGGAAACCGAGCTGCCTCGGCCGCTCGACGCCATAGACCGGCATGCGGCCATACCAGGGGTCCGAGAAATAGATCGCGCCGGAGGAGTGCACGCAGACGTCGTTGGGGCTGTTGAGCTCCTGTCCCCCAAAGTGCGAGGCCAGCACCTCGCGCCGTCCGTCCGGCCGCTCGCGGATCAACGACGATGTCGCGTGCTCGCAAACGATCAAATTGAGCTCGGCGTCATAGGTCATGCCGTTGCATTTGTTCGAGGGACGCTTGACCTCGGCGACGCCGCGCCGCGCATCCCAGCGCCGGCGCACGTCGCCCGGCATGTCTGAGAACAGCAGATAATGATCCACCGGATGCCAGATCGGTCCTTCCGTAAAGTCAAAACCGGTGCCGATTTGCGCGACTGGTGCGTAGGGATCGATCAGGGTCTCGAATTCGGAGCGCAAGGTGACGTGGGTCATCGGTCGATCCTCTGGCGTCTAGGCCGGAAACCAGTTGCGCTGGGGCAGAGACTGCACGACCGGCCCAGGCACCTGGTCGTGCAGCCGGCCGACGACGTTGCCGCCTTCGATCTTGGCGGGGCGGTCGTGGACCGGCAGCAGATAGCGCGAATTGCTGAGCAGCTTTTTGATGGCGGCCTTCTCGGCCCGCTTGGTGGTGCCGTGGTTGCCAGTGGTGCGCGGCTCCCAGTCGTGGATCTCGTTGAAGGGCGTCACGATCTGGTCGTTGAAATCATAGATGACGTCGCCGCAGATGGTGGCGATGCCGTCGGCCGTTTCGACGATGATATTCATCGATCCCTCGGTATGCGCATTCGCGGCGTCGCAGTAGACACCCGGCATCAACTCGATGGGACCTGTGATCTCGAGGTCGAGAAAGCGCAGCGCACTCTTGGTGTGCAGACGGTCGATCAGATGCTTGATATCCGGTGCCGGATATTGCGGATGCATCAGGCCGGACACAGAATATTCAAGCTCCCGACGGTTGAGGACGACGGTCGTGTTCATCGGAAACAGATCGTCCTTGCCGGCGTGGTCGATGTGCAGATGGGTGTGGCAGACGAAACGCACATCGCCCATCCGCACGCCGTGCCGCGCAAGCTGGTTCTCGATCATGTGCTCGTGATACTGCAGGCCGCGCATCCCCAGCGTTTCCATGATCTGGTTGGAACGGTAACCGGTGTCTACCACGACCGGATACTTGCCGCCGAGGATCAGGAAACCGAGGGTGAGGACGCGGCGGGTGCGGCCGCAATCGCGGCCGAGAACCAAAAAGCTCGATTCCAGCTCAATATCGCCATAGTCCAAAATCTTGATCTCCAGCGGCATTCCGTCCCTCCCTGTGTCCGTTCTCGTTGTTTCCTCGGCGCTCAGAGCCGATAGACGCGCATAGCGGTGGTCTTGAAAATGGCTTCGCGTTGATCATCGCGTAGCGGCGCCGCGGCGGCACGGAATGCATCGATCAACGCGCGATAGCTGGTCCACAATTTCTCGATCGGAAAATTCGAGCCGAACAGGCAGCGTTCGGCGCCGAAGATCGCAATCGTATCGGTCAGGACGGATGCGATATGCGCGGGGTCGTTGCGGTGGATGAAGGTTCCGAGCCCCGATAGTTTCGACACGACGTTCGGGCATGCGGCGAGGCGGGCCATCCCGGCGCGCCACGCGGCGCGGCCTGCCGGTGAAAGGTCCTCCAGCATGCCGGCGTGCTGGAGGATAAAGGTCACCTTAGGGCAGGATTCCGCAAGGCGCGCAGCGTCAGGCATCTGTGGCGTGAACACCTGAAGGTCAAAGCTCCAGCCATAATCCGCAAGGCGGGCGATATTGCGCTGGATCACGGGATCGGTGCAAAGGTCCGGCCGCGCGGCAAAGCGATAAAGCGGGTTCTCGTGCCAATGCAGTTGCATGCGAACGCCGCGTACGAGGGCATAACGCTTCAGGCGGTCGAGCTGTGGACGCACGTCGTCCACCGAAAAGTCGGCGTAAGCTACGATGGCATGCGGCCAGCCGTGCTCCTCGGCGGTCTGCTGCACCCAAGCGGCCTCGTCCTCGAAGCGGTCATTGGCCCAGTTGGTCTGGACATAGACCGACCGGGTAACGCCGCTGCCCTCGATGTCGCCGAGATATTCCTCGATCGGGTAATCGCGCCGGATCGGCTCGTACGGACCGAAGATGCGCGGCTGCATCGGACCCACCAGCCAGGGCAGGTCGGTCTGGCGCCAGATATGATGGTGCCCATCGACGACGTCGGTCACGCAACTCTCCTTTGTCCCAGCGCCAGCACATGCGCGACGATCGACGCGCTCGAGCCACCATCGACGAGGTCGTCGACGAAGCGTTCGATCGCGACCAGCGCTTCGGTCTGCGGGCGAAAGTCGGGACCAGCCGCGAGCGGTGTCAGCCAGCTCACGCGCCACGCACGGCGCGATAGTTTCGCGACCGCATCGCGCAGCGCATCGGGTTCGCCCCGTTCCAGGCCGTCGGAAACGATGATCACGGCAGCGCCCCGCGCGTATCCACCGAAGCGGGGCACGGCGAGAAACGCCTGAAGCGCATCGCCGATTCGGGTGCCGCCGTCCCAGTCGCTGACCGCATGGGCCGCCGCCCTGAGCGCCTGCTCTCGGCGTTTGAGTCGCAACGGGCGGGTGATGCGGGTCAGCCGCGTGCCGAAGGTGAAGACCTCGACGCTGGGCGCCGCCTGCACCAACGTGTGCGCGAACTTCATATTCTCTTCGGTGCGGGTCTTCATCGAGCCGGAGACGTCAATCAGAAGCAACATCTTGCGTGGGCGCTGCCGCCGCTTCAAACGCCCCAGCCGGAGAATTTCGCCATCGCTGCGAACGGAGTCGCGCAGGGTGCGGCGCAAATCCGCGTAGGGTCCGCTGCGAGCCCGCATGCGGCGATGGCCGCGCCGCTTCGGCAGGCGCCTCGGCGCCTCGCGGGACAGCCGGCGCAGCGCATCGGTGGTCGAGAGCTGCGCAAAGCGGCGCTCGACCAGGGCTTCGGCGCGCGCAGCTGCGAGACCGGACTCGTTGGCCTCGTCCGACAACAGCGGCTCGTCGTTTCCACGGGCCTCCTCTTGCAGCCGAACAGTCTCGTCGTCCTCACCGTCATCGACGCGCTCGATTGCCTCGTTTCCGCGAAAGTGCAGATCGAACAGCCGGTCGAACGTTGCGCGACGCTCCGGTGGAGGAGCCAGTGTTGCGAGGGCTGCCTGCCGAATGTCCTCCAGGCTGCGGGGACCGAGCAACTGGATTGCGGCCAGGAACGACGTCGTCTGTTCCGGTGCGACGGCAAATCCGTTCGTTCGCAACAAGCCGACGAACGAGATGAATACACGCGCAGCGCGCGGCAGTTCGGGTTCGGCGCTCATGCAGAGGCCTCCGCCAGCAGGGCATCGAGGCGCGGCGAAATGAAGTGCAGATCCTCCTCGTCTTTCAAGGCAACGCCGATCGAGCGCCTGAAGGCATCAGGCCACCGTGCGCCGCCCTTGTGCAGCAGCGTGGCGGCCTCGGCCCAGTCGACGGCCTCGGCGATCCCGGGCGCCTTGCTGAGTGGTTCGCGTCGCAGCTTCTCGACGGCGGCGACGACGGCCCGCGCGGTCCCCTCGGCGACGCTGGAGGCCCGCATCATCACGATGCGCGCTTCGCGCTCGGCGGAGGGATAGTCAATCCAGTGATAGACGCATCGCCTCCGCAACGCTTCATGAAGATCCCGCGTGCGGTTCGAGGTCAGGACGACAACCGGGCGCTCAGAGGCGCGAACCGTACCGCGCTCCGGAATCGAGATCTGGAAGTCGGACAGGAACTCGAGCAGGAAGGCTTCGAATTCTTGGTCGGCGCGGTCGATTTCGTCGATCAGCAGCACAGTTGAGTCAGGTGCGCGCAGCGTCGCCAGCATCGGTCGCTCGATTAAAAACGTTTCGCCGTAGATGTCGACGCTCTCATCGCCGGCCTGGCGGATTGCGAGCATCTGGCGCGGATAGTTCCATTCGTAGAGTGCGGCAGATGCGTCGATGCCTTCGTAGCATTGCAGGCGGATCAGGCGGCGGCCGAGGACCGCGGCAATGGCTTTGGCGGCCTCGGTCTTGCCGACGCCCGGCGCGCCCTCGAGCAGCAATGGCTTGCCGAGTGCCAGCCCGAGATAGGCTGCGGTCGCCAGCCCCTCGTCGGCAAGGTAATAGGCTGCCCGAAGCGCTTTCTCCAGTGCCTCTGGGCTGTCGATGCCGACGATGTTGCTGCGGACGGCCATCGAGACCTCAGCGCCGCGCCTGAGGGCGCGCGCCGCCCTCGGCCTTGATCGCGCGCAGCACCTTCTCCGGCGTAATCGGCAGATCGTCGATGCGCACGCCGACGGCGTTGAAGATGGCGTTCGCAACGGCCGGCAATACGGGATTCGCGCACATTTCGCCGGGCCCCTTGGCGCCGAAGGGGCCATCGGGAGCGGGGCGTTCCAATACGGCGATGTCGTGCGGGCAGATATCGCCAGGACCGGGCATGACATATTCGACGAAGTCGCGAGGGCCGTGGACCGGGTCGGGATAATAGGGTTCTGGCGTCTCGTAGAGCGCGTGACTGACGCCCATCCAGGCGCCGCCGACGAGCTGTTGCTCGACCAGGCGCGGGTTGAGCGCACGGCCGAGCTCATAGGCAGAATCCATGCGGATCATCGTGACCTCGCCGGTCTCGTCGTCAACCTCGACCTCGGCGACGAGACAGGCATGGGCGTAACAGGTCGCCGGCGACATCTCGCCGGTTTCCGGATCGACATTGGACAGAGGAACCAGGAAGATGCCGCGGCCGGCGATGGTCTTGCCCTGCTTGAACTGCGCGGCGACGGCGACGTCCTTGGTGGAGATCGAGCGGTGCGGCGCGCCCTTGACGTGGATGTTGCCACGTCCGTCGGTTTCGAGATCGGCGGCGTTGACCTCGAGTTCTTCTGCGGCCGCCTCCATCATCACGCCGCGCGCCTCGCGCGCCGCCGCCATCACTGCATTGCCGACGCGATGGGTGCCGCGCGAGGCGAACGAGCCCATGCAATGCGGGCCAGTATCGGAATCGGCGGTATCGACATAGACGTCCTCGACGGGTACGCCGAGCGTCTCTGCGCAAATCTGCCGCGTGACCGACTTCATGCCTTGGCCGAGGTCGATCGAGGACAGCGCTACGGTGAACTTGCCGCTTGGATTGGAATGAACCAGGGCTTGGCTGGGATCGCCGCCGAGGTTCATGCCGATGGGATAGTTGACCGACGCGATGCCGCGTCCGCGATGTCGCGTCATCTCAACGCCTCCTGGTGCCGAACACGGATGAGAATCGGCCCGCCCCATGCGAGGGCGATGTTGGTCGCGGTGGCGACGGCGATGGCGGTGGCGGCGCGGGCGGTGGGGGCTCGCGCGGGGGTTCGCGCGACGCGGCCGTTGGCAGGCGATCATAGCTCGTGCGCTGCTGCGCCGGCGCGGTCGTCCGTGCGTGGATGTCGGCAGGCGTCCGCGGGATGGCAGCGCGGCTGCCGCCTCCGTCTTTGCGGGAGGAGGCGCGCTTGAACTCGTCGCGGATCGGCCATTTGGCTTTCTCGGCCGCGACCTGGACGCACTCGATCAGCGCCGTGTTCTTGGCCTCGCGCCGATGCGCCTTCATGTCGCCGTCGCGATAGGCATTGAGGATGCGGAACTCCATCGGATCCATGCCGACGAGGTTCGCGAGCTTGTCCATCTGGCATTCGATCGCAAAGTCCATGGCGGTGACGCCGAAGCCGCGCATCGCGGTTGCAGGCGTACGGTTGGTGAAGACGCAGTAGACGTCGCCATAGACGTTCGGGATGGTGTAGGGTCCTGGCAGATGGGCTGCGCATTTCACCGCTGCATAACTGGAGAGCCGCGTATATGCGCCGCTGTCGAAATATGCGCGGATCTTTCTCGCGACGACGCGGCCATCGCGCATCACGCCGTCCTTGATGTAGATGCGCTCGGCGCCGCGCGGCGGGCCGTATTGCATCTCTTCTTCGCGTCCGAACACGTAGCGCACGGGACGTCCCGTCAGCATCGCACCCAGGATGCATAACGGTTCGGTCAGCGTGTCGACCTTGCCGCCAAAGCCGCCGCCGACGGTGCCGCCAATGAAATGGAAGGTGTTGGAAGGGACGTCGAGGATCTTGGCGCAGGTGTCGACCGAGAAGAACAGCGCCTGCGTCGACGTATAGACGACATAGCGCCCGTTGGTGTCGGGCGCCGCGATCGACCCATTGGTTTCGGTCGGCGCGTGCTCGATTGGTGACATCTGGTAGCGTTGTTCAAGCACGTGATCGGCGGTCGCGAGTGCGGCATCGGCATCGCCGAAGCGGAGCTTTTGGTGGTCGTATGTGTCGTGATAAATGAAGGCATTCTTCGGATAGGTATCGTTGACGACGGGCGCGCCGGCCTTCAGCGCATCTTCCACGTCGAACACGGTTGGCAACGGCTCATAGTCGATCCGCACCTTTGCGATCGCCTCGAACGCCTCGCGCTCGCTGTCGGCGACGATGGCCAGGATCGGCTCACCCTTGTAGCGGACCTTGTCGACGGCCAGCGATGGTTCGTCGTCCTTGCCGAAATTGATCAGGCTCAAAAGTGTGTTGAGGTTGCGGGGCACGTCGGAGCCGCGGATGATCCGGCGCACGCCGGCTGAGCGCTCGGCGTCCGCGGTATCGATCCGCCGGATCCTTGCATGCGAATGGGTCGAGCGAACGACTTTCAGGTGCAGCATGCCCTGGAGCTTGTGGTCGTTGAAATAGCTCGAGGTGCCCGTGACATGGCCGAGCATGTCCTGGCGCTGTGTGCCCTTGCCGATCTCGTTGAGATTATCGTCGCGCTCGTCGGCGAAGATGTCCTTGCGTAGTTCCAGCATGATCTGGTCCTTCAGGCGCTCACCCTGCCGCCGGAGGCGGCGAGGATGGCGTTGATGATCGGCTCGTAGCCGGTGCAGCGGCAGATGTTGCCGGAGATCGCCTCGACGATCTCGGCGCGGCTCGGGGAGGGATTGCGGTCGAGCAGCGCCTTGGCAGCCATCAGCATGCCCGGCGTGCAATAGCCGCACTGGGCGGCAAAATTCTCGGCGAAGGCGCGCTGCAGCGGATGCAGGTTCGGTCCCTGCTTCAGGCTATCCAGCGTCTCGACGGAGCGGCCAGCGACGGTCTCGGCCAGCGTCAGACAGGAGAGATGGAGCTCGCCGTCGATCAGGACGCTGCACGTGCCGCACCCCCCCTGGCCGCAGCCGAATTTCGGCGTCATGTCGCCGATCAATTCGCGAAGCGCGACGAGCAGGTTGGTGCCGCCATCGACAAAAATGGCGACATCGCTGCCATTGTGACGAAACTGCAGGGCAGTCTTGGCCATACGATCTATTCCTGACCCAAGAGAAGACGACGCAGATGGACGCCGACGATCTCGCGACGGTACCAGGCGCTGCCGAGCGCGTTGTCGGAGGGCGATGTTCCTTCCGCCGCTGCGGAGGCTGCAGCCGCAACGGTCGCGGCATCGAGCGAGCGACCTTCCAGAGCGCGTTCGGCCGCCCGCGCACGTATTTGCGTCGGGGCCATCGATCCAAATGCGATTCGTGCCCCGGCGACCCGCCCGCCACTGATGGGCAGATGTGCGGCGAGCGTGATGACCGAGCCGCCCTTGGGCTTGATCCGTGCGATCTTGCGGTAGCGAAAAGCCTCCGCGCTAGTCGGTCGCGTGCATGACACCGACAGCACGAGCGCGCCCGCCTGCCTTTCACGTGACTGCAAGAACTCCTCAATTGGAATGTCGCGCGATCCAAAGCCGCCTTGCAGGGCCACCGTGGCATCGAGCGCAAGCAGGGCGACGGTGAAATCGCCGTAGGGATTGGGCGCAAACAGATTGCCGCCCACGGTACCCATGTTGCGCACCGCCGGGCCGCCAATCGAGCGGGCAGGGGCGTGCAGGAAAGCGAGGTCGCGCTCGCCCAGAATCCGGGCGAAAGTTACGCCAGCACCCAGGGTGATCCGCGGACCAGATGGGTCGATGCGCGTCAAGGCTTGGTCATTGGCGCGCACGATGGTCGAGAGCGAGATATCGCCTTCGTTCAGCGCGCGCATCACGAGCGTGCCGCCACCGAGATAGCGCGCGGTGCGATCGGACGACAGCGCGGCGGCGGCCTCGCTGGAGCTCGTGAAGGTCTTCACCGTCACAGTCATGTTGACACAGCCTCCTTGAGGTACCGGCGGATCGCTTCGAATCCCGTCTGGTAGATATCTTCCGCGACCATGTGGGTGATCCGGTCCTTGTCCTCCGGCCGCGTCGAAAAGCGGGATTCCCAGTGCCAGAAGGTGCGGTCGCCGTCGGTCACGGGCAGCAGGCGGACATGGGCCACATAGTTGAACATCGGGAGAGGCGTATCGAGCAGGCAATAGCTGAAGGCCTGC
This sequence comes from Bradyrhizobium sp. CAR08, assembly GCF_052871955.1. NCBI lineage: Bacteria > Pseudomonadati > Pseudomonadota > Alphaproteobacteria > Hyphomicrobiales > Nitrobacteraceae > Bradyrhizobium > Bradyrhizobium sp. CAR08. The sequence goes on from NZ_JBIXJX010000015.1 coordinate 140,955, forward strand.
TCCAGATCCGACAGCGTCAGCAATTGCTCGCGCAGCTCCGAGCCGTCCTGCAGCTTGAAGCGCCTGACACAGCCGATCTTGTCCGAAGCCTGCGCGCGCTCGATCGTGGAGGTCGCGACCGCCGGATGCCAGCGATCGTGCCCGTTGAAATCGCGCAGCACGCCCCACACGGAGCCGGTCGGCGCATCCAGGATCGTGCTCTTGACGATGTGGGGCACGGCGCTCAGCCTCCGAACTGGCGTTTGAGGGCATCGAAGCCGCCCTGGAACACGCCGCCGCCGATATTCGCGACGAGCTCCGCCTCCCGCTCGGGTGCGCAGTCAAACTCCGCGGTCCATTCCATGAAGGTCTGGTCGCCATCCGTGACCGGCGTCAGCCGAAGCGTCGCGACGTAGTCCTCGACCCCCATCGGGGATTCGAGGATCGAGTAGGTGCAGAACATGTCGTAATCCGACAGGCCGAGCAGCTTTTCCCGGATTCGATCGCCGTTGCGCAGGCGAAAATCCCTGACGCAGCCGATCTTGTCGGAGGGCTCGCCGCCCTCGATGCGGCTTTCCGCAATCGCGGGATGCCAGTTCGGCAGACCGTTGAAGTCGCGTACCCGCGCCCAGACGCGATCGTTGCGTGCGTTGACGACGGTTGAGACGTAGACGCGGGCCATGGTGCGACCTCAACTCTTCTTCCGGGGGCTGCGCTCGGCGGGCGGCTCGCCGTCGGCCGAAGGCGAGGGTGCAGCGGCTGGCTTCTCGCCATCGCCGCCGCTCTTGCGCGCGGAGTCCTTGATGCCCTGCATGTCGCGAGCTTCCCGGATCAGGCCTGGCATCTTGGCGAGGCTGCCGCCTTCGACGCCGATGTCCGCCAGGAGCGAGTCGATCAGCGGCGCCTGGACGCGGTAGCGCAGCGCCGAGTCGATCACCTCGTCGGTGGCGCTACGGCCGCCATTGCCGCCATGGCCGTTGCCGTTGAGACCATCGACTTGCAGGATGCGGATGCCCTCGATCTTCTCCATCGGCTTGACGCTCTCACGGACGATGCCCTCGATGCGGTCGAGCAGCTTTCTACGGAATAGCGAGTAGCGCGCCTGGTCGGTCAGCACGTTCTCGGCCTCGTTGAGCATACGCTGCGCCTCGGCCTCGACTGCAGCGCGGATCCGTTCGGCTTCCGCGGCAATTCGCGTCTCTTCGGCCTGCTTCTCGGCGATCAGGATCTCCACGGTCTTGCGACGCTTCGCGATCTCGCTCTCGCGCGCGGTTATGACGCGCTCGGTGGCTTCAGTGGCATGCACCCGCGCTTCCTCAGCCGAGGCCTTGGCCGCGGATTCCTCCAGCGACTTGAGGTGGATAGCAATCGCCTTTTCCATCAAGACGGTCTCGACCTCCTTCTCGCGATTGATTTCGAGCTTGCGCAACTCGCGCTCGCGGCCGATGCGGGCCTCGTCGAGGCCGCGATCGGAGGCGATGCGGGAGCGCTCAACCTCTTCCCGCGCGGCAATCTCGGCTTCCTGGAGCGACTGGACGCGAGCGACTTCGAGCTGTTCGATCGAACGGCGGCGCTCGATTCGCGCCGCCTCCAGCGCATGCTCGCGCGAGACGTCGGTGGTCTCGACCTCCTTGCGCGCGACAATCTCGGCCTGCCTGACCTGGCGGTCGGCGTCGATGCGCTCGGACTTCTTGGTCGAGAGCGCGATGACGCGGTCCTCATCCGCGATCTCGATCGCCTTCTTGTGCTCGATATTGAGGACTTCGCGCTTCTTGGAGGACGTGATCCGCTCGGCCTCGAGCGCGAGATCGACGCCGATGCGCTGGCGCTCGATGGCGTCGCGGCGCTTCAACTCGGCCGCCTCGAGCACGGCTGAGCGCTCGATCTCGAGCGCGCGTGTGTCACGCTCGGCCTGGATACGCTCGGCTGCAACGGACTTCTCCTGCGCGATCCGGGCGGCTTCGATGGCTTCCCGCGAGGCAATGTCGGCTTCCTCGACGGCGCGGTTGCGGGCGATTTCCAGCGACCGCACGCGCTCTTGCTGGGTGATGCGGGCAGCTTCGGTGGCTTCGCGCGCCGCGACCTCTGCGACTTCCAGCGTCTGATTTCGGTCGATTTCCAACTGCCGGGTATTCTGCTCGACCGCGATGCGCTCGACGGCGAGCCTGTGCTCCCGGTCGATGCGCGCCGCCTCGACCGCGCGCTGCGCCTCAATCTCGGCTTCCTGGATGTTACGCACCTGCTGGATCTCCAGCGCACGGGTGCGCTCATCGGATGCGATGCGCTCGACATTGACAATCATGGTCTGGGCGATGCGGGCCTTTTCGGTCGTCTCGCGGGCAGCAATCTCGGCTTCGTCCACGGCGCGGGTCCGGTCGATCTCGCGGCGCCGGGTCTCCTCTTCGTTAGCGATGCGGGCGTCGGTCACGACGCGGTCCTGCTGGATACGCGCTTTCTCGATCGCTTCGCGGGCGGTGATCTCGGCTTCCTCGACGGTCCGCATCCGCTCGATTTCGCGCTGGCGCACCTCGCGCTCGGAAGCGATGCGGCTGGTATCGATCGAGCGCTGGTTGGCGATCCGGGCTTTTTCGATTTCCTCCCGTGCGAGCAGTTCCTTCTCCTCGATGGTGCGGGTGCGCTCGATCTCCCGCTGGCGGGTCTCACGCTCCGAGGCGATACGGGCTTCGGCGATCGCCTGGTCGTTGGCGATTCGCGCCTTCTCGATGGTTTCACGGGCGGAAATCTGCGCCTGCTCAGCTTCGGTCTCGCGCAGGGCCCGTTCGCGTGCCACCTCGGTGCGTTGCAGGGCGCGGCGCATCTCGATGTCACGCTCCTGTTCGAGGCGCGCCGTCTCGCTTTCGCGTTCGATCTCGAGAGCCTGCCGCTCGGCCTCCAGGTTGCGGGAGCGGATCTTGATCATCGAATCCTGCTCGATGTCGTTGCGCAGTTTGCGCTTGGCCTCGATGTCCTCCATCAGGCGGGTCAGACCTTCGGCGTCGAAGCGGTTCGAGGGGTTGAAGAATTCGAGATCGGTCTGGTCGAGATCGGTGATCGCGACTGATTCCAGCTCGAGCCCGTTCTGGGCGAGGGCCTCTGCGGCGTTCGCCTTGAGGCGGGCGACGTACTCACCGCGCTGCTCGTGCATCTGCTCGAGGGTCATCTCCGAGGCAACGGAACGAATGGCCGAGATGAATTTGCCGGCGAGGAGGGCGTGGAGCTGTTCGGGCTCCATGGTGCGGCGGCCGAGTGTGGCGGCCGCGATAGACACGGCTTCGCGGGTCGCCTGCACGCGGACATAGAAATCGGCCTCGATGTCGACGCGCATGCGGTCACGGGTGATCACGGCGTCCTGGCGGGAGCGCACGATGCCCATCGGCTGCACGTTCATGTTGACGGGCGTGTAGTCGTGGATGAACGGCAGCACGAAGGCGCCGCCGTTGATCACAACGCGCTCGCCGAGCAGGCCGGTCCGGACGAATGAGGTCTCCTTGGACGAGCGGTGATAGAGCCAGTTCACGATGTAGACGCCGACCACGATCACCACGACGGCGACGATCAGCCAGAGGATCAATTCACCGACCAGAGTCCCTGACATGTTTCTCTCCCTCGACCTTTCGGCGTTATCGCGCGCCGATCGCCTTGAATTTGCGAACCTGATCCGTCAGCGCCCGCTCGACCGGCAGCCGTTCCATTGAGGAGGCGCCGTAGAAGCCGTGGCAGTTGCGTGTGTTCCTCATGATGAAATCGGCATCGTCCGGATCGGAGATTGGTCCGCCGTGAGCGAGCACCAGAATGTCCGGATTGACGCCGAGCGCGGCGGAGGCCCAGGTGTCGATGTGCGCTGGGCAATCGGTCAGCTTGAGTGCGGTCTGCGCGCCGATGCTGCCCCCGGTCGTCAGGCCCAGATGACAGACGATGATATCCGCGCCTGCGATCGCCATCGCGGCAGCTTCCTTCTCGCTAAAGACGTAGGGCGTCGTCAGCAGGTCCTTCTCGCGCGCCTTTGCGATCATGTCGATCTCGAGGGCATAGGACATACCGGTCTCTTCGAGATTGGCGCGGAACACGCCGTCGATAAGGCCGACGGTCGGAAAGTTTTGTACGCCAGCGAATCCGAGCGCTTTCAATTGGTCCAGGAAAAGATCCATGTCGCGGAACGGATCCGTGCCATTGACGCCGGCGAGCACTGGCGTCCTGGTCACCACGGGCAGCACTTCGCCGGCCATCTCCAGCACGATGGCGTTGGCGTCGCCGTAAGCCATCAATCCCGCGAGCGAGCCTCGGCCGGCCATGCGGTAGCGGCCGGAATTGTAGACGACGATGAGGTCGACACCGCCGGCCTCCTCGCACTTGGCCGACAGGCCGGTGCCGGCGCCGCCGCCGACGATGGGCTCGCCGCGCCTTGCCATCTCGCGGAAGCGATTCAACAGTGCAGCGCGTTCAAACCGGGCCATCGGTCACCTCGTTAGTCTCCGGCGCGCCCCAATGCGGCCGAACAATGTTCGGAACGCGCTGACGATGGTGGAGGCGAACTCGGGGTCATTGATATTCTTGGGAATGCGGATGAGCTGACGGTTGGCGGTCTGCCGCACGTTGCGCTCCAGCGTGCGGAACAGCGCCGCATCGGCGTCCGGATCCCAGAATGGCTGTCCTCGCGCGTCGAGCGCGGAGACACCGCCCTCAGGCAGGAAGAAGCGCACCGGGCCGTCCATCCGGTTGAGCCGGTCGGCGATCCAGTGCCCCATGCGCTCGTTCTCCTCTGCAGTGGTGCGCATCAGCGTGACCTGCGGGTTGTGGACGTGGAATTTCCTGCCGCGGTAGCGCTCCGGGATGGTCTCGGGGGCGCCGAAATTCACCATGTCCAGAGCGCCCACCGAGCCGACATAAGGCACCCGGCTGCGGATGATGGCGCCAAAGCGGTCGTCGATGGCCGGGAACACGCCGCCCATCAGGAGATCGCCGACCTCCGTGGTCGTGAGGTCGATGACGCCTGCGAGCTGTCCGGAATCGACGAGCTTCTCCATTGAGCGTCCTCCGACGCCGGTGGCGTGGAAGACCAGGCACTCGAAATCCTCGCGCAAGTCGGCCGCGATCTTCTGCCCCGCCGGCGTGGTGACACCAAACATGGTGATGCCGACCGACGGCAATCCGCTGTCGCCGCGATCCTTCCGCGAATGCTGATCAAGGCGCGCCTTGACCATGCCGGCCAGCGCGTTGGCGCCGTTGGCCAGCACGGCGCGCGAGATCGAGTTGAGGCCCTGAACGTCGGTAACCGAATGCATCATGGTGATGTCCGCGGGGCCGACATAGGGCCCGACGTCGCCAGAGGCGACGGACGAGACGATGAGCTTCGGCACCCCGACAGGAAGCATCCGCATACCGGGCGCGACCAGCGACGCTGCGCCCGAGCCACCGGCAGAAATCACGCCGGCAACATTGTTCTGGCGTCGCAACCAGCTGGCGAAGGCCTCGGCCATCGCGGCGACGGCGGCGCCGCGGTCGGGTCCGAATACCGCCGATCCGCCGCGACCATGGTTCAAGGCAATCTCCTGGGCGGAGACGTCGCTGGCCGCGTGCCTGCCGCTGGTGGAGACATCGACCAATCGGGTTCGCAGGCCGGTCCCGGCGATGATGTCGCGGATGAAGCGGAGCTCCGTGCCCTTGGTGTCGAGCGTACCGACGACGAGGACGACCGGAGGGCCCTGCGTTTGTGCGGCGACCGGTTCGCGCCGTCGCCGTGCCGTCTCGTCGAGTCGCATCACCTGTGTCGAGAACATGCGGGCCGCAGCCTCGATGCGGGCGATCGGCACAGGTTGCGACCACCGTGTCGGCGGCGTCGGGTTTGACATGTAGATGCGGATCGCGCCGCCTGGACGCGTCTGCTGCGGAGGAGGCTTCGCTTCCGTATCCGCCGGTGGCACGTCGAGGTCGAGCTCGAGTCCGGCGTGCATTCCGACACCGAGCAGGCGCTGCTGCAGTTCGCGATCGGCGGCAAGCCGCACCGAATCGATGATGCGGTTGACGCGGCCGTTGACCATGATCGCGACATTGCGCGACACGGCGGTCGCCACGCCGATATTCTGCTCGATCACGAGCACGGACATGTCGCCGTCCTCGCCAAGTCGTAGCAGCATCTCCTCGACCTGGGCCACGATGACGGGCGCGAGCCCCTCAGTGGGCTCGTCCATGATCAGGAGCCGCGGGTTGGTGAGCAACGCGCGCGAGATCGCAAGCATCTGTTGCTCGCCGCCGGAGAGCTGGCCGCCGCCGTGATCCTTGCGCTCGGCCAACCGCGGAAACGTCTTGTAGATGCGCTCGACCGTCCAGGCGCCGCGGCGCAAGCCGGCGGCAAGCCGCAGATGCTCATCGACGCTGAGTGAACGCCACAGCCGCCGTCCCTGCGGAACGTAGCCGACGCCGAGTCGGGCTATGTGGGCAGGCGGCTGTCGGGTGATCTCATCCCCGCGGATGCGGATCGAGCCGCCGCTGACCGGCACCAGCCCCATGATGGCCTTGCATAGCGTGGTCTTGCCCATGCCGTTGCGGCCGACGACAGAGAACACGCCGGCATCAAGCGTCAGGTCCACGCCTTGCAGCGCATGCGAATGGCCATAATAGACGTCCAGGCCGCGAACTTCGAGCGCGGGGGCGGTACGGCGGACCTCATTCATGGCCACCTCCGAGGTATAGCTCCTGCACTTCAGGATCGGACTCGATCTCCTGCGGACGGCCTTCCTTGAAGATCCGCCCGTTGTGCATCATCGTGACGCTCTCGACGACGCGCAGGGCCACGTCCATGTCGTGCTCGATGATGATGTAGCCGATATGCGCGGGCAGGGAGGTCAATATCTCGATCAGCTCGGCACGCTCGGTCGGTGATAGTCCCGCGGCCGGTTCATCGAACAGGACGAATCGCGGCGCTCCGGCAAGCGCAAGTGCGATCTCGAGCTGGCGCTGCTGACCATGCGCGAGCTCGGCAACGCGCTGATCCTTCACGCCTGAGAGATGGACGGCGTGTACGAGATTTTCGGCCGCGTGCATCAACACATCGTTCTGACCGGGGCGAAGAAACGAGAAGCGCCCCCGTGAGACGCCACGGCAGGCGAGGTAGACATTGTCCTGGACGGTGAGGCCGGGAAACAGCGCGGAGATCTGGTAAGTCCGGCGCAAGCCACGGCGGATGCGCTCATAAGGCGGGAAGTGCGTGACGTCCTCGCCGAAGAAGCGGATGGTGCCGGAAGAAGGCGGGAAATCGCCAGTGATGCAATTGAACAGCGTAGTCTTGCCGGCGCCGTTTGAGCCAAGCACGGCGCGCCGTTCGCCGGGGCGGACGGTAATGGTGATGTCGGTGAGTGCCGCGAGCGCGCCGAACAGACGTGTCACGCCGCGCAGCTCCAGCGCGGCGCCGGCGCCCACGACAGAGAGGCGTTGCGCGACGCTATCCATGGCTGGATCCTTGGCTGGATCCTCGGCCGGATTCTCGGTCTCGTCGTCCGCTCGAACTTGCCGCGCCGGAGCGTTGGCGGCGCCGCCAGCTCTGCCAGAGCCCGATGACGCCGTCCGAAGACCAGAACACGATGGCGAGGAAGCCGAGACCGATCAGGAGCCGAAAGCGGTTGCCGTCGAGCCCCAGCTTGACCAGGAAGTCGAGTGCGAAGGTGCGCAGCAGCACGAAGATCAGCGCGCCGATAAAGGGGCCGACGGGGCGCGTGATGCCACCGACGACTGCGATGATGAGGATATCGATGCAGGCTGCAACGCTCACGGAACCCGGCGAAATCTGCCGGTAATTCCAGACCTGGAGCACCCCTGCCAGCGCCGCGACGAAGGACGCGAAAGCGTAGGCCGCGACGCGATGCGCATTGACGTTGAAGCCGAGCGCCGCCATGCGGCGGGGATTGTCGCGGACACCTTGCAGCGCGAGGCCGAACGGCGCGCGGGAGATGTAGTCGACCGCGAAGTAGCACAGCGCGGCTACCGCAAGGACGATATAATAGAAGGGAATGTCGGCGCGCCAGTTGACGCCCCAGAAATGCGGTGTGGCAACGGTATTGATGCCGGTATGACCGTTGAAAATCGCCCAGTTCTGGTTGGTGAAATAATAGAACGCTGCGCCGATCGCGAGCGTGATCATGATGGTGTAGATGCCCTCGGTGCGCACCGCCAGCGCGCCGCCGAGCGTGCCGAAGATGGTCGCGAGCGCGAGCGCCATCGGGACGGCAAGCCACCACGGCCAGCCCAGGCTGATATTGGCGTTGCCGCTGACGCCAAACACCGCGACCATATAGGCGGAGAAACCCGCGATGGTGAGCTGCATCAGGCTGACCATGCCGGCATAGCCGGCAAGAAACATCAGACTCAGCGCCATGGTTCCGAGGATCAGCGTGGTCGCAAAGATCTCGATCAGGAAGAAGCCGCTGGCGATCAGCGGCATGATTAGGAGAATGGCCGCGACAGTCCAGGCCGCCGGATTGTCGATCTCCGGCCATCCGCGCAATCTGGAGCGCTGCACCACAGCGGCGGGACGAACCGTGACGCGGGCGTCATGAGCGAGGGACATGTCAGCGCCTCGCCAACAGGCCCTGCGGCCGAATCGCCAGCACCAGAACCATGATCAGGAAGGTCACGACGATGGCGTAGGTCGGGATATAGACCGAGCCGAGCTGTTCGGCGAGGCCGATGATGAGCGCCCCCAGCGCCGCCCCCGGGATCGAGCCCATGCCACCGACGATCACGACGACGAGCGAGGCGAGCAGGAAGCGGATATCCTCGCCAGGCGAGAGCGACTGGAATGTTCCGCCGACGACGCCTGCAACGCCGGCGAGGCCGGCGCCGAGCGCAAACACCACCACGAAAACGAGTTGGATCCTCACCCCGGTCGCAGCCAGGATGTCGCGATCGTCGACACCGGCGCGGATGATCATGCCGATCCGCGTCCGGTTGAGCGCCAGCCACATCGCCACGCCGATCACGACGGAGGCGGCGAAGATCACGAGTCGGACCATGGGATAGCGGAGATAGACCGGCTCGCCTGAGGATTTGACCGCGGTGACCAGGGGCAGCTCCACAGGTCCGATCAGCCAGTTCGGGGTCTGGATCTGATAGAAATCGCCGCCGCAGGACCACAGCATCAAATCGGCGAACACGATCGAGAGTCCGATCGTCACCATGGTCTGGCGCAGGTCCTGGCCCTCCATGCGGCGGAAGACGAGGACCTGGAGCAGGACGCCGACCAGCGCCGTAAGGATGAAAGCGACGATGAAGCTGAGGACCCATGAACCGGTCGCGACGCTGATGGCGTAGCCGACATAGCCGCCGAACAAATAGAGCGAGCCGTGCGCGAGGTTGACGTTACGCATTAAGCCGAAGATCAGCGTAAAGCCGCTGGCGACGAGGAAATAGAGACCGCCGAGCGTGATGCCGTTGAAGAGCGCGTTGAGGAAGACCCGCTTGCGGCCGAACGCATCTTCGACGCTCTGCGGCCACACTGCGAAAATTAGCCAGAGTGCTACCGCGATTGCGATGATGACAATCAGTGCCCAGGCGGGATGGCGTTCGACAAAGCGGGTCATGATCGCCGCTCCGTCTTCGCGTCACCCCATCTCTCACCCCGCAAGCGGGGCGGAGGGGCACGCAGACCGTCGCCGGCCGCAAGCCCTGCCATGAACGTGCGCTCCCTATCGCGCGCGATCCTCGTTTCGGGATCGCGTTTGTCGCATCCTAATGCGGCTGTAACGGAGGCGCTTGATCGTGAGTATCTTTTCGCGTGACCTCAGGCGCGCAAAACCTTGGCCGCGCGGCGATAATCGGTCGGCGCCATGCCGACATTGGCAGCGAAGAAGCGGGTGAATCCGCTCTGCGACGAGAAGCCGAGATCGAAGCCGATATCGGCGATCGGCGCTTCGCTCGCTACCAGCGCCTCCAGCGCCTGCTCCATCATCAGCGTGTTGAGATAGAGGTGTGGCGTGACGCCGGTCTGGGTGCGGAAGAGCCGGTAGAAATGCGGCCGGGAAAGGCCAGATTCGCGCGCGATGGTATCGAGCTCGATCTCGGCGCCAGGACTCTCCGACATCATCTTGATGCACTTGCGCACACGAAAATCCGTGACGGAACCGTTTGCGCGCGGATCGCGCGCGGTCGCCGCCTGTTGCCAGCTTTCGTCATAACAGATGTCGATCAGGCTTCTCAGCTCGCCATCGAGGCTGTTGAGCGAGGGAGCGCCGCACACGAGGGCGGCTGCGTGCCTGATGTGCTTGTCCAGCGCAACGGACCGCGTGAACTGGGTGCGGCCGAAGCGCAGGCGGTCGGCGCCGGGCGCGTCGGGCGCAAACCACTCCGCATTGACGTAGAGCACGAAGAAAACGGCGCCGCCTTCGAGATCGGACGGCAGGAAATTATGCGGCTCCCACGGATTGACCGCGACGACGGAACCTTCGGTGAGCTCGTAACGTCCGTCACTGACATCGATGCATGCGGAACGCCCGCCGACATGGAAGATCAAATGACCTTCGCGATGTGCGTGGATGTTGAAAGGGCGGTTCAACTGATAGACCGTCGCCCGACCAAAGCGGCCGTGGAAGACGGCGAGCGCCCGGCTCATGCCTCTCCTCCCAAAAGCTCTTGGTATTTTTTGGTAGCGTTCAACAACCGAGGAGAGAATGCAAGGGCGCACGTGTCGCGCTTCTGGCAAATCTCTCCCCGGCCGGTCATCGCTCGCGAATGAGACTAGGTCAGTATTTCTTACATTCCGGTACTGTGCGGCTCGGCAAACCGATTTTGGCGAACACCGCGGGATCGTAGCCCAGCGTTTGGTTGACGTCCGGGATCACCTTCACGACCTTCGAGAACAGCGCGCCCTTGCCGTCGTCGACAACCTCGGTGACGAAGTTGGTGCCGATCGCCTGGCGGTTGGAGTCCAGCTTGATCTTGCCGTTGGGTGCGTCGATCTCGATCTTGGCAAGGGCCTCCTTGTACTTGGCCTGATTGTTGGAGAGATCGCCATTGACCTGGCGGAGCGCCTGGATCAGCGCCATGGTCGAGCCGTAATAGTTGGTGGCGAGCAGCGATGGGCTCGGGAAGCGCTTGTTGGGCGGGAAGGCGTCCTGATAGTCCTTCACGAACTTCTGCCAACTTGGGTTCTCCCAAGTGTCGGCCTGGCCGCTCGCGGCCAGCGTGCCGATCAGGGCATTCTTGGCGTTTCCCTTGGACGACAGGATGGTCTGGTCGATCATGATCGAGCCGCCCATCAGATGCGCCTTGCCGCCGGCCTGCTGGTACTGATTCAGGAAGTTGACGGCGTCGGCGCCGCCGAGGCCGAGATAGATTGCGTCGACGTCGTCGGGCAGTGCGGCGATGACCGAGGCAAAGTCCTTGGTGCCGAGCGGCACCCATTGCCGGTTGGTGACCTGTCCGCCGGCACCGCAGAACTCGAGCACGAGGCCGAACACCTGCGTATAGATGAAGGAGTAGTCTTCGCCGACGGTCGCGATCTTGCGATACTTCTTTTCGTCATAAGCATATTTGCCGAGGCCCACCTGCCACTGCGCACCGTCCATGTTGTAGCGGAAAAAGTTCGGAGCCGGATCGACATAGGTCGTTTCCTGGGCCCCGGAGGCGGCGTTGATGAAGGTCAGTTCGGGATGGGTCTTTGCAAAATTTTTGACCGCGATGCCTTCGTCACCAGAGAGCGGCGACAGCAGGATCTGTACCTTGTCCTGCTCGATCAGCTTGCGCACGGCTCGTACGGCGGAGTCCGGCGTCGCGTCGGTCGAGGCGATGACAAATTCGAGTTCCTTGTCGCCGACCTTCTTGCCGAGGACGTTGAGGGCCGTCTGGAAGCCGCGGATGCCGTCCTCGCCGAGTACGGTGTAGGTGCCTTCGAGCGTCGCGGTGACGCCGACCTTGATCTTCTCCTGTGCGAAGGCGGTGCCCGAAAGTAACAGGCTGCTCAACGCGATCAGTCCTAGACTGCCTTTCAACATTGCTCTCCTCCCTGGGCGTTCTTGTCACTGTTTTTCACCGCGCCTTGACGCGCCCGCCGCGCGGTGCGGCGTTCGGACAAGGCTAACGGTGCTTGAAACGGAGGCTAACCGAACTCCGATGCAGCGCACGTGCTGGAGCCGTGCGCGGCTTAACGGGCAGTCTCATTTTGAATGTTGCGTCGCGATTAACATCGCGGTGCAACAGGCGTCAGGCTTCCCGATTTGCACCCGCCAGCCGCATGGCGGCCGCGGACTGCCGCCGCTTGAATTGGATCGCTCGAATAGAGGAGAAATCAATCGTAGGCGTTGCGTCATTTCGCGGCGCGCGGCACTCGCTGGTTATACGTTGTGGCAGGCGATCGTCCGACCGTCCGCACCGACAAATCGAAGTTGTGGCACATCGACGAGACAGCGATCGCTGGCCATAGGGCAGCGGGGCGCATATGCACAGCCGTGCGGTCGCGTGAAGAGGCTTGGCGGTTCACCCATTTCGATCGCGCCCTGGATCCGTTTCGATGGATCGGGCTTCGGAATTGCCGCCACCAACGCGCGCGTATAGGGATGGAGCGGATGATCCAGGACCGTCCGCGTCCCGGCCTGCTCCACGATGCGGCCCATATACATGACAGCAACGCGGCTGCTGATCTGCCCGATCACGCCAAGGTCGTGCGAGATGAAGAGCATCGACAGTCTCAATTGGTCACGCAGATCCATCATCAGATTGAGCACTTGGGCCTGCACGGACACGTCGAGGGCCGAGACCGGCTCGTCGGCGACGATGATGCACGGCGTGGGAAGAATGGCGCGTGCGATTCCGACCCGTTGCCGTTGCCCGCCACTCAGTTCGTAGGGGTAGCGAGCGGCGAAAGACGGGTTCAACCCGACGGCCGTCAAGGTGGCAGCTATGGCCGCGCTGCGCTCGGCGCGGTTCTTGAAGAAGCCGCTGATGTCGGCCGCCTCCGCCACCGAATCTCCAATTGCGCGCCGCGGGTTGAGCGATGCATTGGGGTCCTGGAAAACCATCCGGACGCTCAGACGCATCTCGCGGAGGCCGGAGCCCCGGGCTCCGATCATTTCGGTTCCCTTCAAATTGAAGTTGCCGCTGTCGGGCTGGACCAGCCCGACGAGGGCTCGGCCCAGCGTGGTCTTGCCGCAGCCGGACTCGCCCACGATCCCGAGGACCTCGCCTTCGGCCAGCGACAGCGATACACCATCCACCGCCTGCACCCGGTATTTCCGACCGGCCCGCCTGGCACTGAACGAGACCATCATGTCCCGGACCTCGAGGATTACATTGCCGCTCATGGCAGCTCTCCGCCGGCCAGCGGAAACGCGCAGAGCACCTCGTGCCCTTGGGAAGCCTCCAGGCGGGGCGGGGTCGCCACGCGGCACTCATCGCGCACCGCTGCGCAACGCAAGGCAAACACGCAGCCAGCGGCGACCGAACCTGGCAGCGGCGGCTGACCAGAAATGGTCGGCAGCCGGCGCGCGCCGGAATTTCGCGACGGCATGCAATCCATCAGTCCGCGGGTGTAATGATGACGGGGTGCGCCGAACAGCGCATCGACTGAAGCGGTTTCCACGATCTGGCCGGCGTACATGACAGCGACACGATCGGCGAGCTGCGCAATGACTCCCATGTCGTGAGTGATGAACAATATCGCCATATCGAGCCGATTGCAGAGCTCGCGCAAGAGCCCGAGAATCTGAACCTGTATGGTGACATCCAGCGCAGTGGTCGGTTCGTCGGCGACCAGCACCTGTGGCCTGCAGGCCAGCGCAATCGCGATCATGACCCGCTGGCGTTGGCCTCCGGACAACTGATGGGGATACGCGGACAGCTGCATTTTGGGGTCGGGCATACGTACCAGTTCGAGCAGTTCGCGCGCACGGACCAGCGCCGCTGCGCCCGAAATTCCCTCATGCACGCGTACGGCTTCGGCGATCTGATCGCCGATCCGACGAACAGGGTTCAGTGAGGTCATCGGCTCCTGAAAGATCATTGCCATGCGGCCGTGGCCCGCTTCGACACGTTGCCAGGGCTGCAGCTGCGTTACGTCGCAGCCCTCCAACAGGACGCGCCCGGCCCGGACTCGGGGACCGGGCTGCGGCAGCAATCCCATGACCGCAAGCGAGGTCATGCTCTTTCCGCAGCCGGACTCGCCGACGAGGCCGAGGATTTCGCCCCTGGCCAAGCCGAAGGACACGCCCGCGACGATGTCGACCGGCGCGGTTTCCGGCCCCACTGACACCGTAAGGTCGCAAACTGTCAGCACGGCCTAACCCTTCTCACCAAAGAATTGACGGAACCGCGGATCGAGTCGATCGCGCAATGCATCGCCGACCAGGTTCAGAGAAAATGCCGTCGCCACGATCATCATGCCCGGGAAGAAGAGCAGCCACGGCGCGCGGGTGATGAAGGTCCGTGACTCCGCCAGCATATTGCCCCAGCTCGGAATGTCCGGAGGGGCGCCGAGGCCCAGGAAATCGAGTGAAGCCGCGCCGAGCTGCGCGAACGCGAAGACGAAGCTGGCCTGCACGAGAAGTGGCGAGACCAGGTTCGGCAAGATGTGCCGACTGATGAGCCATGCCGCTCCGGCGCCCATGCTGCGGGACGCCTCGACATAGGTTTCCGCGCGCAAGCGCAGCGTCAGTCCGTAGACGATGCGGGTCGTCGTCGTCATGTAGCCGATCCCAATGGCCAGAATGACGGTGGCCACACTCGGGCTCAAGATGACAATCAGGCCAAGTGCGAGAAGCAGAGTCGGGAAGGCCATCAGCACGTCGACCATGCGCATCAGCAGGTGACCCAGCCGCGGGAACAGTGCGGAAAGTACGCCGGCCGGAACGCCTGTCGCGAGAGCGAAGACGACCACGCCCGAGCCGATCAAAAGTGCCATGCGTGCTGAATGAATGGTGCGCGACAGGGTATCCCGGCCGAATTGGTCGGTGCCGAACCAGTGGGGCATGTTCGGGGGCGTCAGGCGGATCAGGGGATCGATGGCATACGGATCGTAAGGCGACAGCCAGGGTGCGAAGACCGCGGCGAGCACAGTCGCCAGAAGGACGCCGAGCCCGGCCAGCGCGATCGGGCGGGCGATGAACGGCTTGAGCCACAATGTCACGCTGTTGCTGCTCATTGAAGTTCAACCCGCGGATCGAGCAGACGATAGCTCAGATCGACGATCAGATTGATCAGGAGATAAACCACCACGATGACCAGGATGACCCCCTGGATCACAGGGTAGTCTCGGCGAAGGATCGACTGAACGACGAGGCGGCCGATGCCGGGCAGGGCAAACACGGTTTCGGTCACCACCGCCTCGGACAGCAGCGCGGCGAAGGTGAAGCCGAAGGCCGAGACGACCGCCAGGAGTGCATTGCGCCAGATGTGGCGGCGCACGACCTGCCACGGCCGGATTCCCTTTGCCCGCGCCGTGCGCACGTAGTCCTCCCGGGAGACGTCGAGCATGCTGGCGCGCGTCAGCCGCAGGATCAAAGCAGCATTCGGAGCCGCAAGCGCCAGGCTGGGGAGGACGAGATAGCGGAGATTGACGACACCGCCTTCGAAGATCGACGGATAGCCGGAGCTCGGAAACCAGCCGAGCCACGCGGCGAAGATCAGGATCAGATAGAGCCCGACCCAGAACGTGGGTATCGAGGCCATCAGCATCGCCCCACCGGACAATCCCTGATCGAGCCACGTGCCGTGCCGGACCGCCGCAATCATTCCGATCGGCACGCCGATGACCGCAACCCAGATCATCGTCATGGTGGCGAGCAAGGTGCTGGTCTCGGCGCCATCGGCAATCACCGACAGCACGGGCGCCTGGAAGAAGATCGACCGCCCGAGGTCGCCCTCGAGCACATGGCCGGCCCAAGTGAGATATTGCAGGATGATCGGTTGGTCGAGACCGAGCTGGTGTCGCAAGGCGTCGATCTGGTCGGGAGTCGCGGTATCACCGAGCAAAACATAGATCGGGTCACCCGGCACGATATGGATGAACGCGAAGATGATGATGGACGCTGCCAGCAGCGTCACCGCCGTCGTTCCTGCGCGCTTGAATGCGTAAGACCACATGTGATTGGGCGCCTGTCAGCGGCAACGATGCGCGCCGGCGCCGGCGCTCGACAGTCCTCGCGGCCTCATTGCCCGTCCTTATTTCGTGGACACATTCCAGAACACGGGACCGTTAGGGTTGAGCCCCTTGAGCTTGGGAGAAGCAATGTCGTAGGTGTAGGCATCACCTACTTTCATCACCGGTACCTGCTCATAGATCAGCGACTGGATCTTGTCCCATGTCGACTTGCGCGCGGCTGGATCGGTCGTGTTGATCAACTCGGCCCGAAGCGAGCCGATCTCCGGGCTGTCCCACCAGCCGGGATAGCTCGCATTCAGGAACGTGAGCAGCAGCGGGTCCGGCGCGAAGGAATGGTGGGTGACGAAGATGTCCCACTGTTCCGGCTGGCCGCGCATCTTCAGAAGGGTCGCCCAATCGACGACCATCATCTGAACATTGATTCCGGCGTCGGCCAGCTGACGGGTGAAGACGGAGGCTTCGTCATAGTGTGCCTGATAGTTCGTCGAGACCAGCAGGCGGATCGGCGTCCCCGTGTAGTCCGCCTCCTTTGCGAGCTCCTTGGCCTTCTTCGGATCGTGCGCACTATAATTTGAGGCGCTTTCCGTCGAGTACCAGGGGGTGCCATTGGGAAAGATCGATCCTTCGGCATTCCACAGGTCTTTGGGACCGAAGGCGACGCGCAGCGCCTGCGACTTGTCCAGCGCGGTCTGGATGGCGCGGCGGAGCTTGTAATTGTCCTTCAGGATTCCCTGCTTCGAGTTCATGAAGAAAAGGCCGAAGATCGGCGCGTTGGTACGCTGCACCTGGACCGATGGATCTTTGCTCAGGGACTCGTACAGATCGCCGGAGATCATTTCCGCATAGTCGTAGTCACCCGCCTGCACGCCGCTCACGCGCGTGCCGACGTCAGGCACCGGAATGAACCGGATCTTGTCGAAGCTCGCAACGCGGGCGCCGGCGAAGCCGTCACCCTTTTCCTTCACCGGCTTGTAGCCCTCGAACCTCTCCACCTCGACATAGCGGTTCGGCCGCCACTCCACGAACTTGTAGGGCCCGGTGCCGATATAGTCCTTCTGCTCGATCGGCCGGTTCCCCGCTTTGGCGGCTATGTCTTCCGGATAGATCGCAAGACCGCCATTGACGTCCGCAATGAGAGCCTTCCAGGCGCCGTTCGGCGCGGACAATTTCAGCGTGACTTCATACTTTCCGGTCGCCTCGACCGACGTAGCCGCCGCCATCAGGAGCTTGCCGCGTGCACCGAAACTGCCCCATCGCGTCATCGAGGCGACTACGTCCTTGGCGGTCATCTCCTTGCCGTTGTGGAAGAGGACTCCTTCGCGGAGCTTGATGACGATGGTCCGACCGCCGTCTTCCGTGCGATCGCTCTCGGCCAGCATCGGACGCGGCGTATAGGTCGAGTCTAGCGCATACAGGGTCTCGAAGATGTGGCGGCCGATGACCGATGCGACGTCGGCGGTCGTCAGCATGACATCGAGCGGCGGCGGTTCTCCGATGGTGGCTTCGCGTAGCAGGGTGGCGGCATTGGCCTGCGCAATCAAAAATGACGCGGTGGCCAGCCCCACGACGCCACGCATCAAGACACTTGGACCGTATCTCATGATCGCCCTCCCGCCTTGTTGAGCCGCCTGCTTCCCGGTGCAGGGATGTGCCTTTCAGCTGTTGGGCTGACGGCACGCTATTGCTTGTTTGAAAGTTACATACACAATTTGGCAATTATCAAGCAGAAAATGCTGTTATTGATGTGGCATGCCGATATACGTTTGGTCGATGCTGAAGGTTTCTTACGGCAGCTTCTTGCCAAGGGCGCAGGTTGATCTGACCTGGGAAAGGGCGGGCAATGGCGCGTGCAAAGCGAAATCACCCGGCGAGAGCCGTTGGTGCAGCAATCTCGAAGCCGCCCGGCGACGACAATGTCGTGGCCGGCGACATCATCTCCCTCATCAGGCAGAGCGCTCTAAGCCTCAGCCCGTCCGAGCAACGCGTTGCCACGGTGCTGCTGGCCGATATGGAGTTTGCCGTTCACGCCAGCAATTCCGAGTTGGCCCGTCGGGCGCGCGTCAGCGAGCCGACGGTAACCCGGTTCAGCCGCTCCGTCGGTTGCCGGGGCGTCCGCGACCTCAAGGTGAGGCTGGCTCAAGCAATGGCGGTCGGGCGGATTTACGTTGAGCTTCCCCCGCATGTCGGGACCGATCTGGCGCGCCCCGCGCTCTGGCGGTCGATGTTTCAGGAAATTCGCCGTGCAATTGCCGCTGCCGAGGAGGGACTTCGCAAGGAGGACATCGAGCGGGCTGCCGAAGCTATCTCCCGCTGTTCGAAGCTTGCAGCGTTCGGGGTGGGGGGCGGTTCCACTCTTGCGGCGGCGGAGGTTCAGAACCGGTTCTTTCGTCTTGGGATTGCCGTCTCGCATGCCTCCGATCCGAGCTTGATGCGCATGATTGCCGCGACCTTCGGACGGGATGATGTCGTCGTTGCCATCTCGACCACCGGTGCAGCGAACGAGGTGATCGAGGCAGCCAGTATCGCCAAGCAATACGGCGCCTTGGTCGTCGCAATTACCAAGCCGCAAAGCAGGTTGGCCTCAATCGCCGATATTGCGCTTGGCGTACACGTGCCCGAAGCGCCCGACGCGCTCAAGCCGACGGCGTCGCGCTATGCATTTCTCGCCACCATCGATCTGCTTGCGGCGTCAACTGCCTATTGCAAACCGCTCGAAGCCCAGGCGCGCATGCGGCGGATCAAATACGAGTTGCTGAAGGGGAGCGACGGGGACGCCAAAGGGCCGCTGGGAGACTGAGCGGGCAATTAGCCCACCGCCCGCCTCTCGGGATTATGTTCGCAATATGGCCTCGATCTCTTGCGCTGCTTCAAGCAGCGTGCGGTCTTGTCCGCGCGCGGCGATGACCTGAAGGCCGAATGGAAGTTCGCACCGATCCGTTCCGCACGGCAGCGAAATCGCCGGCAGACGAGCATGATTGACAAAGGGCGTTAACGCCGCGTGCGCGCGCGGGCTCGCCGCGCGGCCACCGATCATGTCGGGTCCGAGCTGGGTGAATGGCCAGGCGACACAGGGAACGGTTGGCGCCAGCAGCAGATCAACCTCGGTGAAGAATGCCGCGAAAGCATTGGCGATTGCGGCGCTTGCCAGCAGCGCACCGGCAACGTCGGCGCCCGACCACGACAGCCCTCGCTCGATCTGTCTGGCGATGTCAGGATCGAACACGGTCGGATCCTCGCGGAAGGCATCTCGATAGAGTGCGGCGAGGCCGGCCTGCTGAAGCGGCATGATAGCCTCTTCCGTCGCGCCCGCCGGCCAGACGGGATCGCGCTGCGCGATGCTGAGGCCAGCGGCGGAGAGACGCGCGATGGCGAAAGCGAGCCCTTCAGCGACAACATCGTCGACGGCGACGTCGAGCCCAAGGCGCGGCGAGAACGCGATGCGCAGACCGGCGATGTTTTTGGCCTCTTGAGCGATGCCGGCTGAATCCGGATCGCGCGGATCGACGGCGGCCATGGCCTCGAACGCCAGCGCGATATCGGCAACGTCAGTGGCGATCGGCGCGATGACGGAGAGGCCGAAAAACGGTTCGGCGAAGCCTGGCCCATAGGGGATCGCGCCATAGGACGGTTTGAACCCCGCGACGCCGACATGGGCCGGCGGCCTGCGGCTCGAGCCGCCCGCATCGGTGCAGATCGCTAGCGGCACGAGGCCGGCCGCAACCGCCGTGGCAGGGCCGCCCGACGAGCCGCCGGGCGTCAACGTGGGATCCAGCGGATGCCGCGTTGGCCCATACAGCGGTGAGGTGGTCACGCCCTTGCAGGCGAATTCCGACGTTGCGCCGATGCCGACGACGACGGCGCCGGCCTTGCGCAGCTGCTCGATCGCAATCGCATCCTGCGGCGCGACGAATTCGGCGAACAGGCGCGAGCCCTGTGTCACACGCCAGTCACGGACCCAGATGTTGTCCTTGACGACGACGGGGACACCGGCGAGCGGCATCGTCTCGCCGGCACGCAGGCGATCATCGACCGCTGCGGCGTCGGCAAGCGTACGCGCAGGAGCGGTCGTCACCACTGCGTTCAGCGCCTTGGCGGCCTCGATGCGCGCAAGCGCGGCCTTGGCGGTCTCGACCGCACTCGTTCGTCCGGCGGAGACGTCGGCCGCAATCTCGCACGCGCTACTTCTTCCCTTTGTCATGGCTTCCCCAGACCAGTGCCAATGTGCCGCAGAGGGCGAGGCAAGCCAAGGCGAAGAAGGCGGCACCGAGACTGGCTGCGCTGTCCAGGAAGGACACCAGCGCCGGTGCTGCCAAGAGGCCGGCGTAGGATGCGGTCAGCACCGCGCCGGTGGTTTCGCCAATCCTGTCCTGCGGGGCGAGGCGTGCGATCTCGGCGACGAAGACACCGTTCCACCCGGAGGCCGTCAGGCCGAACAGAGTTGCAATCGCGAACTGGCCGGTCCGCCCGAGCGATACGCCATCGAGACCCAGCAGCGCGGCGCAGAACGTCATACCGAGGCCGATGACGACGAGAACTCCGCGCGAGGCATTGAGGCGCGTTGCGACGAAGCCCCAGCCGAGCCGGCCGATCAGGCCGCCGGCCTGGGCGCAGGCAAGCGCCATGCCGGCCTCGACATGGCTGAGGCCGAGCTCGCGGGTGCCGAGCGTGACGAAGACCGTATTGAGCGACACCTGCATCGCGCTGAAGGGCATCGAGGCCAGCGCCAGCATTGCGATGCGCCGGTCCGCGGTCACCAGTGCCAGCCGCGTGCGAAGGCTAAGCTCCGGCAGTGGCACGACCTTGACGGCGTAGGCGGGCCGCAGGCGCTCGAACCACGCTATCGCCAGCAGCGCACAGGCGCCCACGGCGGCATAGCACCAGGCGGGCCCGAGCGAGATTGCGATCGCGGGCAGAACCAGCGAGCCGCAGACGGCGCCGATCTGGTTTCCGGTCTGGCGAACCGAGAACACGAACGCGCGCCGCTCGGCCGTCACGAGCCGCGCCAGCAGCACCGCGCTTGCGGGCGTCTCCGGTCCGAAGGCGAGGCCAAGACAGAGGCCGGCTGCGAGCAGGGCCGCCGTCGAGCCGAGCGAAGCCAGCGCCATGCTGGCGATGATCGCCGCCGCGCAGAGGCTCGCGATCCGCATCGAGCCCAGGCGGGCGATGAAGCCGCCGCCCCAGAACGAGGCGGGAATGCCGACCGCGAACACGGCGCAGGAGAACATCGAGAGCTGCCAGACCTCGATATGGGCGCGCGGTGCCACCACGCCCGGCGCGAACAGAGCCAGAGCCACCAGCGCCTGCAATGAGGTCGTGGCGCCAAGCGCGGGCAGCAATGCGGGCGCTGGTCGAACGGCCGTGTTTGCGTCTACCATGGTGCAGCGCTCTCGGGGGGAACATTGTGGCAGGTGGCATTTCCATTCACGCGGTCGATGTGGCGAGCGGACGCCCGGCGCAGGGTCTGCGCGTCGAGATCTGGCGGATCGATCCGGACTCGCTGCGCGTCGCCGACGGACGGCTTGGTGTCAACGGCGTGCTCGATCATCCCGTTGCGCAGGGGGCGGGCGTGACGGCGGGCGAGTATGAGGTCCTGTTTCATCTCGGCGAGTTCTTTGGCGAGCGCGACGGGTTTCTCACGGTGACGCCGTTCCGCTTTCGCATCAAGAATGTTGACGAGCATTTTCACCTGCCGCTGAAATTCACGCGCTGGGGCTATTCGCTGTTCCGCGGCGCCTGATCAGTTGGTCAGCCGCCGCGATAACCCCGTGACGCGCTCCATAATCGCGACCAACGCGACGGTTGCAATGATCAGCACGCCCGACAGCGCGGCGATGGTGACGTCGAGCTTGCCCTCGAGGTCCTGCCACATCCGGATCGGCAGCATGTCGGTGGCGGCATCACGCAGGAACAGCGACACCGGCACGTTGTCGAAGGACGACATGAAGGCGATGAAGGCGCCCGCGATGATGCCCGGCCGGATCAGCGGCAGCACGATGCGCCGGAACGTGTAGATGCGGCCGGCGCCCAGCACGGCCGAGCTCTCCAGCAGGGTCGGCTCCAGCTGGGCAAGCGCCGCAATCGTATTGCGCACGACATAGGGCACGCAGACCACGGTGTGGCCGATTACCAGCGTCAACGGCGACACCGGCAGGCCGACCAGCGAGAACAGCATCAACGCGGCAAGGCCAAAGGCCAGCGCCGGCAGAACCAGCGGCGACATGAAGAGGGAATCGAGCAGCCGCGCCGACAGCGTCGGTGAGCGCGAGATCGCGAGCGCGGCGGCAACGCCGAGCACCACGGACAGGCCCGTCGCCCACAGTGCCACGATGAGGCTGTTCTTGGCTGCGAAGTGCAGCTGCCAGGCGTTCCACAATTCGGCGTACCAGCGCAGCGAATAGCCCGGCGGCGGAAAACGCAGCGAGAAGCCGCTGGTGAACGAGACGATCAGCACCACCAGCGACGGCGCGATGATGATGATCAGCGCAATCGCGGCGATCAGGCTCATGACCAGCTCGAAACTGAACGCCTCCAGGGTGCGCTTGCGCCCGCTCATCACGCACCTCCATAGCCGCGCGACAGGCGGCCGAGCGTGGTGAAGACGGAGACGACCGCGAGCACCGCGAGCAAAAAGATGATCGAGATTGCGGAGGCAAACGGCCAGTTCTGCAGGGTCGAAGCCTGCTGGTAAAGATACATCGGCATGAACAGCATCTGTCCGCCGCCGATCAGCGACTGGGTGATGAAGGCCGTGATCGCGGCGGCATAGGTCAGCGTGCAGCCGGCGATCACGCCGGGCAGCGACAGCGGCAGCACGATCCGGAAGAACGTGCGCCAGCTTCCGGCGCCGAGCGAGCAGGAGGCGTCGTCGAGATTGGAATCGATCCGGCCGAGCGCGGTGATCAGCGGCAGCGTCATCAGCGGCATCTGCACCTGCGCCAGCGCGAGGACGACGCCGAACTGGGTGTAGAGCAGTTTCAGGGGCGTCTCGATGATGCCGAGCGATTGCAGCGTCGCGTTGATGATGCCCTGGCGGCCCAGGATGACGATCCAGGCGAAGGTACGGACCACGACGCTGGTCAAAAGCGGCAGCAGCACGATCAGGATGATGATGGTCTGAAGCCGCGGCCCGACCCGCTGGTAAAGCCAGGCGATGGGAAAGCCGAGCACGAGGCAGACGGCCGTCACCTCGGCCCCAAGCAGCAGCGTCGAGCCGAGCACGCTGAGGCTGAAGGGATCGGTGAGGAAGTGCAGATACTGGCCGAGTCCCCAATGGAGCGCGGCCGTGTCGTTGTGCAACGAGAGCCACAGTAATTGCAGCAGCGGCGCCACGAAGAACACTAGGAAGAACAGCGCCAGCGGCGCTGCCAATCCCATCCCGTAGGACGTGACGTCTCGTGATGCCTGTGCTGTGCCCATCATGAGTCATTGAAGCTCTAGATCTTGATCTCGCGGTTGAAACGCTCGATCCAGGCCGAGCGCTGCTCGTTGATCTTCTTCCAGTCCTGGAACACGAATTTCTGCTTCAGCTCGGCCGTGTCCTTGGCGAGCACGCGCGCGATCTCGCCGCCCATCGCCACCTTGGAATTGGTCGGCACGATCAGGTAGGGCGGGTTCATCAGCGTGGTCTGCACTTCCGGGGTCAACGACGCCTCGATCAGCTTGAAGGCGAGCTCGCGGTTGGGCGAGTTCTTGACGATGTGGATCGTGGTCTTGAAGGCGATGGCACCTTCCTTCGGGGCCACGAACTCGACCGGCACGCCGCGCGCTTTCAGGATCTGGATGGCGTTGAAATTGCCGGGCGAGATATCGATCTGGCCCTGCTGGAACAGGGTGGCGAGCGCGCCGGGATTGGCGGCGACCGCGGCGAGGTTGGGCTTCAGCTCCTCGATCGCCTTGAAGCCGGGATCGACATTGGCTTCCGAACCGCCGCGCATCTTGGCGATCTCGACCAGCCAGCCGGTGCCGAGCGTCGAGTTAAGGTTGGTGATGCCAACGCGGCCCTTGAACTCGGGCTTCCACAGATCGGCCCAGGAGGTCGGCGGCGTCTTGACGGCTTCCGGATTGTAGGTGAGGCCGACGACCTGAAAGAAGGGGGCAGGGCCCATCGGCTCCTGGGCCTCGGCGATCAGGTCCTTGTAATAGGCGCTCTTCTCGACGGGGTATGGCTCGACCAGATCCTGGCCGATTGCGACCAGGGCCGGGCCGGGATCGTGCAGCATGACGTCAATCGGCGGATTGGCCTTGGCGGCGTTCACCTTGGCGATCTGGTCGACCGAGAGCATGGGGTCGAGCACCATCGCGGCATCGGCGTTCGCCTTGCGAAAGGCCGGCACCAGCACGGCCTTGTGCGCCTCCTCCCAGCTTCCGGTGAAGGTCGCAAACACCAGCGGGCGGGCCTGGGCGTAGCTCAGTCCGGGAAACGCCTTCATGGCGCCGAGTGTGAGTGCGGTCGTCATCAGGCTTCGGCGGTTCATGATCATGGTCGAACTCCCTCTGGACAAAAACTGAATTCAAAGCGTTGCAGGAAAAGCGTTTGCGAGCGACGGGGCGAGCGGCGCGAGGCGCACCGCGGCGCCGCTCTCCAGGGTGCGCGTCTCGCCGATGCGCGCCTGGGAGATCTTGACGCCGGAGCCGTCCGCGGTGGTGACCTCGTGGACGACGGTGGCTCCTAACGGCAGCGACATGCCGACCACGCCGGCAAAGCCGGTCTCGTCGCCAACGAATTGCAGATGCTCGGGGCGTATGCACACGGTGACGCGGCCGCCCTCGGTGAGAGCGCCGCCGGCGGGACGCGCAATGATTTCCGCGCCGGCATCGAGGCGGACTTTTGCGGCCGTGCGGTCTGCCGAGACGACCACGCCGGGCATGCGGTTGCTGGCGCCGACGAACGTGTTGACGAACAGGGTCTGCGGCCGGTCGTAGACGTCCGACGGCGACCCGAACTGCTCGAGCTTGCCGTGGCTCAGGACGGCGACGCGGTCGGCCATCGACAGCGCTTCTTCCTGGTCGTGGGTCACGATCAGCGTGGTGATGCCGGAGACGCGCTGGAGCCGCTTGACCTCGATCTGCATGTCGAGCCGCAGATTCTTGTCGAGCGCGGCAAAGGGCTCGTCGAGCAACAGGATTGACGGCTTGATCGCGAGCGCGCGGGCCAGCGCGACGCGCTGCTGCTGGCCGCCGGAGAGCTGCCGTGGCAACCGTTCCGACATGGTCGGCAGCTGCACCAGATCCAGCAAGCGCTGTGCTTCGCGCTGGCGGGCCGCCTTGTCGATCCCGCGCGCGGCAAGCCCATAAGCGACGTTCTCGCTGATGCTGAGATGGGGGAATAGTGCGTAGTTCTGGAACACGATGCCGACCGCGCGGCGGTTCGGCGGTAGTGCGTCGACGATGTCGTCGCCGATGATGATCCGCCCCTGCGTCTGCGCGATGAAGCCGGCGATGATGCGCAGCAGGGTAGTCTTGCCGCAGCCGGAGGGGCCGAGCAAGGCGATGATCTCGCCCCCTTTGATGTCGAGATTGATGTTCTCGACCGCGAGCGCGCCGCTCGGATAGCGGTGGGTGACGGCGTCGACGACGAGCGATCGGCCGCCTTGCGCTTCAGCCATGGTGTTGCCTCCCGTTGTCCCGGAGTAGAAAGCAAGTCTCATGCCCGCACCGGTCGCTTTTCGCCGCGAGGTTTGGCATGGTGGGGTGATGACGTCGGATCGATCGGTTTGCGACCTCAATGCCACGGCCCTCGCACGCGCCCTCGCGAAGGGCGAACTCTCCTCGCGCGACGCGGTCGAGGCGCATCTGGCGCGGATCGCGAGTCTTGATAGCCAATTGGCGGCCTTCGTGACTGTCGATGCGGAGGGGGCCCGCCGTGCCGCTGATATCTGCGACGCCGCGCCAACGCGGGTCGGCCCGCTGCATGGGGGCCCATAGGGATCAAGGACCTCACCGACACTGCGGGGGTTGCGACCACGTACGGATCGGCTCTGTTCCGCGATCATATTCCGGCCGAAGACGATCTCGTGGTCGCGCGATTGCGGCGCGCTGGCGCGATCATTCTGGGAAAGACCAACACACCCGAATTCGGCTTCGGCGCGGTCTGTACCAACAAATTGTGCGGGCCGACGCGCAATCCGTTCGATCCGGTACTGACTTCGGGTGGATCCTCCGGTGGCTCCGCGGTTGCGGTCGCGGCCGGCATGGTGCCGTTGGCCCATGGCACCGATTTCGGTGGCTCCGTGCGCACGCCCGCAAGTTTTTGCGACGTCGCCTCGATCCGGCCGACGCCCGGTCGCATCCCGGCGCCGCATCGCCCCCTCGGCTGGGACATGCTCGCCACCCACGGTTTTCTCGCCCGCGGCGTCGACGATCCGAGCTTGCGCTGTCGATCTGTGGGGGAGGCGATGCGCACGACCCACTCTCGATCGGTGTCGTCAATGAGGATCGGCCGGTTGCAGTGCGTCCCCGGATCGCAGCGACGCCCGATTTCGGGATCGCGGCCGTTTCGCGCGATGTCCGTGCACGTTTCGCCGCGGCCTGCGAGGCGCTCGGAGCCGTGGCCGATGTGGTGCCGTCCGCGCCCGATTGCGGCGGTGCGATCGAGGCATTTCGGACGCTGCGCGCCGCGCACATCGCCAACGGCTATGGCGAGCTGCTGAAGTCGCGCCGCGCCGAGCTGACGCCCACCGTGATCTGGAATATCGAGGCGGGCGCAAAGCTCTCCGCGGAGGACTATCTCAACGCCGAGCAGCGCCGCACCGCGATCTACCGCAGCTTTCGCGAGCTGTTCAGCCGCGCCGATTTCCTGGTGGCGCCGGCGGCGTCCGTTTTGCCCTGGCCGAATGAGATCAGCGACGTCACCACGATCGATGGCGCGGCGCTGGAGACGCCGATCGATTATCTCGCCGTCACCTTCATCGTGTCGCTGGTCGGTTTCCCGGTGCTGACCCTGCCGGCCCCCCGAGCGGAGAACGAGCTGCCGTTCGGTATCCAGATCATTGCACCGCTGGGATGCGAATCCCGCCTGTTTGCCTTCGGCCGTGCGATTGAGAACAAGCTTGGTTTTTCGCATCGCTGGCCGCAGCTCCCCTAGTTATCGCGATGCTCGAGCCGGGCGGCGAGCGCATCGGCAAGACCAAGGGTGGGTTTGGCGGCGGGCCGGCGGTACGTGCCTGCGGTTGCCTTGCGCAGGCGAAGCGCGACCAGGGCTTCGGCCTGCTTCACCGACGCGATGACTTGATCGACGACTGGGACGGGGATCCGGTCGGCCACGCGCTCGGCGAGGCCCGAGAGCGGCGCACCTGCAAAAATCAAGACGTCCGCGTCGTCCTCCACGATCGCGCGCCGGGCGAGATCGACCAGCACATCCTCCTTCTCGGTGCCGACCTCGGAGATCGCCTGGAACGGCGTATCGAGCATGCGGATGCCGGCGCAGCGCTCCCACAGCCCGTGGGCGCGGACGCATTCCTCGTACCAGGGGCCGAGCGCCTGGGCGAAGGTGACGATGGCGAAACGCCGTCCGGCCATGCAGGCGGTCAGCATCGCCGCTTCCGCCATGCCGACCACGGGAATGTCGAAGGTTTCGCGCGCGGCGAACAGGCCGGGGTCGCCGAAGGCGGCGATGATCGCGGCGTCGACCTTGCGATGCTGCCCGGCCAGCATCTCCAGCGCAATGGCACCGCCGATCTGTGCCTCGGTGCGTGTCGAGATATAGGGCACGCCGCGGGTCGCGGTGCAGGGGATCAGCTCGGTCCCGGGCGCAGCCGCGCGCTGCCCGACATCCGTCATCAACTGGGTGACTGCGGTGCTGGTGTTCGGGTTGAGCAGCAGCAGCTTCATGATTGCGCCGCCGTCTGCTTGGCTTGAGAGGCCGCGATGACTTCGAGCAGCGCCGTGCCGGTGCGCCGAACATGGGCGCCGAGCAGGCGTCCTGCGGTTTCGCTATCGCGCGCCTCGAGCGCGGCAAGGACGCCGGCGTGCTCGTCGACCGAATTGCTCCAGCGCCGGTCGGCGCCGAGCGCGAGGTAACGCGCGCGCTCGGCGCGGGAGATCAGCGTCACGTGCGCCTCGCGCAGCGGCGTGTTGCGCGCCATGCGGACGATGGTGTCGTGGATCTCGCCGTTGATGGCGAAGTACTCGTCGAGCTTGCCGTTGCGATGATGACCTTCCATGCGGGTCTGAAGCGTGCGCAGGCGGGCGAGATCGCGCTCGGTGGCGCGCTCGGCGGCGAGCTCGGCGGCCAGCCGCTCGATGCCGGCCAGCGCCTCGAACAATTCCGAGATGCCGTCGACGGCGAGGTCGGCGATGCGCGGGCTGCGGTTGGGGCGGAGCTCAATCAATCCCTCGGCCGCGAGCACTTTCATCGCCTCGCGCAGCGGAGTGCGCGATACGCCCAGCTCCTTCGACAGCCTGGTTTCCTGGGTCTGCGATCCCGGCGGC
The DNA here is from genome assembly GCF_052871955.1 of Bradyrhizobium sp. CAR08. Taxonomy (NCBI): domain Bacteria; kingdom Pseudomonadati; phylum Pseudomonadota; class Alphaproteobacteria; order Hyphomicrobiales; family Nitrobacteraceae; genus Bradyrhizobium; species Bradyrhizobium sp. CAR08. Next base: position 169,444 of record NZ_JBIXJX010000015.1, read on the forward strand.
AGCTCGCCGCGAATGATCATCGTCCGCATCCGCGCGGCGGCGCGCTCATGCAGGCCCATCCGTTTGAGTTTGGGCGACTTTCGGCCCGGGTTCGGTTCGGATTTTTGCGGCACGCCGGCCTTCCTGCTGACGTGCGATCGTAGCTAATTTCCTTCACGTGAGGTGCCCAAATAGAAGACGTATGTGGCTCAAAACACGTGCATATCGAATAAATCGTATGCAGCATGCAGATTGCGGGTTGCGTGGACCGATGCGGACGCGGATGATCCTTTTGAGGAAGCGGAGGAGCGCTTTCGCCGCAACGGAGCGACTGCGATCGATGTCAATTGTGCGCAAACGCCTCGGCATGATCACGCCGTCCTCCAATTCGGTGCTGGAGCCCGTCACCAGTGCGATGCTCGCCGGCGTGGCCGATGTCACCGCGCATTTCTCGCGTTTCCGCGTCACCGAGATCGCACTCGACGCCGCCGCGCTGAACCAGTTCGACGCCTCGGTGATGCTGCCTGCGGCGGACCTGCTGGCCGATGCGAAGGTCGATGCCATCGCCTGGAACGGTACGTCCGCAAGCTGGCTCGGCATCGGCAGAGACCGGAGCCTTTGCGAGGCAATCACGGTGCGCACCGGCGTGCCGGCGACGACCTCCACGCTCGCCTGCATCGATGCCGCTCGCGCGCTCGGCGCCAAACGTGTCGGCCTGGTCTCGCCCTATACCGACGACGTGCAGCGGCGGATCGGTCACGTCTGGGCCGAGGAGGGGATCGCCCCGCACGCGGAGCGGCACCTCGGACTGCGCGACAATTTCTCTTTCGGCGAGGTCGCGCCTGCGACGATTGCTGGCATGATCCGCGCTGTGGCGGCTGACGGCGCCGATGCTGTCGTCATCCTCTGCACCAACCTCGACGGCGCCGCGCTGGCGGCTTCGCTCGAACGGGAATTGAATGTCGCGGTGGTCGATTCGGTAGCGGTCACGCTGTGGCGAACCCTGGAGCTCGCCGGCGGCGATGCCGGGGCTCTTGCCGACTGGGGGCGGATCTTCCAGACATCGACGGTCATCAAGTCATGGAGACTCCTGTGACGCAGCTCGATCTTGCTATTCGCGGCAGTACCATCGTGACGGCCAGCGACGAGTTCCGCGCCGATATCGGCATTCGCGACGGCCGCATCGTCAGCATTGCCGATCATCTCGAAGGCGCAGCGCGCGAGATCGACGCGACCGGGCAGCTGGCCCTGCCGGGCGGGATCGACAGCCATGTCCACATCTCGCAGGCCTCCGGCCCCGACGTGGTGATGGCCGACGACTTCGCCTCAGCGACCCGTTCGGCAGCCGCCGGCGGCAACACCATGGTGCTGCCGTTCGCGCTGCAGGAGAAGGGCACGTCGCTGCGGACCTGCGTCGAGAACTACCGCAAGCTTGCCGAAGGCGAGTGCTATATCGACACGGCGTTCCATCTCATCATCTCCGATCCGACCGCGGTCGTGCTCGGGCAGGAGCTGCCGGCCCTGGTCAAGGACGGCTACACCTCGTTCAAGGTGTTCATGACCTATGACGACCTCGTGCTCAGTGACAAGCAGCTACTCGAGGTCTTCGAGGTCGCGCGCCGCGAGGAGGCGCTGGTGATGGTCCATTGCGAGGGTTACGACGCCATCCGTTTCCTGACCTCCAAGCTGGAACGCGAGGGCCATATCGCGCCCTATTATCACGGCGTGTCGCGGCCACAGGCGGTCGAGCGCGAAGCCACGCATCGCGCCATCAGTCATGCCGAGGTGATCGGCGTCCCCATCATGATCGTGCACGTCTCCGGGCGCGAGGCGATGGAGCAGGTGCGCTGGGCTCAGCAGCGCGGATTGCCTGTTCATGCCGAGACCTGCCCGCAATACATTACGCTGACGGCTGACGACATGAAGGGTCTGAACATGGACATGTCAGGCGCGAAATATGTCTGCTCGCCGCCGCCGCGCGACGCGGAAAGCCAGCAGGCGATCTGGGAAGGCATCACCACGGGCGTGTTCCAGACTTTCTCGTCCGATCACTGCCCGTTCCGTTACGACGATCCCAGGGGCAAGCTGACGCCGAACGGCCGCACCTCGTTCCGCTGGGTGCCGAACGGCATTCCAGGTGTCGAGACCCGGCTGCCGATTCTGTTCTCCGAAGGCGTGTCGAAGGGACGGATCAGCCTGCAAAAATTCGTCGAGCTGACCGCGACCAACCATGCGCGCATCTACGGCCTCTATCCGCGCAAGGGCTCGATCGGCGTCGGCTTCGATGCGGATATCGTGCTCTGGGATCCCAAATTGAAGAAGCCTATTCGGCAGGCCGATCTGCATCACGGTTCGGACTACACGCCATGGGAAGGGTTCGACGTCACCGGATGGCCGGTAACGACGATCGCCCGTGGCCGGGTGGTGTACGAACACGGCAGGATCGTCGGCGACAAAGGCGCAGGCGACATTCTCAGCCGCGGCAGGTCGAGCCTGATCTGATCGGACTCAACGCGTTGCTGCTCAGCTATGGCGCCCGTGCGCGCGGCGCGACGGCCGTCTCAAGTCCACAGATCATGCCGGTCATATGTTCGTATCCAGCCTTCGCATGCGGCAAAACGAATCTAATCAATTCGGACAAGGTTGTCAGGCCGTCCCCCATAAGGCGACGTCCTTGACACGATTCTCGAAGCTGCCTGGTGGCGTCGTCCGACCTGTGCCGGGCGCTCAGCCGCGCGGAATGAAGCCGTTCAACGAAGCGTCATGGCGCAGATGTTCGACCAGCCCGGCGGCATCGCGGCCGCCATTGCGCTTGGGATCCTTCATTTGCGCGCAGATCTCGGCGCCGCTTTTTCCGAACCGGATGAAGTCAACGGGAGCGAGTTGCCAGTCGATGCCGGCGCGGGGCGGAGCGGGAGCCGGTTCGTTTACTTGCGTCGAAGTCATGTGACAGGTTGAGCAAGGGATCGCCTCCTTGTCTTTACGGCTTTCTCCACCGTGGATGTTCATGCCAGCGGGCAGCATCCGCGCTCTCCTGCATGAACAGTTGATAGACGGTTGCCGGCGCGTCGCCGGCCCTACTTGCCGGCGTGGGCGCGGAGCTGATGTCATGGCTGGATTCTCCCGCACGTCAATTTGGGCAAGTATCAGTTCATTCGGATTTGGCTAGGCGGCCATTCGCAACAGATCGACGATGTCGGCTTCGCTTTTAAAAGGCCGCGGATTGGCCTGCACGAAGCGATGATTGATCGCAATCTTGCTGATCTGCTCGAACTTGTCTTCGCCGATCCCGACGTCGGCAAGGCGACCGGGTAGTCCAAGTCTCCTGGTGAATTCTGCGAAGGCGGCTGCCGCTTCCATGCCCGGCTCGCCAAGAGCCGCTGCTAAGCGCGTTTGCGCATCCTCTGTGAACGCCTTGTTGTAGCGAAGTAGGCTCGGCATGATGACCGGTGTGCAATAATAGTGTGGTACGCCGAAGGTCCCGCCAAGCACGTGGCCGATGCCGTGACTGGCTCCCATCGGGACCCGCGCCTGGAGGCCGAAAGCGGCGAGCCACGCGCCATATTGAGACAGTCGACGCGCCTCCAGATCATCGGGTTGCTGCAAGGTCCGTTGCATTCCCTCCCGAAGCGTGCGGATGCCGGCCAGGACCACCTCGTCGCTAAGCGGCGTGCCGGCGGGTGAGCACAATGCTTCGATGCCGTGGTCCATCGAGCGCGTTCCCGATCCCATCCAGAGCTTCGAGGGCGTATGGACGGTAAGGGCAGGGTCGAGAATGATCGCCACCGGCATCATCAGAGAATGGAAGAAGATCTGCTTCAGCCTGCTGCGTTCATCGGTGACGAGCGCTGCTGCATTGTATTCGCCGCCGTTCAGCGTGGATGGCACCGCGATCTGTCGAACCTTTGGCGATCGGAACGGAGAGACGGTGACGCCCGGGCCCATGGGAAATGGATCGAAACCCGCTTCGTCACGGATGTCATGTTCCATCGCCATGATGACGATCTTGGCGAGATCGATCGCCGAGCCTCCCCCGACGGCGACCACCAGGTCGGCTCCGGCGTCTTTGGCTTGACGGGCAACCTCGGCAGCTTGCTTGCGCGTGGTGTGCTCTGCAATTCCATCGAAGGTCGCGACATGTCTTTCGCCGAGCGCACGCCGGATCTTCTCGATCTCGTCGGTCTTGGTATTCAAGGTGCGGCTGACGATCAGGAAGACGCGCTTGGCATCCAGCCGCACCGCTTCATCGTTCAAGGCCTCAGACGCAGCTTTGCCGTAAACGACACGGTCGATCGCCGGAAAATTGTGTATCCCTGCTTTGCGCATTTGCGTTCTCCCTGTGAGTTATCAAGCACCGATCTTCAAGCGGCGACAGTGTCGCGAATCTGTCGCGACGCCGTTTCCAGAAAGGCCTGAGCGAGATCGGGATCGTTGACGACGCGTGAGAGTGTCAACGCTCCGACCATCGTCGAAAGAATGGCCATGGCTTTGCTCCTGGATTCCTCGTCGCTCGTTTCGGCAATCAGGCGGCTGAGGATTTCGATATGCGCTTTGATCCCGCCTTCGAACGACGCTTTCACCTCGCTGCTCTGTCTGGCCACATCCGAGCCGAGCGCCACGATCGGGCAACCGTCCATCTTTTCGTCGCGATGATCCGTGCTGAGATAGAACCCCATCACCGCCCCGAGGGGATCCTCAGGGGCCGCGGCGATGGCGGTCGACCATCGCAGCGTGGCGCTCTCCAGCGCGCGCGTCGACGCCTGCGCGGCCAGGTCCTCCTTTGACTCAAACTGCTTGTAGAATGCGCCTTGGGTCAGCCCGGCAGCTTCCATCAGGTCCTTGAGGCCGATGCCGTCAAATCCCCGCGACCGAAACAGGCGGCTTGCGACATTGATGACGTTTTGCCGGTTTTCCTCAGCCTGAATGCGACTCACTCGCATCATTGGTCTCCCCATTTTAGATTGCGTTCGACATCTATTATCCGATATAGAGCTCGAACGCAATCTATCTGGCATGAGGCCACGTTATGAAAAAGCGACAGATGATCGTGCTGGGGAGCGTCCTGATCGCGGGATGCGCGGTGGCCGCATTCGTTACGCTTCGCGCGCCGGCGGCCTCGGCCGTGAGCGATCCGAGGCAAGAAGCCCCGATCGTCAGGATCACGGCCGCGGCGCGGGTGACCGGATCGGAGCGTGGCTTCACCGGCATCATCGGGGCGCGGGTGCAGAGCAGCCTCGGTTTTCGCGTTCCCGGCAAGATCGTGGAGCGGCTTGTGAATACCGGTGAGCAGGTCAAAGCCGGTCAGCCGCTGATCCGGATCGACGAAACCGACCTTCGTCTTGCGGTCACGGCGAAGCGCAACGCCGTTGCTGCCGCGCGCGCGTCCGTCGTGCAGACCGAAGCGGACGAACCGCGATACGCCAAGTTGGTGAGCAACGGCTGGGCTTCCCGACAGCGCTACGAGCAAGCCAAGGCCGCGCTGGATACGGCCGAGGCGCAGCTTGCGAGCGCTGAAGCCGATGCACGGGTTGCCGAGAACGAGGCGACGTACTCGATCCTGGTCGCGGACGCGGACGGAACGGTGGTCGAAACGCTTGGCGAGCCCGGGCAGGTCGTTTCGGCCGGCCAGACGGTTGTTCGGATTGCCAAGGCCGGTCCTCGCGAGGCGGTGGTCGCGCTCCCTGAAACGATCCGGCCGGCAATCGACTCCGTGGCCGAGGCCAGCGTGTACGGAGTAGCCGAAGGGTGGCGCTATACGGCGCGTTTGCGGCAATTGTCCGACGCCGCCGATGCCCAGACCCGAACCTATGAAGCCCGGTATGTCCTGGACGGTGAAGCCGCGGCCGCACCACTTGGCGCGACGGTGACCATTCGGCTACCGAGCCAAACGAGCGAGCCGCAAGTTCAGGTGCCGCTCCGAGCAGTGCTCGATGATGGCCGCAAGACCGGAGTTTGGATCCTCGACAGCGCCACCTCAACCGTACGCTTTCGGCCGATCAAGCTTGTTCGGGTGACCGACGAAACCGCCGTGATCTCCGGCTTGAATTCTGGTGATCCAATTGTTTCGCTCGGCGCTCACCTCCTGCAGGAGGGCGCTCGTGTCAGGACCGCCGCTGAAAGCCGGAGCAACTGAAGAGTCTCAATCGTTCCGCCCCAGCCGCTGGAGAAGCACATGTACAGCTACATCGTCGAGCAGGAAATCCGAAAGACCTTCGACCATGTCAACAACCATCGCTGGGATGAAGCGGTGAAGGCGGTCGCGCCGCACATCCATCACCGTGTTTCCGGCCATCACGCGTTGGGCGGGGAGCGCCACGACAAAGCGGCCCTGCGCCGCTGGTTCGAGCGGCTCGGACGCGTCCTGCCCACGCTCCATATCAGGGTCAACAACGTCTGGGTGAAGGGCTGGCCCTGGAACACCACCGTGTTTGTCGAATGGGACGGCACCGCAACGCTGCTCGATGGCGACGGCTCGTACGTCAACCGCGGTCTCCACGTGTTCACCCTGCGGTGGGGCAGAGTCCATGCCCTCGAGGAATTTCAAGATTCACAGGAAGCCGCGCGCGGGCTTGCCGCCCAAGCGGCAGCTGGCCTCAAGGAAGCTGCCGCCCAGCCAATTGTAAGTTAGCAGATGAACCTTAATCTTTCCGCGATCGCCGTTCGCGAACGGGCCGTTACCCTGTCTTCATCATCCTGCGTTCGGGTTCAACGCCATTCTTGGCCTGATCGGACTGGCAGGCATCCTGATGCGCAATACCCTGATCCTGACCGAACAGATCAAGGAGAATCGTGCTGCCGGCCTCGATGACTATCACGCCGTCATCGAAGCCACCGTGCAACGCACCAGGCCGGTGATCCTGACCGCACTTGCCGCCGTGCTGGCCTTCATTCCTCTGACGCATTCCGTGTTCTGGGGATCGATGGCTTATACGCTGATTGGCGGCACGGCAGTTGGCAAGGTCCTGATCCTGCTGTTCCTTCCTGCGCTTTATGTGGCCTGGTTTCGCATCAAGCCAGCCCCCTATGAGCGTTCGGCGAAGGATGCAGAATTGCGAACAGCAATCGCCGCCGAGTAGGGCTCGGCGAAATCTATCCCTGCTGCGCCGTGGGTGCCTGGCTAGATAAGCCAGGCACTGCGTGGTCTCGCGGCGGCCTTATAGTTCAAAAAAAGAATGTGTGCAGCAGCATGGAAATGCGCCAGCGATCCTGTCCTAGAACAGCCGAAAACGCGGCCTTATACGCAGGATCTAGACCAAATTATTTCCAAGTACGAGGACGGGGCCTGTCGTCCAAGTCACGGCACGTGAGCATCTAATCGCTTGACGAGTTCAAAAAAAGAACTGTAGGCTGCGCACGAGATGGCCGAACGCAACGGCCGCGACGTGCCGGATTTACGGCTGGACCTGTTCTGCGCGATGCCTCTTCGCAAAGGGCGCGACGAGCCGCCACCGGCGCAACAAAACAAAGCCGCACACTCGAGAAGGGGTGCAAGTTTGGGAGGACGCAATGCTGGTGAGATGGAAGATCGTCGCGGCTCTGGCTCTATTCCTGAGTGGTCCCGCATTCGCCGCCGACGAGCCGGGAATCTCTGCTACCGAAATCAAGATTGGCGGGGTTTTTCCCTTCAGCGGACCGGCATCATCGATCGGTCTCGTGGGCAAGGGGCTCATGGCCTACGTTCAGGCGTTGAACGACCGCGGCGGCGTCAAAGGACGCAAGATCAACTACATCGCCTATGACGACGGATATAGTCCTCCCAAAGCGGTGGAGCACGTCCGCAAGCTCGTTGAGAGCGACGGAGTGTCGTTCATGTTCGGCCAGCTCGGAACCCCCGGCATCTCAGCCACTGCAAAATACCTTAGGGCCAAAGGGGTACCGAGTGTCGCCATCGTCAGCGGCTCGTCCAAGTTCACGGACGTCGCCAATTACCCGCTGATCACCACGGGTCTTGTCAGCTACGACACCGAAGGAAAAATCTACGCCAAATACCTGACGAGAACGCTACCGAACGCCAAGTATGCCATCCTCTATCAGAACGACGATCTCGGCAAAGATTACCTCGCTGCCTTCAAGGCGTTTCTCGGCAAGGATTTCGACCGCAAGGTCGTCAGTGCTTCCTACGAGGTCACTGAACCGACGATTGATTCGCAGATTACCAATCTGAAGAGCTCGGGTGCCGAGGCCTTGGTGATCGCCGGGACGCCGAAGTTCGCGGCGCAGGCCATCCGGCAAGCTTCGGTGATCGGCTGGAAGGCGACCGTGATCATCAATTTCCCGTCCGGATCGGTCGGAGGCACGCTTGCACCGGCCGGGCTCGACAAATCGGTCGGCGTGATGGTCGGCACGACCAACAAGGATGTCCTGGACGAGACATGGAAGGACGATCCGGGCATGCGGGCTTACCGGGCATTTTTCGACAAGTATCTGCAGGGCGCCGATATCACCAACGGCAGCTATCTGACCGGCTATCAGCAAGGCGTCCTGCTCGAGCAAATCCTCAAGCAATGCGGTGATGATCTGTCGCGGAAGAATATCCTGGCGCAGGCGAAGAACCTGAAAGACGTCGTCGTTCCGACTGTGCTGCCCGGGATCAAGGTCAACACCAGCGAGACCGAGAACATGATCTGGACGCAGATGCGGCTGCAGCGCTGGACCGGCACGACGTGGCAAGCGTTCGGAGACGTCCTGGACGCCAGGTCCGAGTGACGCTTGGCGCAGCCCGTTCTATCCATCCGCGGCAATTCAGGAGATCGTTTTCGATGTCGACGAAGCCATTGACGTTTGCGCCAAGGGAGCTCTCCGTCGAGCGCCGGACCGACGGCACGCTCATATTGAGGTCGCCGCTCGAATTGGGGCCATGTGACTGGCGCGTCACCGATTTTCTGCCGCGCTGGGCAGCCGCGGCTCCGCAGCGAATATTCCTCGCACAGCGCAATGCCAAAGGGGGATGGGACGAGATCACCTATGGCGAAGCATGGTCGCAGGTCCAGGCGGTCGGCCAGAGTCTGATGGACATGGGCGCAAAGCCGGCTGACAGGCTGGCCGTGCTTTCGGGCAACTCCATCGAGAACGCGGTGATCTCCTTTGCGGCGATGTCGATAGGTGTCATTCTGGCGCCTATATCGCCGAACTACACGCTGATGCCCGGCGGCCTTGCGCGCCTCAAGGACATCGCGCAGGTGCTGCGTCCGAACTTCGTTTTCGTTCAGAGTGGACGCGACTTTTCCGCGGCCCGTTCCATTCCCGAATTGGCAGACTCGACCTGGATCAGCGTCGATGGCGCGCCGGAGACGACGCCCTTCCGGGTCCTGACGGATCGAACGGACCGTGAAGGATTCACGCGTGCGTCGGGTGCAATCCCCAGCGACGCCGTTGCAAAAATTCTCTTCACCTCCGGTTCGACCGGCCTGCCAAAGGGCGTGCTGAACACGCATCGCATGATGGCGAGCTCGCTGCAAATGGGGAGCCTGCTGGTGTCGCCTCCGGAGGCGCCGGTTCAGGTCGAATGGCTGCCGTGGCACCATACGATGGGCAGCAACGTCATTCTTCACGGCATTCTCAGGAACGGCGGGACGCTCTACATCGATGACGGTCGGCCGCTGCCTCAGCTCTTTCACAAATCGGTGGCGAACCTCAAGGAGATCTCGCCGACGGCGATGTTCAACGTTCCCGCCGGCTATAACCTGTTGTGCGATGCCATCGAGAACGACTTCGCCCTCGGCGCCAGCATCTTCAAACGGCTGGATCGATTGAGCTACGCGGGGGCTGCCATTTCGCAAGGAACGCTCGAAAAACTCTATCGGCTGACTTCATCGGTCACGGGCCGGCGGATTCCGGTGATGTCGGGGTACGGGACGACCGAAACGGCGCCGACAATCAGCACGACGCATTGGGCAACGGATCGGCCGGGCGAGATTGGCCTTCCCGCGCCGGGCGTGCAGCTGAAACTGATCCCTGTTTCCGACACGTACGAGGCCAGGGTCAAGGGCCCCAACGTCACCCCCGGTTATCTCGGCAGAGCCGATCTGACGGAGAAGGCTTTCGACGAGGAGGGGTTCTACCGCATCGGCGACACCGTGTCGTTTATCGATCCTGAGAAGCCGGAGTTCGGTCTGCGTTTCACCGGCAGAATTTCGGAGAACTTCAAGCTCGCGAACGGCACCTGGGTTGCGATCGGCAATATGCGTGCCGCCATCCTGGCCGCAACGCGCGGCGTCCTACTGGACATTGTCGTTGCCGGAGAAAACCGTGATGCCTGCGCGCTGCTGTGCTGGCTGAATCCAACCGAGGCGGCGCGGATTTCGAACGCGCCGGCTGCGGATTTGACCTGCGACCCCAGGGTGATCGAATTCCTGAGACATCGTTTGCAGGAATACAATGAGGCCGTCGGAAGCAGCGAAAAAATCTGCACGTTCACCCTGCTGAAGGATCCGCCCTCATTGGCCGCGGGAGAAATCACCGACAAGGCCTATGTCAATCAACGTGCTGTGCTCAAGCACCGGGCTGAACAAGCGGACCGTCTCCACTGCAACGAACCCGACGCAGCCGTGATTCGAGTCTGATTCAGTGCCTGACGCCGGTGGCCGGCTCAAGCGGCGCTGCGGCGCGCCTTTGCCTTCGGCTTGTCAGGTGCGGCTGTCGTCAGCGGGCTTTGGGCGCCGGGGCCTGGATGGGTATGAACCTCCTTGGCCGAGAGCGGCTCGCCGCATTCAGAGCACACCATGACCGGGTCGAAGTCCTTTCCGCACTTGCGGTGCTGGTGCAGCAGCGGCCGGCCGCGCTCGTCGACCATGTGAGTGTCGCCCCAATGCACGAGCGCCATCATGATCGGATAAAGGTCGAGACCCTTCTGGGTCAGGATATATTCGTGCCGCTTTGGCGCCTCCTGGTAGGGAATGCGGCGCAGAATGCCCTGCCGGACCAGCTTCTTCAGCCGTTCGGCGAGGAGATGACGTGTAATTCCGAGCGCCGACTGGAATCCTTCGAAGCGCCGCGTGCGCAAAAAACATTCGCGCAGGATCAGAAGGGTCCAGCGGTCACCGATCACGCCGATGGTTCGGGCCATCGAACACGGCTCTTCCTCCAGTTCTTTCCACTTCATCCGTATTCTCCAGTCATCCCAGCGAGACCCGCTCGAATCGCTGCCGAGGCCGCCATATTTGCCTTGCATTCTAGATAGGTACTGAATTCCAAACAATACCCGATGAAACGGTCAAACCAGCATAAATCTAGCCGAATTTGACAGTTCGTTTTTAGAACTGTAGAAGTGAGAACAGGCAAGCCATGCGATTGGATCGCCGGTCCCTGACCATCCAATACGCTCTGCGGGAGAAAGCGGTCATGACCCTCAAGGTTGAATTCCAGTTCGATTTCGGCAGCCCAAACGCGTATCTGGCGGAGGTCGCCATCCCCGGGATCGAGCGGCGGACCGCGGTAAAATTCGAGTACGTCCCGGTCCTGCTCGGCGGGATCTACAAGGCGACCGGCAACATGTCCCCGTTCGACTCGCTTCGCGGGATCAAGAACAAGCCGGAATACCAGGCGCTCGAGACCCAGCGGTTTATCCGCCGCCACAACATCACGAAATTTCGTCAGAATACCTTCTTTCCAGTCAACACTTTGATGCTGATGCGCGGCGCCGTCGCGGCCCAGTTCGAAGGCGTATTCGAACCCTATTTCCGCGCCGCCTATCATCACATGTGGGAGGAGCCCAAGAAGATGGATGATCCCGAAGTGTTCCGGACCGCATTTGCCTCCTCGGGGATCGACATCGACAGGCTGGTTACGCGCGCGCAGCAGGATGACGTCAAAAAGAAGCTGATTGACCTGACCAATGACGCCGTCGCCCGCGGTGCCTTCGGCTCGCCGACATTCTTCGTCGGCAAGGAGATGTTTTTCGGCAAGGATCAACTCCGGGACGTCGAGGAATCGATCGTCGAACAGACCCGGCAGCCCGTTTCCAAGACCGGCTAGTTACCGACTTGCGGTCCGTGCGGGTTGAGGCGAAGGGCTGGCGGTAAGCCGGAGTTTATCCTCAGCCCGTCGGCAGAAAAACAATCCAGGGAGAGTGAAATGGCTGGTCCGCTTAGCGGCGTTCGTGTCCTCGATCTGACCGGCGTGGTGTCGGGCCCGTTTGCGACCATGTTTCTGGCGGACCAGGGCGCCGACGTGCTCAAGATCGAGCCGATCGGTGGCGATATCACCCGTCGCAGCCGGGCCACCATCGACAAGGACGGCGAGTTCTCCGCGCTGTTCATCTCGTCCAACCGCGGCAAGCGTTCGCTCTCGATCGACGTCAAGAGCCCCGCCGGGCACGAGGTGCTGGCCAAGCTGGTCGCGCAGGCCGATGTTCTGGTGCAGAACTTCCGGCCCGGCACCATGGAGCGCCTCGGCCTCGGCGTCGAAGAACTGCGCCGGCGTCATCCGCGCTTGATCTATGTCTCGATCAGCGGCGTCGGCGACACCGGGCCCTATGTGAAGAAGCGCGTCTACGATCCAATCATTCAGGGCCTGTCGGGCTTTGCCGATATCCAGTCGCAGCCGGTCACCAATCGCCCGCAGATGATCCGCACCATCGTGTGCGACAAGACCACCGCCGTGTTCACCGCGCAGGCGGTGGCGGCGGCGCTCTACGCGCGTGAGAAGACGGGGCAGGGGGATCATATCCAGGTCGCGATGCTGGACGCGATGATTTCGTACCTCTGGCCGGAAGGCATGATGCAGTACACGGTGGTCGGAGCCGAGGCCGCTGCCGCCGATCCCAACGACCGCCCGGATCTCGTGTTCAAGACCAGCGATGGTTACATCACGGCCGGCACCATCTCAGATTCCGAATGGCAGGGCTTCTGCCGCGCGTCCGGCGATCCCGAACTCGCCAACGATGCCCGGTTTGCGACCCCGTCCGCGCGTTCGGTGAACGCCACGGCGCGCATCAACAAGATGGCGGAGTATATCGGCCGGCACACGACCGCCGAATGGCTGGAGCGGTTGGACGCTGCGGATGTCCCTTGCGCGCCGATCCTGCGGCGCGGCGAGATCATCCACAATGAGCAGGTCGTGGCGCGCGGAATCATCGCGGAGTTCGACCAACCGAAGGTCGGCCGTGTGCGCCAGCCCAAGCCCGCGGCTCGCTTCGAGGTCAACCAGGCTGCCATCGGCGGACCGGCCCCGCGCGTCGGGGAGCACTCGCGCGAGGTGCTTCGCGAACTGGGCTACGATGATGGCGCGATCGACGATATGGTCGCTGCACGCACGTTACGCGTGGCCATGTAGGTCGATGCACTTCGCGCGTCCGGCGAACGGTTCTCAGGCCTTGGCAGGCGTCGGTTTAATTGGTGCGCGCGGAGCATTCGCGGCAACCGCTCGCTGGTAAGCCTCCCGGCTTCGCATGCGCTCGAGATAGGGCTGCGCATTGTCGCAGATGCCTACCCCGTAGGCGACCGCCCAGTCCAGGCACGTCGTCAGCAGGATGTCGGCGCTGCTGAATCGCTCGCCCATGATAAAATGTCGGCCGTCGGCCAGCGCGACCTCGACATGGCGCAGCTGCGCCCGAAAGTATTCTGCGGCTTGAGCTACGACCTCCGGCGCGACGCCGTAAATTGGGCCGAGCGCATCGGCGCTGTGACGGCGCATCACATACAGGCTAGTCGAGTCGAGCTCGGTGACGATAAAGAAGCACCATTCCAGCCACGCGGCATAGTCGCGGGTGGATTCAGGGATCAATGCACGCTCCGGCGTTGAGTACATCCGCGACAGATAAGCGACGATCGCGGCGCTCTCGCCGATGCGGAAATCACCGTCCTGCAGCAGCGGAATCTTCTGGCGCGGATTGAGCCTGGTATATTCGGCGGTCTTGGTCTCGCCGGTCCGTGGGCCGATCGGTTTGATCTCGTAGGCCAGCCCCAGCTCGTGCATCGCCCAGTGCGGCCGAACGGTGCGGCTTGTCCCGACGCCCCACAAAGTGAGGTCTGGATTGTCGCTCATGTCACCATTTCTCTACGGCGGGGCGAAGATCGAGTTCATGGGTCCAGCCGTCGCGGCTTTGCTGATGGGCAAACCAATACGCTTCGGCAATTGAGGAGGTCTTGGTCAGGCTGTCGGGCGGGATCTCACTGGCCTCGATCCCCCTGGCCGCTTTCATGCGCTGATGAATAGCCTCGCTATCGACGCCAGCGTCGATGATGAGATGGACGACGTGAATGTTCTTGGGCCCGAGCTCGCGCGCCATCGCCTGGGCCAGCGCGCGAAGGCCGAATTTTGCCGACGAGAACGCGACAAATCCCTTGCTGCCCCGGATGCTTGCGGTCGCACCGGTAAAAAGAATGGTGCCGCATCGGCGCGGCAGCATGACGCGCGCGGCTTCGCGTCCGACCAGGAAGCCGGCGTAACAGGCCAGCTCCCAGGCCTTGAAGAAGAGCTTTTCGGTAGTCTCCAGCAGGGGCTTGTTGACGTTCGAACCGGCATTGAACAGGCAGATCTCGATCGGACCGATGTCGCGCTCGACGCCCGCGAATAGCTTCTGGACTTCTGCTTCCTGACGGGCGTCGACGCTGAAGGCGTGGATGTTGTGGCCTTTCGCCCTGAGCTCGTCGACAAGCGCCTGAGATTTGGTCGGATCGCGTCTGCAGATGCAAATAGTGTAGCCGCCGCTGGCAAACCGCCGCGCAACGGCAGCGCCGATGGCATCACCCGCGCCGACCAGCATCGCGACCCCGCGACTTTCTCCCATGCTGCCTCTCCCATAAGTTCTTATTTGATACGCTAGGGGTATCGGTTGGAAGTCCGGTTGTAAACGGTGTTCTCAAGAGCGCTGGAACAGGGCAGTAAGCTTGCCGTTTTCTGATCTGATCGTGACAACAAAATAGCGATTGACGAGTTCTAAAAAAGAACGCATGTTTCGCTTCGAGGCGCAATGCTGAAAATGGCGCCGATGTTTTTCAGTCGGGAGGCGGTTAGTCGTGGCGAAGCTGTCGCAAGCACTCGGTCTCGATCAAACCGCTTTTCGGTTTGCTGGCCGCATCGACCAATCGACAGGTCGCCATCTTGCCAAAGCGGTGGACCAGATCGGGCCGATCGAGGACTGCGCCACGACCATGGTAGCCTCGATCGGCGCGATGGCGAATCCCGATCGTTCTGGTCTCGCTCAAAAAATGTGGTCCACCAGGGCCGATAGAACTGCTTCGCACACAGCGCGCCTAACCTAACTGGGAGAAGTTCCTTGAAAAAGAGAAATGCAACCGTCGCCGTGATCGGCGCGGGCGATTTCATCGGCGGCGAGATCGCCAAGAAATTTGCCTCCGAGGGCTTTACTGTCTTCGCGGGTCGCCGCAACGGCGACAAGCTGGCGCCGCTGGTCAAGGAGATCGAGGCTGCCGGCGGCGAGATCCACGCACGTTCGCTCGACGCGCGCAAGGAGGAGGAGATCGTCTCCTTTCTGAGCGACGCCGACAAGCACGCACCATTGGATGTCTGCATCTTCAATATCGGTGCCAACGTCAACTTCCCGATCCTCGAGACGACCGAGCGCGTGTTCCGCAAGGTCTGGGAGATGGCCTGCTACTCCGGCTTCCTCGCCGGGCGCGAGGCGGCCCGGCTGATGCTGCCGCGCGGCCAGGGCAACATCTTCTTCACCGGTGCGACCGCTTCATTGCGCGGTGGCAGCGGCTATGCCGCCTTTGCCAGCGCCAAATTCGGACTGCGCGCTGTGGCGCAGGCAATGGCGCGCGAACTCGGCCCGAAGAATATCCACGTCGCGCACCTCGTTATCGATTCCGGCGTCGACACCGAATGGGTCCGCCAGCGGCGCCTGGAAGCGCTCGGGCCTAATGCGCTCGACGATCCGGATCTGCTGATGCCGCCGGCCTCGGTCGCGGCGTCCTATTGGCAGCTGTATCAGCAGCCGAAGAGCGCCTGGACCTTTGAGCTGGAAATCCGCCCCTTCGGTGAGAAGTGGTAGGAAGCGCAGATGGAACTCGCACTGTCTCCCGAAGATGCGGCCTTCCGTGATGAGGTGCGCGCTTTCATCGCCGAAAACTATCCGAAGGAAATGCGGGTCCCTAATCCGGAGACCGACCTGACCAAAGAGCAATCGTTGCTCTGGCACCAAATTCTCTACGAGAAGGGCTGGATCGCGCCGCTTTGGCCCAAGGAATTTGGCGGCCCTGGCTGGTCGATCACCCGGCGTTTCATCTTCGAGCAGGAGACCAGCCGGGCCGGGACGCTGCCGCCGTTGGCGTTCAGCGTCACCATGGTTGGTCCGGTCATTTACACCTTCGGCAATGATGCCCAGAAGCAGAAGTTCTTGCCGCGGATACTGTCGGGTGAAGACTGGTGGTGCCAAGGCTATTCCGAGCCGGGCTCAGGCTCAGACCTCGCCACCGTCCGGACCAAGGCTGTGCGCGACGGCGACCATTACATCGTCAACGGTCACAAGACCTGGACAACGTTGGCGCAGCACGCCGACTGGATCTTCTGCCTGGTGCGTACTGATTCGAGCGCCAAGCCTCAGGCGGGCATCTCGTTCCTCCTGATCGACATGAAGTCGCCAGGCGTGACCGTGCGTCCGATCATCACGATCGACGGTTCGCACGAGGTCAATGACGTCTTCCTCGAGGATGTCCGCGTTCCCGTCGAGAACCTGATCGGCGAGGAGAACAAGGGCTGGACCTACGCAAAATTCCTGCTGGGCAACGAGCGCACCAGCATGGCCGGGATCGGCCGGTCGACGCGCTACCTCGACCGGTTGAAGAAGATCGTGAAAGCGGAGATCGCAGCGGACGATCCGGCGCATCTCGAATTTCGCAAGGAGATCGGCCGGCTCGAGCTCGATGTGCTCGCGCTCGAGGCCACCGAGCTGCGGGTCGTTGCCCAGATGGCGCGCGGCATCGATCCGGGGCCCGCGGCCTCGCTGTTCAAGATCCGCGGCACCGAGATCTTCCAGGGCATTACCGAGCTCACACATCGTGCCATCGGCAACTATGGCCTGGCGCTTCGCGAGCAACCGTCGGGCGCAAACCAGTTCATGCCGGGTGCCGATTACGGCCACACAGCGTCGGAGAAATACCTGAACGCGCGCAAGCTCAGCATCTACGGTGGATCAAACGAGATCCAGCGCAACATCATCGCCAAAGCGGTGCTCGGTCTCTAGCAACAGCGCAACAAGAGGATCGGATGGATATCCAGTTCACGGAAGAGCAGGAACTGTTGCGCTCCAGCGTACAGCGTATGCTACGCGACCAATACAGCTTCGAGGCGCGCCGCAAGATCGTGGCCAGCGAAGAGGGCTGGAGCCGCAAGCAGTGGGGCGCTTTTGCGGAGCTCGGCCTGCTCGCCGCGCCATTCTCCGAGGAGAGCGGCGGACTTGGTGGCGGCCCGCTCTCTACTATGATCGTTGCCCAGGAGTTCGGCCGCCACCTTGTCGTGGAGCCGTACGTGGAGACGGTCGTGCTGGTCGGCGGCTTGATCGAGCAGGCAGGGACGAAAGAGCAGAAGCAGGCCTTCATTCCCGATATCATCGCCGGACACAAGATCTGGGCGCTGGCCTGGACCGAAAAAAACTCGCGCTTCGATCTCGCCAATGTCGCGGCCACGGCGCGGCGAGAGGGAAAGGACTACACGCTTAGTGGTGAGAAGACCGCCGTCATAGCGGCGCCTTGGGCCGATTATCTCATCGTCTCCGCCCGGACTGCCGGCAAGCGCGACGATTGTGGCGGCGTCAGCCTGTTCGTCGTCGACGCCCGGGCGGCGAATCTCGAATTGCGGAGCTTCAAGACCATCGACGGCCGCCGTGCCGCGGAGATCACTTTCCGCGATGTTCGCGGCGAGTTGCTCGGCAGCGAGGGCGAAGGCGTCGCCCTGCTGGAAGGCTGCCGCGACAGGGCCATCGGCGCGCTCTGCGCCGAGGCGGTCGGCGCGATGGCCGAACTGAACTCTGCGACGCTGGAATACGCCAAGGCCCGAAAGCAGTTCGGCGTCACCATCGGCAGCTTCCAGGTGTTGCAGCACCGGATGGTCGACATGTTCATCGCGCATCAGGAGGCGCTTTCCCTGATGCAGCATCTCAGTCTCAGCCTCGGTGCCGGCGAAAGTGGCATCTCGCGCCTCGCCTCCGGCGCCAAGTCGAGGGTCGGCTATGCCGGCAAGTTCATCGCCGACCAGGCGGTGCAGCTCCACGGCGGCATGGGCATGACCGACGAATTGAACGTCGGTCACTACTTTAAGCGAATCTCCTCGATCAATATCCAGTTCGGCGATCCCGCTCACCACTTGCTGCGTTATGTGCAGCTCGACGCGGCAGCGTAACCAAAGAGGCAGCCATGACGACAGAGGCAGTTATCGTTTCCACCGCCCGCACCGGCGTCGGCAAGGCCTATCGCGGTGCGCTGAACAACACCGAGGGGCCGACCATGGCTGGCCATGTGATGGCCGAAGCGGTGAGGCGCGCGGGCGTTGAGCCGGACGAGGTCGAAGACGTGGTGATGGGTTGCGCGATGCAGCAGGGCACCATGGTGATGAACGTCGCACGCAAGGGGGCGGTTCGTGCCGGCCTGCCGGTCACCGTCGCCGGCACCACGATCGATCGGCAGTGCGCCTCCGGCCTGCAGGCGATCGCGGTCGCGGCCCGCTCGATCATGCTGGATGGCGTCGAGATCGCGATCGGAGGCGGCATCGAATCGATCAGCCTGGTGCAGAACGACCACATGAACAGGTTCCACGCCGTCGACGACGAGCTGATGGCGATGAAGCCCGAGATGTACATGTCGATGCTCGACACTGCCGAGATTGTCGCCGAGCGCTACAAGATCGGTCGCGACCGGCAGGACGAATACAGCCTCGAATGTCAGCGCCGCATTGGTGCCGCGATGCAGGCCGGTCGCTTCAATGACGAGATCGTCCCGATCACAACGACGATGGCCGTCGTCAACAAGGACACCAGGGAGGTCTCCTATCAGCAGGTGACGCTGTCGAAGGACGAAGGGCCGCGCCCCGAGACCACGGCGGAAGGACTGGCGAAGATCAAGCCGGTATTCGAAGGCAAGACCATCACGGCCGGCAATGCCAGCCAGCTCTCCGACGGAGCATCGGCCTGCGTGCTCATGAGCGACAAGACCGCCACCAAGAAGGGCCTTAAGCCGCTCGGCATCTTCCGCGGCTTCGTCGCCGCCGGAGTCGAGCCGGACGAAATGGGCATCGGTCCGGTCGCGGCGATCCCGCGCCTTCTCAAGCGCCACGGCCTGAGGATCGATGACATCGATCTTTGGGAGCTGAACGAAGCCTATGCTGTCCAGGTGATCTACTGCCGCGACAAGCTCGGCATCGATCCGGACAAGCTGAACGTCAATGGCGGCTCGATCGCGATCGGCCATCCCTACGGCATGACGGGCAGCCGGCTTGCGGGCCATATCCTGATCGAGGGGCGGCGGCGCAAGGCGAAGTACGGCGTGGTGACCATGTGCATCGGCGGCGGCATGGGCGCGGCCGGCCTATTTGAACTCGTCAACTGATCGGAAAGCGGAGAAAGCGCACGTGAAGACAGCAATCACTGAACTGTTCGGCATCCAGCATCCGATCATCCAGGGCGGCATGCATTATGTCGGCTTTGCCGAGCTTGCCGCCGCGGTCTCGAATGCCGGCGGTCTCGGCATCATCACCGGCCTGACCCAGCGGACGCCGGAGCTGCTGGCGAAGGAAATCGCGCGCTGTCGCGACATGACCGACAAGCCGTTCGGTGTGAACCTGACCTTCCTGCCGAGCTTCACTGCACCGCCTTATCCGGAATATATCGCCGCCATCAAGGAAGGTGGCGTCAAGGCGGTGGAGACCGCCGGCCGCAGCCCGGAAGCGTACATGCCCGCGCTGAAGGCTGCCGGCATTAAGGTGATCCACAAATGCACTTCGGTGCGGCATTCGCTGAAAGCCGAGAAGATCGGATGCGACGCCGTCAGCGTCGACGGCTTCGAATGCGGCGGCCATCCCGGCGAGGACGATATCCCGAACATGATCCTGCTGCCGCGCGCGGCGGATGAACTGAAGATTCCGTTCGTGGCCTCGGGTGGCATGGCGGATGCGCGCAGCCTCGTTGCTGCGCTGTCGATGGGCGCCGCCGGCATGAACATGGGTACCCGCTTCGTCGCAACCAGGGAAGCTCCCGTCCACGCCAACGTCAAGCAGGCCCTCGTCAAAGCCACCGAACTCGATACCGTGCTGGTCATGCGCGCGCTGCGTAACACCGAGCGCGTGCTGAAGAACAAGGGTGTCGATCAATTGCTCGAGGTCGAGCGCGAGAAGGGGGCGAGCCTCAAGATCGAGGACATCCATGAGCAGGTCGCGGGTGTCTACCCCAGGGTGATGGTCGATGGTGACATGGATGCCGGTGCTTGGAGCTGCGGCATGGTGGTCGGACTGATCCACGATATCCCGACGGTGAAGGAGCTGATCGACCGCATCATGAGGGAAGCCGAGCAGATCATCCGGCAGCGGCTGACTGGATTTCTTGACGGTACTGTCGCCGATCTGGCCACGCGCGCCGTTGCTTGACAAAGGTTTGCATGCGAGCGCTTCAGTGCCGAGATCAATGCTCGCTGATCGCATTGAGCAGCGGATCGGCGTGACCGATTGATCTCTCAAGTTGGGGGGGCGGGCCAGGCCGACAAGCAAGCTGAAATGTCGTTTTCACCGAGGAGCGGCCAATGAAGTACTATCTCTGCAAGTACATTCCGCCCCGGGCGGATTTCCTGGCGACCATGAGCGCCGCTGAGAAACAATGGATGAAGCAGCACGGTGCGTTCCTGGATGATCTGCTCGCAAAGGGGCAGATCGTCGCGCACGGTCCCGTCACGGACCCGCGTGGCGGTTATGGCGTGTCGCTCTATCAGATCCCGGACGATCTCGACATCGAGGCGGTCACCTCGGAAGATCCTGTCGTGAAGAACGGCGCCGGCCACTATGAGCATTACCCGATGATGCATTTGAAGGCGCGCGGCTGAGATCCTCCCCTGGACCAATTTGGCAGCGTGGGTGGCATGACCTTTGATCTGTGCCAGCACGGGTAGGCCATCGCGATCGGCGAGACAGCGTTTTGCAAGGATGGGAGCCGCGGCGCCGTCGGCATTGGCGGGGGAGGCGGCCGGCGTAATAGTGCCGTTGGTGCGGAACGCTGCCTTCAATCCGGGAACTTGGCCGGACGGCGTGCTGCACGTCAAAAAAGTATCAGTTCACATCTGAAATGGTGGTGGCGTGCCTAGGTACTGGTCGCTACTCTGCCAACGAGAGGAAGCGCTGAACCAATCAGCCGATAAGGGAGCGGAGGCGGATCATTACAAGCCGCACCGGCCTGAAGGGAGGGGACATGGAACCGGACCTGGAAGTTGTCCAGATACGGCGCGGCGAGTCATTCAAGGCGTGGTCGCACGGCTACCCATTCCACACCGTCCGCTGGCATTTCCATCCCGAGTACGAGCTCCATCAGGTCGTGGCCACCAGCGGACGCTATTTCGTCGGTGACTTCATCGGCGACTTCGAACCAGGTAATCTCGTGCTCACCGGCCCCAATTTGCCGCACAATTGGGTGAGCGATCTGCCGGCAGAGTGCGCCATCCCGCTACGCGGACGCATCCTTCAATTCAGCGAAGAATTCATCGGCGACCTGATGAAGGTCATGCCTGAGCTTTCGGGCCTTGCCGCACTGCTGGATTTTTCCCGGCGTGGTGCGCTGTTCACCCGCAGCACGAGCGATGCGCTCGTCCCACTCATGGAGGAGATCGTCACGGCGAACGGCGTGCGCCGGATCGAGCTGTTCTTGATGATCTTGGGGATACTCTGTCGCGCCGCGCGACAGGCGCGTCCGCTGTCCAGCCCAAACTATCTGCCCGATCCGTCTGGCTACATGTCCGTGGGAATGAACAAGGCACTCGCATTCATCCGGAAGAATCTGACGCAACCTTTCGGCGAAGCGGAGCTTGCTGCGATCGCCGGTCAATCGCAAAGCGCATTTTCGCGCTCGTTCCGCCGGCACACGGGCATGTCATTGGTGCAATACGTTAAGCGGCTGCGTATCAATCTCGCTTGTCAGATATTGATGAGCGACGAGCAGGCTTCCATCACCGACATCTGCTTCGAGGTCGGCTTCAACAATCTCTCCAATTTTAACCGGCAGTTCCTGGCCGAGAAAGGCATGCCCCCTTCGCGCTTCAGACGATTGTTGGCGCACAACATCGATGAGGCGCACGCGGCCTAGCCGCATAGGAGCAAAGAAGGAGGATCGTTACGGAAGAATGACGCGGACACGCCGACGGCGGTCCGCGACAGCAATCGTTCGACCAGAATTCTGCGCGGCTCCGAGCACCGGCGCTCATCGTGCCGTCGGAAACGGAAGCAGCGAGGGCCTGACTTCGAAGGATCAACGACGACACCCTGACACCCAGTCTGGAAAGGAAATCTGAAATGAGAAAGTTCTCTGCTAAATATGCGGGCACAATTGGCATAGCCCTCTCGCTGCTCGGCACAACAGCCATTTCTTCGCGGGCCGCAGAGGTGAAGAACGCGACCGTCGCCTTCCTGATGCCGGACCAGGCCTCCACCCGCTATGAACAACATGATTATCCGGGCTTCGTCGCAGAGATGAAGAAGCTGTGCGACAGTTGCAAGGTGATCTACCAGAACGCCAGCGCGGATGCCGCGCGGCAGCAACAGCAATTCAACTCGGTGATTTCGCAGGGCGCCAAGGTAATCGTGCTCGACCCCGTCGACTCCACTGCCGCGGCATCCCTGGTCAAGATGGCACAATCGCAAGGCATCAAGGTCATTGCCTATGACCGGCCGGTCCCCGACGCCAAGGTCGATTTTTACGTGTCCTTCGACAATCAAGCCATCGGCAAGGCTATCTCCGAATCGCTCGTCAAGCATCTTAAGGCCGCCAACGCGACGGCGAAGGAGGGCGAAGGCGTACTCGAAATCAATGGATCGCCGACCGATGCCGCTGCGGGACTCATCAAGAAGGGGATCCACGAGGGGCTTGATAAGAGCGGCTATCCAATTCTGGCCGAATACGACACGCCGGACTGGGCGCCGCCGAAGGCGCAGCAATGGGCGAGTGGCCAGATCACCCGCTTCGGCAAGAAGATCCTCGGCGTCGTAGCTGCCAATGACGGCACGGGCGGTGGCGCAATTGCCGCCTTCAAGGCCGCAGGTATCGAGCCGGTGCCGCCGGTGACGGGCAACGATGCGACGATTGCCGCGCTTCAGCTCGTCATCGCAGGCGATCAGTACAACACGATCTCCAAACCCAGTGAGATCGTGGCAGCTGCTGCGGCGCAAGCGGCGGTGAAATTCCTCTCCGGAGAGATGCCCAAGGCGGAAGCTACGCTATTCAATGCGCCATCGAAGTTGTTCGTGCCGGCCGTCGTCACTCAGGAGAACCTGAAGGCGGAGATTATCGATAAGAAGATCCAGACGGCCGATCAGCTCTGCACGGGCCGATATGCCGCGGGTTGCAAGAAGCTTGGCATCACGCAGTGACGACGTCGGTCCCGGCCGCTTCCGGCGGCCGGGACGAAGGATGAGAGGGCGAATTGGGACATGACCACGATCTCGGATGCCGATGACGCGCAGGGCGGACCGCGCAAGCCGGTCTTGAGTCTTCGCGGAATTTCCAAGCATTTCGGCGCCGTGTCCGCCCTGACCGATGTTGATCTCGATGTGCATGCCGGCGAAGTCGTGGCACTTGTGGGTGATAACGGTGCAGGAAAATCCACGCTGGTGAAGATCCTTGCCGGCGTGCACCAACCCACCTCCGGAACGATCACGTTCGGCGGTGAACATGTTGTCCTGTCCGACCCATCCATGGCACTCGGCCTCGGCATCGCCACCGTTTTCCAGGATTTGGCCCTCTGCGAGAATCTCGACGTGGTCGCAAACATCTTCCTCGGCCGCGAGCTCAACCCGCTGCGGCTCGACGAGGTCTCCATGGAGCTTCGCGCCTGTACCTTGCTCAACGAGCTGTCAGCGCGGATCCCGAGCGTGCGAGAGCCCGTGGCGTCGCTCTCCGGCGGACAGCGCCAGACCGTGGCGATCGCGCGCTCGCTGCTGACTGAGCCGAAACTCATTCTGCTCGACGAGCCGACTGCGGCGCTCGGCGTTGCCCAAACCGCTGAGGTGCTAGACCTCGTCGAACGCGTTCGCGCACGCGGTCTCGGCGTCATCATGATCAGTCACAACATGGAGGACGTCCGCGCGGTTGCCGATCGGATCGTGGTGCTGCGCCTCGGTCGCAACAACGGCGAGTTCGATCCCGACGTGTCCAATCAGGATCTCGTTACGGCGATTACCGGAGCGGACGAAAATTCTGTCTCGCGCCGCGCCAGGCGGCGCCGCGCCCATCAGTCGCCGGAGCTTGGGCGATGACCGACGACACGCAACAGGTTTCGACGGCGCGGTTGCTCGACCGCAGTGACGAACGAGTCAAGCACGCGGACACGCTTGGAAACACGATCGGCGCCTTTGTGGACCGTGTGCGGTCGGGCGATCTCGGATCGCTGCCGGTGGTCGTCGGGCTCATCGTCATCTGCGCGGCGTTCGAGACTCTCAACCCTGTTTTTCTCGCGCCGAACAATCTGGTCAATTTGCTTTTCGATTGCGCGACAGTGGGTGTGATCTCGCTGGGCATCGTCTGTATCCTGATGGTCGGCGAGATCGATCTGTCGGTCGGATCGGTGAGCGGGTTCTCTTCGGCGCTCGTCGGCGTGCTTTGGGTCGCTCAGGATTGGCCGGTCGCCGTGGCGATCGTCACGGCGTTGGTGCTGGGCGCTGCCATCGGCGCGCTCTATGCATTTTTGTTCAATCGTCTGGGTATGCCGAGCTTCGTCTCGACGCTGGCCGGCCTGCTAACGTGGCTCGGCCTGCAGCTGTATCTGCTCGGCTCCTCCGGCTCGATCAACCTTCCGTATGGATCGGCGCTGGTCAATTTCGGACAGATGCTCGTCATGCCGTCGATCGTATCCTACGTGCTGGCGGCGGTCGCGAGCGTGGTTATGTTCGTGACCGGCTACCGAACGGCCGCGCGCCGGCGGGCGGCGGGGCTATCGGCCAGTTCGCTTGGTCGCATGGTGCTGAAGGCGCTGCTGGTCACCATCGTGCTCGAATTCGTTGTCTATTATCTCAATCTCGGGCGCGGCATTCCCTGGATGTTTGGTCTGTTCGTCGGCTTGTGCGTGATCATGAATTACGCATTGACGAGAACCAAATGGGGCCGCTCGATGTCTGCCGTCGGCGGCAATCGCGAGGCGGCCCGTCGGGCTGGCATCAACGTTCGCCGGGTCTATTCGACCGCATTCATGCTGTGCTCCACGCTGGCCGCGGCCGGCGGCATTCTGGCCGCAGCGCGGCTGGCATCTTCCAGCCAGCAGGCCGGGACCGGGGATGTGAACCTCAACGCGATCGCCGCCGCGGTCATCGGTGGCACAAGCCTGTTTGGCGGCCGCGGGAGCGCCTATTCCGCGCTCCTCGGCGTCATCGTCATCCAGTCCATCGCGAGCGGCCTCACGCTGCTCGATCTCTCCTCGTCGCTGCGGTACATGATTACGGGCGCGGTCCTTGCCATTGCAGTCATCGTCGATTCGCTGGCACGGCGCTCGCGCCTTTCCCACGGCCGAGCTTGAACAACTCTCATAGGAAAAGGACAAGCCTTGGCCCAGGAACTTGCAGAAAAAGTCGCGGCGATCACCGGCGCCGCATCGGGCATCGGTCTCGAATGCGCCAGAACATTGATCGGGGCCGGCGCGCGGGTGGTGCTGATCGATCGGGCGGAAGAGGCGCTGAGCAGCGCCTGCGTTGCGCTGGGCGATCAGGCGATTCCGTTACGTATCGACCTCACCGATCCCCTGAGCATGGAAGCGATGATGCCGCAGGTGCTGGAGAAAGCGGGTCAACTGGACATCTTCCATGCGAATGCTGGTGCCTATGTCGGCGGCGAGGTGCTTGGCGGCGATCCCGACGCGTGGGACCGCATGCTCAATTTGAACGTCAATGCGCTGTTCCGGTCGATCCATGCGGTGCTGCCGCACATGGTTGAGCGCAAGAGCGGCGACATCATCGTCACCAGTTCGATCGCAGGTCTCGTGCCTGTCGTCTGGGAACCGATCTATACCGCGTCCAAGCACGCCGTGCAGGCTTTTGTGCATACTCTGCGCCGGCAGGTCGCGAAACACGGTTTGCGCGTCGGCGCCGTTGCGCCCGGTCCAGTCGTGACCGCGCTCATCAAGGATTGGCCCAAAGAGAAGATCGAGGAGGAAATGGCGGCCGGTGGCTTGATGCAGCCGGTGGAAGTCGCGCAGGCAGTGCTCTTCATGTTGACGCGCCCGAGAAACGTCACCATCCGCGACCTCGTCATTCTGCCGCAGAGCAACGATCTGTAACATCTTCCGATCGGCGATCCTGAGATGAACAAGCAACCCGATAACCGCCATTTCCTTGGCATCGATGTCGGCACCGGCAGCGCACGGGCCGGACTCTTCGACCGCTCTGGCAGGCTCCTGGCGAGTGACAGCGCCCCTGTTGCACTTTGGCGGGAGGCTGGCGACGTCGTCGAGCAGTCGAGCGAGGATATCTGGCGTGCCGTATGCCGCAGCGTGCGTAGCGCGGTGGTGCAGGCGGGTATCGCGGCGGACAGTATCGCCGGCATAGGCTTTGACGCGACCTGCTCGCTGGTGGTGCTTGGCGAGGCGGGTGTGCCGCTGCCCGTCGGGCCGTCCGGCGATCCTGCTCGCAACGTCGTTGTATGGATGGATCACCGCGCTGCGGATCAGGCGCGCCGTATCAACCAGACGGGCGAGAAAGTTCTCGACTATGTCGGCGGAACGATCTCTCCCGAGATGGAGACGCCGAAACTGTTGTGGCTCGCCGAAAACATGCCCGAGACGTTCTCCCATGCGTGGCAGTTTATGGACTTGACTGATTTTCTCACTTGGCGTGCAACAGGGAGTTTGTCCCGCTCCATTTGTACCGTGACGTGCAAGTGGACCTATCTGGGCCACGAAGACCGCTGGGACGATCAATTCTTCCGCAGGATTGGCCTCGGCGTGCTGCCGGATGAGCAGTTCCGCAGGATCGGCACCGAGATCGTGCCCGGCGGGACCAGGCTGGCAGCGGGCCTGACGGCGAAGGCCGCGGCCGATCTCGGACTCGCGATGGGTACGCCGGTCGCCGCCGGCCTCATCGATGCACATGCCGGCGGTGTTGGTACGGTGGGGGCGCGCGGAGCGGCGGGCACGGTGCTCACGCGCATGGCCTATGTATTCGGAACGTCCGCCTGCACCATGTCGACCACACCGGACCCCTTCTTCGTCCCTGGCGTTTGGGGACCCTATTTCTCGGCCATGGTGCCTGGGCTTTGGCTCAATGAAGGCGGACAGTCGGCCGCCGGCGCTGCGATCGAGCATCTGTTGCAGATGCATCCGAATTCCGCGCAAGCGACACAGGCTGCGGGCCAGAAGCAGCAGACGCTTGCGGATTGGCTTGCCTCGGAAATCGAATCACGCGGCGGTGCCGAAATGCTCCCGGAGTTGGTCGGCCAGCTTCATGTCGTCCCTGAATTCCTCGGCAATCGAGCGCCGTTCGCCGATCCCGGCGCGCGCGCACTGATTGCGGGCCTTGATATGCGCTCGGATCTGGAGAGTCTGCTCGCGCTTTATCTTGCCGGGCTTTGCGGCCTCGGCTGCGGGGCCCGGCAGATCGTTCGCGCTCAGCAAGACAAGGGCATTGCGGTCGATACGATCGTGGTCAGCGGCGGTGCCGCAAAGAGCCGCCTCGTGCGGCAGGTCCTCGCCGATATGACGAGTTTGACGGTCGCTGCGCCAGCCTCTCCGGAGGCCGTCCTGCTCGGCTCCGCGATGCTTGGATCAGTTGCCTCGGGCGACCATGCCGACCTCAGTGAGGCGATGCAGGCGATGTCGGTCTTGGGAGACATCCATCAACCCCAGGCCGCTTTGGCGGGCTGGGTTGATCAGCGCATGGGAGCCTTCGAGGCTCTGCAGAAGGTCGGCCGGGCAATTAGAAGTGCTTCTTAGCTCTTGCCAACTGGACCCGGCACCAAGCACGGCATCTGACCGGACCGAGCCGCGATCCTAGACTATCCGCGGTTCTGAGAGCCCATGGGGCAAGCTCGTTGCGATTGTGAACGGTGAGCGCCAATGAGGCAGGACCGCTACATCCCGGCACGACGCATCTGGTCGCGGACCTGACGGAGAAGTTCGACGACATCAACTGGCTCGTCGCGGCCAAAGGCGGGTCGCCAGCGTCAGGGGGCAGCTGAAGGGATCCTGTGGGCGGGGAATAACCCGGGTCTCGCCCCGCTGTATGCGGGGCGAGATGCCTGCTTTTCTCAGATGAGGAAGTCGGTCGGGTGCAGGCTCGCGGCGTGGACACCGTCGAGTGTAATGGTGTCGCTCGCCGATACATGAATCACGGCATCCCCGTCGGCATTGTCGCTGATCAGCTTCGACAGCGCCGTCCAGTCCGTAAAGCCGTAATCGTGCAGGTTGATCAGATCGTGCTCGGTCACGGTGCTGCCGGCCGCCTTGTTTCCTTGATCGAAGTCGGTGATGAGGTCGTTGCCGGACCCGGTGTTGAAGACGAAGGTGTCGCTGTTTCCGCCGCCCGAAAGCTGGTCATTTCCGGCGCCCCCGTTGAGCATATCCTTGCCGCCGGTGATCGAGCCCGGTGTTGCGGGATCATAGACCTTCGCATCGCCATACAGAAAGTCGGTGGCCGCTCCGCCGGTGAGGATATCGTTGCCGCCATGGGCATTGCCGGACATGGTCGGAGCGTCGCCGAACAGCAGATCGCGCGCATCGTCGGTGTACTCGGTGCTGATCTTGACCGTGAGGATGTCATCGCCACCCTGTGCGTTGTCGGTCAGGGACGTGGAGGAATCTCCCGACAGCGACGCACCGGCCCAGACGTTTTCGCCGCTCATGGTCAAGATGATGTTGTCGTTGCCGCCATGCGCATCGCCGCTGATGGAGCCGATGGCATCGCCGCTGGCTCTCGCTGAACCCTCCCGGGTGTTCAAGCTGATGTCGAGCGTGTCGTTGCCACCCTGCGCCGTGCCGCTCATGGAGCCACCGGCATCGCCGGCGTACACATTGTCGAAGCCTCGCCAGCCCACAGCGCCCGTGATGGTGTCACTGCCGCCGTGCGAATTGCCGGACATGTCGCCGGCGACATCGCCGAAAGCATGCACGTTGGTGTACATCGAGTGGTCTTGGGTATCGATCGTGTCGTTGCCGCCCTTGGCGTCGTCGGTCATCGCCTGGGCATCGCCGACCACGAGGGCGGCGTTCCAGCCGTAGTTGACGTTGACCGTGAGCGTGTCGTTGCCGCCGTGGGACTGGCCATGCAGCGTCGTGTTGTCGTCGCCAAAGATCGTGACCTCTGCTTCGGGCTGAGTGATGGTTGCGGTCACGGTGTCGTTGCCGCCCCAGGCGTCCGTGGTGGTCGGAAAGTTCGGATCTCCGATGACGGTTTCGATTTGGCCAAATTGGTCGAGCAGGATGTCGATGGTGTCGTTCGGCAGATGCTGCATGGCGTAACTCCCATTTCATTGTCGGAGGCGGGCCTGACATCGGCAAAACTCTTGCGCGACGTGCTGTGACCACGCTTCACGGAGACGAATCTAGTTCTGGTCGATGGCGGAGATTTGCTGGAATTCGGGACAGAGTTTGTTCGCGACAGGCTTCGCTGCGCCGTGCGGCGAAACTGGTCGTTGCGCACTCGCGATTGCGATGTCGCCCCGCGCGTCGGGGTACGACATCGCCGCTTTGATTTATTCCCTCAGATGATGAAGTCGGTCGGATGCAGGTTCGCCGCGTGAATCCCGTCCAGCGTGATCGAGTCGTTGCCGGAGAGATGAATCACGACATCGCCGGAAGCATTGTCGCTGATCAGACTCGACAGCGCCGCCCAGTCCGCGAAGCCGTAATCCTGCACATCGATCAGATCGTGTTCCGCTGCGGTGCTGCCGACGGCCTTGTGCCCTGATCGAAGTCGGCGATCGTGTCGTTGCCGGAGCCGGTGCTGAAGGCGAAGAAGTCGCTGTTTCCTCCGCCCCACATCCAGTCGTCGCCCGCTCCGCCGTTCAGCGTGTCGCTGCCGCCGGTGATCGAGCCTGGCGCCGCCGGTTCATAGATTCCTGCATCGCCATACATGAAATCCCGGCCGACGCCGCCATTGATATCGTTGCCACCATGAGAATGACCGGCCATGATCGGCGCGTCGCCGTACACTGACGAGACCGCATCCGCGTACTGGCCTTCGATCTTGACGGTCAGGACATCGTCGCCGCCCTCGGTAAGATCCATCAGGGACGTCGACGAGTCCCCCGACAAGGTCGCGCCGGCTATGGCGCTGTCGCCGTTCAAGGTGACCGTCATATTGTCATTGCCGCCTTGCGCAAGGCCGCGCAAGGCGCCGATGGCGTCGCCACTGACGGTCGCCACGCCGTCGTGGTGAGCACGCTGACATCGAGCGTGTCGTTGCCGCCGTGCGAGGTGTCATCATGGAACCGCCGGCATCGCCGGCGAACAGGTTGGCGCCACCGCGCCACGCGATCGAGCCGGTTATGTCGTCATGGCCGCCCTGCGCGTTGCCCGACATGTCGCCCGCGACGTCGCCGAAGGCCGAGACAGTGGTGTAGACCGTGCCATGGGCATCCGCGACGATGGTGTCGTTGCCGCCGTTGGCGTCGTCGATCATCGATTGGGCATCGCCTACCACGAGAGCGGTGTTCCAGCCGCCGCCGATATCGGCGAACAATGTGTCGTTTCCGCCTTGCGAGTGACCAAGCAGCATCGATTGGTCATCGCCGAAGATCGTGAGCCTCGTATTGAGCTCGGTGACGGTTGCCGTCACGGTGTCGTTGCCGCCCCAGACGTCCTTGGCTGCGGGAAATCCGAGATCTCCGTACACGGTCTCGATTTGACCAAACTGGTCAAGGATGACGTCGAAGGTATCGTTCGGCAGATGCTGCATGGCGTAACTCCCATTTCATGTCGGTAGCGGGCCTGACGTGTGCACCAGTCTTGCGACACGCTTGATCGACACGGTTCACCGGAAGCAAATCTGCCCTTGGTAAATGGCAGAGATTTGCAAGAATTCAGGAGAGAGTTTGATTGCTCGCATCGATCTGCGGTCGCGGCCGCGAGAAAGAGAATGTTGATGGAACTGTCGGCGAGGATCTACCGCCGATTGGCGCGTTCGAGTGCGAGCTTACTTCTCCTCTGGTTGGGATGAAGTGCCGCTTTCGCCGTCGTCATTTCCTCGATCAAGTCGGCGATACCGTCTCTCGCGATCTTGTCAGTGACAAGAGACAACAACCGACTATGGCGCGCGATCTTGTTGTCGATCTCATCGCATTTGCCGCACGTGAGCATACCCTGCGCTATTGCAGGCGGAGCGAACGAGGCAACTGAGACTAAAAAATGTTCATTGCCGAGCTTCGTTCCTGCCGCCATGGACGGTTGGGACGCTGGCTTGCTGTGCGAGCCAGTGACGGCGGCGGTTTTTACTTGTGCGTCGGTGGGACCTCATTGAGGAGCTTCGAGACCGCAGTGACAAGCTGGGCCGGTGCAAACGGCTTCTGCAACAGGATGCTATTTGGGACGCCCTGCGAACCCCAATCGTTCGCTGCAGCGCCCGTCATGTAGACCACGGGAAACGTCGGCTCTCGTTGTCTGAGCTGTCTGGCCAATTCCCAGCCGCTGAGCGTGCCCTTGAGGTTCACATCCGCGACGACCGCCCGGTACTCCTTCATTCCGCTTCTGAAGAGAGTCAGGGCTTCCTCGGCAGACGAGAGGATGTCAGTCGCGAAGCCTGCCTCCAGCAGGGCTTCCTCGACACCGCCTGCAATGGGTATTCATCCTCCACCACCAAGATGAGAGGCGACGGCGCTGTCATGTTCACTCCGTCTCGGAACGCTGAACCTACTATGTTGCGGCGCTTTGTTCCCTGAAAATGTGTCCAAAAGTGAACATAGGCCGATCCGAGGGCCCCAGGGAGCTGGCCGGCTGCATGGCGGATATCAAGGCCGACGAGACGGAGCATGGGCGCACTCTCAATCTTCCGTGGTGGAGGACGTAGCGCCGATCCGCATGATGGTCTGCGACATGCTGGAGGAGTTGGGCGACAAGGTCATCGCCGAAGCAGGCACCCTGAAGGAAGCGATCGAAGTCGCGCGGGTGGCTGACTTCGATCTGGCCATTCTCGACCTGAGGCTTGCCGATGAAACAACTGAACTGGTGGCGGAGATCACTCGTGGTCGCGGGTTGCAATTTTTCTCCTGACCGGCCACACATCCGATGGATTGCCGGGCGGCTTCCGCAATGCTCCCCGATTGGAGAAGCCCGTCCTCTGCTCCGCGCTCGCGGAGATGATCGAAAACTGCGCCAGGTCTTGACCAGCGAACAGGCCGCTCGCGGGGAGTTTCACGCTGCCAACTTGCCCTTCGCCAAGCTTTCAAGATGTTTCCACGCCAAAGCGGCCCTCAACCACTTCAAACGCTCGGCAGCACAGGTCGCGGCGACCGCTTTGCGCATTGCGGCGATGGCCTCTGCTTGATGGTCAAGGTCTCCGGTCATCGGAGCGATCATTCGCTCGAATTATTAAAGCCGACGAAAATTTACGGCCCGGAAAACTACCGGCTTGCCCCGCCGTGGAGCCTCCATCCAAGCCCTGTGCTCGCTCAGTCCGGCGCCATCCGCTCGCCTCGTCCTGCGAGATAGGCATCATATGTTAAAGCGCGACTCAGCAATTGCAGCCCGATAACCTGGCAACAGGCTGGGGACGCGGGACGATGGCACAGCTATCCGTTGATCCGGAGGTGGACACCGGAAGAGCATCAACAGCTACTGGTGATGGCGGCGGCTGGGCGCCGACCCGACGAGATCGCCCAGGCGCTCGGCAGGACAGAGCCGGCCGTGCGAGGCCGCGCCAACCTGCATAACATCCCGCTGCGACTGGTGATGCAAAAGCGAAACGGCCCATGATCAAGGGCGCGTTTGGACCAATGCCGATGGACTATTTCGTGTGGCTGGCGAGGGGAGGCGGCCGCATCTTCGTCATCGACACCGGGTTCAATGCCGAGGTCGCGAAGCAGCGCAGGCGAAATTACCTGCGCTGCCCGGTAGAGACGCTTGCCGCGTTCGATATCGACGCTGCCCACGTCAAGGACGTGATTCTCACGCATCTGCACTACGACCACGCCGGCAATTTCGACCGATTTGCGCATGCGCGGTTTCACCTTCAGGAGCGCGAGCTTGCCTGTGCGACCGGGCGCTACATGCTTTATCCTCGGCTGTCGCATTCGTTCGAAGTCGAGGATGCCGGGAAGCGTAGCTGTGCACGTTACATCGGTGCGGTCGCTGCTCGCCGACGAGACCTCGACCAAATGGCTCGATGCTGCCGTGAATACCAGGCTGCCTTGGGCCGCAGGGTACCGGACCCGCTGCCGGGCGCCAGGGCGCCGCCATTCGTGCCGGTGCTGCCGATGATGCCTGTACCGCCGAGTATACCGCACCGTCTGGCTGCTGGCTGCGAGGGCCAATGAAAGGATCGGGTAGGTCCGACGACCTTTCGCACTGCCCGGTCGCTCCCTTCGGAAGGCGGCGCCAAATGTCGGTTCGTAGACGAGGACCGAGGTTTGCAACGCAGCGCCAAGCCGACGCGACTGGCTCATCCTCAATGGAAGTTGGCGCTCGGTCGGCGTGTTTGCTCACGGAGGCCGATGACCGAGGAACTCCAGAACTCTATTTGGCGTGCCACAAGATCCTTTATTGCCAATCAGCCCGGCGCTAGTCTCGAGCCCATTGAGGCGCCTTAAACTTATTCCAGCCGCGAGTTGAGGGGCGTTCGATTGCATCGGAAGGAAGATGGATGAGGGCAGTGATCGTCGGTGCGGGAATGGGCGGGTTGATGACGGCCTTGGCGCTGCGTCAGTCGGGAGCGTTCGCATCGGTCTATGTCTACGAGCAAACGAAGGTGCCTAGCACCGCAGGCGCCGGGTTGAACATCCCGCCCAACGGGGCGCGAATATGTCGTTGGCTAGGCGTCGACCTGGATGGGGGAGATTCCAAAGGCCCCGACGGGGTCATTGACGGCGGCCGCGCGGCAATCCTGGAGTCGACACGACAGTTCAACGCAGATGGGAGCGTGACAAAGAGGCCATTCGATCATGTCACCGCCGCAGGCGACGGCGCCGGCTTTCATCACATGCACAGGCTGGACCTTTTGATGTGCCTGTACAAGCGAGTGTCCGACTTCGGTATCGACAGCGGCGCGCCATGCCCGATCGCGGTGCACATGGACTGCAGACTGACGCAGCTGCGTCAGACCGCAGGCGAGGTACTAGCGACCTTTTCGAATGGTCGAACCGCCACGGGAGAGCTTCTCGTAGGTGCGGACGGGATCAACTCTGCGACGTTACAGCTGGCGTGGCCGAATTCGCGTCCCAAGCGTTGGACGGAGGTAACCTGCTTTCGAGGACTCATTCCGCGGACGGGGGTTGCGTCCCTCCGCAAAGCGAACGGTAACCCGCTGGACCACAATCCCATCAACTCCTTCAGCATGGACCGCCATCGGGCGGATAGGAGCGGCGCGACCACGTACTGGGTACGCGGCGGCGAGTTGTTGAACGTGTGGATCGCGCATTATGAGCCTGAGTCCGCCGCGTTCGAGCAGGAGGAGGGCGACTGGTTTCCCGTCAGTCAGCAGGAGATCGTTCGCGAGGTCGGCGAGGCATTCGCGGGCCATCCCAGCAGAGACGACCTCATCGCTCTGTCGGGGGCGATCGTTCGTCCTACCAAGTGGGGTCTCTACGATCGCGATGCGCTCGAAACCTGGGTGCAGGGCCGCATCTGCCTGCTCGGTGACGCGGCGCACCCGATGCTTCCCACATTCGGTCAAGGAGCTGCTCAGTCCTTCGAAGACGCCGCCGCCCTTGCCAGCGCGTTTGCGCTTCACCAGCGCGATGTGCCTACAGCCTTGTTGCACTACGAACGCGTGCGGCATTACCGCGCTACCCGCTTTCAATTGGGATCCAAATTCGCCTTCGACCATTTGCGAGCGAAGGACACCGCTGAGCAGAAGGCGCTACTGGAGAGACTCGATGAGCGTGTGAGTCCTGCCTTTGCCCACGATAAGCGCGGCGGCGAGGACGATTCCTGGATCTACGCCTACGACGCCCGCAAGATCGGCAGCGAGTTGCCTGCCAAGAGGCTAGGTCCGTGGGACTTCCGCCGAACCGCCAAGGTAAGGTACGGTGGGATCAAGCTCTGGATGCCCGCCAATCCGGCGAAGGGTACGCGCCGCGTCACGCGCGAAGAGGTCGCTCTGCACAACACACAGAACGACTGCTGGATCATCATCTCGGGAAAAGTTTATGACATCACCGAGTGGGCCCCTCATCACCCTGGCGGCGCTGGAATCGCACGAATGTACGCTGGCAAGGAGGCCACTGCCGAATTCGGTGACTATCACAGCACCGAGGCCGTCGCGCACATGGCAAATTTTTGCGTGGGCGCTCTCGTCGAGAATTGAACCACCTCGTCGTAGCCGGGCACCCGGCGGCACTGCCGTAGGCCGCATCCGAGCCGCGCCATCGACCCGCCTCGCACATCGCGAAGAGAATTCCGACAGCCGGTAGACTTCCAAATATCGTGCCGGCTCGCGACGGCTGAGGCGCACGACATTCGCGGGCCAACGCACTTACCGTCACGCGAGACGACCGCATCGGTCGCCGAGGCGAGTAATGCCATTCGAGTTCTGGTCGTGGAGGATGAAGCTCGGATCTGCAGCTTGATCGAGGACGCCTTTTCGACGGCGGTTTCGAGGTGCCTACTTGATCAATTCGGGGGACGGTCGCGCGGACGACGAACCGGCCGCGCGAGTAGCCGCCGGAAACCGAGGCTCGCAATCCTCGACCTGCGCCTCGAGGAAGCCGTTCGCGACAATGAGCGCCTTGACCGCCTCCCGGGTGTCTCGACCTCAGGCAGCGATGGCCTGGTCGGCGGCAGCCTCCAATTCGAACGGTACCGGTCGGGATGGCTCCCGATCCCGATTCACTAACCCAAGTCTACCTAAGTATGGTCACTTCATACCTGCGCGCGATGGCGCCGACCAAGGGCTAATGTTACTGATACATCCAGACTGAAAAGTAACGGAACCGGCCCTGCGAGCCGGCAGTTGCGGGACGAGACCGGCGGCGTAGCGCCCGCCGGCCCTTCTCCCGATCTAGCGGCGCTTCGCCGCTCAACTGACGCTTACGGCCGTAGTTTGTGCAGAGAGTCCGCCATGAGAAACATCGCCGACCTCCTGATGTGGTTCAGACGGGGAAGCCCACGCGTGTCCAATACTCAGGTTGCAGCTATGGCTGAAGATCGATCCAGCATGGCTGATTTTGTCCGGATCCTGCAGGCCTGCGATCAAGCCCAGTAAGACAGGGGTTTGGTGCGAGCGCGTCAGTCCGTGATGCGGACGTCCGAGCAAACCAAAGCCAAGACCTCACACCACACTGCGTCCAGCTGTTTATGCCTAGCACTTCCGTTCAGGGTCAAACAGCGACAAGAGCAGAGGACTCTGATTTGCAGCTTCGGGCAAACTGCGGAAGTCACTCGGCTCCAGCCTTGGTTCAGTTCGGCGCTGATGTCAGTCAGCCCCAACGGTTCGCGCGCCGCATACAATGAAGCTAGCGCGGGATTCTGCTAGGCCCGGGCCGGGCCCAGCAACCGCCTGCTGAGACATCCAATGACTTCGCACTCTTGATTGGCCCCGCGGCTGATCGAACAATTAAAGGTGCGGACGGTTAAAGCACGGCTGATGCAATCGTTCCTCGCGGCGGAACAGGTGAGTTGGCCGCAAGCAGCGCCTTATCGTTGGCAAGCATCGCTTTTCGAGCGCACGACGATCGCCATCGACGTTGCGGCGTCATCGATATCGACGGCAGGTCATTCAAAGGGCCAGATCCGGCATTACGGCTTCCACTTCGTGCCGCTTAGTCGAAGATCTCTTGAATCGGTGACATGTCGGCTTTCGGCGGCAAACCACAAGTAAGTTCAGCCTAGCATCTACCGCTGCTGTTGACTCCAAGCAGATGAAGCCTTGGGATGGGTATACGACTGCCGAACCCGTCGAACTGGGCCAGGGACTTGCGGGAGCACAACCACATTCTTGGTGAGCTCTTAGCCAGTGTTTCTGACCGCCTCTGCCAGCATGGAGTAGAGCTGCTGCTTGCTGAATTCCTTGGGCGGCTGCCTCTGCACTGCGTTCCGCGACACCTTCCGTGCGACTGGACGGGCGCAGGCAGCCGACGAGGTCGGCCTCAGCTTCGGGCGCGGCCTTATCTTGGGCGTTGCTGTGGGCGGCTTGTGGCCGCGCTTCAAGCCCAGACGGGTCAGCATGCCGCAGACCGCGTTACGACTGCACCCGAGACGACGCGCAATCTGCGCCGCGCTCTGTCCTGCGGACCAGAGCCTGTTGAGGAGCGCTATGTCTTTCGCATCCCAGCCCATGAGAGATATTATAGCGCCGGCTGCCGAACACGCCAGTCTAGTCTTCGTCCGGCTCGCGCACGACCGGCGGTTCGTCGGCGTCATCTTTCTCTTCGTCGTCCTCGTCGTCTTCATCGGGATCTCTTGGCGGCATCGCGGTGCCCATAAGCACAAGCGGTGTCCAGTAGATCGCGGCGGTGGAAAATGCTTTGAAGGTATGTTGCTTCATGTGGCTGCTACTCCTCGAGAATACGCGTAGTTCGCATATTCATGGCGGACGGCACGCGCGTCCAGGGCGCGATCGGTGCAAACGAGATGGAAACATCAAGTCGACGACATGAGCAAAGGAGGGCAACCGGCACGCAAATGGCGGCGTTTTCAGCTACTTTATGCCCGAGAACTCATTCGGCTCTATGTTCACCAAAACCTCGCCGGTGGTGATTTCGGGAACTCCAAGATCGAGGTCATGTAGACTTGCTTGAACAAACGCGAGTATCTTGTCGTTCGCTGCATTGGCGCTTTCGCGATCGTCAAATATCATCACGGCGATACCAACGCCGTCGCCCGCATCCAGAACTTGGTAAGATCTGAAGCCGTGCGATTGCCTTAGGATCTGGCCGACGCCGCTCTTGGCGCGGCGAGCGGCGTCCGCTACCGAACGAACCTTGGTGTACTTGCGAATGACCATGTACATGAGGCCACCATCACGCCTCGACGCATCAAAGCATATCGGTCCCGGTCGGACTAGGGCCAACTTCCGAGACCGGGCCACAGTGTCCGGCTAGGCGAACAGGGCAACGCGCCTTTTCCAATGAGTCCTCCTCGCCCTGCGCATGGGGCGAGGTGCTGAGGCTCAGGAGCCCTCGAACTTGAACGATACGTTGAGCTTGGCGCGATAGGCCTCGACCTTTCCCTTGCCATCGAGCTGCATATCCAGCTTGACGACCTCTGCAATGCGAAGATCTCGGAGAGATTTTGCAGCTTGCTCGACCGCATTTGCGGCGGCCTTCTCCCACGAGTCGTTGCTGGTACCGACCAGTTCAATGACCTTGTAGACGCTATCAGGCGTGTCGTCCTCCTGTCCGGGATGACGAAGGAAATCTAGCATCAGGATCTCGACCCCGATACGGGGATGCCGTCCGGAGCCGGAAAGGGACAAAATTGCATTTGGCGGGGGCAGCTTTTGGCCGGAGCCAACCTGCCGGGCCAGCGCCATCATGTCCGCTCCTAGCGAGCAGACGGAAAAACGTCCGATTGCCTGTCACTTTCCTGTTTGACCCGGTGCCGACCATTTCAGTCTCGGGTCACTCGATCGCGGCTGCTGAGACTAACCAAAAATACGAACCGGCTAAGCCGTCCAAGCCCCTGGCTCCGGCGCTTGCCACCAGGCAGGGATTCGCATCCGTGCTGGCTTGCCCTTGTCCACCTGCTCTAGCGACGGTCTGTAGATAGCTATCGGTCAGATCTCATGATTGGCCGCGGAAGCAGGAGCACTACATTGATCTGGCGATCGAGGATCGTCGTGGCGATGATCGTCGTCTTCGAACTCATCGTGGCGGAGCATTTAACTTAGTGCTAGAGACAACCCTCGCTCAGGCCGGCAGACCGGCATCACATCCACAATCTTGTCTCCCGACCGGTTGCGCTTTCACATTGCCATGCCAGCGTGGAGATCGGTCCAAATCTTACCGCAGCGTCGCCCATCAACCGGGTGGTTGCGTCGCGGACCGAGGACAGGATCGTCGCCCGGCGAAACGTGGACGGCTCGATTAATTGAGCGCGCTGCCGCGTATTGCCGCCAAAGTGAGCTTATGAATTCGGAGGCCAGGCCCGCAATTAATCCATCACGCTGCCAGATTTAAGCCGCATGGGGCCCATATCGCCGCGAAGGCTTTGCCGGAGGGGACGCATTGGCGCGAATATCGGTGTTCGCAGTGCAATAGATCTTGCTCACTGTCCATTCGGTCTTGAACGAGGAGCAGAAGCCCTCCGTGGCCGCGTCGTTCCTTCTTGCTCGCAATTTGCGTTCGACCTTTATGGATCACTCGGCCTCGAGCTTCATGCCTTTCGGCTCGGCCAGAGATCAAAGAGCGTCAAGATGTTCTGCCGACCCCCGCCGCCCTGGAGCAGGACAACGCGACATGCTCGCGATGCTGGCGACGCTGGAGTTCTCGATCTCTGCTCTGTCGCGCCTTGGCCCCTGTCGCTAGCGCCCTGAAACCTGAACAGCACATCCTGCATGAGCCTCATCCCGCAGGATGCGCTCTTCAGAAGCTAGAACCGACAGCTATCAGCGGCAGCCGTAGCGACCGTTAATCAGAACGCGGAGACATGCCGTGCCAACCGCGGCCGCGCCAACGGCCGCGCCGCCTACGACCGCGCGCCATGTGGTGCGCCGTGCAACGCCGGCGACTGACACGAGTGTCAAGGGGCGCCCGACGCGCAGGGCGCCAATTTCCTCTATGTGCGCCGTAATGGGCCCTAGGGTTACCGGATCAACCAATTTGCAGCGCCGCGCGCCAATCAGCGTGAGGATGATTGGGGGGGCGTGCCCCGAATCGATGTGGTTTGCCATCGAAGCCGTGTGCGAGCGGCCACTAATCCTTACCTCCTCGTGATCTATGGCCTTTCCATGCTCGATCTAGTGGAAGGCGGATGCACTTAGGACGAAGTGATGCACTGGCGCGAGCGGTTCAGGGCTCGCTGCGGGGCGGCCTGACGTTGCTCAGCAACAAGTCCACTGCCAAGATCGACACGCTGGTCTATCGCATCAATCACGCCCCAACCGCGCCCTGTTTCGCCGGGGCAATTCGGAAGAGCGGAAATCGATCCATTGCCAGTGATCGTCCCTGAGGCACGGCTTACGGGCACCGAGTCGGCCATAGGCTCGATTGCCGCAGTGGCTGACGTGACGAGCGCGAACAGAGCGATGAGAACGAGCGGCGATGTTGGATCAGCGGATCCCCGGTTCGAGCCCTGGTGCGCCAACCATATCAAAACTGTTCGTATTCAATTAAATTACGGATGGGGTCGACGAGAACAAGGCGGATCTGGTGCGACGTTTTTTGCGTATCGTGCCCCGGATAGCAGTGCGATTTATGCTTTTCCTTTGTTTCTGCATCTTCGCGCAATGCGATACGGTGTGCAGATTAAACGGCACAGGTCGATTACGCGCTCGTCGTAGAATAGGATACCAAGGCGCGCAAATGCACAACCTGTTTTGCCTAGTCGCCTCGTGATCCCTCGACCGTTTCTGCGACAGCTTGGTGATTTAATCCCCGTCGCGGCAGCCAGGATCGGCAGGGCTGCGATCGACTTGATCTTCTCGATCGCAAAGCGCGAGGTGCGTGCTCGAAGTTGGAACCAGCAATCCGGCCATAATCAAGAAGCGTCGGCAGGGTGGGCTGGTACGGTGAAGTGAAAAATTGCGCCGTGGGGCTGGTTGCGCGTCACCCACAAGCGTCCGGCATGCGCTTCGATAATCGAACGACAGATCGACAGTCCCAACCCCAAACCGCTGGGCTTCGTCGTGTAGAAGGGGGCGAAGGCGTGCTCGAAGGTTTCAGAGCTCATCCCCGGTCCCGAGTCCTTCACCTCGACGAGAACACCGTCCGGTGCACCCTGCGCGGTGGTGATCAGCACTTTCTTGGCTCCATTCGCGACCGTGCCGATTGCCTGGACAGCGTTGATAATCAGGTTGAGAACCACTTGTTGCAATTGGACGCGGTCGCCCTCGACAAGCGGTAAGCTGTCTGCAAATTCCGTCTGCACTGAGATGCCGTTCTTCATCGCTTCGCCGCGGGTAAGCTCAATAACGTCCCTGATCGCCTCATTGATGTCCAAGCGATCCTTCCGGGGCGGTGCTTTTTTTACGAGATCGCGAATTCGTTGGATGATGTCGCTGGCCCGAGCGGTATCGTTCATAAGCCAGTCCAGTGATTCCCTGACCCTCTCAAGATCCGGCGGATTTCTGTCCAGGAAGCGCGCGGCCGCACCAGCATTCATGGATGCCGCGGCAATCGGCTGGCTCACTTCATGCGCGATCGAGGCCGTGAGTTCGCCCATGGTGGCGAGGCGGTTAGCGTGCGCAAGCTCCTTCTGTATCTCGCGCAGCGCCTCTGCGGCCCGCTTCTGTTCGGTGATGTGCCGTCCAACGCCGCGATAACCGATGAAGTGCCCGGACTTGTCGAGCACCGGTAGCCCGGAGACGGACACGTAGCGCTTGCCGCCATCGGGCGTAGGGCGCGCGAGCTCGAAATCGCGGAACGGCAGGTGGGCATCGAGCGTCTCCCGATGCTTGCGCCAAGCCTCCTCGTCGGGCTCCAAGTAGGGCACTTCCCAGCGCGTCTTACCAAGTTCAGAGCCCGACGCGGGTGCGTCGACCATGCCTTCGGCGAATTCCTGGCGAATGAAACGATGCCGCGCATCGGATTCCCAGTACACGTCGAAAGAGAACTGTACGAGAGTCCGGAAACGCTCCTCGCTCTCCTGCAGAGCCACTTCCGATCGTTTGCGCTCCGTCAGGTCAACGACAAAGGAGACACCCTGGTCTCGTTGTTCGTCGAACGCAGCCATGCCGATCAACACCGACACGCGGCTTCCGTCCTTGCGGAAATACTCTTTCTCGAACGGCTGCACGCTACCCATCTTTTTTAGTTCCGGGATCCACCATCGCTCGTGGCGGTCGAGCCATTCAGGCGGCGTCAGGTCAGTCCAGCGCAGGCGGCCCGAGACGAGATCCTCACGGTCGTATCCCACGATGCTGAGAAACGCATCGTTGGCCTCCAGAATCGAACCTTCAAGCTCCCAGATGATGATTCCGATGATGTTGGCATCGACAAGGCGTCGGATTTTCGCTTCCCGTTCTCCGAGATCGCGGTACAAAGCCGCATTTTCCAGCGCGATTGCTGCCTGTGAGGCGAGCAGCTTCAGCACCGCAATTCGCGCCGGTGCAACAACGTAGGGCGTCAGTGTATTCTCGAGGTAAAGCACGCCGATAACTTTCGCACGGTTGATCAGGGGCATGCAGAGAATGGAACGAGCGTTGCGCTGATTAACGTAGGGGTCCGTGGCAAAGGGAGGCTGGACCGTGGCATCCTCGAAAACCGCGCACTCTCTAGTTCGCAGTACGTAATGGAGAACGGATTCGGGAAGGAGATCCGCGGTCACCGCTGTATTGCGCATTTCAACAGTAACTTTATCGCCGGTTGTGGTGGCTTCCGCTTCGATGCGCGGCTCGGTGTCGTGCGACAGGATCAGCAGACCGCGTTCAGCCCCTGCTTGTTCGATGGCAGTGCGCATGAGCGTCTCGATAAGCGTCTCCAGAACCATCTCACCTGACACCGCTTCCGACACCTTGATGACAGTGGCGAGGTCGAGATACTCGACCGGCGCTCCAATCGTGCTCATCGGGCCTGGCTCTGATCTCGCCTCCCTGAGGTGCGGATGCATATCCTCAAGTTGCCGCACTTTGCCGTCTGCCCCCCAACGAACATAGCAGTCGCGCGCTCTCCGCAAATAGATGCCAGAAAATTCTTCGAAACCACGCTCGCCGTAAAACCGCGCGGCCAATTCATAAGCGAGCGCCTCGTGGTGGACGAAGCCGTTGTCGCGAGCGGAGCGGATGGCTTGTTCATAGAGACGCTCCGCGTCCAGTTCTCTGCCTTGGAGACGGGCGATCTCGGCGCCGGTTAGAATAGCGCGGTCCGCGAAATTCTCCGGGCAATTCTGTGCCCACAAATCGAGCTGCGTGTGGTGCCCAGTCAGGGCCTCAAGGTGCCCTTGACGTTGTTCGGGGTGTGCCGAATTCCAGCATGCAGCGTGCGATAGCGCTGCATAGAACTCGTATTCCACCGTCTCGAGTAGCTGCGGTGGTGACCACGGCAGTCTCCGTGCCTTCGATGCGGCGTCGACGGCCAGCGAATAGTCGCCGGCAAAGAAGCACGCTTGCAGCTTGCGGATCCAATACCAGCTCTCGGGCAGCGCGAATGCCGGATCGGCGGCCAAACGCCGTTCGAACCGAAGCTCGTCGGACGGGTCGTCGTGCAGAGCGCCGAAACGCCGCGTCAGGCCGCGCAGCATACGGATTAGCGCAACCTGCGGCATTATGATGTCGGCCACCAACGCAAACTTCGCCTTCTTGCTCAACTGCAACCCGTGCTCGGCTTCGCGCTGCGCTTCTGCAAGCGCATCGCCCGCCGCAAGGAAATTCGTATTCAAGCTGGCGCAACTGAAGGCCGCGAACGTGACATCGCCACTGCTGCTCGCGGCCTCAAATGCCCGCTGAAAGGCGTCTCGGGCATGCTGGAGGTGCTTGGTCCATGAAAGGACAAGGTTGCCATAGTTCAGGTAGGTCCTGGCGTGCACGCGCGAAAATCCGCACCGCTCGACCAGCTCAGTGCCGATACGGCTGAATCGAAGGCCCGCCTGATAGTCGCCGAAGCGCGCGCCGGCAATGGCGCCGAACATGACGTAAGGAACGCATGAAGCATCGTTGTTCCCCCACTCGAGGCTGATCTCCACCGCTTTTAGGGCCACCAGTGAGCGAAGGTTCGCATCAGTGAAAAACGCCGGCGGCATGAGCGCCGTCAAAAGATCTATGGTCGCTAGTGCGAGTGCATCACTCATTAGCGGCAGATCCAATAGCTCCTCGACCGACCGATTCCCGAGCCGAGATCGGACGTGCTCGTATTCGCGTCGGACGTGATCATCGCTTGGGTGGACTACCCATCGAATCCCGAGTTGTTCCAGATAGCTGAGACCGGCGCTAACCGCGCGGTCAGGCTCACTGAGCGCCGTATACAGATCCACCCGACGGCGCGCGACGACAGCAAGGTCGGCAGCGGTCGCGGTTCGCGTCGTCAGCTCCTGTAAGCGCTGTTCTGCCTCCAGGACCGAGCCAGTCACGAACTCGCATTCGGCGCGATGCAACTCGAACGCAAAGGCAAGCTGCTGGCGTTGTTCCCAGCAGTCGTCTGGTAACAATGCGGCACCGGCAGCGGCATAGTTGAGCGATGCCGCGTAGGCCGCCGCCTCCCACGCGCGCAGGCTGGCTGTC
This sequence comes from Bradyrhizobium sp. CAR08, assembly GCF_052871955.1. Classification (NCBI taxonomy): domain Bacteria; kingdom Pseudomonadati; phylum Pseudomonadota; class Alphaproteobacteria; order Hyphomicrobiales; family Nitrobacteraceae; genus Bradyrhizobium; species Bradyrhizobium sp. CAR08. The sequence continues at coordinate 214,009 of NZ_JBIXJX010000015.1, forward strand.
AGATTAAGCTCTGCGAGTTGCTCGCGTTCGTCTCGCGAGGTGATCAAGGACTCGCCACGGTTGAGCTGGTTGACGATCTCGAAAATAGCCTTCTCCCACTTCTCCCGGGGGGTCTGCGCCAGTAGCTCCCGACCGATTCGCAAATGCAGCGCCGCGCGTTGATCATCAGCAATCAGCGAGTAGGCGGCTTCGTGCACTCGATCGTGGACAAACCGATACACTCCTGGCTGGTGCTCGACCAATTCCTGGCGAATGGCCTCCCACAGATCCGCGTGTACCCGCTGCTCGGAGCGACCGAGGACGATCGAAATTGTCCTCGTGTCGGCGACGTTGCCGAGACAGGCCAGCCGCTGCAGCGTGATCTGCGTCTCGGCAGGCAGGCGGGTCAGCTTTGCGATCATCAGATCCACGACATTGTCGGTGTGGCCCTTGACGCGAATGCGAGCGAGATCCCAGCACCAGAACCGTGCGTCATGATCGAAGCGGACCAATCCCTCTTCGGCAAGCGCCTGAAGGAATTGAATCACAAAGAATGGGTTGCCGGCCGTCTTATCGTGAATCAACTTCGCGAGTGGCGCGGCACGCTTCGAATCGCAGCGAAGAGCATCGGAAATCAAACGAGAAATGTGTGAGCTGGCAAGCGGCGCTAAAATGATCTTCTGCACGTTAGCGCCAGCACTCTTTATGGCCTCAAGCCTGTACCACAATGGATGAGCGAAAGTGACCTCGTTGTCGCGAAAGGCGCCGATGAGCATCAGGTATTGCAGATCGGAGCGGGTTAAAAGGTCCTCAACCAGATCGAGCGTGGCGGCATCGACCCACTGGAGATCGTCGAGGAACAACGCCAATGGATGCTCGGACTGTGCGAACACCCCTATGAAGCGCCGGAGCACGAGACGGAAGCGGTTCTGTGCTTGCTGCGGGGGGAGCTCAGGGACGGGTGGCTGCTCTCCCACGATCAGCCGCAATTCAGGGATCAGGTCGGTAACGAGTCGTCCATTGGCGCCCAGCGCACCATGAAGCGCTTGGCGCCAGTGCGTCAGCTCGGCTTCGTTCTTGCTCAGAAGGAACCGCACGAGGCTCTGAAAAGCCTCCACTACCGTTGAATAGGGAATATCGCGTTTGTATTGGTCGAACTTGCCTGATGCGAACAGCCCGTGGGACGGAACAAGGCGACGATGGAGCTCATTGACTACCGAGGATTTACCAACGCCGGAATAGCCGGTAACCAGCATCAATTCCGGCGCGCCGCTCTTGATCATCCGGTCAAAGGCGGCCAGCATGGCTTCAATCTCGCGGTCCCGTCCGTAGAGCTTCTCAGGGATCCGCAGTCGGTCGGGCGTGTCGTATTGTGCGAGCGCAAACTCTTCGATGCGGCCTCCGGTTTCCCATTCGATCAGGCAGCGGCGTAGATCATGTTCGAGGCCTGAAGCGCTCTGGTAGCGTTGCTCGGCGGATTTGGCGAGCAGCTTGAGGACTATGGTCGAGATTGCAGCCGGTACAGTGCTTACCCGCTCGCCGGGCGCCACTGGCTTTCGCGCAATGTGGCAATGCACCCACTCCATGGAATGTGCCGCTGAGAACGGCAACGAGCCGGTCAGCATCTGATAGAGCGTAACGCCAAGTGAATAGAGGTCACTGCGGAAATCGATCGAGCGGTTCATCCATCCGGTCTGTTCGGGCGCCATGTAGGGCAGCGTGCCCACGATGAATTCCGGCGGCCCAGGGGCGCGTCGCTCGCGGGCGAGGCGCGAGGCGATACCGAACCCGGTGAACCGGACCCGTTCGTCCTCGCAGTTCACCATAATGTGCGCCGGCTTCACGTCCTTGTGGACGAGGCCGCGTTGGTGCACCTTGTTCAGGGCTGCGGCGATGCCGATCGCGAGCTGCAAAAAGCGTCCGATGTCCATGGGCGCACCAAGCAACTGTTCGAGCGGCTGGCCACCAGGATCCTCAAGCAGCAGCACTGGACGGTCACCATCGCACTTCAGCCCGAGCGGCCGCATTGCCCAGGTCTCATCTAATTGGTCTTTCAGCGCAAACTCGTGATCAAGACGATCGAGGAGGCCGGACGAAGCGTGTTTCGCCTTGGGAAGTACCGCCAATACAGTTCTGCATGCGCCATCGGAAGCCGGGCGCAATGGCCGACAAAAGATGCGGTCATCGTCCTCCCATAGCACTTGGAACCTGCTGTCCATGCGCATCAACCCAAAACACTGGGTTTAACCCCGAAGCCTCCGCGTGACCAATGTCAGGTGAGGAGGTACTGTGTTGCGCTCTGTGGCCACATCGACACTGCCATAAAAGCGGGGTTCTGCCCAGCGTAAGCTGCGGCGCCAGGCAGATGACGGCGAGAAAGCCGAAGCGGCGCTAGCCGGACATCAACCGTGATCGCGCGCGAGCCGGCGGGCGAATTCAGCGGTGTATCGAACTCGAAATATGCTGCCCGATGCGTCGCCACAACTTCTGCTGGCCGTCCGGACCGGCTCGAATGCGAACGGCTTCTGCGGCTCAGGTGTGGTCTGGGCACCGGATTGCTGTGCGGTGCGGCCCACGAGCTGATTGGCTCATAAAGCGGACGCGCACCGCCTTTGATTCCGGTCGCCGACCTTCATCCTACTCAGTGGTAACAATCCGTGGTTAATGTCACCATCATTCAGAATTCAGAGCTATCGGATGTAGGCGCGCCAGCCGCTGACAGCGCCCTTTACATCTCGCGGGGTCGATTGGCTTCGGCGCTGGCGTTTCGGTTCTCATGTTGTGCGCGGATCGGCCGATCCGTCGACCGTGCAGGCCACAGCCTCAAATAGCAGTTTGAGATAGTTGCAGGTCCTGATTTGCACTTATGCGGCTGTGTCGTTGGTTCGTTGGTTCGAACGTTTGTGAGATAGTACGACGTCCGAGGACACTTCCTGAAAGTAGCTCAAACTTGCCCAGATGGACTGGAGCGAGAGAGGATGATCGTACCGGTGGTCATCCGCGCAGAGGGTTCAATTGCTGGTCGGCATCGTGAGGTCCTCCCCAGGCGGCGCGGGAGAGGTTTGTGCCCGTTAACAGCGGCGCCGGCCGGCGTGTCGCGCCCTTGGGTTCCTGAGATGATCAGAGCGGCCTGTCCCGTTGCGCAATGCAGCTTACATGGGGACGTCAATTGTCGCACATCTGTGTCGACGAGCCTGGATTTGTACGGGGTTCGCCAGCATAGGCGGGCCGGTGCTCACGAAGCTGGGGCATGAAAGCAACAGTCCACAACACGTTGCACCAGCGCACCACTGTTAATTTGCGCGATCGGGACGATTCAGGCCTGCTCTCTGCAACGAACCTAGTAGCTGCGGGGGATGACAATGACTGTCACGCGTGCGATTGGCGCTGCTGCCTTGTTTCTGATGACGCTTAGCTCTGAAGCCTATGCTGCGCGCCAGCACAGACCGGGAGAGCGGATTTCTTGCTCAGAGGTCAAATACTACGTTGCTAAGTATTCGGCGGCCCTGGCTGAGATGTATGCCCGTAATCACGGGGCCACCGGCGCCCAGATCGAGCGGGCGCGGCGTTGCTTGGCCTCGAATGAGGCTGCCGAAACAGGGCAACGCAGGTCCTATAGCGAATGAGCATGACGCAGCCTTCGTAACAAAGCGCGCTGGCCGGGGATATCCTGCAAGGTCAGGGCTGTACGCCTACCCGCGGTCGCAGCTGACGATCGAAGTTAGCTGATTGCCTTGCACGCGCAGATAGGCCTTCCGACTAGTGGCCAGGCGAGCGCGCGATTGCACACTCGCACGCGAGGCCGCGCCGCAGTCATGTCCTCCTCCGCTCATCGCATGCTGATTCCCAATCATCGGTGTCGGGCCATATCCTCTTATCGCTCCAATTTGGTGCCAAAGGCTGTCGCAGCAATTGCACGCTCGACCTCGGAAGCCAACACGCTCAGATGATCGGCAAGCCTCGCGAACAACTCTCGCTTTTGCAGGTCGGTGGCCAGATCGCTGATCGATTTGCAGTCGGCTGCGTCTTTGAGGAGGTTCTCCAGCTGCTCTTGCATGTCTCTCATCGTCTGTGTGCCCCAAAGGCACCCTCGGCTTCATTCAGTTGAACTGATTGAGGCGTACTTGAGCTCCCGCCGATCCATTTCCGAACGGAGCGATTCAGCATAGGTGCGCAGATTGTCGCCAACAACGCGGGAGCGTCCGCCATTTGCGCGATCAGCCAACACCTGTCGCCGCACGCTTTCCCAAAGAGACAATAAGGTCTGATCTTTCGTTTGAAAAGGTCATCCACAGGCCTCCAGTACATGGCGCGCCGATAGTACGCGTACCTCATGAGCGGGATTGTTCGGTTGCGGACATTGCCGTGGAGAAGCTAGGCGCCCGTTGCACATTGGCCACATCGTCCATGTTCGGGATAACGGGCTATCACGCCGAAAGGCGCGATGGTTTGCGGCATCCCCCCGTTTCAGTTACTACGTCGGCAGAACCAAAGCGCGAGACCGGGCTGCATTCATAGAGAAGATCCCCTCGATTTCGAGACGCATGGTATCGTGGCATTCGCACGCCACCGCTGCGAGCCGCAATGGGTCAATCTCGATTTCTCCTCGCCGTTCAGATCTGATCGCTCCGGAAGCGCGCAGGTTGCGCATCAGGAGCGTCACTGTCGTTCGTCGCACACCCAGTATTTGCGAAAGCGCCTCTTGGGTGAGTGCGAGGACGTCGTGGTCGGCACGGTCGCGAAGATGGAGCAGCCAGCGTGCCATGCGGGCTTGGGCCGGATGCAGCGCATTGCAGGCGCCGCCGATTTGTAGCTGTATCAGCATCGCTTTGAAATGAATCTGGACTGCGTGGCGGATCGCGGGGCTTCGGCTAAAAGCGGCGTGGAATCGCGATGAGGGGATCCGCGAGGCGATGCCCGCGGCACGAACGACGGCGGTAACGGCCGAAGGGGACGGCCCTAGCACGGAAAGAGTGCCTACTGCTCCCTCGCGCCCTATTGCGGCGCTGGCGACCGTCTGTCCGTTGGCCATGTCGATCATCACAGAAATGACGCCACTATGAGGAAAGAGGACGTGCTCGGTCTGGTCACCCGCCTGCGAGACGACCGCATCTCGATCGAGCGCTACCATCTCTAGCTCGGGCGCCAGCAGATCGAGGTCCGCTGCCGGTAGTGCTGCCAGAAGTCGGTTACCAATTTCGCCGGGAAGCGTCACTGCGGCCTCCTCGAACGATCCGCCGCATCGCATTTCGAGCGTCATAGGGCGGCCAACTCGAACTTTGTTTGAATCCGCCTACGCCTCGCGCCCCGAAGTCCAATTCAGCTGCGGAAGCTCTCAAGCTCAAAAGAAAAACTCCAACCACACGCGCTCGGAGGCGAATTGTTGTCTCTCAGGGTGTTTTAGGAGTTAGGTCCCAGCGCCCCGCTGCACAATTGCGAAATGCGCATGGGTAACACCATAGGGAGTTCCGCTTTCCGGGATGCGGCAAACGCCGCGGCGATCTCGCAAGTGTGGGCTCGGCTTGACCTAGAAGCTCAACAGCTACGTGATGAAGCCCGGTCATTTCCGCCAGGACACAAACGAGACAGTCTGCTTAGGAAGGTCCGGCAGAACGAAATCACGTCTCAGTAACCGAGTGGCTGACCTTGTCAGTAACCGAGTGGCTGACCTTGCCAAGATGGCAGCCACCGAAATAGGGCGCCTCCGTTGGCGGCATGAGTGGCGGCTCAAACGAGCATCCACATCGTAAACGCGGCGCAGAGGCAGATCGTGCCCACGACAGTCATCCGGCAAAGAAGCGCTCGGTCCGGTCCATGTCGATCATCTTCGAGATCGATCCACGCCCATAAACGTTTAAAGCTGCACGCTGGCTCCTGCTTGCGCCTGTCGTAATCTGTCAGAGCTTACGTCCCATTAGACGGTGTGAGCGCACTCGTGCGACGAACGAAGACGACGCCGATCCACGAGTTGGAGTGTTACATGCGGTGCAAGGATTGTTCGGACGTGCGGGGCTATTGCAGCGGGCAAAACGGACGATCTGTTCTGTCTGTCGCAGAAAGATACCGTTGATGCAGAACCAAAACCAGAATGTTCGGGTCGGGATTCGAGTCGTATCGCCACCAACATGGCAACGACTTTGTACGCTAAAGTACGATCTTCTACGATGTTGTACTCTGACGGCAGCGGTTCGAGCGCTCGTACGGATTGTCTCAGCCGCGAAAGCGCGGCGAACCTTCTGAAAGTCAGGTCGATGCCACAAGCGGGCGTTGCGGGACAGCGGGCTCGAAGAAGGGGCGGCCGAGTTCGACCGGCTCGGACGCAGGGGAACGCTTCCTCCTTCTACTGAGGCTGGTCCGGTCTCTTCAGCTTTCGCGTGGGCTGCGATCGAGGTTCACCGAGAATAGTCGACCACTTCCGTAGCCTCGGCGCCTTGCCTGAAACCCCGCTGTTCTTCGAAATCGACGGAAGGACCATATGGATGAACTGCTGGCGGCGTACA